>NZ_WIWC01000002.1 GCF_009600315.1 Pseudomonas helleri | reverse complement strand
CAGAAAGCCTTGGCTATGCAATATGATGCTCCTGCGTCAATTCAATAACCGTGTTGCACTCAGCTCCTGCAACCGCCAGGGTTCAGTACTTTTAGGATATTGGGCACACTGGTGTAGTGCATGCCCAGGGCGCCACGCTCCTCGTCATCAGCCACGGCCTGGATCATGGAGCCGAAGATATCGGGATTAATTTGCTTCCAATCCAGCGCGCCGATATGCAGCAGGTAGCTACGTGCAATGCGGGAAAAGCGAGGTACGTCTGGCCCGCCCGAGAATAGCCCACCGTTGACGTAGGGGAAAGCATCTGCCCAACGCGGTAGGTTTGCCGTAACACGCTGAGCGATCGGCGTGTTCATGGCCCGAAATATCTCGGCCACCACTTCATGCAGATTGCTGGCATCCCGGTCACTCATTTGCGAGAGGGTGTCGCTAAAGAGGCCAGTGCCGTTGAAAATATCGGTGTCTTCAGCAAAGAAGCAGAAGATCAGCCGCGCCATGAAATGGTTCATCTCATGACGGCGTTCGGCGGCGCCCCACGTCGGGTTGTCTTTGAGCAGCTCTACGTAGAGCCGGTTCAGGCGGCTGGTAGCGCGGATGTCAAAAGAGTTCTCGCGAATCTTTTTGATAGTAGAAATGCCTGCCAGCGGCAGGAAAAAACCGAAGTGGTCAGGGAACTGCGGGTAGTCGCAGACAACCGTCTCGCCACTTTCCAGCTCCTCAGCCTCCAGCGTTTCGCCATCAGTGGCAAGCACGTACTTGGCCTTAGCCCGCAATGTAGCTGGGCTGGCCTTGAGGGCCGCCAGTGTCTCGGTGACCTTGCCGGACTCACACACCGCCAAGTGGATATTGCTTGTTTGCAGTACACCGCCCAGATCTGACTTGTTGGTTGCACCCGAACGCAGGCGTTTGAGGGTGGTTTCCTTGTTACCAAAGGCTTGCAGGAAAGCATAAGGAAACTCGATCTGATCAAACGGCTGGCCCGCCAGATCGGTGATTGCTTGTTCAATTTCTACGGCGTTCATATGGGACAATTCCGGTCACTACTGCCAAGGTGGCAAAGCGGGAATTCAACCCGCCATCCATGCAAAGTGGGTGGATGATAAAGCAAAAATTGCTCTAGAAATGATTCTCCGTGGCCGGTGGTGTGTGAGAAAGCAGGCCTGGTTATCCCTTGCTAATGGAACCCTGCTATCTCTGATCGCAATGCCCAAAGTTAAAAAGCGTCGCATTCCAGCAATTCATGCGGGTTGCTGAATACCAGACGGTGGCTGATATGTGCGCTCGCCTTCATCAGCCCTACCACCAAATTGGATTGCGCAACCCAAAGCCCGAAATCAACAAATGTGGCGATCAATATTATTTTTGAGCAAAAAAGATACCGCTCATATTGTTCCAGATCCGTGCCTGTAACTTGCGAAACCAGATCATCACACGCTCGACCTCGACTGGCCTGCACCTTGGCCGCTTGTCTCCGCTAGCCAGAGTGTAAACAAGCCCGAGACTCGACCCAGGTAGCCGTTAAATTTAGCCAGATCAGCGACCGCCTTCAGGTCAACCTCTGAGCCAATAGGGGTATTCAGACACAAGGCACGCAGGCAGCCCGTACGGGACATCCCAACTTCTTCGGCCTTATCAGTGATCACCGCCTTTCCTCACATTTAACCGAAACCTCGATTGGCATGCCGCGTCGGCGAGCCCTTGTTCTTTCTTTGGTGCCACCTGTCATAGGCGCTCCTATTGTTGCTGTGTTCTTGCCCTTAGACGCGGCAGCGGCTATGCGCCTCGCAGAGCAAGATCCGTTGAGCCGAAGGCGGATAAGGGGAGGTGTTGGTAGGGTGCGGGCTTGCCCGTACCCGTACAACACACATCTTGCCGTCCGATTCGACGCTAATGCATGCGTATCTCTGCGAACAAATCATATATAGCATTCCTACGCATTTCTACGCATTACTACGCATTCCTACGCATTTCTGCGCTGGATCATGCATGGCAAGTAAAGAGTTTTTTGCGCATACTTGCGTAACTATGCTTAAGCAGAGGCTGCGATGATGAAGACACCAAAAGATGGGCTAACTGGCGCGGGACGGGTGGCGTTTTTAGCGCGCCTAGATGAGTTTCGTGGTCTTATTCAAGCCGGTTGGCCGGTGACGGTCGTTTATGAGAATCACGGTGGAGATAACACTGGTCTGAGCTACAGCCAGTTCGCCCGGTACGTCGGAAAGTACATCCGCAAGCCGACCAAACGTGGAGCCCAGCAGCCCACAATTCCTGACGAAATAACAATTCCGGTAGCGACGGTGCAAGAACAAATGCAGTCCGGCCCCTCAACGGTACCAGCCCCTATGTCGAAGCCCCGACCTGTGTTCCGACATGATCCAAGCAGCGGCAACAACCATGATGATCTTATGTAGATTTCCAAGGGTTAAGCCTTTTCGGCTGTACATCTTTCAAGCGGCCGGAAGCACGCACTGCAAGTAGCAGCCGAATACTTGGTACATTCCAAGAAAGCCAGATTGAACAAATAATCGCCACGATTCGATCTTCCCCATGTCAACCTAATTAGCCAATCATTCCATCGATGCAACCGGCATGTCCAGGCACGATCAGGCACTGATCAAAGTGACTGATAGAGGCCGGAAAATGCACCAAAAAATCATAACGTCCATCGTCGGTAAAACGCCGCTAGCGACAACTCCCCTGCACAGAACGACCGTTTCACCCGCTCGAAAACTCCGTCGGCAGGCGGCCTATGGTGCCAAAATTGCCGTAGTCGCCTTTTTCGGATTGGCAATATACATCGCCCCACCACCGGCTTACGCCATCTATTGCTCGAACTGCTCGACGCTCTATCAGCAGATGTTCGAGTACGTCGAGGCCGTTAATACCGCCTTGAACACCGCCGAGACATTACAGACGCAGATTCAGCAGTATCAGAACATGGTCACTCAGGGCACCGGCTTGCCCAGCTCAATGTTCGGCAGCATCGCGGCCGATCTTAAAAACGTTGCAAACATCTACAACCGCTCGCAGTCCCTAGGCCGCCAGATCCAGAATATGGACTCGCAGTTCAACACCGTGTTTCCTGGTTTTCAGTCCTATCTAAATCAAGCTGCAAACTCGGCGGAAGTACCGGCGCGTGAGCGCTATCAGAAGTGGTCAGAGCAAAACCACGACAGCGTAAAAGCGGCCCTAAAAGCGGCCAACCTAAACACCAGCACTTTCGAGTCTGAGGATACCCAGCTCGATCACATGGTTGCTCGCTCACAGTCGGCCGTGGGCCGGATGCAAGCTATTCAGGCTGGCAACGAGATAGCCTCTCGAAACGTGCAGCAGTTGCAAAAACTGCGCGATCTACTGGCCACGCAAATAAACATGCAAGGCAACTATATGGCTCAACAGGGCGACCGAAAGGCTGCTAGCGAAGCCGCCGAGCAAAAGTTTGAGGCTCGTAAAAACAACTGGGGGCCCTCCGAGGATTTCTAACCATGTTCATATCCAAAAATCTGATCGCTGGGCTATGCATCGTCTCTGCTCTTAGTGGTGCTGTTCTGTCCGGATTCATTGTTTCTATCCACACCGATTGCGGGGCTGTTGAGCGTTCGATGCAATCACACACGGATAAAAACTTTGAAGCACGGAAAAACAACTGGGGCCCGCCTGAGGATTTCTAACTATGCAACGCTCAATATTTATAGCACTCGCTAGTGCAATACTCTTGCTTTCGGCCAGTAGCGCGATGGCAGCAGGAGACGTAACTCAAAGCAATGAAATGAACGGGCTTTTGAGGCTGCTCTATCAAGCAGCAAGTGAATGGTCAGCACGGCTACAGGGTTATGCACTCAAACTACTGGCATCTCTCGCTCTCATCCAATTGGTTTGGACGTTCATGCCTTTAGTGATGAAACAAGCCGACTTAGGGGAAGTTTTCGGCGAGCTGATCCGCTTCTTTATGGTCATTGGCTTTTTCTATGCGGTCATTGAGCATTCCGTGCCATGGGCGACTGCGGTAGTGGACAGTTTCCGAGAAGCCGCGGGCACGGCTAGCGGTTTGGGCCGTGCGCTTCAGCCAGGTGATATGTTCGCGGTGGCTGTCAACTTCTCACGCACCATCGTAGAAGGCATTTCACTTTTCTCTCCGGGTAAAGCAATTCTTATCGCGCTTGTTGGTTGCTTGGTTTTACTGTGCTTCGCCTTTATTGCGGCATTCATGTTTGTGACGCTTGTAGAGTCGTACGTCATCATTAATGCCTCCGTACTGTTCTTCGGTTTCGGTGGTTCGCAATGGACACGCGATTTTGCAATTGCACCACTCCGCTTCGTTGTTGCAGTAGGTGCCAAGTTGTTCGTCTTAACCTTGATCGTAGGAATTATTGTCACGTCGGCTAAGTCCTGGTTAACGGCTTATACCAATGACGAAGCATCTCTGATGACATTGGCAGGTTTGGCTTTGGTATGCGCTTACCTGACCAAGACTATTCCCGAACTGATTGGCGGGATGATCAGCGGCACGTCAATGGGTGGAGGTTCGGCCATCGGTGGAATGGCAGCGGCTGGCGCTGCCGGTGCTGCTGCCGCAGTTGCCACCATCGCCACGGCCGGTGCCGCTGCGCCCGCCGCCGCTGGTGCGCTTGGCGCTGCCGGTGGTGGTGGTGCAAGTGCCGCAGGGGCGGCTGGTAGCGGAGGATTGGCTGGCTCTATTAACTCCAGCTTTGCCGGTGCGGCAAACTCCGGCATCGGTGCAGCGGCTTCAATGGGCAACGCCGCGTCCTCTGGAGTGGGTGCCAGCACTGGTGGCGGTGCAGCCATCAAAGTCTCTACATCAGCAGGGTCGAGCGTAGGTGGCAGTACAGCTAAAGCGACGCCCAGCCCTGCCCAGCCACCTAACAGCGGCGTGCAGCAGGCCGCCAAGCAGGCTGGAAAGGTAGTGCAAGACAACGACGACAAAGACAAACAACAAGAGACTCCAAAAAGGGGTAGTGAAGTGTCGGAAAATCCCTTTTTTCAAGCGGCTAATGAAGGTGCGAAGGTGCTCGGGGTGATGGCTTCATTGGCTGTACCGGGCATGGAGAACGCGCACGGCCTATCCCTTGGTGCTGGATCAACCCCACCTTCAAATAGCGAGGCCAATTCGGCCGCTCCAAACAGCGGCGGAGAGTTAGCCGCTGATTCCGAGCTGGGGGATTCCAACGTGATCCGTCCTGCCTCAGACGCAAGCTCTACTAATGGTCGCTTATCCTCGCTGAGTGTGCCGGGTACGGCCTCAAACGACGAAAAAACGGAGAAATAGTCATGATGGGCTTTCTGATGTTCGCTGGATTCGTAGTATTCGCCTTTACGTTCGCCATTGGCATGTGGGCACTAGGCCGGTGGCTGCGACGCAAAGGTTACGGGCCGCAGCTAGATAAGCTGGATCGGCAGTACACGGCGTTGCAGCTTCGCGTTAGCCCGCTCGCAATGTCCGCTTCATATCGCATGTTTGTCGGGACAAAGGCTCTAAATCGCCTACCTTTGCTGGGCAGCAAGACTAACGCGAACTTGAACCAGCAAGTTTTGATAGCCATCCAGGCCGCGCAGCAATCACAGCAGCACGAACACCCTGCCAATCGCTAATCACTACTCTGCCCACAGACAACCCCGCCCAAGTGCGGGGTTTTGTTTGCTTACTGTAGATTAAGCAAGCGTCTGCGTTTTTTCTGTCGTCGAGGGCGGTAGAGCAACCTCTTACGGATCGTAATTTCGGCACGATTCGTGAGATAAGTAGACCGAATTTTGTGAAAGGACGCTCAAGATCAATGCTTTCGTACATTGCCACTTACCTGCTTTTCGCCTGCATGCTCGCGGTCCTGGACCGTTTCAGTGATCGCCCATTGTTCATCCGGACTCACCTCAAGCATTTGCCATGGAAGCTTAACTACAACTTCAGATGGTGGAGAACCCAAGAGTAATGTGCGGCAATGATCCAGTTATCAATTGCCGGGCTGTTCTTCCTCTTGTTTTGGAACGCTCTCGGAGGGGCAAAGGGTACCCTTGTAGCGCAAGGTCTGTTTTTATTGATTTGCATGAGCTCGTCTGTACTTTCTATAAAGCAGTTTCAGTTGATAAAAAGATTTAAGGCTCACGTGTGGTGGATGACAGGCCTAGCAGCCTTGGGAACAGTTGCACTGAGCATCATAGCAAGTGCGTATGCAGATTCATTGATAGTCAACTGGACCCGCATCGATGCCGCACAGTTTCCTCTTGCCCAAAAGGCGTTATCCGCCTTAATCCTTATAGCGCTATGGGGTTACGTCGCGACCGTCCTGATCAGCTTAAGCGTAGGGATTGTTGCTTTTTCAATGACCGTGACACACCCCGCTTTCATGCTGGAAACCAAGAAAAAGCACTTGAAGTTCAAAAGTTGGGACCAGTACAAGCCCGGTTTGGAGCAACGAAGACATTCCAGGCTGCTGGTGACCGTTTGGAGCGGGGCAGCTTTTACTGTGGCCATCCTGTTGAATTCTTGGGTATCTATCCTGGGGCACGCAGAAGAAGGCCTCCAGGACGTAATGATCTTTGCCTCATTTCACCTCCATCCTGAAGACTGTGGAGTTCAGGGTAAAACAGCAGACACCTGGGCTGCCCTTGTCGCCGAAGGTCGAACAGTGATCGCGACACCTGCCGCTAACGGTTACTCGTACGAAACCATGGGGTGCAAAATACAGGCCGTAAAGCTCGCTAATGCAGTACAGGAGCATTGACGAAGCTTCACCACGAAGGGGTTATCGAACTGGGCGTGCTGAGCGGGAGCACGAAGCTACACATGCGTCTAGCGAAACCTGGAGCCCCTCTACGTTAGTAATACGCACGTACTTTGAACACCTTTCAGTCCCCCACTACGACGCCTAAATTCCCTCTGGATCAGAGCTGACGGATTCCCCTCAACCGCACTGGGGCTTCGCCATTAGTAATACGGACGGACTTGTCTCACTGTATTTCCCCCTCGGTACCCGTTGCTTTAAAATGTAATGCGCATGCACCTGTCTCAACCGGTGGAACGGCTGGCTTACCAGCGCGATACCAGCTCGCACGGCTCATTCCAAGGAACTCCCAAGGCTTCCGGCGGCTCAATGAGGCGTTTTCATAGCTCTGACGGTCTGTGGCGCCGGCAGCGCGCCTACGGATCTCGTGGCGCTTCCTATCACGCTCTCGGGCCATCTCCGAGCTGATAATAGTCTTGAGTTGCCATTGCTCATCTGTAGTGATCCCAAACAGGTTAATGAGGGTGTCGTTCTTGGGGGTGTATAGCGGTGGATAGTCCTTACCTCCGAAACTGACCCTTTCCCCCGACTCGTAGGCTTTGGCTTTGCTGAACAACGTCATCAGCTCTTTAGATCGGCTATTCCATTGTGGATCTAGCTCGCGAGCCAGCGCTGAGGCTTCGTGATACATCTGCTTGCTGTTGGTCGCGCCGGAAAGTAGCAGGAAGTTCAAGCGCCAAAACAGGTGTTGCATCCGGCAGCCTTCGTTGACACCGCCGCGCAGCTCGGCGAGCTTGCGCAGGTCTTCGAGCCGGTCCCACGCAAGCTGGCGGCCGGAAAATCCGCGGAGATTGTGAGCTTTACCGCCAGGCACCAAAAGGAAGGGCTTAGGCTTGGGTTTGACCCGCTCGGCCTGTTCCTGCCGCTGCTGCTCTATTGCCCAGCGGGCAGTTGGTAGCAGGGCCTCGGCCAGATACTCGAAGTTATAGCGGACCGGCTGGTCATCAGTGTCGTTCGTGACGTGAACAACGCGACAGACTTCGCCACTCTTGCTGTTGACTGTCTGGATGGTTCGCAGAACTCGGCTTGCGTCTTTGGCCATCGGATCGGCACCGACGTGTGCGAGGCGATCCACTAGGTAGCGTTGGCACGCATTCCAGCGGGGCAATCCCTGACGCGGGATAGTACCGTCGAGTAGCCATTTCGCTTGGATACCCCGGCCGCTGTAAATCAGTACGGACGGTGCTGGCAATCCTTCTTCAGTGCAGAAATACAGCACCGACATCGCCAGTTGGTCAGGCGTGCGACCGGCGAGAGCCGGTACGCGGTAGGTATCAAGATCGGTGAACAACAGCCCCAACCGGGCAAGGTTCACGACACGCCGGTTGGGCCGGATGAACTCTGCCTGTGACATCCATGTGTCGCGGGTTTTATCCACCAAATTGAGAATTGCGGGCATGTCCGCTAACCGGTGGGAGGACTGGCGTTTTTCGCCACGTACGTCAACCAACAGCGAGAAAAATCCGCTCCTATTGCTGTCGTGGTACATCTGCGCCTCGTCCTGAGAACTGAACAGCGCAAGCTGTGAACATTGGTGTCGACCGCAAGCAGTTCTAGCATGCTGCTGCGACATGGGCCCTGCGTCGGGCCCGATCTGCACCGCTCAGGCTCCAACTCCGGGCCTGGGCGCTGGGCCGGAATCTTTACATGCGTCAATCCATTCTTCGACTTCAGCCAAATCCCAGACGACTTTGCGACTGCTGATCGCAATGCGGCGTGGGAACTTACCTTTGATTTCAAAGTTGTAGATCGTCCGCTCACACAGCGGGATCATCGCTAGTAGCGTCTTTTTATCGATAAGCGTTCTGTTGGTTGATACCTGCATACCCTTGCCTCAATCAGTCACATTGAATGTGTGCCTGATCGTGCCCGGACGTGCCACTTGCTTCGACGAGATGATTGGCTAAAATGGTTGACATGAAAAATAGATCAGCAATCGCCATCTGCAAGGGATGTGACCCAAACGTCGCAGATGCTATTCGACGGTTTCGGGATTGCTGGGAGCCGTACTCTGCAGCATCGAAGCGATACCCTATCGCCCGACTGGTAGAAGAACTTATCGACCCAGCCGTAGCTACGTATACGGCAACGCTCCCCCCGCTTCATCGGGGGCACATACCGGGAGCCGGCTCAGGCGTAGCCTTCAGCAAAATCATGCGATTGGTAGGTATTGAGGCCATGCTCCGCGTACAACGCCAATTGCTGAGAGCTTTTGTCTTAACAGAAGACAATCAGTCCAAAGGAGACCGACGATATACCGCTACACTCGAAACGTTGATAGAGCTGGTATGGGCATGCAAACGCAAGCAACCGGCGAATAGAAAAGTTCGTGGCGGCGGTGTGAATGGTCAACGCTCAAGAGGTTTTTGTAGATTTTGCGGCGCCCTTGCGGAGCTGACTTCATTCGCCGAATCGGCAAATGCAGAGGGCAAACGCGGGATGGATGAAGATTTACGCATGAGCAAAATGCGAGGAATAGATGAAGAGTTACGCCTGAGCAATCTGTACTGCGAGGCCCATCGCCCCAAATTGCCGGATAAAACGTGGAATCCCGCGTACAGAAAGGCGAAACGATCTATAGCACAATTCGACCTCGAATTAGCCAGAGTCAGCCGACAATGCGCCTCGCGAGGTACTCCGCAAGCGAAATCAGGTGACGAGCTGGTTGACAGCTACATACACAACTACATGCTTGGCCAAACGTTAACGCTAGGAGAGGAAGCAGAGTTGCGGGACCTAGCGCGGCTTATGGTGGACTCAAGGTTATCCGACAGAAAAAAACAAATACTCATGCTCCTACGGCTTGGTTTCAATCAATCAGAGATTGCCCGCAGACTGGGTGTCGAACGCCAAGCGGTATCAAAAGCCATTGCCTCAATTCCAGAAATATTTTGCTTGAATCAGCCACAACGATCCCGTTAGTGGTTCGTTTTACTGTCAACCAAAACACACAATCAATAACAGTTCACGCGGCAGAGCCAGACTCTTAAATCAAACCTTCGCCCGTGGTTTTTTTAGCGTCCATTCGTCAATCATATCTGCCCAATCCTGCAACATCGCCCGACGCTGATCGCGGTATTCAGCCTTGTTGTAAACGGCGCGTACGCCCTTCTGCTCGTGTGCAAGGCACTTCTCAATCCAGTCTGAGTTGTAACCCGCCTCATGCAGCAGTGTGCTTGCTGTGCGCCTCAAATCGTGCGGTCCGAACTTGCTCAGCGGCTGCCCTTCTTTCTGCGCAAGCCGGTAGGTCAGCGTCAGCACCTGATTGATCGTCGCGGTGCTCATTGGCAAATCAGAATCGTAACGGGAGGGAAAGACGTAATCTGAACCACCGGCAAAGGTTTTCAACGCAATGAAGAAATCCAAAGCCTGCTGAGATAAGAACACCAAATGGGGGTTGCGGCGCTTCATCCGCTCTTTCGGAATGGTCCACAAGGCTTCGCTGAAATTGATTTCGTTCCATGTCGCGTTGGTCAACTCACTTTTACGAACCATGGTCAGCAACAATAACTTAGCGGCCACCCTCACGGAGGAGGCGGTGCCGATGCGGTCCAGGTACTGATACATCAACGCGATTTCGTCAGGCCCTAAAGCGCGGTCACGTGGCTCGAATTTAGCGATGCTTGCAGAACGGACCAGATCAGCCGGGTTCTCGACCTTCTGGCCACGCTCAATAGCCCATCGGAACACCTGCATCACAATCTCGCGGGAGTGCACGGCCGTAGCTGGAGCTCCACGCTCCACGATTGCATCAGTCAGCGTTCGCAGATCCTCATGATTGATTTCCACCAGTTTCTGATTACCGAATTGGGGCTTTAGCTCGCGCTCGTAAACAGATCGGCGCATGTCACGGGTCGAGTCAGCCATCTGATACCCACGCAGCCACTTCTCAGCCCACGCATCAAACGTCTCTGCTCCTTTGGTGCGTGCCTTGGCACGGGCTTTCTCTTTGGCAGGCGACTTACCCGCCGAAACCATCTTTTTTGCCTCGCCCAGGCGCTCTCTGGCTTCCGCAAGTGTGATGCCACCCACGCCATAACGACCGAACGTGATGGTTTCCTGACGGCCGTTGATTGAGTAATTGTAGCGAAATGAGATGGAGCCGGCAGCAGTGACGGCCACGTACAGCCCGTCGCGGTCGTTCACCTTGTAGAGTTTTTCTTTCGGTTTGAGGTTACGCAGCTTGGTATCGGTCAACATAGCAGTTATGGATTCCATGGAAAAAATACCATGCTCAGAAAAACACTCATGCACCACGTTAAAACCCAATGAAACCGGGGGTGATGAGGAATTTGATACCATGCCCTTCCCTACTAAGGCGACATGGTATCGAGCACTAAGCATGGCATTTAGCTCAGTCAATGCCCCGTACAATGCCACATAAACACGGTGCTTGGCGATGCACAAAGCTGCCAGAATTTGCCAGACCCAAAAAGCCAAAAGCCCGCAATTACGCGGGCTCCAGGGCATTTCTTGCTAGATGGTGCCGGTCAGTGCCGGACGTCCAATCATTCCCACTCAATCGTTGCCGGTGGCTTGCTCGACACGTCGTAAGTAACGCGCGAAATACCTTCGATTTCGTTGATGATGCGACCGCTCACGGTTTCAAGCAGCTCGTAAGGCAGGTGTGCCCAACGCGCGGTCATGAAGTCGATGGTTTCTACAGCACGCAGGGCAACCACCCAGGCGTAACGACGACCGTCACCTACAACACCCACCGATTTCACCGGCTGGAACACCACGAATGCCTGGCTGACTTTGTGATACCAGTCAGCTTTGCGCAGCTCTTCGATGAAGATGTGGTCAGCGCGACGCAGCAGGTCGGCGTATTCCTTTTTCACTTCACCCAGAATACGTACACCCAAACCCGGGCCCGGGAATGGGTGACGGTAGACCATGTCGTACGGCAGGCCCAGCTCCAGGCCCAGACGACGCACTTCGTCCTTGAACAGCTCACGCAGCGGCTCAACCAGCTTGAGGTTCATTTCATCCGGCAGGCCGCCCACGTTGTGGTGCGACTTGATGACGTGAGCCTTGCCGCTTTTGGCGCCAGCCGACTCGATCACGTCCGGGTAGATGGTGCCCTGCGCCAGGTACTTGATGTTGTCCAGCTTGCAGGACTCGGCATCGAACACATCGATAAAGGTACGGCCGATGATCTTGCGCTTCTTCTCCGGATCGCTTTCGCCAGCCAGATTGTTCAGGAATTGATCCGCCGCGTTGGCGCGGATCACTTTGACGCCCATGTTCTCGGCGAACATGGCCATCACTTGCTCACCTTCGTGCAAGCGCAGCAGACCGTTGTCCACGAACACGCAGGTCAGCTGGTCGCCAATCGCCTTGTGCAGCAACGCGGCCACAACCGAGGAGTCGACGCCGCCAGACAAGCCCAGCAATACGTTATCAGTACCCACTTGGGCGCGGACGTTGGCAATCGCGTCTTCTGCAATCTTCGACGGCGTCCACAGGGCTTCACAGCCGCAGATGTCGAGGATAAAGCGCGACAGGATACGACCGCCTTGCTTGGTGTGAGTCACTTCCGGGTGGAACTGAACGCCGTAGTAACCGCGCTCGTCGTTGTACATGCCGGCAATCGGGCAGCTCGGGGTGCTGGCCAGAATGTGGAAGTCCGATGGCATTTTGGTGACTTTGTCACCGTGGCTCATCCACACGTCCAGACCGAACAGGCCGTCAGCGTCGATGTGATCTTCTATGCCATCCAGCAGACGGCTTTTGCCGACTACGTCAACGCGGGCATAGCCGAATTCGCGCAGTTCGGAGCCTTCAACCTTGCCGCCCAGTTGCTCGGCCATGGTTTGCATGCCGTAGCAGATACCGAAAACCGGTACGCCCAGGTCAAACACAGCTTGTGGTGCGCGCGGGCTGTTGGCTTCGTGCACGGATTCCGGGCCGCCAGCCAGGATGATGCCTTTAGGGGCGAATTCGCGGATCGCAGCGTCATCCATGTCGAATGGGTGCAGTTCGCAGTAAACGCCGATTTCGCGAACGCGACGTGCGATCAGCTGGGTGTACTGGGAACCGAAGTCCAGAATCAGGATGCGGTGGGCGTGAATGTCGAGGGCCATGACAAAATCTCGATAAATTTCAGAAACGACACGGGGCTGAATCAAACAGCCCCGGTGATTTAATTCGTATCGCACCCGGTTTAGCCCGGATGCGATCACTATCAGCCTACGCGATAGTTAGGTGCTTCTTTGGTGATCTGCACGTCGTGAACGTGGGATTCAGCCATGCCCGCGCCAGTGATACGCACAAACTCTGGCTTGGTACGCATTTGCTCGATGTCGGCGCTGCCTGTGTAACCCATCGAGGAACGCAGACCGCCCATCAGTTGGTGAATGATCGCTGTCAGCGAACCTTTGTACGGCACGCGACCTTCGATGCCTTCCGGCACCAGCTTCTCGGCACCCGCAGAGGAGTCCTGGAAGTAACGGTCGGAAGAACCCTGGGATTGCGACATCGCCCCCAGCGAACCCATGCCACGGTAAGCCTTGTACGAACGGCCCTGGAACAGTTCGATCTCGCCCGGCGCTTCTTCAGTACCGGCAAACATCGAGCCCATCATCACGCACGACGCACCGGCAACGATAGCCTTGGACAGGTCACCCGAGAAACGGATGCCGCCGTCGGCGATCAACGGTACGCCGGTGCCTTCAAGGGCAGCCGCAACATTGGCAATCGCGCTGATTTGCGGAACGCCTACACCGGCCACGATACGGGTGGTGCAGATCGAGCCAGGGCCGATACCGACTTTAACCGCGTCAGCGCCAGCTTCGGCCAGCGCGAGGGCCGCCGCGCCAGTGGCGATGTTGCCGCCAATAACCTGAACTTCAGGGAAGTTCTGCTTGACCCAACGCACGCGGTCGATCACGCCTTTGGAGTGACCGTGAGCAGTGTCGACCACTACCACGTCAACGCCGGCAGCAACCAGTGCAGCCACGCGATCAGCGGTGTCTTTACCGGTGCCGACCGCAGCGCCTACGCGCAGACGACCTTGATCGTCCTTGCTGGCCAGCGGGTAAGCCTTGGCTTTTTCGATGTCGTTGACGGTCATCATGCCTTTGAGGGCGAAGTTTTCATCAACGATCAGCACGCGCTCGATGCGGTGCTTGTGCAGCAGTTCGCGAGCTTCGTCCTTGTCGGCGCCTTCCTTGACCGTAACCAGACGCTCTTTAGGCGTCATCACTTCACGAACGGTGGCTTCCAGACGGTTTTCAAAGCGCACGTCACGGGACGTCACGATGCCGACCAGGTCGCCATTGTGCAGCACCGGAACGCCGGAGATGTTGTGCTGACGGGTCAGCTCGAACAGTTCACGAACAGTGGCGTCAGCTTCGATAGTGATAGGTTCTTTAACCACACCGGCTTCGTAACGCTTCACTTTGCGCACTTCGTGAGCTTGCTGCTCGATGGTCATATTCTTGTGAATAATGCCGATACCGCCTTCCTGAGCCATGGCGATTGCCAGACGGGCTTCAGTCACGGTGTCCATTGCGGCGGAAACCAGCGGAATATTCAGTTCAATGCCACGGGTCAAACGAGTCTTAAGGCTGACTTCGTTCGGGAGAACCTCGGAATAACCGGGGACGAGAAGGATGTCATCGAATGTGAGTGCTTCTTGGCTGATACGCAGCATCGCTGGGGCTCCCGAGCGGGAAAATGGAAGCGCGCCATTGTACTTAAAACACCTGACTCTCTCAACGGAAACCTTTAGAGAGATTTGCGCTAAGGGTCAATGATTTGTTGACCCTAAAGGCAGAAAACTCTGCAATCGAAGCCACGGGCTACGAAGGGGCGCAGCGGATTCAAGAAAACGGGTGGCTACGCAACCCTTCGCAGCCTTCGGCAGCGCCTACGGGTATTCCCCTAAAGCTCGACCTTCACCCACGCTACCGGCTGATCAAGCCAGTCGGCGAACTCGTCAAGGAAGTTCTGTTTAAAGCCCGCTTCGGCCCAGTTATTAAAAATAAACCCCAGATTGGAAAACGCACACGGCTGCAAAAACAGAAATCCGTTGATGTCATCTTCATGGGCGCACAGCGGGCACGTGAAGTTATCGGTACGTCCCGGCATCCAGTCTTCGAGGCTTTCAAAAAGTGCCTCACCGACTTCTTTTCGACATTCAGCGCAGCCGGCTTCTTCAAGAAAGCCCTTGGCCGGGGTGTAGATGCAGCGCTTGGTGATGATCTCCAGGCCATTGACCGGTTCACCAAAAGGCAATGCTTCAGGGTGCAGCACAACGCTGGCAGCGCCGGGGGCAATGGCGTACGCCATGCCATTGCCGGTTCGGCCACAGGTGGTCAGCTCTTGTTCGATGATATTTTTGCGTACCAGCCAGCGCACGATGGCGCGGGCACGGGGTTCATGAACCGGCAAGGTGGAGATTTTAGGGACAATAATGCTTTGCGAATTCATGGGTACGGCACATATGAGGGGTACAGGTTTGCGCGCAGCTTAAAGCCTCACCCGATGAGGTCAAGCATTCAAACAGGTGCAGTCATCACAAACCGCCCTTATCATGGCGCGCATGATTAAAGATCCCTTTGCACGACTCAACCTCGACCGAGAAGTCCTGACCGTCAGCCAGCTCAACGGCCGTGCGCGAGTTCTGCTCGAAGACGTATTCAGCAATATATGGGTGGAAGGCGAGATCTCCAACCTCGCCCGCCCGGCGTCTGGTCACATTTACTTCACCCTCAAGGACAGCGGCGCCCAAGTGCGCTGCGCGTTGTTTCGCAACAACGCCGCGCGGGTGCGTCAGGCGTTGAAAGACGGCTTGGCCGTTAAAGTGCGCGGCAAGGTGTCATTGTTTGAAGGCCGCGGTGATTACCAACTGATCCTCGACACGGTGGAACCCGCCGGAGATGGCGCGCTACGCCTGGCCTTTGATGCACTGAAAGAAAAACTCAGCGCCGAGGGTCTGTTCAGCGCCGACCGAAAAGTCGCCCTGCCCGCCCATCCGCAACGCATCGGCATTGTCAGCTCGCCCACGGGGGCGGTGATCCGCGACATCATTAGCGTTTTCCGTCGCCGCGCGCCGCAAGTCGAACTGACCCTGATCCCTACCGCCGTACAAGGCCGCGAGGCCACCGCACAAATTGTCCGGGCCTTGAAGCTGGCCGATGCACGTGGCTTTGACGCGCTGATTCTGGCCCGTGGTGGTGGCTCGCTGGAAGACTTGTGGTGCTTTAACGAAGAGGCCGTGGCCCGCGCCATTGATGCCTGCGTCACGCCGATTGTTAGCGCCGTCGGTCACGAAACCGATGTGTCCATCGCTGACTTCGTCGCCGATGTACGCGCACCCACTCCATCAGCTGCGGCCGAACTGCTGGCGCCCGACACAAGCGACCTGCAACGACGCATCGACAGTCTGCACCGGCGGCTGGTGATGCGTATTCGTGACCGCCTGATGCGCGACCGCTTGCGTCTCGACGGTTTGGCGCGACGCCTGCGCAATCCCGCAGAGCGCCTGCGTCAGCAAGCACAGCGTCTGGATGATCTGGACATGCGCATGCGCCGGGCGTTCGAACGCAGCCTCAATACCCGCCGCGAACGACTTATCCGCCTCGAAACACGTTTGGCCGGTCAGCATCCGGGTCGTCAACTGGCCCTGCTGCGTCAACGGCTGGACACTCTGGCCGAGCGCTTGCCACGCGCCATGCGTGAAGGGTTGAAGTCGCGCCGCTTACAGTTGCAAACCCATATGCAAACCCTGCACATAGTCAGCCCCTTGGCCACGCTGGGTCGGGGTTACAGCATTTTGCTGGATGAACGCGGCAACGCCATTCGCAGCGCCGCGCAAACTCAAAACGGTCAACGCCTGAAGGCCAAACTGGGCGAAGGCGAGTTGCAGGTTCGGGTTGAGGACAACCACCTCACGCCGGTCACCCTTTCATTACTGGATTAATCAATGCTGCGCTTATCTTCTGCCCTGTTCTTGCTGTGCCTGACCCTCAACGCCAGCGCGGCAGACAGTTACATCACGCGCTTATTGAACAAACCCGTGCCCGGCGGCGTGGCCGTGATTGAGCTGGGGGCCGGGGCACAAGCGCCCAAAGCTACCTTCCAGGGCAAACCGGTCATGGTGATCAAAGAGCAAGACACCTGGCGGGCCATTGTCGGCATTCCGCTCACCGTCAAACCGGGCATCCAGCAGATCAGCGCAGGCGGGCGCGACCTTAACTTTACGGTGGGCAACAAGAAGTACCCGGAACAGCGCATCATTCTCAAGAACCAGCGTCAGGTCAACCCCAACCCGGATGACATCAAGCGCATCGACAACGAGCTGGCAATCCAGATCAAGGCATACCGCACCTTCAGCCCTAATACACCAAGCAACCTGCTACTCGACAAACCCGTCAACGGACCGCTGTCGAGCAAGTTTGGCGTTCGTCGATTCTTCAATGGCGAAGAGCGTAATCCGCACGCAGGTCTCGATTTTGCCGTGCCAGCGGGGACGCCTATCAAGACCCCGGCGGCGGGAAAAGTCATTTTGATCGGCAACTACTTTTTTAACGGCAATACCGTATTTGTTGACCACGGCCAAGGCTTTATCAGCATGTTTTGCCACATGTCGAAAGTTGATACAAAAGTCGGCCAACAGTTGGCGCGCGGTGATGTGGTAGGCAAAGTGGGCTCAACCGGCCGTGCCACGGGCCCGCACATGCACTGGAACGTCAGCCTTAATGATGCCCGGGTCGATCCGGCCATTTTTATCGGTGCCTTCCAGCCCTGAGAGCGTCCTTAAAGGGATGAACAGTAGCAGCACGTGCTGCTGAACATCCCACGAACCCCTGCAATAAAAACAACCATCCAGCCAAATTAGCGCAACCAAAAATCGTAATACGCCAACATTCAGGCATTTCTCTCAATATTTTTTAGCTGCTTGCCAACTTCCCACCCAGTGGTTAGGGTTGGGGCCATGAATAGCTCTCACACCCTCATTCTGCTACGCCAACATCGCAGCCTTTGCCTCGTCAGTGCACGACTGCAAAGCTAGTCGCGGTGCCTCGCCCCTTGTGCTTTGTATTTCTTCAGCAAGCCGCTCATTGATTGCGGTTTGTACCAAAAGGATTGCCTGATGACCATGCTCAAAGACCCGTCTTCCAAATACCGTGCCTTTCCGGTGATTAACTTGCCTGATCGCACTTGGCCGTCGAAAACCATCACCCATGCGCCGATCTGGTGTAGCTCTGACCTGCGCGACGGCAACCAGTCGCTGATCGAGCCGATGGATGCGGTAAAGAAGCTACGTTTCTGGAAGACGCTGGTGAGCGTGGGCGTGAAAGAGATTGAGGCATCCTTCCCGGCGGCATCGCAAACCGACTTCGACTTCGTGCGCACCCTGATCGAAGACGGGCATATCCCGGACGACACCACCATTCAGGTGCTCACCCAAGGCCGTGAAGACTTGATCGCTCGTACCTTTGAGTCGCTGCGCGGCGCGAAGAAAGCCATCGTCCACCTGTACAACGCAACCTGCCCGGCATTCCGCCGCATCGTGTTCAATCAGGACAAAGACGGCGTCAAGGAAATTGCCGTTAACGCGGCCAAGCTGTTCGTCAAATATGCGGCTCAACAGCCTGAAACCCACTGGACGTTCGAGTATTCGCCGGAAACCTTCAGCGCCACCGAGCTCGAGTTCGCCAAGGAAGTGTGCGATGCGGTGATCGAGGTGTGGAACCCGACACCCCAGCACAAAATGATCCTCAACCTGCCTGCGACCGTTGAGTGCGCCACTCCGAACATTTATGCCGACCAGATCGAATGGTTCGGGCGCCATATCAATCGCCGTGACAGCGTGCTGATTAGCCTGCACACCCACAACGACCGCGGTACAGGTGTGGCCGCTACTGAACTGGGCCTGATGGCAGGTGCTGATCGCGTTGAAGGCTGCCTGTTTGGTAACGGCGAACGTACCGGTAACGTCGATCTGGTGACCGTGGCCTTGAACATGTACACCCAGGGGCTGAACCCCGAACTGGATTTCTCCGACATCGACGGCGTGCGTAAAGTCGTTGAAGAGTGCAACCAGATTCCCGTCCATCCACGCCACCCATACGTGGGTGATTTGGTCCACACCGCCTTCTCCGGCTCGCACCAGGATGCAATCCGCAAAGGCTTCGCCCAGCAAAAACCGGATGGCCTGTGGGAAGTGCCTTACTTGCCAATCGACCCGGCAGATATTGGCCGCAGCTATGAAGCCGTGATCCGGGTTAACAGCCAGTCCGGCAAAGGCGGAATTGCTTACCTGCTGGAGCAGGAATACGGCATCAGCTTGCCGCGCCGCATGCAGATCGAATTCAGCCAGGTGGTTCAGCGCGAGACTGATCGTTTGGGCCTGGAAATGACCGCACAACAGATTCACAACTTGCTGCGCAGTGAGTATTTGCAGGCCAATACGCCATACGCGCTGGTCAGCCATCGTCTTCAGGAAGAAAACGGCCACAGCGCGGTCGAGGTCGAGGTGTCAGCCAAAGGCGATGGTGAAACCAACCTGCGCTGGAGCGGCAAGGGTAACGGCGCACTGGAGGCGCTGGTTGCCGGCCTGCCCGTCAAAGCCGAAATAATGGACTACAACGAACATGCGATTGGCGCTGGCACAAACGCGAAAGCAGCGGCCTACATCGAGCTGCGAGTGAATGGTGAGCGTGCAGTGCATGGCGTGGGCATTGATGAAAACATCACCACTGCCAGCTTTAAAGCGCTGTTCAGCGCCCTGAACCGCTCACTGAGCGAAAGCGAGGCCAAAGCCGCGTAAGCGCTTGGCTTGAACGACAAAGGCCTCAAGGTGCGAACCTTGGGGCCTTTTGCGTATTGGCCGGCAAAAAACCCTCACCCTAGCCCTCTCCCAGAGGGAGAGGGGACAAATTGGGGATTGCTTTGGCTTTTAGTCCCCTCTCCCTCTGGGAGAGGGTTAGGGTGAGGGAAAAACCGTTAGCGAAACTCGAACGTATCGGCATCCCTATACGCCGGAAAGCGCTCACGGTAAGCCGCCAGTTCAGCCGCATTCAGGCGAACCTCAAACACACCATCACCCTCTCCCGCACTGAGCAATGACTCGCCCTGAAAGTCGAAGATATGACTGTCGCCGGTATAAACCAGACCTTTACCGTCGGTACCCACCCGATTGACCGCCGCGACGTAGCACAGGTTTTCAATCGCACGAGCAGGCAGCAAGCGGTTCCAGTGCAAGCGACGCGCACCGGGCCAGTTCGCGGTGTACAGCAACAAGTCAGTGTCGTGGGGATCACTGCTCCACACCGGGAATCGCAAGTCGTAGCAAATCAATGGACGAACACGCCAGCCTTTGACTTCAAACTGAACCTGACGCTCGCCCGGGGTGAAGTGTTCGTGCTCACCCGCCATGCGGAACAAATGACGCTTATCGTAGTGCAGCACTTCACCATCAAGGCGCGCCCACAGCAGACGATTACGGTGGCTGCCATCAGCGGCCTGGACGATGATGCTTCCGGTCACGACAGCATCAAGCTTTTTGGCCTGCGCAATCAGCCACGCGTGAGTAGGCCCTTGTTCAGGCTCTGCCAGAGCTTCTGACTCCATGCTGAAGCCTGTGGTGAACATTTCCGGTAACACCACCAGATCTGCGCCTTTGGCTTGCTCAAGCAATTCTTCAAAATGCTCTAAATTGGCCTGACGGTCATGCCAGACCAGCGTGGTCTGTACCAACGCAACGGTTAGATCGGATAATCCACTTAAATCACGCATAGTTTTTCTGCTGCTTCACGCAGCGTCTCCTCGCGTTTTGCAAAACATAAACGAACCAGCCGCTGCCCTTCGGGCGGGGTCTGGTAGAACACCGACACCGGAATCGTCGCCACACCGTGCTCACGGGTGAGCCATTCGGCCATGGCGACATCATCAAGGTCGGGACGAATTCGAGAATAATCGACCAGTTGAAAATAGGTCCCTGCCACCGGTTTGAAGGTAAAACGCGACGGGCTAAGCAAATCACAAAACAGATCACGCTTGGCCTGATAAAACCCCGGCAACTCCTCCACATGTTCCGGATGAGCCTGCATGAAATCTGCCAAGGCATACTGCAAAGGCGTCACCCCGCAAAAACTGACGTACTGATGAACCTTGCGCAACTCGGCTGTCAGGGCGGGCGGCGCCACGACATAACCCGTTTTCCAACCGGTAACGTGGTAGGTCTTGCCAAACGAACTGACCACGAATGCCCGATCGTACAGCTGCGCATGCGACAAAACACTGACATGGGGCACGCCGTCGTACACCAGATACTCATACACCTCGTCGCTGATGAGGTAGATGTCACGATTTTCGATCAGCTTGGCCAACTGATCCAGCTCGGCCCGAGTAATGAGCGCACCGCTGGGGTTGTGCGGGCTGTTGAGGATGATCATGCGCGTGCGCGGGCTCAGCGCCTCTTCAAGCTTTTGCCAGTCGATTGAAAAATCATCCAGCCCTAATTGCACATGCACGCACCGGCCACCGGCCAGCTCCACAGAGGGCTCGTAGCTGTCGTAACAGGGATCAAAAACGATCACTTCGTCACCGGCATGAATGACGGCCTGAATCGCGCAAAAGATGGCTTGGGTCGCGCCGGGCGTAATCGTGACTTCGCTGTCAGGATTAACCTGCACAGCGTAACTGCGGGCAATTTTGGCCGCTACTTGCTGACGCAGCGCAGGCAAGCCGGTCATCGGGGAATATTGGTTGTGACCACTGGCAACATGATGGCCAACAGCATCGCGCAAGGCTTGCGGGCCATCAAAATCCGGGAAACCCTGAGACAAGTTAAGCGCGCCAGTCTCAGCCGCGAGCTGCGACATACGCGTGAAAATGGTGGTGCCGACATTCGGCAACTTGCTGATAATCATGGCCGTTCCCTGTTGAGTTCCCGGCACTGACTGCGGCACAGGATTGAACGAGAATAGCCCAAACGCCGGACACGAAAAAGGGTCCAACAGGACCCTTTCTCATTACGCTAGAACCTGACGCTATCAGCGCTTGTCTTTGCGATTTTTCTCGGCTTTCTTGTGGTGCGACATCATGCGGCGTTTCTTGTTGACCTGACGGTCTGTGAGCGAGTTCTTGTTGCCTTCGTACGGGTTCTCGCCACCTTTGAACTCGATGCGGATCGGCGTACCGACCAGCTTCAAGACACGACGGTAGGTGTTTTCGAGATAACGAACGTAAGACTTCGGAACCTTCTCAACTTGGTTACCGTGAATCACGATAATCGGCGGGTTAGCACCACCCAAGTGGGCATAACGCAGCTTGATCCGGCGGCTGTTCACCATCGGTGGCGCATGCTCACTGACCGCATCTTCGAGAATCTGGGTCAAACGGTTGGTCGGCCAACGCGTTACCGCTGACTTGAAGGAGTTCTGTACCGACTGGTACAAGTTACCTACGCCAGTGCCGTGCAACGCCGAGATGAAGTGAATGTCGGCAAAGTCGACGAAGAACAGGCGACGCGTCAGTTCTACCTTCACGAAATCACGTTCGCTCGGGGTCATGCCGTCCCACTTGTTGATCGCGATGACCAGAGCACGACCGGCCTCCAGCGCAAAGCCCAACAGGTTGAGGTCATGGTCTACCACGCCTTCGCGGGCATCCATCACAAAGATCACCACGTTAGCGTCTTTGATCGCCTGCAAGGTTTTGACCACGGAGAACTTTTCAACTTCTTCGTGAATCTTGCCGCGCTTGCGCACACCCGCGGTGTCGATCAGCGTGTACTTCTCGTCATTACGCTCAAACGGGATGTAGATACTGTCACGCGTGGTACCCGGCTGGTCGTACACGATCACCCGGTCCTCACCGAGCATGCGGTTAACCAGGGTCGATTTACCGACGTTAGGGCGACCAATGATAGCGATCTTGATACCGTCTTTTTCACTTGGGCCAGGAATGCGCTTGGCTTCCTCACCTTCGAGCACGATTTCTTCTTCGCCGTCGACCGGCTCTTCTTCGTCACGCGGGAAGTTGCCCAAGGCAATTTCCAGCATTTGCGTGATACCACGACCATGAGCACCGGCGATTGGAATCGCATCACCCATACCCAAGGGTGCGAACTCGGCGCGAGCCATGTCCGGATCGATGTTATCGACCTTGTTGGCAACCACGTAGGAACGCTTGTTACGTTTACGCAGGTGCTCGCCGATCATCTGGTCAGCAGCGGTGAAACCCGCCTTGGCATCTACCAGGAACAGAACAACATCCGCTTCTTCGATGGCCAGCAGGGACTGCTCGGCCATTTTTTCGTCCATACCGTGCTCGTCACCGGAAATACCACCGGTGTCGACCAGAATGTAGGAACGCCCTTGCCACTTGGCCTCACCGTATTGGCGATCACGGGTCAGACCGGACAAGTCACCGACGATAGCGTCGCGAGTCCTGGTCAGGCGGTTGAACAAGGTGGACTTGCCGACGTTAGGTCGGCCCACCAGGGCGATTACGGGAACCATGCGGCTCTCCACTTCGTTATTTCAGAAAATACAAAAGCCGCAGCAAGGCTGCGGCCAGAGTTCGGAACAGCACATATGTGCCGCGAGCCTTGCCAGAGCAAGGCTGCTTGAGGCCCTAGAGCCTCAAGCATAGACGCCTTAGCGAATGGTCAGGGCTTCCAGTTTGCCGCTGTTACCAAACACGTAAATCATGTCACCGACCACCAGCGGACGTGCCCGAAGGCCATCACTGTCTACGCGAGTACGGCCAACGAAACGACCATCAACCTGACTGAGCAAGTGCAGATAGCCTTCCATGTCGCCGACTGCCACATAGCTGGAGAACACTTCTGGAGCCGACAATTGGCGGCGGGCCAGAGCTTCGTTGCTCCACAGGGCAGTGGTCGAGCGTTCATCAACGCCTTCAACCGTACCGGACGCCAGGCTGACATAGACGTTGCCAAAACCTTGGGCGACACCGGCATAGCTGGAAGCATCACGCTGCCAGAGCACGCGACCGCTTTCCAGTTCCAGTGCTGCCATGCGGCCCTGGTAGCTCGCTACGTACAGCGTGCCGCCGGACAACAGCAGACCGCCGTCAATATCAACGATACGCTCCAGCTCCGAGCGACCTTGCGGTACAGCCACCCGCTGCTCCCAAACCGGCACACCGGTCTGAGTATCCAGCGCAACGACTTTACCGGTCGACAGACCAGCCACCGCCAGATGATTGGTCACCAACGGAGCACCGGTGCCACGCAAAGTCAAAACACCTGGTGTGCTGTCGTAGATCCAGCGCTGATCGCCCGTCGAGGCATCCAGGCCAATCAGGTGATCGTCCTGGGTCTGAACCACAACGATATCGCCGTTGGTTGCAGGCGGAGCCAGTACTTCGCTGTTAACGCGCGCGCGCCATTTCTCTTCACCGTTGCTGGCATCCAGAGCAATGACATCACCCTGCAAGGTACCCAGTAGCACCAGGCCATAGCCCAGACCTACTGCGCCAGAAACAGGCTGATCGAGGTCTTTTTTCCACTGAACGTCACCGTTCATGCGGTCAAGAGACATCACTACGCCCGTTACGTCAGCGGCGTAGATGTTATTACCTTCAACCGCTGGCACCAGCATGTTGTAGGTTTTGCCCTGACCGTCGCCGATCGAGCGATCCCACTGCTTTTGCAACACGACTTCTTCTTTGAAGTCCGTCAATTCAGCCGGTGGAAGTTCTTTTTTGCTGTTGCTGCTGCAACCCGCGGCCAAAACGACCAGAGCCAGCAATGCCGCATGTTTCCATCGAATCACTTCACGCATCCCCTTTGGCCAGGTCGTCCAGCTTGATTTGTAAGCCACCGACCGCGGCTTCATCCGACAGCGCGGCTTTAGCTTTTTCGTAGGCGGCACGTGCGTCGTCAGTACGACCCTGCTGTACCAGCAGGTCGCCTTTCAGTTCTTCACGGCTGGCCAGGAATGCTTTGTCCGAATCGCCTTCAAGCAGTTTCAAGGCATCATCGACTTTGCCTTGAGCGGCCAGAACTTGAGCCAGACGCTGACGTGCAACTTCACCCAGCGTTGGGTTGGCCGGCTTGTCGACGATGGTTTTCAGCTCAGCGGCTGCGTCTTCGAGTTTGCCATTATCCACGGCCACTTTAGCCACGAACAACCCGCCAAATTGCGCGTAGGCAGAGCCTGCGTATTCGCCTTTCAACTTGTTGGACAAATCCGCCACACGGGCCACATCGGGCTTACCGTCAGGCGTGAGTGTGGTTTCAAGCAACTGCTGATAGAGAACCGACGCACCTTGCGACTGATTCGCCTGATATTTGTGCCATAGCTGCCAGCCGGACACCACTACCAGCGCAAGCAAGCCGCCAGTAAGCAGGGGTTTGCCGTTACGCTGCCACCAGTCTTTCAACTCGCCCAGCTGTTCATCTTCGTTACTCGACACCCCAACACTCCTTATTCGCTAAATCGGCTGTTTTACAGCTTCAACCCTGCACAACGCAGGTGGCCAAGTGCTCAGCTAGAGCATCCCAGGCAATCGTTTGTTGTTCGCCCTGGCCACGCAGAGGTTTGACGCCTACCACTTGCTGGGCCAATTCGTCGTCGCCCAGAATCAGTGCGTACAACGCACCGCTTTTGTCGGCTTTTTTAAACTGACTTTTGAAACTGCCGGCGCCCGCATTGATCTGCAAGCGCAGGTTCGGCAACTGATCACGAACCCGCTCGCTCAAGGCCAAGGCAGCCAGTTCGGCAGCCTCACCAAACGCACACAGGTACACGTCAACCTGACGCGCCAGTTCTTGCGGGATTTGTTCAAGGGTTTCAACCAACAGGATCAAACGCTCGATGCCCATTGCAAAGCCAACACCTGTGGTCGGCTTGCCGCCCATTTGTTCGACCAGACCGTCATAGCGGCCGCCCGCACATACAGTGCCTTGAGCGCCCAGCTTGTCGGTGACCCATTCGAATACGGTTTTGCTGTAGTAATCGAGGCCGCGAACCAGCTTGGGGTTGATCACGTAAGGAATGCCGGCGGCATCCAGACGTGCCTTCAGGCCTTCGAAATGCACACGGGACTCTTCGTCGAGGTAATCCACCAGCTTGGGTGCATCAACCAGTACAGCCTGTGTATCGGCGTTCTTGGTATCCAGCACACGCAGCGGGTTGGATTTCAAGCGACGCTGGCTATCTTCGTCGAGCTCGCTCAAGCGCGAGGACAGGTATTCCACCAGCGCCGCACGATAGCGGGCGCGAGCTTCACTGGTGCCCAGGCTGTTGAGTTCGAGCTTGACCGCGTCACGGATGCCCAGCTCGCCCCACAGGCGCCAGGTCAATACGATCAATTCGGCATCGATGTCCGGCCCATCCAGGTTGAACACTTCAACCCCAATCTGATGGAACTGACGATAGCGGCCTTTCTGTGGGCGCTCGTGGCGGAACATCGGGCCGATGTACCACAACTTTTGAACCTGACCACCGCCGGTAATGCCGTGTTCAAGCACAGCACGTACGCAGGCCGCCGTGCCTTCAGGACGCAAGGTCAGCGAATCGCCGTTGCGGTCCTCGAAGGTGTACATCTCTTTTTCGACGATATCAGTCACTTCGCCGATGGAACGCTTGAACAGTTCGGTGAACTCGACGATAGGCATGCGAATTTGCTTGTAACCGTAGTTATCCAGCAAACGCGCTACCTTGCCCTCGACGTAACGCCATACAGGCGTCTGGTCGGGCAGAATGTCGTTCATGCCACGAATGGCTTGCAGAGACTTGCTCACAAAAAGTCCTTAATTCGTTTGATTAGCCGCGCGCGATAACCGCTGCGTCAGCTTCGACCTTTTCGGCCGCCTTCTGGCGAATCAGCTTTTCAAGCTCATCCACCAGATTTTCATTCGTTAACTTCTGCGACGGCTTGCCGTCGATATAAATCAGGTTGGGCGTTCCGCCGGTCAGGCCCACATGAGCCTCCTTGGCTTCACCGGGACCGTTAACCACACAGCCAATCACAGCGACATCCAATGGCACCAGCAGATCTTCCAGGCGCCCTTCCAGCTCGTTCATGGTTTTAACCACGTCGAAGTTCTGGCGCGAACAGCTTGGGCACGCAATAAAGTTAATGCCACGCGAACGCAAACGCAGGGATTTGAGGATGTCGTAACCTACTTTGACTTCCTCTACCGGGTCTGCTGCCAGCGAGATGCGGATAGTATCGCCAATTCCCTCGGCGAGCAGCATACCTAGCCCAACGGCAGATTTCACTGTGCCCGAACGTAAACCACCGGCTTCGGTAATCCCCAAGTGCAGCGGCTGGACAATTTCCTTGGCCAGAAGGCGGTAGGCTTCTACGGCCATAAACACGTCGGAGGCCTTTACGCTGACCTTGAAGTCCTTGAAATTCAGGCGTTCAAGGTGCTCAACGTGACGCAATGCCGACTCTACCAGCGCAGCCGGTGTCGGTTCGCCGTACTTCTTTTGCAGGTCTTTCTCGAGCGAACCGGCGTTAACGCCGATTCGAATAGGAATACCGCGATCACGGGCAGCATCGACCACGGCACGCACACGGTCTTCGCGACCAATGTTGCCAGGGTTGATTCGCAAGCAGTCCACACCCAGCTCGGCCACGCGCAGCGCAATCCGATAATCGAAGTGGATGTCGGCAACCAATGGCACTTTGACCAATTGCTTGATACGACCAAACGCTTCGGCTGCATCCATATCAGGCACGGAAACCCGCACGATATCGACACCTGCGGCTTCCAGACGATTGATTTGCGCAACGGTTGCCGCGACATCATTGGTGTCGCTGTTGGTCATGCTCTGTACAGCAATAGGGGCATCGCCACCGACTGGCACCGAGCCGACCCAGATTTTGCGCGATTCGCGACGTTTGATTGGTGATTCGCCGTGCATGACTTATTGACCTAACTTCAGGCGAGCAGTCTCGCCACTGGTGAAAGGAGCGACATCCACCGCTTGACCGTTATAGGTCACTTGCGCAGCACGGGCAAAACCCAGTCGCAAGCTCAGGGGTGGCTTGCCACTCACTTCAAGATTTTCGCCTTTGCGCTTCAAACCGCCAAACAGCACTTTACCCGTGGCGTCGGTGACTTGAGTCCAGCAATCAGCGCTGTATTGCACTGAAACCTTGCCAGCACCGGCGACAGGAGCGCTTTCGACAGCAGCAACCGCGGGCGCCACAGCAGGGGCTGGAGCGACAGGAGCAGCTGGAGCAGCTGGAGCAGCTGGAGCGGACGCTACAGAAGTGGCGGGTTCGGCAGGTGCAGCGCCAGATACGGCGGGTGCCGAGGCAAGCGGAAGTGCCAACGCCGAGCTCTGGGTCTGCTCTGCAGCAGCTTGGGCTTCAACCGGCGACTCTGACTCTACCTTGGCCTCAGCCACGGCTTGATCTTCCGGCTCATCGAGCGGGTGGATCTGGGTAGTGCCGTCAGCGCCTTCGACTTCGACGTGCTCCGGGGCAAGCCCAATCAGGTCTTTGGCGCGCATGGACGTTTGGTCCTGCCACCAGATAAAGCCACCGCCGATGACAGCGATCAGCAACAACAGGCTGACAATACGCAAGATGGTGTGGGAAATACGCACCGGCTCTTCAATACGGCCAAGGCTGTGCACATTACTGCCGTTGGCATCTGTCCCGGTGTAGAGATCAAACTCATGCACCAGCGCAGCCTGATCCATACCGAGCAATTTGGCATAGGCGCGGATATAACCGCGGGCAAAGGTATGCCCCGGCAACTTGTCGAACGCACCGGCCTCAAGGTTACTCAAGGAGCTGGCCGTGAGATTAAGCTTCTTGGCGACTTCAGCCAACGTCCAGCCATTGTTTTCACGGGCCTGACGCAAGGTCTCACCAGGATTGACACGAGTCGCTGCTAGAACTTCGGGTTGCGCCGCTTTCATCATTGCTCCGACAGGTATTGCTGATATTCCGGCGTACCGGGATAGAGTCTTTTTAGTTGCTGACCATAATTGGCTGTTGAAGCACGCTCGTCGAAAACATCTGCCAACCGCGCACCGAGCAATAGACTACGTGCATTTTGTCCGCTAAGCAGGCTAAAACGATCGTAAAAGTCACGTGCGGGCACATAATGCCTGTCTTCGTAAGACAACTCAGCCATTTCGAGCAGTGCGCGAGGTTGCCGGGGGTTCAAACTCAGGGCTTTTTCGAGCTGTTGACGGCCCTCATCCCGCTGACCCAACTTGAGTGCAGTCATCCCCAGATTCTCGTAGATGCGCGATCGATCAGGATAGAGAGGGTCGGTCAGTGCTTTTTGAAAGTACGCGCTGGCTTCTTGATAACGCTGGCGCTCAAACAGGAAGCTGGCGTAATTGTTGAGAATGCGCGGGTCATCAGGTCGCCCGTTCAACGCGCTACGAAATGCCTTCTCGGCCAGCTCATAGTCTTTTTCAGATTGAAAAACCAATGCCAGGGCGGCGTGGGTGTCCGGATCAGACTTGTCGAGTTCGAGGGCTTTGCCCAAAGGGACTTTGGCCTGCTCGGCCATCCCCTGCTGGAGATAACCCAGTCCTAACTGGACATAAGCCTCACGCGCTGCATCACGCCCCTTGTCGGTGTTCATCGGGTTTGAGCTACCCGATGAAACACAGCCAGCCACTAAGCTGACCCATACGACACACAGCGCAGCGCGCAGGATCATGGATGTCCTCTCTCAGGGCGCAGAGGCAGCGTTGGGCGCTGAGTCAGCATCGGCATTGAGCTCACGCGCGGCAATCAGGCGCGAGCTGCGACGGGTGCGGTCATTGACCTGACCCACCAACTGCCCACAGGCCGCGTCGATATCTTCACCGCGCGTGGTGCGCACGGTCACGTTGTAACCCGCTTGCTGCAACAGCTCCTGAAAACGGCGAATGGCGTTGTTGCTTGGACGCTCATAACCCGAATGTGGGAAAGGGTTGAACGGGATCAGGTTGATCTTGCACGGCGTGTCCTTGAGCAACTCGATCATTTCACGCGCGTGGTCAACATGGTCGTTCACGTCTTTGAGCAAGGTGTACTCGACAGTCAATACGCGTTTCTCGCCCAAGGTCGCCATATAACGACGGCATGAATCAAGCAGCATGGCCAGCGGGTACTTCTTGTTGATGGGCACCAATTGACTGCGCAACTCGTCATTAGGTGCGTGCAGCGACAAGGCCAGGGAGACGTCAATGTGCTTGGCCAGCTCATCGATCATCGGCACCACGCCCGAGGTAGACAAGGTCACCCGGCGCTTGGAAATCCCATAACCCAGGTCATCCATCATCAGTTGCATGGCACTGATCACGTTGTCGAAGTTCAGCAGCGGTTCACCCATACCCATCATCACCACGTTGGTGATGGCACGGTCGATGGTTGCCGGAACACTGCCGAAGGATTTGTTGGCAATCCACACCTGACCGATCACTTCGGCGGCGGTGAGGTTGCTATTGAAGCCTTGCTTGCCGGTGGAGCAGAAACTGCAATCCAGGGCACAGCCTGCCTGGGACGAAACGCACAAGGTGCCGCGTTTGCCCGAGGGAATGTAAACCGTCTCGACGCAGCTGCCGGACTCAACACGTACCACCCATTTACGGGTGCCATCGCTGGAGATGTCCTCGCTGACGACTTCAGGCCCACGAACCTCAGCAATAGCCTTGAGCTTGTCGCGCAAGGCCTTGCTGACGTTAGTCATGGCGTCGAAATCATCGACACCAAAGTGGTGAATCCACTTCATGACCTGACCGGCACGGAAACGCTTCTCCCCGATTGAGTCGAAGAATTTCTCCATTTCCGGTTGAGTCAAACCCAACAGGTTGGTTTTGCCAGTCGTTGCAATCATGTCTTCACCCTCACTCACAAGCCAATACTTAGCGAGTGGTTACTTCAGTAGCTGCGAAAAAGTACGAGATTTCGCGTGCAGCAGCGGCTTCCGAGTCGGAACCGTGAACAGCGTTAGCGTCGATGGAATCAGCGAAGTCAGCACGGATAGTGCCAGCAGCTGCTTCTTTAGGGTTGGTAGCACCCATCAGTTCGCGGTTCAGAGCGATAGCGTTTTCGCCTTCCAGAACCTGAACAACAACAGGACCGGAGATCATGAAAGCAACCAGGTCGCCGAAGAAACCACGAGCGCTGTGCTCAGCGTAGAAGCCTTCAGCTTCTGCTTTGGACAGTTGCTTCATTTTCGAAGCTACAACCTTCAGGCCGGCTTTTTCAAAACGAGTGGTGATCTCGCCGATAACGTTTTTTGCAACAGCGTCAGGCTTGATGATGGAGAAAGTGCGTTGAACAGCCATGGTGTAACTCCAGAAACAGTGATTTAAGCGAAAAATTAAACCCGCGAATTATACGCGGGTTCTGGGGTATTGCATAATTACGTCTTTACAAGCTTAGTCGGCTTCTTCGATCCACAACCCCTGAATGGCTTCGAGAACCTTCTCCCCGCCACGATCCGGGATGTCGTCAAAGTCAGGCAGCGCCATGACCAGATTGCGCAACTTGACGAAGTTCACGGTCAGCGGATCGACATCCGGGTGAGCTTCAGCCAGTTGTATTGCGATTTCTTGCACATCAACCCATTTAAGGCTCATGACAATTCCTTATCAGTGCGGCGCTTCAGCAGCATGGTTAAGGGAATATTTCGGAATCTCGACCGTCAGGTCTTCAGTACCGACTTTGGCCTGGCAGCTCAAACGGGAGTGAGCTTCAAGACCCCAGGCACGATCCAGGTAGTCTTCTTCCAGCTCATCCGCCTCTTCAAGCGAATCAAACCCTTCACGAATAATGCAGTGACAGGTCGTGCACGCGCACACACCACCACAGGCACTTTCGATTTCGATGTGATTGTCATGGGCCACTTCGAGAATGGACTTGCCGGTCTCAGCCTCTACGACCATACCGTCCGGGCAGTGCTCGGCGTGTGGCAGAAAAATGATCTGCGGCATCAGTTATTCCTCGATTTCATTCAGGTTGCGCCCAGACAGGGCGGCTTTGACCGTCAAGTCCATACGACGGGCAGCAAAGGCATCAGTCACCTGCGACAAGCGCTTGGTCTGCTGCTCGATGGCGTAACCATCGGTGCCTTTCATCAATTCGGACAATTCCTGCATCTGCGCTTCAATGACCATACGCTCTTCAGCATCAAGCAAGCGATCGCCGTCCACTTCCAACGCAGACTGCACCGCCTCGATCAGACGCTGTGCATCGACCTGTTGCTCGCGCAATACACGGGCCACCTTGTCATCACCTGCGTACTGGAACGAATCCTTAAGCATTTTGGCAATTTCGCCATCGGTCAAACCGTAAGAAGGCTTGACCTGGATACTTGCCTCAACGCCCGAACCCAGCTCGCGAGCCGCAACACTAAGCAAACCATCCGCATCAACCTGGAAGGTCACGCGGATTTTCGCAGCACCGGCCACCATCGGTGGAATACCGCGCAGCTCGAAACGCGCCAGTGAGCGGCAATCGCTGATCAGCTCGCGCTCGCCTTGCAGCACATGAATCATCATGGCCGTCTGGCCATCTTTATACGTTGTGAAATCCTGCGCACGGGCCACCGGAATTGTGGTGTTGCGCGGAATGACTTTCTCCATCAAGCCGCCCATGGTCTCGAGACCGAGCGACAACGGAATCACGTCCAGCAGCAGCAACTCACCACCTTCACGCTTGTTGCCCGCCAGCGTGTCCGCCTGAATCGCAGCACCAATGGCTACCACTTGATCCGGGTCGATATCGGTCAACGGCTCACGACCAAACATGGCTGCAACCGCTTCACGCACACGCGGTACACGGGTTGAACCGCCGACCATGACCACGGCCTGAACGTCTTCAACCTCGATGTTGGCATCGCGCACGGCGCGTCGGCAGGCCTTGAGGCTGCGGGCAACCATCGGCTCAATCAACGCATCAAAGGCTTCGCGGGTCAGTTCTGCATTCCAGTCGCCAAAAGCAACAGTCACAGATGACGCATCAGTAAGCGCTTCCTTCGCAGCACAAGCGGCCTGAAGCAACGCGCGCTGAGTACCGGGATCAAGATCAGCAGACAAACCCGCCTGTTCAATCATCCAGCCAGCAATGGCATGGTCGAAATCATCGCCGCCCAACGCACTGTCGCCGCCGGTGGCCAGCACCTCAAACACACCGCCGGTCAAGCGCAGGATCGAAATATCGAACGTGCCCCCGCCCAGGTCGTAAATAGCTACAACCCCTTCGGCCGACTGATCGAGCCCATAAGCCACCGCCGCAGCGGTTGGCTCATTGAGTAAGCGCAGTACATTGAGGCCCGCCAGTTTGGCAGCATCTTTGGTGGCTTGACGCTGAGCGTCGTCGAAATAGGCCGGAACGGTAATCACCGCACCGACCAATTCACCGCCCAAGGTCTTTTCGGCGCGCTCACGCAGCACTTTCAGAATTTCGGCAGACACTTCAACCGGGCTTTTAGGCCCTTGCACAGTGTCGATAAACGGCATGTGCGACTCACCGCCGACAAAGCGGTAAGGCAGCTGCTCGCCCAATTGCTTGACGTCGGACAAACCACGACCCATCAAACGCTTGACCGACAGGATGGTATTGAAAGGGTCGCTTGCGGCTGCCAGACGTGCCGACTCACCGACTTCGACGCGATCAGCGTGATAGCGCACGGCAGACGGCAAAATGACATTGCCATTTGCGTCAGCCAGGGGCTCGGAAAGACCGCTGCGCAATGCAGCGACCAACGAATTGGTAGTGCCCAAGTCGATCCCCACAGCCAGACGACGCTGGTGCGGTTGAGGACTTTGGCCGGGTTCGGCGATCTGCAGTAGGGCCATCGTAATCAGGACTTATCTGTAATCAGGCGTGCCATCAGGGAAGCACGGAGTTAATCGTCGAGGCGCTCTTCTAGCTGGCGCACTTCGTAAGTGAGCTTGTCGAGGAACTGCATGCGCCGCATCAGACGTTCAGCCTGTTCGCGTTGCGCAGCGTCATCCCAACAAGCAGCGAAGCTGTCGTTCAAACGGTCTTGAGCGACTTTCAGTCGACGCTTGAATGCTGCAATACCCGCCATATCGGCGCTGTCCTGCAAATCTTCAAGTTCTTCGCGCCACTGCATTTGCTGCATCAGAAACTCGGGATCATGCACCGTGACTTCCAGCGGCAACTCCCCACCCTTCAACGCCAGCAGGTAACGCGCACGTTTGGAGGGGTTTTTGAGCGTCTGATAAGCCTCATTGAGGCTGGCCGACTGCTCCAGCGCCAGGCGCTGCTCGCGCTCGGAAGCATCAGCAAAACGATCCGGGTGAACACCGCGCGCCAACTCTCGATAGCGCACAGCGAGCTGATCAAGGTCCAGAACGAAACTCGGCTGCAGCTCAAACAAAGCAAAATGACAAGGAGTACCCACGACTAGCCTCAGATGTTGAAGCTTTCGCCGCAGCCACATTCGCCGCGCACGTTAGGGTTATTGAACTTGAAGCCCTCGTTCAGGCCTTCCTTGACGAAATCCAGCTCAGTGCCGTCGAGGTAGGTCAGGCTCTTGGGATCAATGATCACTTTTTCGCCATGGGTTTCGAAGACCTGGTCTTCCTCGCCCACTTCATCGACAAACTCCAGCACATAGGCAAGACCGGAACAGCCTGTGGTGCGAACACCCAGACGAATCCCCTCACCTTTGCCGCGCCCGTCAAGGGAGCGGCGAATGTGTCGAGCAGCCGCTTCTGTCATGCTGATAGCCATCGTGACTCCTTACCTTTTGCCAGTCTCATCACCACGCCTGCGCCATTAAAGGCGCAAGCCATGCGGATCAGATCAAACCTTTCTTCTGCTTGTAATCGCGAACAGCCGCCTTGATGGCGTCTTCTGCGAGTACCGAGCAGTGAATTTTCACCGGAGGCAAAGCCAGTTCTTCGGCCAGCTGAGTGTTCTTGATGGTCTCTGCTTCATCCAGAGTCTTGCCTTTCATCCACTCGGTCGCCAGAGAGCTGGAAGCGATTGCCGAACCGCAACCATAGGTCTTGAACTTGGCATCTTCGATGATGCCCTGCTCGTTCACCTTGATCTGCAAACGCATCACGTCGCCGCACGCCGGTGCGCCCACCATGCCGGTGCCGACATCCGGGTCTTCCGCGTCCATCTTGCCGACGTTGCGCGGGTTCTCGTAGTGGTCAATGACCTTTTCGCTGTAAGCCATGGTACTAATCCTCACTCATCAGAGAGTCGCTCTTGAGACGCTGTAAAAGCTGCTTTCGCTGCGCGTACAGCGCCTGTCTGCGGCGACTTGAAATATCAGTGCGCCGCCCACTCGATTTTCGAGATGTCGATGCCGTCTTTGTACATGTCCCACAGCGGCGACAGAGCGCGCAGCTTGGTAACGGCCTCGCACACTTTCTGCGCGGCGTAATCGATTTCTTCTTCGGTGGTGAACCGACCGAAGGTGAAACGAATCGAGCTGTGCGCCAATTCGTCGTTGCGACCCAGAGCGCGCAACACGTAGGACGGCTCGAGGGAAGCGGATGTGCATGCCGAACCGGACGACACAGCCAGATCCTTGAGTGCCATGATCAGCGACTCGCCTTCAACGTAGTTGAAGCTCAGGTTCAGGTTGTGCGGTACGCGGTGGATCATGCTGCCGTTGACGTACAGTTCTTCAAGGTGTTCAACCTGCTTGAAGAAGCGATCGCTCAAGGCTTTGATGCGGATGTTTTCAGCGGCCATTTCTTCTTTGGCAATCTGGAACGCTTCGCCCATGCCCACGATCTGGTGGGTGGCCAAGGTGCCCGAACGCATGCCGCGCTCGTGACCGCCGCCGTGCATGGCAGCTTCAATACGTACGCGCGGCTTGCGGCTTACGTACAGAGCACCAATGCCTTTAGGGCCGTAGGTTTTGTGAGCCGAGAACGACATCAGGTCGACTTTCAGCTTGGCCAGATCGATTTCAACCTTGCCGGTGGACTGTGCCGCATCAACATGGAACAGCACGCCGCGCGAGCGAGTCAGCTCACCAATGGCAGCGATGTCGTTGATGGTGCCGATTTCGTTGTTCACATGCATGATCGACACCAGAATGGTGTCATCGCGCATGGCCGCTTCAACCATGGCAGGCGTGACCAGACCGTCTTCACCCGGCTCGATGTAGGTCACTTCAAAGCCTTCACGCTCCAGCTGACGCATGGTGTCGAGAACGGCTTTGTGCTCAATCTTGTCGGTGATCAGGTGCTTGCCTTTGGTGGCATAGAAATGCGCTGCACCTTTGATTGCCAGGTTGTTGGCCTCGGTTGCACCGGAGGTCCAGACAATTTCACGCGGGTCAGCGTTAACCAGGTCAGCAACCTGGCGACGACCATTCTCGACCGCTTCTTCAGCTTTCCAGCCGAACACGTGAGAGCGCGAAGCCGGGTTACCGAAGTTCCCGTCAACCAGCAAGCAGTCGCTCATTTTTTGAGCAACACGCGGATCAACCGGGGTGGTGGCTGAGTAATCAAGGTAAATGGGCAATTTCATGGACTATCTCCTAAATCAGGCTGGCTGGCGCACCGTCGTTTTTATGCAATCACTCGACGGCGGACGCTTCGATCTTATCCAGGTGCGGCGCTTTGCTATTACAGCGGCGCTGATCCTGACGCTGGGCTACTTCTTGTACCTCACGGCGAGTGACAAGATCAGCCAAGCTGATACCACTGAGAAATTCGTGGATTTGCAGGCTCAGGTCACACCACAGATGGTGGGTCAGGCACGTGTCGCCGGCGTGGCAGTCGCCAAGCCCCTGGCAACGCGTGGCATCGACGGACTCGTTGACCGCATCGATCACTTGGGCGACCTGAATACCTTGCATGTCACGCGACAGCCGGTAGCCGCCGCCAGGCCCGCGCACACTGGATACCAGGCTGCTGCGGCGCAATTTGGCGAACAATTGCTCAAGGTAGGAAAGAGAAATGCCTTGGCGCTCGGAAATATCAGCCAGGGACACCGGCCCGTGCTGTGCGTGCAACGCCAAATCAAGCATTGCAGTAACGGCGTAACGGCCTTTTGTAGTCAGTCTCATGGACAGGTACCACGGAATTCGGAATGGAGGCGAGTATGCTATTCCCGACTATTTAAGTCAACTATTAGACCTAGCACTTTAGTCGGGATTACCCGCAAAACAGCGGCCGCATTGTAGCAGGGTCTGCGGCGTAATGGCACATGAGCCATAGCAAACGCCCCGCACAACGCCGTGAGCTTCGATTAAGGTCGCACGAATTTCCTGCGACCTAATAATCACGGCCGCTTCGCGCCCGATCGCAGCCTGCGGCAGCGGCTACATGCCTAGACCGCCTGATTTTCATCCTTGCCTTTGACGCAGGCGAAGTCTTCTTCACGCAGCACAGGCAGATCCTGCGCACAATAAGGACTGCCCAAATCCTTCAACGCGCCGCACATGCCATCGAGCTTGCCGTCAACCGCTTGAAGATGATCCAGCAACTGAGCAATCGCTCGCGCCACCGGGTCCGGCATGTCTTCGCCCACACCATAGGCATCAAAACCGATTTTTTCAGCCATCGCCTTGCGCTTGGCTTCAGCCGCATCGTCACTTTTGACAATGATACGACCCGGAATCCCTACAACGGTCGCACCGGCAGGCACCGCCTTGGTCACCACCGCGTTGGAACCGACCTTGGCGCCGGCCCCCACCGTGAAGGGCCCCAGCACCTTGGCGCCCGCACCCACGACCACACCATTTTCCAGCGTGGGGTGACGCTTGCCTTTATTCCAGCTGGTGCCGCCCAGCGTCACCCCCTGGTACAACGTCACGTCATCACCGATCTCAGCGGTTTCACCGATGACAATGCCCATCCCGTGATCGATGAAGAAACGACGCCCGACTTTGGCCCCCGGATGAATCTCGATACCGGTCAACCAACGCCCGAAATTCGACACCAGACGCGCCAGCCATTTCCAGCCCGCGCCCCACAATACAGCTGACAAGCGATGAATCCAGATGGCATGCATACCCGGATAGCAGGTCAGCACCTCAAAAGCATTTCGCGCCGCAGGATCACGATGGAACACACTTTGAATATCTTCACGCAGACGCTCAAACATGATCAATCCTTGCGCTTGAGCAGCTCACCGCGGGCTGCTTTTTGGGTTTCAGTGAGTATGCCGCGCAAAATATTCATTTCTGCGCGACTGACCGAGCTACGGCCATAAAGCCTGCGCAAACGCGCCATCAAGTGGCGTGGCTTCTCCGGGTCCATAAACTCAATGACGACCAGCGTCTGCTCCAGATGCTTATAAAAGCGCTCCAGCTCATCCATGGTTGCCAGCTCGCCACTTTTAGTCGAGGCCACTTCTTCTTTTTCCACCTTGCTTGGCTGACCCTGAGCGGCCAGCCAGGCCATGCGAATTTCGTAGCTCAACACCTGCACAGCCGCACCCAGGTTCAGGGAGCTGAACTCAGGATCTGAAGGAATGTGCACATGAAAGTGGCAACGCTGCAGCTCATCATTGGTCAGCCCGGAGTCTTCACGGCCAAACACCAAAGCGATTTCTGCACCATTAGCGGCCTCGGCCACCACTTTTTGCCCGCACTCACGGGGATCGAGCAGCGGCCAAGGGATGCGACGATCGCGGGCACTGGTACCCAGCACCAGATTGCAGCCTACCAACGCGTCTTCAAGGGTGGCGACGACTTGCGCATTTTCAAGAATATCGCCCGCCCCAGAAGCACGCGCATCGGCTTCATGATGCGGAAACAAACGGGGTTCGACCAGCACCAGCCGCGACAAGCCCATGTTTTTCATGGCGCGCGCAGCACCACCGATGTTCCCGGGATGGCTGGTATTGACCAGAACGACACGAATATTAGGCAACAAAGGAAGCGCTCACAGGCCAGCAAAAGGGAGCAAATCTTACCTAACGAAAACGCCATAAGCTACGAAAGCTAACGCAAACCTTCATCTACCAAAGTTTTCTGATAGAATATTCGGCTTTCTTTAACAACCTTAGGTGAAACGTCCATGCAGCCCATGCTGAATATCGCGCTGCGCGCCGCCCGCAGCGCCAGTGAATTGATTTTCCGCTCCATCGAGCGCCTGGATACCATTAAGGTTGACGAAAAAGACGCCAAGGATTACGTCTCTGAAGTCGATCGTGCGGCCGAACAGAAAATCATCGACGCCCTGCGCAAGGCTTACCCGACGCACGGCATCCTCGGTGAAGAAACCGGCTTGCACCCAGGCAGCGGTGAAGGTGAAGACTATCTGTGGATCATCGACCCACTGGATGGCACCACCAATTTCCTGCGCGGCGTTCCACACTTCGCCGTCAGTATCGCCTGCAAATACCGTGGCCGCCTTGAGCACGCCGTGGTTCTGGATCCGGTTCGCCAGGAAGAGTTCACCGCTAGCCGTGGCCGTGGCGCTCAACTGAACGGTCGCCGCCTGCGTGTCAGCGGTCGCACCAGCCTGGAAGGCGCATTGCTGGGCACAGGCTTCCCGTTCCGCGACAACCAAATGGACAACCTCGAAAACTACCTGGGCATGTTCCGCAGCCTGGTTGGCCAAACTGCCGGTATCCGCCGCGCGGGCGCTGCCAGCCTGGATCTCGCTTACGTGGCTGCAGGTCGTTTCGATGCATTCTGGGAGTCGGGCCTGTCCGAGTGGGACATGGCCGCAGGCGCACTGCTGATTCAAGAAGCAGGCGGCCTGGTCAGCGACTTCACCGGTAGCCACGATTTCCTTGAAAAAGGTCACATCGTTGCTGGTAACACCAAATGCTTCAAAGCTGTCCTGACGGCTATCCAGCCTCACCTGCCGGCTTCGCTGAAACGCTAAGCGAAACCCGCAGACAAAAAAAGCACCCTTAAGGGTGCTTTTTTTTGGCCTGCACATTGGCAAACCCCAGAGCCTGGAAACCTACACCCATCAATTCAGAATCAGCTTGCCTTCCTTGTCCACGGCAATCTCATTGCCCGGCTCACGATCCATCCGCACCTTGCCTTCCTTGCCGTTCAGCGAATAGCGCACGTCATAACCAACAACCTTCTGGCTGATGTCATTGACGGTATTGCAGCGCGTTTGAGTCGTGGTGTAGGTATCGCGGTTCTGCATGCCTTCCTGAACCTTGTTACCGGCATACCCACCGCCCACCGCCCCGGCGACCGTAGCGATCTTCTTGCCGCTACCACCGCCAATCTGATTACCCAACAAACCGCCCGCAACCGCACCAATCACGCTGCCGACGATTTGATGCTGATCCTTGACCGGCGCTTGTCGCGTCACAGCCACTTCCTTGCACACTTCTCGCGGCGTCTTGATCTGCTGATTGACCGGAACAACCGCCAACACCTGTGCAGCCTCAGGGGATTTAACCAAGCTGTAGGTGGCAAAAGCACCTCCGGCAGTTACACCGACAGCACCCAAAACAGCACCTACCAGCAAAGACTTGTTCACGCGAACCTCCAGACCATCACACGTGGGGACAGTCCCACACCAATCCTGGTGTTGGAGCATAAAAAAAGGCGCGAGTTCAATACTCGCGCCTTTTTAGTGGACCGATGACTAGCCGTTACGGGCGATCATCGACCTCTTTCTCACTCGCCGCTGGCGGAATCAAATCCTCAGCGCTGAGGTTCAGCCAGATCAGCACCACGTTGGCGATGTAAATCGACGAGTAAGTACCCGCCAATACACCCACGAACAAGGCAATCGAGAAGCCCCACAGGTTGTCGCCGCCAAAGATCAGCAGCGCAGCAATCGCCAGCAGGGTGGAGATCGACGTAGCCATGGTGCGAAGCAGGGTTTGCGTGGTCGAGATGTTGATGTTCTCGATCAGGCTGGCCTTGCGCAGCACCCGAAAGTTCTCCCGAACCCGGTCAAATACCACGATGGTGTCGTTGAGCGAGTAACCAATGATCGCCAGCACCGCCGCCAACACCGTCAGGTCGAAGGTAATCTGGAACCACGACAACACACCCATGGTCACGATCACGTCGTGAACCAGCGACACGATGGCGCCGACCGCAAACTTCCACTGAAAGCGGAAAGCCAGGTACAGCATGATGCCGCCCAATGCCATCAGCATGCCGAGGCCGCCCTGATCGCGCAGCTCTTCACCCACTTGCGGGCCGACAAACTCAACGCGCTTGATCACCGCTGGGTTGCTGGTATCAGCCTGACCCAAAGCAGCCGCAACCTTGTTGCCCAGCAACGGATCATCGCCCGGCATACGCACCAGCAGGTCCGTCGTAGCGCCGAAACTCTGCACGACTGCGTCATGGAAGCCCGCCGTCGTCAGTTCGTTTCGCACCTTGGTCAGGTCAGCTGGCTTTTCGTAGGTCAGCTCAATGAGCGTACCGCCGGTGAAATCCAGGCCGTAGTTCATGCCCTTGTGGAACATGCTGAACAATGCCAGCACGGTGAGCAGCACAGTGACGCCGAACGCAACGTTGCGAACGCCCATGAAGTTGATTGTACGTAACATGGCAGCCCCTTAAATCCACAACTTCTTGAAGTCCCGACCGCCGTAGATCAGGTTGACCATTGCGCGGGTCACCAGAATGGCCGTGAACATCGAGGTAAAGATCCCGAGGGACATGGTCACTGCGAAGCCTTTAACCGGCCCGGTGCCCATGGCAAAGAGAATCCCGCCGACCAACAGGGTAGTCAGGTTGGAGTCAACAATGGCCGTAAAGGCACGGTTGAAACCTTCGTTAATTGCCCGTTGCGGCGTCATACCATTGGCAATTTCCTCGCGAATCCGCGAGAAGATCAGCACGTTGGCATCGACCGCCATACCCATCGTCAATACGATACCGGCGATACCCGGCAGGGTCAGTGTCGCACCCAGAACCGACATCAAAGCCAGCAGCAAGACCATGTTGCCCGCCAGTGCCACCGTCGCAATCACACCGAAGAAACGGTAGATGGCGATGATGAAGATCGACACAAACAGCATGCCCCACAGCGATGCATCAACACCCTTGGTAATGTTGTCAGCACCCAGGCTTGGACCAATGGTGCGCTCTTCAGCGAAGTACATTGGCGCCGCCAGACCACCGGCACGCAACAACAGTGCAAGCTCGGAAGCCTCACCCTGACCATTCAGGCCGGTAATCCGGAACTGACTGCCCAGCGGCGACTGAATGGTCGCCAGGCTGATGATCTTCTTGTCTTCCTTGAAAGTCTGTACCGGCACTTCCTTCTCGACACCATCGACCAATTTCTTGGTGTACGTCGTCACCGGGCGCTGCTCGATGAAGATAACCGCCATGCTGCGACCGACGTTGCTGCGCGTCGAACGGCTCATCAGCTCACCACCATGACCATCAAGCTTGATGTTCACTTGTGGACGGCCGTGCTCGTCAAAGCCTGCCTGAGCGTCTGTTACCTGGTCACCGGTGATGATCAGGCCACGTTCGATCTGCGCGGCAGGACGATTGCCTTCGCGGAATTCGAATGTCTCGGAAGTGGCTTTGGATGCGCCCGGCTCAGCAGCCAGACGGAACTCAAGGTTGGCCGTCTTGCCCAGAATACGCTTGGCTTCGGCGGTGTCTTGCACGCCCGGCAGCTCAACCACGATGCGGTTGGCACCCTGACGCTGAACCAAAGGCTCGGCAACACCCAACTCGTTGACCCGGTTACGGACCGTTGTCAGGTTTTGCTTGATGGAATATTCACGGATTTCCGCCAGCTTGGCCGGGGTCATCGCCAGACGCAGAACCGGCTGGCCATTAAGGTCCGCAGTGGTTACGTCAAAGTCATTGAAGTTCTTGCGGATCAGGCTACGCGCTTGCTCAAGAACGGCTTCATCAGTGAAACCCAACTGAATGGCACCATTGAGTTGCGGCAGGCTGCGATAACGCACTTTCTCTTTACGCAGCAAACTTTTGACATCGCTTTCATACACTTTCATACGTGCATCGACAGCTTTGTCCATGTCCACTTCCAGCAGGAAGTGCACACCACCCGACAAGTCCAGACCCAACTTCATTGGGTGAGCACCCAGGCTACGCAGCCATTGCGGCGTGGTCTGTGCCAGGTTAAGCGCTACAACATAGTCGTCGCCCAAGGCTTTGCGTACAACATCCTTGGCGGGTAACTGGTCGTCTTTCTTCTCCAGTCGCAGCAAGCCACCCTTGCCGTTCTCGGACAAAGTCGCAGCCTTGACGGCAATGCCAGCATCGGCCAGCGCCTTGCTTGCACGATCCAGATCAGCTTGAGTGACCTGCAACGCCGTGCTCGCACCGGAAATCTGGATCGCCGGGTCATCTGGGTACAGATTGGGAGCGGAATAAATAAAACCGATCGCCAGCACAGCCAGGATCAGAATGTATTTCCACAGAGGGTATTTGTTCAGCATCAATCACGCCGCCCGCTTAAAACGCGGGGCGCCTTGCGCGCCCCGTCGATTGTTAAAAGTTGAAACTTAGATCGCTTTCAGCGTGCCTTTAGGCAACGTGGCTGCAACAGAGCCTTTCTGAATTTTCAGCTCGACAGTGTCAGACACTTCGATCACAACAAAAGCGTCGGAAACCTTAACGATTTTGCCGGCAATGCCGCCAGTCGTTACGATCTCGTCGCCTTTTTGCAGGTTACCCAACAGGGCTTTCTGCTCTTTGGCGCGCTTGGCCTGTGGACGCCAGATCATCAGATAGAAGATGACCAGGAAACCCACCAGGAAAATCCATTCAAAACCACCGCCCATAGGGCCAGCAGCGGCAGGTGCAGCAGCGTCCGCGAAAGCGGAAGAGATGAAAAAGCTCATTAAGCACTCCAGTTGCAATGTTGTTTCTTAAAGGTCGTAAATTCAGTCCAAAGGCGGCACAGGAAGCCCGCGCTTGGCATAGAAGGCGTCGACAAAGGTGGCCAATGTACCCTGTTGAATAGCCTCGCGCAAACCAGCCATGAGCACCTGATAGTGCCGCAAATTGTGGATGGTATTGAGCATGCTTCCCAGCATTTCACCGCACTTGTCCAGATGATGCAGATAAGCGCGAGAGAAGTTCTGGCAGGTGTAGCAATCGCAGGTCGGATCCAGCGGCGAATCATCATGGCGATGGAACGCGTTGCGGATCTTGATCACACCGGTATCAATAAACAAATGCCCATTGCGGGCGTTACGGGTTGGCATCACGCAATCGAACATGTCCACACCGCGGCGCACACCCTCAACCAGATCTTCTGGCTTGCCAACCCCCATAAGGTAACGAGGTTTGTCAGCAGGCATCATCGCCGGCAGGTAATCCAGCACTTTGATCATTTCGTGCTTGGGCTCGCCCACCGACAAACCGCCAATGGCCAGACCGTCGAAGCCGATCTTGTTCAGGCCTTCAAGCGAGCGCTCGCGCAGATTCTGGTGCATGCCACCTTGAACGATACCGAACAAGGCTGCGGTGTTATCACCGTGAGCATTCTTGGAGCGCTGCGCCCAGCGCAACGACAGCTCCATGGACACTCGCGCCACGTCTTCATCTGCCGGGTACGGGGTGCACTCGTCAAAAATCATCACCACATCGGAGCCCAGGTCGCGCTGAACCTGCATCGACTCTTCCGGCCCCATAAACACTTTGGCGCCGTCCACCGGGGACGCAAAGGTCACGCCCTCTTCCTTGATCTTGCGCATGGCGCCCAGGCTGAACACCTGAAAACCACCCGAGTCGGTCAGGATCGGGCCTTGCCACTTCATGAAATCGTGCAGGTCGCCGTGCTTTTTGATGACTTCAGTGCCTGGGCGCAGCCACAGGTGGAAGGTGTTGCCCAAAATCATCTGCGCGCCGGTATCGACAATATCGCGCGGCAACATGCCCTTGACGGTGCCGTAGGTACCGACCGGCATAAAGGCCGGGGTTTCAACCACACCACGGGGAAAGGTCAAACGACCGCGACGCGCCTTGCCATCAGTGGCAAGCAGCTCGAAAGACATACGACAGTTGCTCATGCTTGATCCTCTGGGGCCGGGGCAGGAGCCGTCGGCGCAGGATTGCGGGTGATGAACATTGCATCACCGTAACTAAAGAAGCGGTACCCATGCTCAACCGCAGCCTTATAGGCCGCCATGGTTTCGGGATAACCGGCGAACGCCGAAACCAGCATCAACAGCGTGGATTCCGGTAAATGGAAATTGGTCACCAGCGCATCGACCACATGAAACGGTCGACCGGGGAAAATAAAGATATCGGTGTCGCCACTGAACGGCTTCAGCACGCCATCACGCGCGGCACTCTCCAGCGAACGCACACTGGTGGTGCCCACGGCGATCACCCGACCGCCCCGCGCCCGGCAAGCAGCCACCGCATCGACCACATCCTGACCCACTTCGAGCCACTCTGTGTGCATATGGTGGTCTTCAAGACGCTCGACGCGCACCGGCTGGAACGTACCGGCGCCCACGTGCAAGGTCACAAATGCAGTCTCGACACCCTTGGCGGCAATGGCCTGCATCAACGGCTCATCAAAATGCAGACCCGCGGTGGGTGCAGCCACTGCGCCAAGTCGCTGAGCGTAGACCGTTTGATAACGCTCGCGATCCGAGCCTTCGTCCGGACGATCGATATAAGGCGGCAAGGGCATATGCCCGACACGGTCCAGCAGCGGCAACACCTCTTCGGCAAAGCCCAGCTCGAACAACGCATCGTGGCGCGCCAGCATCTCGGCTTCGCCGCCACCATCAATCAGGATTTTCGACCCTGGTTTTGGCGACTTGCTGGAACGCACATGTGCCAGCACCCGATGACTGTCGAGCACGCGCTCGACCAGAATCTCCAGCTTGCCGCCCGACGCTTTTTGGCCGAACAAACGGGCTGGAATGACCCGGGTATTGTTAAACACCATCAAATCGCCCGGGCGCAAATGCTCAAGCAAATCAGTGAATTGACGATGTGCCAGTGCCCCGCTCTCCCCATCAAGGGTCAGCAGGCGACTGTTGCGGCGCTCCGCCAAAGGATGGCGTGCGATGAGTGAATCTGGGAGCTCGAATGTAAAGTCAGCAACGCGCATGATAGGTTTCGTCTAGCAGGGCCGGGGAGTTTAACGGACTTAGTAAAAATAGACCAATAAGTTGTTGACCGACCTACATCTCATCTCTATACTTCGCCGCCATTGAGCCCTGATGGCGGAATTGGTAGACGCGGCGGATTCAAAATCCGTTTTCGAAAGAAGTGGGAGTTCGAGTCTCCCTCGGGGCACCATATAGCAGTACCTGCAAGTCTCTACCAGGACTTGCAGCACAGAAAAACCGGCCACTGAGCCGGTTTTTTTGTGCCTGACGATCTACCCCTGTCTATCCCTATCCGTTGTATCCCTGTATCCCCACTTGTATCCTTAGAAAAATACCTAACTTTGGGATACAAGGATGAAGCGCGCCGACATCAAGCGCCGCCCCCTGGCCGATACCACGCTGGCCGGGCTAGAAGCAGAGCCAAAAGAATATCGAGAGCTCGATGGAAGCGGCCTCTACTTTCGAGTGAAATCTGACGGCGGCAAATCGTGGCAACTGCGATACAAACGCCCGGCGGGTAATTGGGCCTGGATGGGGCTCGGGGGTTATCCAGAGGTCAGTGGTGCCGTGGCACGAGAGAAAGCTGCCGAACTACGCAAAGTAGTGAGTAGCGGTGCCGATCCCCTGGAACAGAAACGTTCAGCAAAAGCTGCCATCGACATTGCTAAAGCCCGCACCTTTCGCGCAGCCGCTGACGCATGGCTCAAGGCCAAAGAAGGAAAGGGCCTGGCACCCTCCACCCTCAACAAGATCCGGACCTACCTCGACAAAGACATACTCCCGGCACTTGGCGATAAACTTCTCGACGACATCACCCGCACCGATTGCGCCGACCTGCAGGCCAGCATTGAGGCACGTGACGCCCACAACGTTGCAGAGAAATGTCGCACCTGGGTCAATCAGATATTTGGCCGAGCCATCGGCTTGGGACTGACAGAGAACGATCCGGGGAGCCGCTTGCGGGATATTGCCGCGCAAGCTCCCAAGACCCAGCAACACCCTCACCTCCTCGAGCACGAGCTGGGTGAGTTTGTTCAGGCACTCAAAAACACCCCTAGCAGACTCACCGCTCGCACAGCGGCATGGCTTTGCCTGTGGACAGCCTCAAGACCGGGCATGGTCCGCTTTGCTGAGTGGAAAGAAATCGACCTTGAGAAAGCCCTGTGGACCACACCGGCAGAGAAAATGAAGATGCGCAGGGATTTTGTCAGCCCTCTACCCAAGCAAGCTATAGAGGCGCTGAAGGAGCTGCAGGCATTAACAGGTCGCAGTCGGTGGCTATTCCCCGGAGTCGGCGCAAAGAACCCGACCATCAGCGAAAACACCATCAACAAAGTGTTCTCCACTATTGGTTACAAAGGTCGTCTTGTAGGTCATGGCACTCGACACACCGCGAGCACACTCCTGAGGGAACATGGCTGGCCAAAAGAGCATGTAGAGGCTCAACTGGCACACAAAGAACAAGGCATCTCCGGGATTTACAACAAGGCCCAGTATCTCGATAACCGCATCAAAATGATGCAGTGGTACGCCGACCATCTTGAAGAGTTAAGTGCTGGGAATGTAGTGCATGGAGATTTTGGTAAGGCAATCTAACCCTGCCAACTCATACCCCCTCTCAAAAACCGTGTTACGGGTGTTACTCGTGTAACAACATCAATCAAACCATTGAAAATAAAGGACTATTAAGACGTTACACTCAGCGTACACACCAGATATACAACGTGTAACGCTCACAATTAGTGTAACGCTCGAAACGCATTTACTGACCTGCAGGTAACTGCACGCCAAGGTTTGCAACGCTGGACTTGTGCTCTTCGCACGGGGCCAGGGGTAGATGCCAGTCGTTCGAAAAACGGAGGCTCACTTGGATTTAATTGACGGCATTGATCTAACGGCAGGCGTGCAACCCACAGCTAAACTGATCGAGTACCTATCTGTCCTGCCCCTCTACGCCTATTGCGGAGAGCAGATACAGGACGCGTGCCGAATACTCGATCAATGCACCTCTCAGCTCGTGGTAAGCGACGCAACCGATGACTTGAAGTTGCTTTGTATCGAGACGATCAGAAACGAAGAATCAATTTTCCAGTTTGTATCGACTCCACCCGTAACACGCCTAGCTGATGGCATTCGCCACTTCACTTGCTGCGAGTCAGCATCAGATGAGGAGGCTTATGCTGCCTACGCAATCGCTTGTGCGATCAGAGCAATTGAATCACTCAACGACTGGATGCAGACGACCGCAGAGGACGCCGTATCAACTAACTGGAAGATTCTTGAGCTGCCGTGGGAGGAATTCAAAACCGCTGTTGTGGCAGAAGTGAGCCCTTATGAACGCATTGAGGCACTAGACAACTATGTCGCACACATAGAGGTCATCACATCACTGCTTTCGGTTTACGACAATGACATCACCGAACTCGCATCCGCAGCCATGAAAAACGCAACAAAACGTAAGGGCGGCATTCTGAGCGGCATGGATCGCAAAGAAGAAATATCAGTCCGCGACGCGGCCATTCTGCATCAGGCACGACACCTTCTAGATAAAGGCCTGCACCGCCGCAACCTGACTACAAAGGTTCATCGCTGGCTGGAAAATCAAGTATCCCTTCCATCACAGCAAAGGCCAGACTGGCTCCCCCCAGAAGTTGATAAAGCACTGACTCGCAGGCAAGTGGATGCGATTCTTAATCGGCATGGGGTTGTATAAGCCTAAATTTCAATGTGGAAGTGAACTGCTCACACCAACCAAATCTCTAGAACATTGCCCTCGTCAGTCCAAATCAAGCGAGAGCAATGCCTATGAACATCAATGTAACCACCCATCCCAGCAAAACTACGACACATACCCCCACCCTGTTTGATCCTGCCTCAACGCTGATCCGCATGCGCGAAGTCGAAACCATCGTCGGCATGAAGCGATCCACCATCTACAAACTGATGCAACGCTCTGATTGCGGCTTCCCCCAGCCGGTGAAGCTCAGTATGAGCACCGCACGTGGTGCGCCAGTTGCTTGGGTTCTTGCTGAAGTTCAAGCCTGGGCACGCGGCCGTATCGAAGCTCGCGATCAGGTGGCCGCATGACGCCAATATTCCTTCACCACCAGGCCATGGATCTCTTCGGCGTAATTGAAACGGGCCTTCCATCCAAAGACGCGGTGAAAGCGCGCCGCCGACTGTGCTCCATTCGTGATCTGGCTGTCTCGTCCGGCGCTCATGTCTTGATCGTTCTGTGGCAAGACATGGAGTGGACGCTGCTGGCTATTCAACCGCCTGCAGACGTTGAGATTAACGACGCTCGCGAGCTGATTCCTAAATTGCTGCGCAACCCCGAAGCTCTTGAGCAAATGCGGCAACGGTCACGCGAAGGGAACCACATGCAATGGCTCATGCTCACCCGGCCCGGCGCTTTCAAGCACTAATGAAAACGCCCCCGGGAGCGATCCGGAGGCGTTGAGGTATATCTACATGCCTGTTCAATTTAAGCCGCATCGGAAAATTGCGCAAGATCCACACACTGTTGCACTTTCCAAAATGGGGCGGTACTCTCTCGCCGTCGCTGCAAATTCAGCGAACGGGTTTGGTCGCCCGACAAGCAAAAGGCGCATAGGCGCCCCCATTACGATTGCAGGCGCTTTTTTTGCGTCCGCATTTCCGTTTTATGGCGGCTGTGCGTGGGAGGCCCTCGGGCCTGCCGGGTTCCTTTTGCCCCGGTCGACCAACCCGCGTACAGCTGCCACCTTAATTCGTTTGGTCGCGAACGGTGGTAGCTCCCCAGCAAAAGGAGCTTCACCAATGCACGCCCTCAATCCGTTCAAAAATCGCGCCGCTGCTCATCGAGCAATGGCTCTCGCCGCTTTACACGCAAACTCCAGCCTCGCTACACGTCTTGCCCGCTACAACGCTCACATGTCCAAAGCTCGCTCCCTCGAATCTACAGGGGGTGCCCAATGAAAAGCCTTCTGAATTTCGCCCTGCCGGAAGATCTGCTTTGTGTCAGCAAAGAGGCCGAAGCCGGTATCCCGATTGACGCCATCACCTGCGCCATTGATCGCGCCTCGTCTGTGCTGACCCTCCTGGAAGATCACTTTGAAGGTGACACCCCTCGCCTCTCCAACCACATCATCGCGTCCGTGCTTTGGGATGTTCGCGGCACGCTTGGCTTGATCAGAACGCTGGCCATGCATGCTGATACGGCATCGAACCAGAGTGATTCCGCTGGGGGTGCAAAATGAATACTCCCCAAAAAGGTAATTCACGCCGCCCAACTTTTGCCCAAGTCAAAGCCGCAGCTCTGCGCAACATTGATCGCGTACTCACTCAATGGCTGCCCAATGGCAGGCGTGTAGACGGCGGCAAGGAATACACAGCACCCAATCCAACCCGCACCGACAAGCGTCCCGGCTCTCTCAAAATCAACCTGAGCAAAGGCACGTGGGCTGATTTTGCTACCGGCGATAAAGGCGGAGACTTGATTGACTTGGTGCGCTACCTGGATGGCGGCACGGACGTAGAGGCCTGCAACAAACTTGCGGATCTGCTTCGGCTGAGCGCTGAGGATTCACCATCAAATCCAGCACCGACTAAAAGCTCAGCACCTGAATGGATAGCGATTCTGCCGATACCGGTCGAGGCCATGAATAAGTGCCCAGCCAAACATCGGCAACATGGCGCCCCGTCCAAAGTGTGGATCTATCGCGATACTCAAGGCCAGCCACTTATGGCGCTATATCGCTTTGACCTCGGCCATGACGAAGACGGCAAAACCAAAAAAGTCTTCGCACCCCTGACGTGGTGCCAGAACTCGGATAACCAATCGACCCAGTGGCGGTGGCAAGGCTTGCCCGAGCCACGCCCATTGCTGCGATTGCACGAACTGAGCTTGCAAGCAGAAGCCACAGTAGTCCTGTGCGAAGGTGAAAAGGCTGCAGATGCTGCCGCCGAACTCTTTCCAGACTGTGTGACTACCTGCTGGCCAAATGGCTCGAATGCCTGGCACAAAGCCGACCTGTCACCGCTCAAAAATCGCACTGTCTTGTTGTGGCCCGATAACGACCCGAGCGGCACAACCTGCATGGGGGCCGTTGCTAAAAAACTGGAGGTAATAGGCGCGGAGTCAGTTCGCGTAATTGTGCTGGAACACTTCAAGCGCAAACCCACGTTCAAAAATGGCCTGCCCGGTTTCGCCAAAGGCGGCATGTGGGAGCAAGGCGACGATGCAGCGGACGCACTCGCCAAAGGTTGGACGTCGGGCCACATCGTTGAACTGGAACGCACTGGCGAACTCTTTGGTGTTGCGCCTGCTTCGGCTACAGAGCCTAAGGTAAAAACACCGGCTAAGCGTGCGGCGAAACCCAAAACCGACACCCTAACCAGCGGCTTTCGTCTGACTCACGAGGGTGTGTTTTATTCCGGTGAAGATGGCGAGGCGCGCCCTGTGTGCTCGCCACTGGAAATACTCGCTCGTACCCGTGATGCCAAAGGTCATAACTGGGGATTGCTGGTCGAGTTTGACGATCCGGACGGCGCCAAAAAACGCTGGAACATTCCAGCGCGCACCATGACCGGCGACTTCGGAAAAGACGTTCTAGGTCCGCTGGTAGATATGGGCCTACGTCTCGCTGGAACACGCTCCAGCCGCAATGCCCGTAATGATCTGCAAAGTTATTTCCAAGGTTTCGACAGTACTCAGCGCGCCCGTTTGGTCACACGACTGGGCTGGCATGACAGCGCCTTTCTACTTCCAGAGCAGCAGGTTGGCTCCCACACTGAGCACCTACACTTCTACGAAGCAGGCGCCCAACTGCCGCCTATTAGCGAGGCTGGCACCCTGGAGCAATGGCAAGAGCAAATCGGCGCCTTGTGCGTTGGCAATCATCGCTTGGCATTTGTGGCCAGCGTGGCGTTTGCTGGACCAGTGCTGCACATGCTTGGTCATGAATCAGGCGGTTTTCACCTATACGGAGATAGCTCGGGCGGTAAAACCACCCACCTGCAAGTCGCGGCCTCGATCTACGGCGGGCCGCGCTTGGTGCGGTCATGGCGCTCGACCGATAACGCACTGGAGTCCATCGCTGCCGCGCACTCGGACGGCCTCCTCGTACTCGACGAAATCGGCATGTGCGACCCCCGCATCATTGGCGAAACCGTATACATGCTCGGCAACGGCACTGGGAAAGCCCGCGCTAACGATCGCGGCCAAGCTGGCCGACAGGTTCAAGAGTGGCGCCTGCTGTTTCTATCCACAGGCGAGAAAACCTTGGCGCAACATATGGCCGAGGCCAACAAAGAGCTCAAGGCCGGTATGGAGGTACGCATGCTTGCGGTGCCTGCAGACGCCAGTAAAGGGCTTGGCATGTTCGACGTGCTCAACGGTTTCGAGGACGCTGCCGCCCTTTCTGACGCACTAAAAGCCCGAGTGGCTAAATACTACGGCACACCGCTCACAGCCTTTCTATCAGCGCTGTGCGAGCCCGGAAAAAAGCACGGCTGGGCGATCATCCTGCGCCGCACACTTGAAGGTTTTATTGCCAAGTCCCTGCCCGCCTCAGCGAGCGGCCAAGCCCATCGTGCTGCCCTGCGCTTTGGTCTTGCGGCTGCAGCTGGTGAGCTGGCTACCGCACTGGGCATCACTGGCTGGCCAGATGGCACTGCGACCACAGCAGCCCGTGTCTGCCTCAACGCATGGCTGAATGAGCGCGGCGGCGCCGGTAACTATGAAGGTGACGCCATCGTTGCTCGACTGCGCCAAGTTATCGAGCGCTTTGGTGAAAGCCGCTTCACTCGCTGGGAGTCTGCCGCAGCCAAGATCGATGAGCACGGTCCGCGCACCATCGACCGGTTGGGATTTCGCAAATCGTTGGAGCATGGCCTGGGTGACGAACTGCACACCACTAACACCTACTACGTGCTGCCCGAGGCTTGGCGCTCCGAAGTATTCAAAGGCATGAACATCAATGCCGTGAACAAGGAGCTGCTGCGTCGTGGAGTGCTCGAGCCGGGAAGCGATGGTAAGGCGTCTAGCCTCGTCCGCCTGCCGGGACTAGGGCCACAACGCTGCTACATCGTAAATACGGTTCCGGGGAAAGATGAGAGCGAGGCCAGGGCTGCCTGACGGTTGCCCATTGATCGAGGTAGTGCCGGCTCACTCCCGGCCTCGCCAGCCGCTCATCCAATCCCAAATCAAATATGAAAGGAACTAGAGACGTGAACGAATTCCAAGCATCCACCCAGCAACGTGAACTACAGAGCAATAAGCAGGAAAGCCTTGAGAACACAAACCTTGCGGAGCCTATTTCTGACGCCATTGAAAAAACTGAGCAATGTGAAAAAAGACGCCATCTGCTGGATGAAATCGAAAAGCTGAAAACCTACCGCGACAATCACCTAAGTGAAGCCGAAAAGCTCTATACAGAGATGTCTCCTCTGGAAGCGCTATTGGAGGGTGACGAGGTCATGGATGATGATCGCGAAATTGAAATCCGGAAACAGTACAACCAACTGAAAATCCCTTACGACTCTCGACAGCTTCATGTCAGCATCTTTAGCAATCAGATTGCTCGTCGCGAGAAGCTCGTTAATCACGAAACCTTGATGGCGGGTTACACCGAGTCGATGGGTAACTGGAAAGCCGACGAGCAAGAACTAAATGAAAAACGGGACAGCCTCAGTACCCGCTTGAAACAAATTCAACAGCAAACAAACGAGGACATGGCAAAGGCCCGTCAAGCAGAAACCGATGCAGCAACCGCCTATGCTCAGGCCGTGGCATGGGGCGACACCGAGGGTGAAAAAAAAGCCGATGCGGACGCGCAAAAGCATGCAAAAAACCTCGCAACTGCAGCAGAGCATAATCGTCGCCAACATCTGATTATTGCCGCACTGGAACAGGAACTGGTCATCGTCGATCAACACATCGTCGAGGCAAGAAAGGAATACAAAGCGATTGAAAGGCAGGCCCTGCTCCTGGCTCATACGGTGCTGGAAGAAAAATGGAACGAAAAAGCTAAGGAGCTTTTGGATATGGGAGGCAAGCTCTGGGCTGCGTATCGACTAATAGATCGCGATCAAATCGGCCTAAGAAAGCTACAGCTTCCTGAAGAAGGCGAACGATTCTATAGCTGGGATAGTAGTGATTTGTCGGAACGCTCTTACAAGCACACCGTCCAGGACGTCCTTGCAATGTAACCCCTCACCTCTCCCGAAACGGCCTAATGCAGGGCCGTTTCGATCACCCAGAGGCTCAAGCATGAACACTGCCATACAAAGCAAAATTAGTTATTCAGATACCCTGAAAGCAAGAAAAGCCCACCTGAGCGGACTGATCAATCTCGTAAAGCCGAAGTCAGAGAAAACTACAAAAATAGAAACAATGACGATTACAGCAATCAATGCAGAGATTAGCGTCATAGAACAACAGCTCGCAAAACGGAGCTAATGCCTAGACGGAAGCCCGCTGGGCTTCCGCCTTAGCCTGAACTTCAAATTTCTGCCAACAGCCTTACAACCCGTCACCGAAAATATTCATGCTTTCACAACCTCTTTCGAAGCGACGAATTTGACCGATTGAAGGCCTTCACGACAGGTCTCTATCGGCCAATACCGGACGTTCAACCTAGGGGGCGGCTGGTTAACCAATACGACCAATTGGCGTGTGTAGCGTTCGAACGCCGTGATTTGATAAGAATCGATGATGTATTTGACGTGGCAGGTGATCATGGGATCAATCTTTTGATTTGGGGAGCCTCATTTTCCAGTCGTTCTGCATAAAACACCCACCAGCGTCATTGCCATAGGCAGTGATAGCATTTAGCCTCACACGTAACGATAGGTCGGCTGTCCATCTGCCTTAACCACGATGGCATCCAAAGGGACAAAAATGCTCCAGCTGAGGACGAATCTCAGAATTCCATCACGTTGTTACGTACAAAGGGAATTGTTATGGCTAACACTTATAATATCTACAAAGTCAAACCAGCCAAACTTGACAAACTAAAAGAGAAATTAATCTCAGTTGGATTGGTAGAGCAAAAAACCCTACAAAAGGACGGATACTTAAAAACCTTTTATTTTTCTGAAAAAGTAGAAGGAAACGAAGTTTGGTGGTGGATGAATCGCCCCGGGTTTCCTAGACACTCTCCAGGCTCGCTGCGTAACGCTTTTCAAACTCTACCGGTGACAGCTGATTGTTGAAACTGTGGCGTCGTTTTGGGTTGTAAAACATCTCGATGTAATCGAACACATCATCCCGAGCATCCTGGCGTGTAGTGTAGATTTTACGCTTGATCCGCTCCCGCTTTAGCAGCTGGAAAAAGCTCTCCGCCACAGCGTTGTCGTGGCAGTTACCTCGACGACTCATGCTGGCTACCAGGTTGTTAGCTTTCAAGAAGCTTCGCCAGTCTGAGCTGCTGTACTGACTGCCTTGATCCGAGTGGATCATCACCTCTTGCTTCGGCTTACGTCTCCAAACCGCCATCAGCAGTGCATCAATGGCTACGTCGCTGGTCATCTGCGACTTCATTGACCAACCAATGATCTGGCGTGAAAACAGATCGAGCACCACGGCCAAATACAGCCAGCCTTCATATGTTCGGATGTAGGTAATGTCTGTGACCCAGACTTTGTTGGGTTCTCTGACATCGAATTGGCGCTTCAGTAAGTTCGGTGAGGCAACGGCTGGTTTACCGCCATATTTTCCCGGCCTCCGTCGATACCCAGTCTGAGAACGTAAACCTTCAAGGCGCATCAACCTAGCTACCCGGTGACGGCCACAGCTCTCACCAACCTCTCGCAGGTCATCATGGATCTTGCGATAGCCATAAACACCACCGCTTTCCAACCAGGAGTGTTTGATCAGTCCAAGCAGTCGCTGATCGTCCTTGGCTCGCGCAGATTTTGGTTCTGATAGCCACGCGTAGTAGCCGCTGGGATGAACCTTGAGCGTCAGGCAAAGCCGTCGAATCGCGTAATGACCCGCTTGCTGCTTAATAAAGGCGTACTTCAGCCGCACTCCTTGGCAAAGTACGCGGCGGCCTTTTTTAAGATGTCTCGCTCCTCCGTCACCCGTTTCAGCTCGGCCCGTAGACGACGAACCTCAGCGCTCTGATCATCCTCCTCAACGCGCTGTTCCTGGGGCTTGGTGTAGCGCTTAACCCAGGCATAGAGGCTGTGCACGGACACACCCAATCGTGCAGCCACCTCCGAGACAGGAAGCTTCTTTTCGGTCACTTGTTTGGCCGCCTGGATTTTGAATTCTTCGGGATATCGCTGGTTGCTCATGGCACCTCCTAATGGGCCTCATTTTAAGGCTTGGAGGTGTCTACGAAACTAGGGGCGATTCAGGAAGACATATCGAAACTTCTTCAATGATAATATTGAAGAACCAAAAAACACCTTCAACTTTGCTGTATTGATTTGCCAAAATATCTCAGAACCTGAAAAGATATTTGCTGTCAGCTTGGGCAAATCACATTTTTATCTTTCTAAATTCATACAGCTGGATTTTGGTATTGACCTCGCACTGCACATGGCCGATGAGAGTTCAATACTTCTCAAAAAAAGCAGATATTTTACTGGCACGAAAAGGCAAGACGTTTCCTCTTATCAGCAATTCCAGGTAAACAACTACGAAGCTGGTGAGTCCGTGGATCATATAAAACTAAAGGCAGCAAACAAAACTGTCTGGGGTAACCGCAATATCATTTTTGCTGATTCTATCCAGATGGATATGGACAAGCAGCCAATGCATCTCCCTGAAATATTCAAAATAATTGAAGCCAGCTTCAAAGATGATCAAATAATCCACCTCCCCAAACTCGAATCAGCCAATGCAGAGATTGCAAAAGACCTGGATATTCAGGCTCTCACTCATTTAAGAGATGGCGAAGGGAACGTGGGGATTGATCAGTTTCATGTAAGCGGTGTGTCGATATGTTTCAGCTTCCATGACTATGACTATGTCATCAAAGCGAAGAACAGCGAAGGAAAACTCCTGAGCAAGCAGCTCGGCAATACTATGGACATTGAAGCAATTTCAGAGTTCCTCGTTGACAACCCAGATATTGACGACATAAACAATGTAACAGTGCAGTTTAAAAATGAGGATATCGGACGCTTCACGAGAAACCTCAAGGAACTACTGGATATGCCCATTGTGTGGGGCGACCAACAATATTTTTTGAAAAATGGCGAATGGTTCTTTTTTAATCAGGTTTTCATGGACTACCTAAAACGATCGCTCATCGCTGTTGAGGTTATTCTAGAAGAACAACTAATTGAAACAGAGTTTGCTGCGTGGCAGACAAACAAACGAGCCCATCGAAAAGCCGGAGATGACAAGGTTGATTATCGCGAAGCCTATTTCAATCAAAAAATATGCAACGAGCGCGGATACACGCTCTTAGACCGAGAACTTACCGCAATTCGCTCGCTAGGAAAAAAAAGAAGGGACTATCAAGTTGAAGTAGCAGATATTTACTACAAAGGAGAGATAACATCCGTAAAGATTTCAAAAAAGAAAACAGAACTAATTTACAATATAGAACAGTCAAAAGACTCCATAACCCTTATCAAAAACAACGCAATAAAATTCAACAAGAAACTTACTTCAGCGGCGCTTTGGTTCGTTTTCGAAGAAGATATTAAAACCATCACGGACGTAAATTCCATCCAATTTCTACTAGCGGTCGAAGCTTGGAAGAAACTAGTGACAGGATATTCGCTCAAGCCGAAAATTTACATATCGCGCCACATAAAATAAGAAATGAGTTCTCGATCAATCATGGTGTTCTCATCGAACATGGAAGTTGAAATCACCATGAGTCATACACACCGTCGCGTGCCGATGATTGCCTGAGATTGGACATAGTAGGCAGTGTGGCATAGTCATACCGATCTATTGGAACCCACCAAGCAGCATTAAGCGGCTTTTATTTTCGAGGGCTGCAGGTACCGAACGGCAGCTATGGGTCCAGGCTGTGTGAAAACACATACACCGTTTTGAAGTCTGCGTTGCTAAGTAAAATCTGCGAGCCATTGGTTAGTCAGCAGACCTGAAATTTGCATAGGAACACAACTTTCGTTCCGATTCTGACTGTCAAACTTGCTCTAAAATTTTTTAACACAGCCTCGGTCGATAGCGGTCACCAGCTATCAACCCATACCAGTCACCTGTCTCTGCTGCCTGTCGATATCTAAGATTAAAAACCTATTTAGTATTTGGCAAAATCCGGATAAGAGAAAAGTTCTCCACTCCTAGATCTCTCAAGCCATTTGAGTGATGCATCAACTTGATATCTATCAACAATTGCCTCAGCCAAATAATTATGACCTAAGGCAAAAAGTGACATTACAATATTGCGCAAGGCATTTGTTTTTTCAAAAACGTGCATAAAACTTTCTCTAACATCTTGAATGCCAACCCTAAAATAACTGTTGATTTCCGAGAAAGTTATTTCATATAGCTCGACGTAAAACTCCGCATACAAAATGTCGCGCGCAAAATAGAATAAAGTATGCAACCCTGCAAGATACTCAGGAGTCAGCCTTTCATCAAATTCATTCCAAACCGACTGTCTAGTACTTGCTCTTTCTTTTATGCTATCAAGCATCGACTTCTTTCGATCCCAGTAATCAAGGCCAAGGCTTGGTGTTTCTGGAAGTAAGCTCTTGGTATTCTGAGGCGCCCACTGATCGAAGAAGAAAAATAGCTGATCTGGGTTTATACCTTTAAGTGGTAAAGGCTCGCCTATTACAGAAGAAAGAACGTAGTGCGTTTTAATTTTTTCAATAGCTTTCGATAAATCTCTGCTGCCAATGCCGTACTTACACATGATCTGTTGTTTGACATCTTTAAACTCTGGTGCTGCCCAATCAGATTTCGGGGGTAGATCTCTGGCCAGCCTATAAATCATTGGGCGAGAAAGCTTTGATGTAAAAGTCCCTTGAGCATATTCGTCTTTAAGCCAGAGATTCAAATCATGAAGCTTATCTAAGTCGTGTTCTAGCTGCCCAAATTTTTCTTTTAAACGAAAGAAATTAATAGATGCGACGTCAGTTAGATGTTTTTTGCTTTCATTGCTTAAAGGGTAGCGAAACGTCTGCCCGGTGGCGTCTACCTCTGCAATATCTGAAATAGTTTCGGCAATTAGGCTATTAACACCCTTATAACGGTTATCCAGAAGTTCTGAGTTACACTTAAAGAAGTTCCAGATATTTCCAATATCATGTGAACCGGACAAATCGAACAAAAGCTCATAATTTTTCGCTTTAGCTACGAATGACAACTCCTGAATTGCTCCTTTCAATCTCAACTCAACAGAATGGCGCATATTAAAACAAACAGGATATACTAAGTCATCAATTTCCATATCCATTTTTTTGGAAAGAACCTGATCAATTAGTAAGTTGGCAGCGGTGGAGAAACCTTTGGAGTACTCAAAATATCCAGGGCTGCCGTTGTTTCCTACACAGGCATTTGCCCATGTAGGCTCTGAACAACAAAAAGTTGAGTTTTTATTTCCGGCCATGATTAAATCCTATTTTTATTTAGGCGCGCATGTACAGTGTTTAGTTAATGATTTTGCCTAAAACAGCTAGCCGTGACCATGATTCAGTTCAGTGCGTGCGATGGTCAGCAGCATAGCTGACTCTGGCCGGTAGTTGTTACCCGAGAGAGGCAACTATCGACCATAAGCGGTAAATCCTGAAGGATGGCTTCGACCCAAAGCAGACATGTGGCAACAGTTACTGCTGCCTGGAACTAAAAGTCTCCAAAATTTTTTGATACCCGAGTTCGTTCAGCCCATGATTTAATTTATTGGCCATCGCAGATGACTGGCGTCAGTTAAGTGTCGTAACGGCCTCAGAGGATGCTATGAGTAATCTCCTGTGGTAAATAGTAAGGCATTTCAATCCCAAGGTTAAATAGTCCTATGCGACTCGACAAACTTATGTTCATAGGGTGCGGCTTGTTGTTTAATGGCTTTTTATCCTTGCCGTTTGAAAGCAAGTAATTTTCACCTTTTTTTACCACGGAATATTGAGAACCAACAAATTCATTTGGCAAGTATAGCGCTGGAATTGCAGCAATATCGTTTAGATGTTTGGATAAGCGTTCATTGAGAGCGGAATTGCTAGCGATCCCGCTCTCAATGGTTGTATTTGTCGCAAAGGGTTTGAAGTTCCTCAGTGCAGACTCTAGGCATCCCGATGCATGATACATATTAACAAGGTGATTTTGAATTTCCCAATTTAAAGAAAAACCTGTCGACATTAAGTTGTGCCGTTTGTGCACCAAAGGATCTGGCCCAATTACATTTATATCTACGACTCCTTCAACATAAAATCCAATTATTATGTTCAAGTCCCAAGTCGCTGAAAACACTCGTATTCGGCGATGCTTATGTTTGATTTCATTTATTATTTTTGAGACGTGCCCTCTATAGCTTTCCGTGCTGCGATTGAACTCCTTGGCTGCTTTAGCTGCCTTTTCTTTATCATCGTGAAATATCGTTTTGATAGTCGTTTGGCATGCCTCAATGAAATTCCCGCAATGAAAAATCATGCTAAAAACATCTAAGCGAATGCCATCCATTCTTTCCACTGTTCCGGACGCTGAAAGACTCCGTACCCCTGCGAATTGTAGCTCCATCTCGTGTTCAACTTTTGTAGCTACCCGACTGAGACATTCGACAGCGTCTGTAAAAGCCAGCAAGAAGGTGTCTGCGGGATGATAGTATTTTGAACCGGCCTCTAGCTTCTCGCTTTCGATCGACTCAAGAGTCAATAAGACAGGGGGATATAAGGTTGCATCTTTTCCTGGAATCCGATATTTCACTTTGGACCACTGCGCTGTAAGTTGGTTATAGGTTCTTATTGGAAGAGCGTTTGAGGCGCTTTTAGAGCCATGCACTCGGTGATGAACTGCAGAACGGGTAAGCAGCAACACCTGGGTGATTGCTACCGACACCGGTCGCGTTCCGACATAAAACGCCACTTAATTGGGGATTACTTTACATTTGGAATTTTCGACATTGGACTTTTTCGGCCGAATCGGTATACAGCATGAGTTTTATGCACATGATGAATCGAGGGTCTTTGACCGAGTAGCCACCAGTGTGCTCGTTTTTTGTTATAAGAGGGCTCGATCCCGCAGTGAGGTCCGATAAAATTGAGCCTATACCCATGTTGGTATTGGGTACGGTTCGAGGGAAATTTTCCCTGACAAGCCTGTCGATGTCACTTGAGTCGAACTCGTGCCTTTTAACCTTAGCAATGCAATAAATTACCTGATTACGTCGTGCGACGGTGGTTTCACGACTATTCAGGTTCTTCTCTACGGTCGAATAGGCATGCCGCAATCCAGCCGTCAGCCATGCAAGATCTGCTATTTGGAGCGTCTTCGGAGTATACGTCCACTTATTGTCTTGGATCGCGTATGCAAGATGCTCACAGAACTCGTGAACACGCTGTGCGATGCCTAGCGTTACATCCGATACATGCTCCGATATCTCAATCAACGAGGCCCCTGAGAGAGGTATTTGAAGATGCTTGAACCCTTTACTAACGATTTCACATACCTGGCCTGAATCTAAGCCACTAACTTTTTGAATTTCTTGCAATCTATTTGCGACGGATTCAGCGTTTTTAATCTCACGGAAATATTGGAGAACCCCATTTGGAACCCCAACAACGAGAAAGTTTATGTTGCATTCGGCGTATCGACTATCATCCAAAAGGATGATGATATTCGACAACTCATCCATTAAATCTTCAGAGCTGAATATCGACTCTAGATTGTCCAAAACGATAATTTTTTTCGTATTGCTTGCAGACGCGTAAAGCTTAAAGGCCTTGAGTAGTGGTTCTTCTTGAGTGAAGTCGTAATGATCACTCTGCTTCAGGCCACCTTTTAAAAAAGCCGCAGAAAGTTCTGCCACTTTCTCCACGTTGTATCCCAGACTTACGGCAGTGCCTGGAGCAATAAGGCAGTTGCAAATCTCGGCGGTCAGGGACTTGATACGTGCAGCGTTCGCGCAGTTGACGATCACGTAGGTGATCCCGTCATCTTCAAGGACTTTTTTGTAAAGCCATGACTTGCCGTTGCCACTCTCCCCAAAAATGAGCGTATGGGAATTTCTCTTGAATGCACGCGAAAGCTCCAGCTCAAGCCTTGGTCGATGCACATACATATTCACGTTTACTTCGCTGCGCCGAGGCGTAAACACCTCGGTTATCTCTTTCCTAAGCGACATAGAAGTCCATCTGTGACGTGACGGGGCAGCCCGATTTCGATCAGGCTTCGTGGCCGCATCTTACTAGACTTCCGACAATGCAGATTGGTCAATGTGATACGACCATACCCTTAAGCATGTCTGACTGACTGCTTTTGGCCAATTCTGTTGAAAAAGTCGGCCATGGTTTCCGCCGCTGAAAAGTACGCGTCGGAGATTGAAATCTTTACTTTCGGCTGAGGTTTCCAGACACAGATTTCACGCAGCAGCGTGCAAAAAAGACGTTTTCACCGGTTAATCATGAGGCAGTTTTGGATGAGCGACTTTTTCAACAGAATCGGCCGACTGCTGTATCTGGCCAACTACAAGCTTGGGGTCGATAGCGACCATTCCTAGAGGAGATCACATGTAACACCCGCAGCTCTTGTAACACTTACCTACGAGTACTACTCAAAGCCGTGTAACCACTAAAAACCCTTAAAAATCATATACCTATTCTGACCAGTAACATCCGTAACACTCGTAACATAGCTTTCGAGAGACCAGCCCCTAGCCCCCCAACAGGTAGTGCCTTCAGCGATAAAAGCAGAGGCACTCCCGGCGCGTCAAAAGTACCGAGGGCCCCTGGAACTTATTACTAGGTACGGGGCAGGAAACCCGCAGGAAATCGTTAGTGGCTGGGTTCCAAAGTTTGTTGACCACACTTGACCGGTTGACCCAGTTGACTCACCTAGGTGTTCACTATCCGCAACATATCCAGTGCCCTGCTACGGGCTAAGACCCCCCCCCTCCTCTTTTCTTCAATACCTTTCAATTTCAACGATTGAAATTTCAATAAGCTGGGTGACCTGCTGCTAAAAAAATCCCGCGGGTTTTCTGCCCCGTATTGGTTAGAATCCCTCAGGGGCCCCCGGCAGAATCTGGCACCTACATCCTTCAGGCTAAGCTCACAAAAACGTTACAAACCCCAACGAGTGAATAGCTGCATTGTTCGCAGAGCTGTTGATAAACACTCGATCAAAAAATCGTAGCTTCCCGTAATTCGACCGCGATTAGTCTCTCGATGCTCGCGCCCTCAACCACGTGACAAATATCACCCACACTAAAACTAAATGGAGACAGAGTCACCCCTTTGTAATTTTTAAGTTTAATGGCTTGATGATCGGAACTTCAGGAGCGAAGGGAGATATATCAGAAATCGAACTACAAAGCGCACCAAGCTGCTGCATAGAAATATGAGCATATTCAAGCGCATCCCTAGAAGACTCCATATCTTTAACAAAATTAAGACTTCGCGCAAAATTCAAATCAGGGTCATCAAAGTACTGCCCAGTTGCGCGACTACTCTTTACCTCAGCAGGTTTCAAAGGGATAGGTAACTGCACAGCAGGCAATAGCTCTCCCTGAAACTCTATAGTTTTCGTAAAAGCTAACAGAGTTTTTCCTGCATTTGCTAAAGGAGCGACATGTACGACCAAATCGCGATACGCGCCAAGCTCATAGAGCCAACTACCAGACAGAGATGAAGCTCTCAGTTCTTTACCTGCTTTATCCTGAGGTGGCTGAGACCGCCAAGTCTTTAACAGACCACTTAATGCAGTAATTTTTGGCACAGAAGAATCATTCTTCCTTATCGTTGCTTCATAATAAAACTCAGAAAGATAATCTCTTAGGGTACAGGCATCTACCAGAAATGATTGTAGAGCCAGATAGCACAACGAAGTGTAGCCATCAAGAAAGCGCTCATTAGCTTTAAAAGATTTCGAGAGTAGACGCCCACTTAATTGATCAGAGTATGCTTCCGATAGCTGTCGAAGCCTCCACTCACAAGCCCTTATTTGGTGGGAAATACGAGAAGCCATATCATAGAACAACCCACTGTTTTGTAAGAATGCGGCATTTGCTATAAAAGACCAAGCATGCCCTTGATCCGTACAAAGCCACCCAAGAGAGGCTACTGGATTGATAGACCGCCACTCTGGAGGGACAAAACTATTTGCCTGCTCTTCCGTATGAAAAAAATCACACCCGACAACCTGTAACCCTAAGCGCTTTATATCGCCATAAAAACTTCCAAAGCTTTTAATTTTAAAGCTTGCGGATTTCCCACTAATCATACTGGGTCTGAGATCTGCTTTTTGATCCATCCCATTCAGAACGCGTCCACCACCATACAAATGCAGTTCTCTCAAAACCGGGGGCCAATCCATGCTGTTGCTCCTTGCTTAAGTTAGGTGCACACCACGCTAAGTTTCCGAAATTCAAAATACACCTCATTCACTAAGCCCGACAACAGCGAGCAACTCAATAAAAACAGGTCACAAGATGTAATTTCTTGTTCTGAATGACTCCAAAACCTATAGAGCAGAAGGCAGCCTGGGGCTATCGTTGACCCCCTTCAAGACTGGCCCTAAGACTCTATCTCGGCTCCCCGAGCCCTAGACTAATCCGCTGGGGCTTTAGGCCCCTGGCTATGGATGATTGCCGACCGAGTGCCCATCGGAGCCACTGTACGGCAACACCTTGTAGAAATGAGATACCAGAACCATCAGTTCAATGACGCCAAGCTAGCAGAGAGGTTGCAACTGCCGAATAGAACTTTGTACTTCGCCAGCAAATGCGGCCATGTATCCCTATCTGTATCCCCGACCGACCAATCTCTCTACAAGCCACGTTTTATATAGAACACACGAGTCTCCCTCGGGCACCAAACAAAGATCTCAAGGTGCCGCTCAATGCACCTTGAATACAAAAAAACCGGCCACTAGCGCCGGTTTTTTTGTGCCTGCGATTTAACCCGTCTCCCCCTCGCCAAAGATCTGGGGCGCTCAGTTCATCCACTGTGCAAAAGCACTTTGGGCCGCATCAAACACTCCCTCAGATATTTAGTCGAGACTTGCGGCTGGTCTGAAAGCTTAGCGGCCATCGAAAAGCGAAGGCCGAACGCATCAAGCATCCAATCAAAGCTGCCCCACTGCATGCTTGATATGTAATACAAAATTGATGAGCTAAAAGTTGCGGCTATTTGAGCAACGGCATAGAATCCGACTACGCCAATGACGCACACACAAGGAAGGCAATGATCTTCATAGAAACATCATTCTTCACTGAGGATCTGAGCGATCACCTTGTGGATGAAGAATACGGGAGGCTGCAGGATTACCTAGCCGAGCATCCCGAAGCGGGTGACCTCATAGAGGAAACCGGCGGGTTGCGCAAAATCCGATGGGCTGCGAAAGGAAAAGGGAAACGTGGTGGCGTACGGATCATCTACTACCACGTGATCTCTGCAAGCCACATACGAATGTTGCTGATCTATCGAAAGGGTATCCAGGATACCTTGACGAAAAAAGAGAAAGCATTACTACGAAGCATTAACCAAGGGTGGAAATGATGGAAAAGAATCTCTTCGATCGTCTTGTCAAAAGCATGGCCGAGATGGATGAGATTGACCGTGGTGAGCGTCAGCCATCGCGTGAGTTCCATGTCGACGCACTCCAGGTAAAGGCTATCCGTGAAGCCACTGGTCTGACACAAGAAAATTTTGCCAAGAGAATCGACGTGGCTGTCGGGACCCTGAGGAATTGGGAGCAAGGGCGCCGAGCGCCTGAAGGCCCAGCGCGAGCACTTCTACGGGCAATACATAATGATCCTGAGAATGTCCTGGCTGCACTGGCCTAATTTAAAAGCCCGTCATAAAGACGGGCTTTTTGTTGGCGAACGATTTAAAAGCTAAAGCCTAATAGGCTTGAGTTCCGCCATTAGTACAGCCTTGACGGTGAATACCGCCGCATCCGTCAGATTCGGCGTTGGTTCTAGTACGTGGGTGTGAGCTCTCAGTTGCGTGTTCGTCTGCTTCACCCACACACCCGGTCAACCCACGGTTGCAGTTTTGAAATTCGAGCGGTAATCTCCGCCAGTCGCTGCACATTCAGCGACCGGACGTCGCGGTCCGAGCATATACAGGCGCATAGGCGCCCCCATAACGATTGCTGGCGCTTTTTTTGTGCCCGCTACTCTGTTTTATGGCGGCTGTGCGTGGGAGACCTTCGGGTCTGCCGGGGTCCTGTATGCCCGGTCCGCGAACCCGCGCACAGCTGCCACCCTTATTCGTTTCGCGGCGAACTGTGGCAGCTCCCTCACATACAGGAGTTACGCCAAATGAAAGACGCCCTCATTCCATCCAAAATTCACGCCCTTGCCGCAACAGGGGGTGTGCAATGACCCCTTCGCTTTTGATGCCTACCGTTGGCGGTGCCACGTTCGGCAAGTGCAATGCTCAGGATCAACGTCTGTTTTCGGTCAACGCCGGGGTTTCAAGCGTGGAAGCGCTGGAACACGCCTCCCTGCTCATGAACTGCGTCAACACCCTCTCGTTTATGGGCGCCGTCGATGATGGCCACGAAGCAACCGCCATGCGTTGGGCTTCGCACTATCTCAGCGAGATGGCCAAAGCACTGATTGATGACGTCACTCTGGGACTGCACCCTGCTCAGGAACCCACGTGATTGTGTTAGAGGAAAAGTACACCGCTCAGTGAACAGGTTGACTGAGGGAACGGCTGTGCCCCTTGGGCGCCAGCAACTGCGCTGAACACGCTGCTGGCAATCAGCAGCGACAAAACAGAGTGAGTACGTTGCATGGTGAGCTTCCTTGGTCAGTTAGAAGTCGTAGCGGCCTGTGACACCCAGCGTGCGGGGAGTGCCGAGCAGGCCTTCATAGCCGCCATTGCCAGCACTCCAGAGGGTGGTGTAATAGGTTTTGTCAAAGGCGTTTTTCAGCCACAGGGAGACGTCCCACTGGCCTTGGTGAAAGTCACCGCGCAGGCCCGTGGATAAGTTGACCACGGCGTAACTGGGGATCTGCGCATAGTCGGAGTCCTCGACCGTGCCCACCGCTTTGGAACGGAATGCGTAACTTGCGGTGACGTATTCTTCGAGGCTGTCAGTGAGGTTCCACTTGTATTCGCCGTTGGCATTGGCGATCCATTTGGAGGCGCCGACCACTTGATGGCCACTCAAGTCGCACGAGGCAGGTGCGCCGGGTTGCAGGCTGATTTCAGGCGGGCACGGCGCATCTTTGTACGAGAGATAACGCACATCGTTGTAGGAGCCGTTGATGTTGAGTGTCAGTCCGCGTATGGGGATCAGCGTACTTTCGAATTCTGCCCCGCGTGAGCGCACTGAACCGGCATTGGTCAGGTATTGCGCACGGGTAGAGTCGTCATACGCGGTGGTTTGGTAGCCGTTGACCTGCGTCCAAAACAGATTGGCGTTGAGCTGCAAGCGGCGATCCCACAGCGTGCTCTTTAAGCCCAACTCAAGGTTATTGGCGCGCTCGGCCCCGATCAGCAGCGAATCGGCTCCGGCAGTGGGCGCCGAACCGACCGTCAAATTGACCCCTCCAGACTTCTCGCCGTGGCTCAAAGTGGCATAGCCCAGCAGGTTGTCGTTGAAGTGATAACTGAGGTTCAACAGGCCCGAGGGGCTGGTGCTGTATTGGTTTAAATCGCCGGAGTCATAAGCGCCAACCCGCGCCTGACGTGCAATGGCGGCGGCCCCGGTAACGCTGGCGCCACCGACAGGCGCATCGCGGGTCACCCATGCGCTTTTTTCTTCATAGGTGCCGCGTAAGCCCGCTGTGAAATCCAGTTGTGGGGTCAAGTGCCACGTGCCTTGAGCAAACAGCGCGAAGCTGTTGGTCTCGATATGGCCTTTGCCCAGTGTGCTGACATTGTCCAGAGCGCCCGCTGGTGTACCGTTCCAGATATCAGCCTTGGGGCCATAAAGGTTGAAGGATTTGTTATCCAGATCTGAGCCGAAGTAATACGCGCCCACTACGTAGTCGAAATCCCCGCCTGTTGGCGATGCCAGACGAAATTCTTGCGACCACTGTTTGTCTTTCACCGATACCCCTGCGTTATAGGCCACGGGTACATCCAGCCCATCGTCGTTGCGGGGGGTGAAATCCCACCAGCGGTAGGAACTGACGGAGGTCAGCGTGAAGTCGCTCGGCAGCGTCCAATTGGCTTCCACCGAAGTGCCACCTTGAAACACGGTGACGGCTTGCTGGCTATCGAGATTGACCTTGCGGTGCGATCCGTCCACCAGCGTTGCCCCCACAGCGGCCGCGCGGGCTTCAAACCGGTTGACCCCGTTGATGGTGGGTCCGGTGCTGAATAAGGGGCGGGTGCCGGCGCTGGAGTCTTCTTCGTTGTAATCGCCAATCCAGCGCAAGTTGAAGTCTTCATTGGGCTTGTACAGCAACTGCCCGCGAAAACCCTCGCGAGCGCCGCCATTGAGCTTATTGCCGTCGAATTCGTTCTTTATATCGCCATCGCTGCGGGTGCGGTACGCCGAAAAGCGTCCGGCCAGTTCATCGGTAAGCGGGCCGGAAATCGTCCCTTTGGTTTGGAAATAACCGTCTTCGCCCACCGATGTTTCAATGTTGCCCTCAGGCGTGAAAGTGGGCGCGCGGGTGGTGATGTTAATTACCCCGGCCGTGGTGTTTTTGCCGAACAAGGTGCCTTGCGGGCCGCGCAAAACATCCAGCTGTTCAATGTCCATCAGGTCGAATACGGCCATGCCCGGTCGCCCGAGGTAGACGTTGTCGATATACAAACCGACGCTGCCTTCCAGACCGTCGCTCGCCGGGTTGTTGCCTAGCCCGCGGATCGACACGCTGGACTGGCGAGCGTGCATGTAGGCGACGTTCACGCTGGGCACCAGTTGCTGCAAATCCTGAATGCGATAAATGCGCTGGGTTTCCAGCGTTTGTCCGCTGAGCACACTCATAGGCGTGGGCACGTTTTGTGCGCTTTCTTCGCGCCGCCGAGCCGTCACGGTGACGGTTTTCAATTGGCTGCCGTCGGCTTTGGCCGGCGTGGTTTTGGCCGCTGGCGCGGTGTCATTGGCCGGGGTTTGATCCGCTGCGCAGGCCATCGAACCTGTGGCACAACCCGCCATAAACAGCGCCAGCGGCAGGCGTTTAATACGCCTTAGGGGTAACGGCAAGGCGAGATGGGACGGGCTCATGGGCGGCTCCTGTAGGGCGAAATACACACCTCTGCATATTCCTAAAAGTTATTATTTTATGCATTGAAAGATATTTACTGCATAAGAGATTGCCTTTATAAGGAACCCACCTAGTGCATAGCCAATGCATTTCCCCGATATTTTTGATGTGAAAAATGCATATCGATCTGCGCCAACTTCGACACTTCATTGCCCTCGCCGAGCAGCGCAGCTTTGTTGCGGGCGCTCAGACGGTAAACCTTTCGCAATCGGCATTTAGCCGCAGCATTCAGGCGCTCGAACACAGCGTGGGTTGCCCCTTGGTCGATCGCGGACGCAAAGACCTGGCACCCACCAAGCAAGGCCAAGTGCTGCTCGAACATGCGCGGCGACTGGTCAGCGGGGCGCGGCAAATGGCCAATGAGATCAGCCAGTTCAATGGGCTGGAGGCTGGGGAACTGCAATTTGGTTGTGGCCCGGCGCCTGCATCGGGACTGGTGCCGCGAGCTATAGGGCGTTTTATCGGGCGTTACCCCAAGGCGCGGGTGCAGTTTCAGGTGGACGATTGGCAAAGCTTGAGTAAGCGTTTGTTGAGCGAGGAGTTTGAGTTTTTCGTCGCTGACACACGTCAATTCGAAGCTGACCCAGCCTATGTCACTCAGCGTTTACGTCCGCGCAAATGGTATTTTTGCTGCCGCACCGGCCACCCGCTGGCCAACCGGGGCAGCGTCAGCGCCGCCGAGTTGCTGAGTTACCCACAGGCCATCACCATTCGCCCGCCTAACCTGCGCAAAGTGCTGGTGCAGCTCAGTGGCCGCCCGGATTACGCGCCCAACGTGGAATGCGAAAGCCCGTTTAGCCTCATGAGCGTCGTCCTGAGTAGCGACGCCATTGGTATTTGTGGGGCTTACAGCGATGTCTTTTTGTACGCCAGTGGCAATTTAGTGCGTTTGCAGGTAGATGAACTGGCCGAAGAACAGGACGCGCTCTACACCCGCTACGGCATCGTCAGCCGCGCTGGCGTGCGTCTGTCGCCGTTGGCTCAGGCAATGATCGAACACATCAAAGAGCTGGATAACAGCGACGTGTGCGGGCTAGAGAACTTCGCGATTTAACCTGCGGCATCACTGACACGGTGTGCGTCAGATCGGCATGCGCGCATTGCATAAAAACCATTCACCAAATGCGCTTGTCGCTGAGGCTGTGCTCGTCCGAAATCGATCACCTCTGTTAATCATTGGTGACCCCTCATGCCACAGCTCCCACCGGTTAAAAACGTGCTGTACATCATGTGCGATCAACTGCGCCGCGATTACTTGTCGTGCTACGGCCACCCGCATTTGCACACACCCAATATCGACCGTTTGGCTGCGGCTGGCGTACGTTTCAGCCGGGCGTATACCCAAGGTACGATTTGCGGGCCATCACGTATGTCGGCCTACACCGGACGCTATGTCAGCAGTCATCAGGTGGCCTGGAACGCTGTGCCGCTGCCGTTGGAAGAGTTGACCTTGGGCGATTATCTACGCCCCCACGGGATTCGGACTGCGCTGGTGGGCAAAACCCATGCAACTGCGAACGTCGATGCCTTGCAGCGTTTGGCTATCGACCCTGACAGCCAGCAAGCTGAAATTTTCAATGAAGTAGGATTTGAAGCCTACGCCCGCCATGACGGTATTTACCCCGATAGTCCGCTGTTTGATGACAAGCGTGACAGCGCACCGTACACCCATTACCTGCGCGATCTAGGCTATGACGGTGCCAACCCTTGGCACGACTGGGCCAACGCGGGCGCCGCAGAGGATGGCGAGGTGCTGAGCGGCTGGCACATGCGCAATGCTCACCTGCCCGCTCGGGTGCAGGAGCAGCATTCAGAAACGGTGTTCACCACTGACCGCGCCATCGACTTCATACAAGAGCAAGGCGAACAGCCGTGGTGCCTGCATTTGTCGTACATCAAACCGCATTGGCCCTATATCGCCCCGGCGCCCTACCACGCGTTGTATGGCCACGAACACGTTCTGGCGCCGATTCGCCCGACCAAGGCCAGCGATCACCCGGTGTACACCGCGTTTCGTCAGCACGAAGAGAGCCAGAACTTCTCCCGCGATGAAGTACGCCTGAACGTGATCCCGACTTACATGGGGCTGATCAAGCAAGTGGACGATCAATTGGGCCGCCTGTTTGATCTGCTGCAAAGCACGGGCCGTTGGGACGATACGTTGATTGTGTTTACCAGCGACCACGGGGATTTTTTAGGCGATCACTTTTTAGGCGAAAAGGAGTTTTTGCTGGAGCCCGCCGTGGGGGTGCCGTTAATCGTGCGCGACCCGCGTGCTGCGGCTGATGCGACGCGAGGCACTGTGGATGAGCGCTTGGCCGAAACCATCGATGCGCTGCCGACCTTTTTACAGGCGCTGGGTATCACCGGAGCCGAGCATCGGTTGGAGGGTCGCTCGTTGATCCCGTTGCTGCATGGGCACAATCCGGCCTGGCGCGAGTATGCAATCAGCGAATACGACTACGCCTTCCAGGCCCCGGCCCGCGAACGTCTGGGCCAACCCATTGATCGCTGCCGCATGACGATGGTGCGCAGTGAGCGTTGGAAGTATTTGGCCTATGACGGCTTCCGGGCGCAGTTGTTTGATTTGGACAATGACCCACAGGAACTGAATGACCTTGGCGCAGACCCTGCCTACGCAGCGGTGCGCGAGCAGCATGCGGGGTATTTGTTTGACTGGCTGCGCGGGCTGAAGCGGCGTACCACCATCAGCCATCAAGAAGTGGACCGTAGAGCCGAGAGCTTTCGCTATGGCGAACCCGAGACCGAGAAAGTGGTGAAGATCGGGGTGTGGTAAATCCGTGTCATCGCTGAACAGGCTGCGAGAATGCCCTCATTAGGGCCTTCTTTAATAAAAGGGCCGCTGTGCAGCCCTTCGCAGCCTGCAGCAGCGACTCCAGGGTTGAGTTGGATTATTCAAACGCCTTTGGTGGTTTGGCTGCGATGCCCCTGGACGCTCACGGGCACGTCGCCCTGCAAGGTAACGCGTCGCACGATACGTTCTTGGGTGCCGTAGTCGTCTATGGCGTAATGCTGGGTCGAGCGGTTGTCCCAGATCGCCACATCGCCGGTGCTCCAGCGCCAGCGCACCGTGTTTTCCAAGCGGGTCACGTGGCTTTGCAGCAGGTTGAACAGGTGCGCCGAGTCGACCAGTGAGTAACCTTTGATGCGCTTCACAAAATGCCCCAGCACCAAACTCCTCTCACCGCTCTCTGGGTGGACGCGCACCACTGGGTGCTCGGTTTCGTACACCGTGGAAGTAAACACCTTGCGATAGCGCTCAAGCTTTTCAGCTGAGACGTCAGGCTTTGCGCTGGCGTAGTCGTATTCATTACTGTGAACGGCCCAGAGTTTGTCGGCCAGTGCTTGTAAGTCAGCGGGCAGTTTGGCGTAAGCCGTGGCAGTGTTTGCCCACACAGTGTCGCCGCCAGAGACCGGCGCTATCACGGAACGCAGCACCGACGCTTTAGGGTAGGCATCCACAAACGTCACGTCGGTGTGCCACGAATTGGCACGCTGGCCTTGGGCACCGTCCAGTTCCATTACGTACTGGGTGCCATCCCGTACAGGCACCGTTGGGTGCGCAATCGGCTTGCCCAATAGCTGTGCGAAAGCTTCCTGGCTTTGATCGTCGAGGTGGGTCTGGTTGCGGAAAAAGATCACTTTGTGGGTCAGGAGCGCCTGTTGAATGGCTTCGACCGTGTTGGCATCCAGTTCCCCAGACAGCTTTATCCCGCGGATTTCAGCGCCAATGCGCCCCGCAACCGGGTGGATTTCAAGCGCAGTTACGTCAGATTTAGTAGCTAATGCGGCAGTGCTCATTGTAGGAACCTCATCGTGTTTGACGGTTTTTTGGCAAGGATTAGCGGGCTGCAGCTGCCAGCGGGGGTGCAACCCACTCGCTGACCTGGAACGGTTTTCGGATCAGCCGTTGTTGCACGGCCAGGTTCACGGAGTCTTGCAGGGTGGCGAGGAACACCGGGTCTAGCTGTGAGGGGAAGACTTCGCTGAAGGGTTGATCTTTGAGGTCTTGCTCAAGAATCTGTGGCGGGTAACTGGCCAGCCCTGATACCAGTTGGATGTAGGCCGGCTTGTTAGCGTCGTCGGTCAGCCATTGCACCGCTTGCTCCTGAGTTTTGAGCAACTTGGCCACGGCTTGCGGGTGAGCATCGACAAACGCGCCAGAAGCCACCAGCACGCTTTGAATGCTGCCGGCGTTATTGATGTCTTTGGTCGTCAGCGGGATTTCGGCCAGGCCTTTGGCTTGCAGGGAACTTAAGTTGGAGCCGCCCCAAGAGGCGTCGATTTGTTTGGCAGCCAGTGCAGCGACGGCAGCATTGAAGTCCAGGTTGATGACCTTCAGGTCTTTTTCGCTCAGCCCAACGCTGGCCAAGGCCGCGTCGAATGACAGTTGGGTGGCGGTGCCGCGAAACAGGCCCACGCGTTTGCCTTTGAGGTCTTGCAGGGTTTTGATCCCTGAACCCGGCACCACGGCCAAATACTGTTTGTTGCCGCGGGCCGCTGCACTTAGCAGACGAGTATCCAAACCATTGGCTTTGCCGATGATTGCGGCCAGGTCGCCAAGGTAAGCGAAGTCCACCTGACCATTGGCAAATGCCTCATTGATAACGGGGCCAGCCCCTTTGAAATATTTCCAGTCGATGGTCACGTCTTCATCAGCGAAGGCTTTTTCCAGCAGTTGCTGGCTGCGCAACACGTCGCTGACGCCGCCACCGCTGTGTTGGCTACCGGCACTCAAGTCGGGCACGGCAATGCGGATACGGGTGAGCGGATCAGCCTGCGCCAGCAAGGGCAAGCTGCCCAGCACACTCACCAGCACGGGGGCGACAAGGTGGCGTAAAGCGCGTTGAAAAGGGATCGACATGGGTGCAGCTCCTGATAGCGGGGGCGTTGAGGAGCAAAAGTAGGCATAAGATTTTTTTATCAATAAATACTAAGAATTCACAACTTAGTAACCAAAAGGAATAAGCGTTCTAGCCTGCGGCTGCTGGCTCGGCATGCATGAAATGCACTGAAAATATTCATTCAATGCATTGGAAGCGCAGGCAAAGACACGCCATAAAGAACAGTCTTTATCTCTGATAGGCAGGGGTAACGTTAATTAATAGATCAAACGGAAATATCAAAACCCGTTTGGTTTTGCCCGCACAGCCGACAACGGAGGTCTGCGATGGCTAAGGCTTCGCTGCTCAATTTGCCCTTGGTCGCCCCGCTATCCGGGTTGAAGGTTTGGTTACCTACGTTCAGTCAGCGGTTGATACTGTGGCTGCTTCCGATAAGTGTGCTGGCACTGTGGTGGCTTGCCAGTCGTAATCAGTGGATGAGCGAGCAGATCCTGCCAGCGCCGTCGTTGGTGTGGCAAAGCGCTCTGGAGCTGGGCTCGGGTGAGTTATGGAGCCATTTGGCGATCAGCCTGCAGCGTTTGTGTGTGGGTCTGCTGGCGGGGGTGACCCTTGGCGCGCTGCTGGGCGCCACATTGGGGTTGAGCCGTCGTGCTGAGCGCTGGGTGCTGCCCTCGTTCAGCGCCTTGGCGCAAATTCCGACGCTGGCGTGGATTCCTCTGTTTATGGTGTTTTTCGGCATTGGTGAAGTGCTCAAACTGGTGGTGCTGATCAAGGCGATAGTGGTGCCCGTGACGCTGCATACGCTGGTGGGCGTGCGTGACGCGCAACCCAAGTTGCGCGAAGCAGCGCAGGTGTTGCGTTTACCACTGCACCTGCAACTCACCCGCCTGATTATTCCTGCGGCCCTGCCCGGCTTTATGTCCGGGGTGCGATTGGCATTGGCCACCGGCTGGACGTCGTTATTGGCGGTGGAGCTGTTGGCGTCCAGTGAAGGCATTGGCTACTTGATGGTGTATGCACGGCAGCTGTTTATGCTCGACATCGTCTTTGTGTGCATCGTGGTGATCGGTGTGGTGGGTGTGGCGATGGATCGCGGCATCGGTTGGCTGGACAAAAAATGGGTGCATTGGCCCCATACCGCCACCGCTCAGTTGACCCGTGGCCCGCGTTACACCGGCTGGCAGCGTGCGCAGTCGTGGTGGCTGCCGCTGGCGTTGTTTGCGCTGTGGCAGGTGGCGGTTGAGCTGCAATGGGTGGATCCGCAGATTTTGCTCAGCCCGCTGGCCGTATTGCAAAGCACCTGGCATGGCTTGGCCGACGGCAGTTTGCTCACCGCGCTGAGCTTGAGCCTGAAACGCACCCTTGGCGGTTTGTTGTTGGGGGGCAGTTTGGGGTTTGGCGTTGGCGTGTTGCTGGGGTTGTCGCCTTTCTGCGAGCGACTGCTGGGCCCGAGCCTGTCGGCACTGCGCCAAATTGCGATTTTTGCGTGGGTGCCTTTGCTCACGGCATGGTTTGGTCTGGGCGAGTTGTCGAAGGGGGTCTTCGTCGCTCTGGCTGCTTTTTTTCCGCTGTTTATTGCCACTCAACGCAGCGTGTCTCACCTCTCCCCCCAGTTGCGCGAGGCGGCGCTCGTGATGCGTTTGAACCTGTGGCAGCGTTTGCGGTTACTGGTTTTGCCCGGCGCTGCACCGGGGATATTCGCCGGGCTACGCCTGAGCTTGATCTACGCATGGTTGGGCACCATCGGCGCCGAATACTTCATGCCATCCAACGGCGGAATCGGCAGCTTGATGATCGGCGCGCAACAACTGCTGCGCATGGACACCCTCTTCAGCGGCATGCTGTTGGTGGGTGTGACCGGTGCCGCCCTCAACCTCATTGGCCAAATGATTGAAACCCGCGCCACTCGCTGGAGGCACGCATGAACGCACCAATCGTCAGCTTCAACCAAGTGGGTAAATCGTTCGAAGTGGATGGTCTGGAGCTTGAAGCCATCCGCGACTTTAACCTGCACATAACCGAGGGCGAATTTGTGGCCATTGTGGGCTCCAGTGGCTGCGGAAAATCGACCCTGTTGCGTTTGCTGGTGGGGCTGGACACTGAGTTTCGCGGCGCTATTGAAGTGGATGGCAAGGCCGTCAAGGGCGTGGGCAGCGAGTGTGGGATTGTGTTTCAAGAGCACCGCCTGTTCCCGTGGCTGAGCGTTGCCGACAATATCGGCCTGGGGCTGGTCAACGCCGTGCTAAGCCCTGCGCAGCGTCAAGAGCGGGTGGCAGCGTTTATTGAATTGGTGGGCTTGAATGATTTTGCGCGGGCCTTTCCGCATCAATTGTCGGGCGGCATGGCGCAGCGGGTTGCGATTGCCCGTGGCTTGGTGGCCAGCCCGCGGATTTTACTGCTGGACGAACCCTTCGGTGCTTTGGATGCACTCACTCGTCAGCAAATGCAGGACGAACTGCTGGCGATTCGGGCGCGTTCAAAGATCACCACGGTGCTGGTGACCCACGATGTTGAAGAAGCGATTTTCCTGGCTGACCGGGTCGTGGTGCTGGAGCCGCGACCAGGGCAGATCAAACAAGTTGTCAACATCGACTTGCCGCATCCCCGCCAGCGCAGCAGTTTTGAGTTTCATCAACTGCGTGAAGAGCTGCTGCACGAACTGACCAACGACGGTCATTATCAGCCGGTTGCGCCGGTGCAGGTGCGCGATGTGCCGTTGGCATTTATTGCGGTGTAATGGTGAGCGCTTGCAGGCGCCCGCCCTTCAAAACCCTGCAACAGTCGGCTATGCTCGTCACCGCTTGAAATTCCAGCAGTGGTTTGAGAAGTGATGGTCTCAGCGTTGATGTTTCCAGCGTGCTTCTCACATTGCATCAGAGGTTAAGTAGCACCCATGGATTCGCATCTGGAAACCGCCGCCCTTTATGCCTTCAAACTGGCTTATGAGCCTGAAGGCTCAAGCCCGCTGTTGCGCGACGATCCGGTGATGGGCGAGTACCAGCGCGAAGTGTTTGCCTTGCTGTCGCGTAACGGCGAGGTGGGCGCCATTCAGTTCAAGCTCAATCAATGCCTTGATGTGGCGCTCAATGCGCTCGGCGGCCCGAACACGGTGATGGGCCGCGAGCTGCTCAAGCTGGCCAACGAGGTCACCCGCGCCCAAACGCTTGAACAACTGAGCGCACCCGTGACCCATCTCAGGGATTACTTGAAAGACATTCAGTGATCACTGATCTTGAAACTGCTCGATATAGGTCAGAATGTTGTCGATTTTCTCCGGGTCACTGATGCCCCAGAAAATCATCCGCGTGCCTTTCACCACTTTCTTCGGCGCCTCGATGTAGGCTGCCAGCTTGTCTTTCGTCCACACCACGCCGGAATTTTTCATGGCGTCAGAGTACAGGTAGGTCGGTGAAGAACCGGCCGCGCGGCCAATCACGCCATTGAGCTGTGGGCCAAAGCCATCGCGGGCGTTTTCGCCGATGCTGTGACAGCCGCCGCACATTTTCGTGTACAGCTTCTCTCCCGCCACGGCATCGCCAGCGGCCAACGCGCCCGTGCTGGTGAAGGCGCTGGCGAAACTCAGAACCAGGGTCAATATCGCCGCTTTTTGCATGAAGGCTTCTCTATTCAGGTATCAGGCCGGTGGACCATGTTACAGGGCCGTGAAGCGAGCTGTGCAGACGCGGATCAAGGATTCTTGCTCACACATCGCGCGGGTTATCAATATTGATGATTCGCACTCGGTAACTCACTATGGCCGCCGCTTAATTGAATCTCTTGTGAGGCGTCATGCTTTCTGAAAACCATTACGTCACGGTCGACGCCTCTGAACTGGGTGATACCGCACTCGCGGACTTCATTAAAGACGCTGGCCAGCCCCTCTGCTTTCAAGGCATCGATTTCAGTGGGCAGGACTTGTCCCGCGTGAACCTTGCCGGTTCACGCTTTGAGCGCTGCCTGTTTGGTGACACCAACCTGACGGCCGCCGACCTGTCCAATACGCATTGGCAAAGCTGTCGCGCCGCCCAAGCGGTGTTTCGTGCTGCCACGCTGGAAGAAGCGGTGTTTGTTAATTGCGATTTGAACAACACCCTTTGGCAACGCAGCAAGCTGGCTCACGCGCTGTTCGAGGGCTGCAAGTTGACCGGCGCCAACTTCGTCGACACCTCAACCCTGGGTCTGGTGTTCAAGGAGTGCGTGTTGCGCAGTGCGATCCTGTCGGGCATCTCCTTCTACAAGGCCGAACTGCGCACGCTGGACTTTGCCGAGGCTGACCTGAGCTATTGCGATTTCCGTCAGGCGGTTTTTGTTGAAGGGGGCAGCCTGTCGCTGGCGCGGGTCAACAACGCACGCTTTGATCAGGCCGATTTGCGCGAAGCCAGTCTGCATGGCTTGCGCCTCACCGATGCGAAGCTGTTCAAGGGCGCGATCATTTCCAAGGCCCAGGCGGGCATGTTGCTGGCGGGGCTGGGCCTTCACGTCCTGTAATCAACGCAGCACTTGCTCCGCCAGCAATATCAGCGCAATAACGATCATGATCGCCCCGGACACCCGGCTCACAGCCCTCGCAGCGCTGGGCCGGGTGCGCAACACGGCTTGAGCGCCAAAGCCCACCAGCAGGTATACCACCGCGCAACTCAAGGCATGCAACGAGCCCAGCGCCAGGATTTGCGCCGGGATCGGCCAGGTCGATAACGGGTCAGTAAATTGCGGTAAAAGGGCCAGAAACAGCAAGAGCACCTTGGGGTTCATGCCGCTGACGCAGGTGCCTTTCCAGGCCCAGCGAAACCATGAATCTGCGCCCTCTACCTGCCCTTCCGCGGGGGTTGAGGGCTGGCGAATCATGCCCACACCCAGCCAGAGCAAATACAGGGCGCCCGCCAGCGTGAGCAGCGACATGACCATCGGGCTGTTGGCCAGCAACGCGCCCACACCGGCGGCCACAATCAACGTCGCCAGCAAATGCCCCGAAAGCAAACCCGCCACCGCAGGGGCGACGCGTCGCTCGCGCATCCCGGCAGAAATGGCGTAAGCCCAGTCGGCGCCGGGGGTAATGATGAACAGAAACGACACCGCCCAAAATGCGGCGACTATGTGCAAAGTCACGGGATACCTGCCTTCTACAAGCCCAGTGCGTGTCGCCAGGGGTGCGCACGCTATGGATAGAAGAATAGGGAAATGCTGATAGGATTATCTTTCGTTTATTCCTCAGCCCCCGCATCCAACTAGAAGGTTATTGCCAGTGGACAGAATTGACCGAAAGATTCTTGCGCAGCTGCACGCGGACGGCCGACTTTCTCTCACGGAACTGGCTGAGCGGGTGGGCTTAAGTCTTTCGCCATGTCATCGACGGGTACGGGCACTGGAAGAATCGGGGGTGATTCTGGGCTATCGCGCCTTGCTGGACCCCAAAGAGCTGGGTCTGGGGTTTTCCGCGATTGTGTTCGTAACCCTGCGCGAAGTGACGCGTCAGGCGATTACCGACTTTGAAGCGGCGTTGCTGGACGTGGCGCAGATCGTCGAAGCACAGCGGTTGTTTGATGATCCGGACTACCTGCTGCAAGTCATCACCAAAGACCTTGCAGCGTTTCAGCAGCTCTATGATGAGTCCCTGACCTCACTGCCCAACGTACAAAGGCTGGTGTCGACGCTGGTGATGAAAAACGTCATCAATGACCGGGTTTTGCCGTTGTAGTCGCTGCCGCAGGCTGCGATCGAGCGCGCAGCGGTCGCAAAACGGGATCCACTGTGTGCCTGGGTTTACGACTGCTACGCAGCCGAACGCAGCCTTCGGCAGCTGCTACGGAGCATGCTCGTAGCAGCTGTCGAGTAATGCGAGGCTGCGTTCGACGATGCAATCGTCGCAAGTTCCGAGCACGCGATCTATCTGAAAGTAAAAGGCCCACGGCTGCTACGGAGTTTGGATTCCGCCGGTTAATCCCTGAGTTAACGCATCGAGCAACACTCGCACTTTAGGCAGATGCTGACGGTTTTTGGGCCACGCCAGATGGATCGGCAATCCCTCGCTGGCCAAATGCGGCAGCAGTTCTACCAATGAGCCATCGGCCAGAGGCTGCTTGATCAGCCAGGTCGGCAATTGGGCAATGCCGCACCCCGCCAACACCGCCATCACCTGCCCTTCGCCGTCGCCCACGATGTACTGCGCAGGCATGACCCGTCGCTCAACCTCCCCCGCTCGGCTGCCCGCAAATCGCCACGGGCTGACCGTCCCGTCTGCCAGGCCATATGCGACACACTGGTGCTGCTCCAGCTCACGATCAGTCGTGGGTGTGCCGTGAAGGCTCAAATACGCCGGGGCCGCACAGAACACATGCCGTTCGCTGCCCAGGTAACGATGCTCCAGCGCCGCCGACCACACCTGTGGCCCACCGACCCGCACCATAATGTCGACGCCCTCTTCCACCGGGTCGATAAAGCGATCCGAAAACGAGATATGCGGCCACAACAGAGCATGGGCCTGCGCACAGCGCAGAATCACCGGCAATGCCAGCAAGCGGCCGAACGCGGCGGGCAAATCTATGCGCACTCGACCCCGCGGCTCGGTGTTTTCCACCTGCAAGGCCAGCTCGGCCTCTTCCAGTTCAGCCAATACCCCGGTGCAGGTTCGATAGAACGCGGTGCCCGCATCGGTCAGTGCCAAGCGCCGTGTGGTGCGTTCAAACAAACGTACCTGCAACCGCCCTTCAAGACGGGCGATCGCTTTGCTGATGGCCGATGCCGTCAGATTGAGACGCTCGGCCGCGGCGCGAAAACTGCCTGAGTCCGCGACGCAGACAAACACATCAATCCCCTTCAAGCGCTCGGATGAAAACATACCCTTACCTATTGATGAATTCAGTTCATGTGATTCGGTAAAAGGTATCGCAAATAGCGCCTGTATTCCCGAGTAACCTCACACGTCTCGATTTTGACGACCCAAAAGGCGTATGTATGACTTCGCATAAACCCACCGTATTAATCACCGGCGCTACCGGCCAGATCGGCGGCGACACGCTGCGCAACCTGCTGGCGGACGACACCATCACCCTGGTGGCCGCCGTGCGGTCTGCGGCCAAGGCCAAACCATTCGAAGCGCTCGGCATCCGCACGGTCATGCTCGACTTCGATAAGGAAGAAACCCTGGCCCCGGCGCTGGAAGGCATCGACCGCGCGTTTCTCGTCACCGGCTATACCGTCGACATGCTGCGACAGAGCAAAGCGTTTCTCGACCAGGCGAAAAAATCCGGTGTGCAGCACATCGTGCATCTGGGTGCTTGCGGGCGGGACGACACCACCATCGGCCATTGGGCCTGGCATCAGTTCGTAGAACGCTATATCGAATGGTGCGGCTTCTCGTTCACCCATTTGCGCCCGGAATGCTTTATGCAAAACCTGCTCAGCTACGACGGCACCCAAGCCGTAAAGAACGGGGTGATTGAGCAATACACCGGCGATGCCCGGTTCAGCTGGGTGGACGGCGAAGACGTTGCCTGTGTTGCGGCGCAGACTCTGTTGCATCCAATCAAACACGGCGGCAAAACCTACCGTTTGGGTTACGACGTGCAATCCTACGGCGACATCGCGGCCATCATGACCCGTGTGCTCGGCCAGCCGTTTCGCTACGACGCCCAATCGCCGGATGTGTTTCTGGAGAACATGCGCGCCGCCGGGGCCGAAATGGCTTACATGACCTGCGTACACGACAACTTCACCCGCATGGCCGCGCGGCAGATCCCCGGTGTTGAAGAAACCTTCGACAACTTCCCTGAAATCACCGGCCGCCAGCCCGTGCGCTGGGAAGACTTTGTGCAAAAGCACCGCAGCGCGTTTGTTTATTCCTAAGCTCGCTCAATCGCAAAATTGCTCCACGACTGGCTGACGGGCATCAGTTCAAGGCTGTTGATATTGATGTGCGCCGGCTGGTTGAGTAGCCAGAAAATCGTCTCGGCAATGTCCTTGGGCTGAATCGCCTGTGCCCCGGCGTAGACTGAGTCGTACTTGGCCTTGTCCCCGGCAAAGCGCACCAGTGAAAACTCGCTCTCGCACAACCCCGGTTCCAGGTTGGTCACGCGCACCCCGGTGCCCTGCAAGTCACAGCGCAGGTTCAGTGAAAACTGCCGCACAAAGGCTTTGCTCGCGCCATACACATGGCTGCCGGGATACGGCCAGTTGCCCGCAATCGATCCCAAATTGACGATGCCAGCCCCCGCGCCATGGGCGATCAAACGTGGGAGCAGCAAACGCGTGCTGTACAGCAGGCCTTTAATGTTGGTATCGACCATGGTTTCCCAATCATCCAGCGAACACTCAGGGGCTGGCGCAGTTCCCAGTGCCAGCCCGGCATTGTTGACCAAGCCGCGCAAGGTGCTGAATGCGGGCGGCAACTGTCCGATCGCCTGCTCCATCGCGGCGCGGTCACGCACATCCACCACCAGCGGCAATACCTCGGTGTGTGCCGACAGCTCATCGGCCAAGGCATATAAACGCTCGGCCCGGCGCCCGGTCAGCACCAGCGACCAGCCCGCCGCCGCAAAACGGCGGGCGCAGGCTTCACCAAAACCGGACGTCGCGCCGGTGATAAATACAGTCGGGGTCATACACAGCTCCTTGGACACATTCAGGACCACGCCCGGCCCAACAGGCCCACGCCTGCCAGCACCAGCAATAGCCATTGGGTAAAACGCGCAGCCTGTTCAGCGGGGATCCGCACGAATAACTGCTGGCCCAGCCACAATCCCAGCAACAAAGCGGGCAGCATCCACAGCGCTTGCCAGCCGGTGCTTGCGGGGATAGCTGAAGCCGCCGCCAAGCCGCATAACGCCGCACTGTCCACTGCAAAAAAGAACATGATCAACGTCGCCCGCAACGTGCTGGCCCGCAGCCCGCTATGCGTGAGCCACGCCACCACCAAGGGGCCGCCAATGGAGAACGCGGCAATCAGCGCGCCGCTGCTGCTGCCCACCAGCCAGGCACCGGCACGCCCTTCACCCATCGGCAAACGGATACGCGCCAGCCCCAGAATCGCCAGCAGTCCCACCAGCAGGTACACGCCGACTGTCAGGCCACCGCTGTCGATACCGGTCAACAGCCAGATGCCGCACGGCACCCCGCAGGCGGCCGCCAGCAGCAGGCGTTTGAGCAACGGGTAATGCGCCTCGCGCCAGGCGCTGCGCAACAGCATCACGCTGGACGCGACTTCCAGAAACAACACCAGCGGCACCGCCTGTTTCAGCGACCCGAGCATCGCCAGCCCGACCACCGCAATGGCGGCAAAACCAAAGCCGGTCAACCCGCGAACAACCGCCGCCACCAGCACACAGCAGGCACTGAGGGCCCAGCTTATTTCAGGGTTCATACGCGGCTCCAGGCTGCTTGATGGCGCCACTGTAGAGCGCTGTAGCGAGGGGACTTAGAGCCAGACAGGGCTTTCGATGGTGCCAGAACTGGCCCCATCGAAAGCCCCATCTGGATCTAAGGATTGACCGGGGCCGTGACTAGTCTGCGAGCAACTGGCCCGCCCAGACCTATCCTCAGGAGAGACCCGCATGGCGACGAATCTGAACCACCAATGGATGCCTTTCACCGACAACCGCGAGTTCCAGCGGGCGCCGCAATTGTTTGTCCGCGCCGAGGGCGTGCGTTACTGGAACGACGAAGGGCGCGAGTTGCTGGACGGCAGTTCGGGGCTGTTTTGCAGCGCCGCAGGCCATGGCCGCACCGAGATTGCCGAAGCGGTGTGCAAACAACTGCTGACGCTGGACTTCACCCCGCACTTTCAGCGAGCTTCACCGCTATCGTTTGAGCTGGCCGAACGCCTTAGCGAGCTGTTGCCCGAAGGTTTGAACAAACTATTCTTCACCAACTCCGGCTCCGAGTCGGTGGACAGTGCGATGAAAATTGCCCTGGCCTACCACCGTGCCCGCGGCGAAGCCCAGCGCACCCGTTTTGTGTCCCGCGAATGGGCCTATCACGGCGTTAACTTCGGCGGCGTGGCCCTGTCCGGGATGATGCGCAACCGCCAGGCCTTTGCCGCTGGTGGGCTGCCCCATGTCAGCCACATGCGCCACACCTGGCAAGAAAGTCAGCGTTACCAACTGGGCGAACCGCAACAGGGCGCGGACTTGGCAGCGGACCTGGAACGGATCATCGCCATGCACGGCGGCGACAGCATTGCGGCGTGTTTTGTGGAGCCGATTGCCGGGTCCATTGGCGTTTATGTTCCGCCTGCGGGCTACCTCAAACGGCTGCGTGAAATCTGCGACAAGCACGGGATTTTACTGGTGTTCGATGAAGTCATCACGGGGTTTGGTCGAACCGGCAAGGCGTTTGCCGCGCAGAGTTTTGAGGTCAAACCCGACCTGATCACCATGGCCAAGGCCCTGACCAATGGCGCGATCCCGATGGGCGCCGTGGCGGTGGATGAATCGGTGTATGACACCGTGATCAATGCGAGCAAAGGTGGCGGCCCAGAGCTGTTTCACGGCTACACCTACTCGGGGCATCCGGTGGCCTGCGCGGCGGCGTTGGCGTCGCTGGATATTTACCGGGATGAGGATGTGTTCAATAAGGGCGCGCTCTTGTCGCCGTACTTTTTGGAGTCACTGAGCGGTTTGAGGGGGTTGGCACAGGTCAGTGATTTGCGCGGGTATGGGTTACTCAGCGGAATACAGCTGACGCCGGGGGATGCGCCGGGGGCCAAAGGTGCGCGGGTGCAGAGGGCGCTGTATGACGCCGGGCTGCATGTCAAAACGACCGGGGATGCGATTATTTTTGCCCCGGCGCTGGTGACTGGGCGGGCGGATCTGGATGCGATGTTTGAAGTGTTGAGAGAGACGTTGGGGCGGGAGGTTTTGTAAGGCTAAAGCAAGTCCCTCAGCATAAGCAGATCAAGAGCCCCTCACCCTAGCCCTCTCCCGGAGGGAGAGGGGACTAGAAGCAAAAGCCCATCAAGCTCCCTCTCCCTCTGGGAGAGGGCTGGGGTGAGGGGCTTTCAGCTCGCGCCACGCTTCACCCAGCGCCGCAATCCCCGGCTCTATCAATTCTTCAGCAATCGCCCCAAACCCCAACCGGAAGCAATTCAACGGCCTTGGCTCGCTCAGGTAATGAATATCCCCCGGTTCAATCAACACCCCGCGCCGGGCTACCAGCCGCTGCAACACCCACGCATCCACCCCCGGCGGGCAAGTCACCCACAACGACGAACCACCGGCCATGCCACTGGCATTGAACTCAGGCAAATGCTCAGCCATCGCTCGGCTGATTACCCGCCACTTACGCGCCAGCCGATCGCGCAAGCGTCGGGCATGGGCGTCGTAATGCCCCATGGATAAAAACAACGCCAGCGTACGCTGGTTGTTCGACGGCGGATGGCGGTACATATACCGACGCAAGGCCCGCAGTTCATGGATCAGCTCTGCATCCGCAGCGATAAACCCCAGGCGCACACCCGGCAATACACTTTTGGTCAAGCTGCCCAGATAAATCACCCGGCCACTGTCATCAAAACTCTTCAGCGCCGGATGATTACTGCCCAAAAAATTCTGCTCATTTTCGTAGTCATCTTCGATGATCAGAAAATCCCGTTCCCGCGCACTCGCCAACAATTCAAGCCGACGGTACAGCGGCATGGTCACGCCCGTCGGGGACTGATGGCTGGGGGTGCAAAACAGCATCTCGCAACCTTCCAGTTGCTCATTGACCACCAACCCCTGGCGGTCGATACGCAGCGCTTTCAACTCACACCCTCTCAAGCCAAAGATGTTGCGCGCATCCACATACCCCGGCTCTTCCAGCCCCATCACCAACCCCGGCCGGCCCAACAGTTGCGCCAGCATGTACAGCGAGTTCTGCGTGCCAATGGTGATCATCACCTCCTGCGCCGACACGCTGATGCCGCGCTTGGGCAACACACGCTGCACGATCTGTTCGATCAGCAACGGGTCGTCGAGCATCACCTGATCGTCCACCCAACTGCGCATGTGCGCGCCGGTACTGGCGATACGTGTGCAGTCACGCCAACGCGCAGCCGTCTGCTCGTCTGCCTCGACCTGCCCATAGATAAACGGATAGCGGTACTCGCGCCAATTGCGCGGTTTAACAATCGCCCGCAGTTGCGACGAACTGCTCTGCAAACGCGCTTCCCAGTCGGGTGCATGGTCGGGGCGCTCGAAGATTTTCTGCGTCGCCGGTTTGAGGCTGACGTTGAGTTGTTGGCGCAGGTATTTTTCGTTGATGAAGAAGCCGCGACGATCCGATGGAATCAAATAACCATCCTGAACCAACTGCTCGTAGACCAGCACCACGGTATTGCGCGACACCTTGAGCAGCTCGCACAACGCGCGCGACGAGGGCATCGGTTCACTGGGCGGCATAGCGCCGTCCAGGATCGCGCTGAGCAAATTTTCGCGCAGTTGCTCCTGTAGGCCACGCCCTGCTTCAAAGGGCCGAAAATAACGCTCCAGCATGGTGCAAGCTCCCGCCATGACGCACCCATCTAACGCAGCCACTCGGCCACACCCCTTGCGACACAAGGCCTTCAAGCACTTCTGGCACCACAGATCGGCGCAACTGGATCTAAAGCAAGCTTTGGGCCGCCGCCTAAGATCGGGCTGACATCAACCGTCCTCAGTCCCGGAGCCACACCATGCTCAAGCCCCTGAATAAATGGATTCGTCGTGCTGCCTTGTTGCCGCTCACAGCCTTGGCCTTGATGGCTAACGCCCAGGCACAGACCGTCACTATTGGCGTGCAAAGCATGTTTGCGCCGTGGAAGAACGCCATTGCAGAAAAAGAGTTCGAGAAGGCCACCGGCTGGGACATCCAATGGCGCAACTTCGACAGCGGCGGCGACGTGATGATGGCCATGGCCTCGGGCGACGTGCAGATCGGCGTGGCCGGCAGCAGCCCGATTGCTGCCGCGGTCAGTCGCGGGGTCGACGCGCAACTGTTCTGGATTCTCGACAACATCGCCAACGCCGAAGCGCTGGTAGTGCGTAACGGCAGCGGCATCGTCGCGCCGCAGGATCTGGCCGGCAAAACCCTCGCCGTGCCGTTCGTGTCGACCACTCACTTCCACGCGCTGTTTGCGCTGGAGCAGTTCGGCCTGACCGGTAAGGTCAAGGTGATCAACCTGCAACCGTCGGACATTCCGGCTGCGTGGGAACGGGGGGACATTGATGCCGCGTTTATCTGGGACCCGGCGCTGGGCCGCCTCAAGCAAAGCGGCCATGTGCTGCTCACCTCGGGCCAATTGACTGACTGGGGCAAGGCGACGTTTGACGGTCTGGTGGTGGACAAGGCGTTCGCCGCCGCCAACGGCCCCGGTATGCAGGCGTTTACCAATGTGTTGCAAAGCAGCACGGCAGATTACGTCAAGGCGCCGAAAACCTGGACGGCTGATTCGGCGCAGGTCATAAACGTCGCTCGCCAATCCGGGGCCAAGCCCGAGGAAGTACCGCCGGTGCTGGCGCTGTATCAGTTCCCGCTGGCCCCCGAACAGGCCAGCGCTACCTGGCTGGGCGGCGGTGCTGCCAAGGCATTGAGTGCGACGGCGGAGTTTCTAAAAGCGCAAAAGAAAATCCCGGCACTGCTGGCGGACTACAACACGGCGATCAACCCGACGTTTGTGCAAGCCGCTCAATAACGCCCGAATGAATATAACCCTCGTAGCAGCTGCCGAAGGCGGCGTCCGGTTGCGCAGCAATCGTAAACCCTGCATGTCGGGTTTAACTGAAATATCGCGCTGCCTGCTTCTACGACGGCTTTGCCGCCGGACGCCGCCTTCGGCAGCTGCTACGAGGTTTTTCAAACGCTGAAGAAGGAACACCCCATGACCCTCAGCCTGAAAATTCACGATGTCTCGGTGCTGTATCCGGGGCAGCACAAAGGCCAGCCGGTGCGCGCCCTGTCCGGAGTCAATCTGGACATTGCCGCCGGTGATTTTGTGGTCGCGCTCGGCGCCTCCGGCTGCGGCAAAACCACCCTGCTCAATCTGATGGCCGGGTTTATTCAACCCAGCCACGGGATCATCACCCTGGGCGATTACCACGGTCAGGTGCCCGCTGACCTCAACGGCACCGAACTGCGCGATCAAGTGACCGGGCCGGGGGCCGAACGCGGGGTGGTGTTTCAAAAGCACGCCTTGTTGCCTTGGCTCAATGTGATCGACAACGTCGCCTTCGGCCTCAAACTGCGCGGCATCGCCAAGGCCGAACGCGAAGAGCGCGCTCTGCATTTTCTGCACCTGACCGGCCTCGCCGAGTTTCGCGATCACGCCACTTATCAGCTGTCCGGTGGTATGCAACAGCGGGTCGGGATCGCCCGCGCCCTGACCAATGACCCGAAAATGCTGCTGCTCGACGAACCCTTGGGCGCGCTCGATGCACTGACCCGCGAGCGCTTGCAGGAGCTGATTCTGGAGATTTGGCAGCGCACCCAAAAGATGATGTTTTTCATCACCCATGACGTCGAAGAAGCGCTGTTCATGGCCACACGGCTGATCATCATGTCGCCGCGTCCGGGGCGTATCACCCATGAATTCAAGGTCGATTTTGGCCAGCGTTTCCTGCACTGCCGCGATGCCCGCGCGGTCAAATCCAGCCCGGATTTCATCGCCCTGCGCGAGCAAATCCTGAGCATCATCCACGGCGACGAGGAGGCCGCGTAATGAGCCTGTTAGACGAGAAACAACGCAACGCGGTAATGCGCACCCTCAACGAACTGCGCCGCGCTGCCCCGGCCAAACCGGGCGAGCAATATGGTGCGCCGGGCAACGGATCGAGCATGAAGCTGAGTCTGGTCACGGTCATAGGTGTGCTCGCCCTGTGGTGGATCGCCACCAACAGTGGCTGGATCAAGCCCCTGTTTCTGCCCTCACCCCAGGCCGTGTGGGCGCAGGTGTTGGAAGTCAGCCGCGACGGTTTTGCCGATGCCAGCCTGCTGACCCACATCGGCTGGAGTGCCTTGCGGGTCTTTGGCGCATTCCTGCTGGCGGTGCTGACGGCGATTCCGGTGGGCATTTTGATGGGCGTGAACCGGGTCGCTCGCGGGGTGTTCGACCCGTTGGTGGAGTTTTACCGGCCGCTGCCACCGCTGGCGTATTTGCCGCTGGTGGTGATCTGGATGGGTATTGGTGAAGGCTCCAAAGTGCTGCTGATCTACCTCGCCATGTTCGCGCCGCTGGCACTGAGCGCACGAGCGGGGGTCAAATCGGTGGCGATTGAACAGATTCATGCCGCTTACTCGATGGGTGCCAGCCGCGGGCAAGTGCTCAAGTACGTGATCATGCCCGCCGCGTTGCCGGAAATACTGACCGGTATGCGCATCGCCATCGGCTTTGGCTGGACCACGCTGGTGGCGGCAGAAATGGTCGCGGCCACTGCGGGCTTGGGGTTTATGGTGCTGACCGCGTCCAAATTCATGGCCACCGACGTCGTGATCATGGGCATTCTGGTGATTGGCCTACTGGCGCTGCTGTTCGACCTGGGCATGCGCTGGCTGGAACGCAAACTGGTGCCTTGGAAAGGCCGTGGTTAAATGTTGTTGGATTGGCGAATAAGTCCGCGCAGCAAGGTTTCGGTCTGTTCGCGCACGATGCCCATCAGCAGCGCATAACGCTCCGGCGTCATGACGTCCCAGCCCAGCGACTTGAATACGCTGGCGCGGGTCAGGTGAAACGGCAGCAACTGCCCGGTCAGGGTCATGGCGCGCAAGGTGCATTCATCAGCGCTGGCGCCCGGCCCCATCAGCCGCGAAATAATGCCGCTGGTGACGCCAATAATGCGCTGGCCAATGCGCTGATCGACCTGTTCTTCACCCGCACTCGGGCCTAAGCCTGCCTGTTCACGGGCATAGAACTTGCGCCAGTTGGTGGTGCGGTTGGAGAGCAGCATGAATTCGGCAATTTTGCTTTGCACGGAGCAGAAACTTTCGATCAGTTGTTCGCTATCCGGTCGCGTGCCCAACAGCGCCTGAGCCGCTTCAATGGTCGGCGCCAGATAATCCCAGGTGCGCTCGACCATGTACTCGGTACAGGCCCGGTACACGCCTTCCTTGTTGTTGAAGTAGTAATTCAACGCAGGCGCATTCACACCCGCCCGCTCGGCAATGTCACGGGTCGAGGCGCCTTCGTAGCCCCGCTCGCCAAACAGATTGAGCGCGGCTTCGACAATCCGCGCACTGGTTTCATCCCCACACGTATAGCCGCCTTCGCTGGCCGGTCGGCGCCGGTGAATGGTGGTCATGGGCTTCTCCTTGATCGATGAAGCCAAGAGTGTGCCTCAATTTATATCGATTGACATAATTTTACCGATCGTAATAATTGTTACAACCGCTAACAATTGAGATCGCCATGACCGCACATCAACCGCTCGACGAATCGACCCAGCTGCGGCAATCGCGTACGCCGGTGAAAAAACTGCTGCTGGGCGGGCTCGGGCTGGCTGCACTGGTGGGAGCAGCGCTGTGGGGCGCCCACTGGTGGAGCGTCGGACGGTTTATTGAAAGCACCAACGATGCCTACTTGCAGGCCGACAGCTTAAGCGTGGCGGCCAAGGTGTCGGGCACGGTGAGCGAGGTGTACGTCACGGACAACCAAACCGTCAGCGTCGGCCAGCCGTTGGTGCGCCTCGATGTGCGGCCTTATCAGGCGGCGCGGGAGAAAGCCGAGGCGGCCATTCGCGCCGCCGAAGCCGACATCGCCCGCGGCGAGGCCGAGCTTGAACAGCACAGCGCGTCAATTGCTCAGGTGCATGCGCAACTGGAAGGCGAAAACGCCAACGAGCAGTACGCGGCTGCGCAGGTCAAACGCTACGCGCCGCTGGCCCAAAGCGGCGCCGAGACTCAGGAGCGCATGGCCGAGCTGCGCAATGCCTTGCGTCAAGCCAGCGCCCAACGCGCCGCGCAGGCCGCCGCGCTGAACGTTGCTCAACGCCAGTTACACACCCAGCGCGCCGCCATTGAACAGGCCCGCGCGCAACTGGCCAGCGCTCAGGCCAGCAACCGTCAAAGCCAGCTCGATGAGCAGGACACAGTGGTCTACAGCACCCTCGCTGGCCGCGTCGGCAGCCGTTCGGTGCGGGTCGGCCAATACCTGCAACCCGGCACGCGACTGATGACCATCGTGCCGCTCACCGAGATGTACCTCACCGCCAATTTCAAGGAAACCTAGATCGAACGTATGCACACCGGCCAACCTGTGGCGGTGCACATTGATGCCTGGCCGGGGGTTGCGTTTGAAGGCGAGGTCGAGAGCCTCTCCCCCGGTACCGGTTCACAGTTCGCGCTGTTGCCGTCCAATAACGCCACCGGCAATTTCACCAAGATCGTCCAGCGGGTGCCGGTACGGATTCGCCTGAAGGCTTCGCCCGACGCCAGCATCGAATGGATGCCGGGGCTGTCGGCCACGGTCGACGTCGACACCCATCGTGGCTAACCCGGCGGCTGCCACCGCAGCGCTGTTCCCGCCCCGAGCAAACGCCAGCACCAGCGACTGGATTGTGGTCTTCGCCGGGGCATTGGGTGCGTTGATGGCCACGCTGGACATCTCCATCACCAACGCCGCCCTGCCGCAGATTCAGGGCCAGATTGGCGCCTCGGGCACTGAAGGCACGTGGATTTCCACCGGCTACCTGATGGCTGAAATTGTCATGATTCCGCTGACTGCCTGGCTGACACGGGTGTTCGGGCTGCGCAATTTCCTGATCGGCAACGCGATGTTGTTCAGCCTGTTTTCGGTGCTGTGCGGCATCAGCGAAACCTTGCCGCAAATGGTCATCGGCCGACTCGGCCAGGGCTTCGCGGGCGGCGCCATGATCCCCACGGCGCAAGTACTGGTGGCGACCCGCTTGCCGCGCCATCAAATGCCCATCGGTATGACGATATTCGGCCTGATCGTTCTGCTCGGGCCGCTGCTGGGCCCGGTGTTGGGCGGCACGCTGACTGAAAACTTCAGCTGGCGCTGGTGTTTCTTTTTGAACATTCCGGTGTGCGCCTTGCTGCTGGTGATGCTCAGTCATGGCCTGAAAAAAAGCCCGAGCGACTGGCAGGCGTTTATCAAGGCCGACTGGCTGGGCATCATTGGCCTGACCGTGGGTCTGAGCGCCATGACTGTAGTGTTGGAAGAAGGCAACCGCGAGCGCTGGTTCGAGTCTACGCACATCATCGCCCTCAGCCTGTTGGCCGTGGCCGGGATCGCCCTGCTGCTGTTTGCACAGAGAATCACCCAAACGCCCATCGTGCGCCTCAAGTTGCTGCTTAACCCGCGGTTTGCCAGCGTGATTGCGATTGTCTTTGTGGTCGGCTGCGGGCTGTATTGCGTGGCTTTTGTGCTGCCGCAGTTTCTCAGCAACATCGCGGGCTTCAACGCTCAGCAATCGGGCGCGGTGATGCTGATGTCGGGCCTGCCAGCCTTTTTGATGATGCCGATTCTGCCGCGCCTGATCGGCCGCGTAGACACTCGCCTGCTGGTCATGGCTGGCCTCGGCTGTCTGGCCAGCAGTTGCTTACTGGCCACCGGCTTGACGGCTGACAGCGTGGGCGACAATTTCACTCGCACCCAACTGCTGCTGGGGCTGGGCCAAGTGCTGGCGATGATGCCGCTCAATCAGGCCTCAATGAGTTGCGTGCCCGCCCATGAAGCGGGCGAAGCGGCCGGTATTTACAACATGGCGCGCAACCTCGGCGGCTCAGTGGGGCTGGCGTTGCTGGGGACGTTTATCGAACGGCGCAGCAGCTTTCACGATGACAGCCTGCGCGATGCCGTCAGCGTGCAGTCCGTGGAAGCGCAGACCCAGCTGGCGGCATCGGCCCAAGGTTTTTTCGCTGAGCACGGTGACCTTGCCCATGCCCAGCTTCAAGCCTTGGGCCAACTGGCCCAGCAAATTCAGGTACAGGCCCAAGTGATCACCTACAGCGAAACCTTTTACGTGCTCGGCATCGCGCTGCTGCTGTGCCTGCCCCTCGCCCTCTTTCTGAAAAAACCGCCTGCCGGTACGCCTTTGAGCACAGGACACTGACCATGATCGCGAGCAAATCCCTGAGCCTGTTGTGCCCGTTGTTGCTGGTGGGCTGCACCCTTGGCCCGGACTACCACGCCGCGCCCGACAGCGCCCTGCAAGGCACGGCCTTTCAACGTCAGGTACCCGGCACTCGGGCCAGTACGCCGCAGGTTGCCCAGTGGTGGCGCGGCCTTAACGATCCGCTGCTCGATGAACTGATCAACAGCAGCCTGCGCAACAGCCCCGACCTGCACGCCGCGGCAGCGCGCGTGCGGCAGGCCCGTGCCGGACTGTCGGAAAAACGCAGCGATTTACTGCCTAAAAGTTCGGCCACAGCGGCGGCGTTGTACACCGGCTCCGGGGACACAAACACCGACGCCACACACCTGTACCTGAGCGGGTTTGACGCCAGTTGGGAGCTGGATATTTTCGGCGGCGGCCGCCGTGCCGTTGAAGCAGCCAGCGCCGAAGCTGATGCGGTTCAGGCCGACCTGGCGGACGTCCATGTGCAACTGGCCGCCGAAGTTGGCCAAGCCTATATCGGCCTGCGCGATCAGCAGCAGCGCCTGCATATTGCCCGCGAGTCCGAAGCCCTTGAGCGGCAATTGCTCGACTTCACCGAACAACGTCTGAGCCAAGGCACGGCGTCGGAGCTGGATCGCGAACGCATTGCCACCCAAGTAGAAACCACCCGGGCCGCGTCCATTGCATTGGAACTGGAGGTGATTGAATCCCTCGATGAGCTGACCGTACTCAGCGGCCTGCCGCCCGGTGCACTGGACAGCCGTTTGCAACAGCCAACGGCCCTGCCCGTGCTGCCCGCCACCGTCGACATTGGCGATCCCGCCCAGCTGTTGCAACAGCGCCCGGACATTCGCGCCGCCGAGCGTCGACTGGCGTCCAGCACGGCGCAAATCGGCGAACGCAAGGCCGCGGCCTTTCCTAAAGTCAGCCTGTTTGGCGCGCTGAGTTTCAGCGCCAGCGAACCGGGCCATCTGCTGCGCAAAGACAACCTCAGTGCCTTGGGCGTGCCGTACCTGCAATGGAACTGGCTGGATTTTGGCCGGGTACAGGCACAGGTCAATCAGGCCGAAGCCGGACGCGATGAAGCCTTGGCCCACTACCGCAGCAGCGTGCTCAGCGCATTGCGCGATGCTGACGTGGCACTGGCCCGCTATGGCAATGAACGTCAGCGCCGAGCCACGCTGGGCCGGGTCGAAAGCAGTGCCGTGCGCGCCTCGCAACTGACCGATCAACGTTACCGTGCGGGCACCAGCAGTGTGCTGGACTGGCTCGACGCCGAACGCACCCGCTACCGTGCCGAGCAGGACCGGGTTCACAGTGATGGCCAGTTGATCAAGGACTACATAGCCCTGCAAAAGAGTCTTGGGTTAGGGTGGCGCTCCCCTTCTGAGCTTTAGGGATTTTTATGCGCACAAGCCAGCATGATTTGATGTGGCGCCAGTTGCTGCCCACAGTGCGCAAGCACGATGAACCCTTGCAGGTGCAACTGTGCACCGCCTTCGTCACAGCCATGTTGGAAGGCCGTTTGCCCGGCGGCACGCGGCTGCCGTCGAGCCGCGACCTGGCCATGCTGACCGGCGTTTCGCGCAACACTGCGATGCTGGTGTATGAACGCCTGGTGGCGGAAGGTTATGTGGACGCGCGCCCCCGCGATGGGTTCTTCGTGTGCGGGGCCATCACCCCGACGCAAAATGCCCAGCCCAATGCCGACCAGCATTGTCAGCCACCTGACTGGGCGTCCCGCATGTTGGCCTGCGATCCGCAGATCGTGTGGGCCGAGCGCCCGCCAAGCTGGCGGGACGTGCGTTACCCGTTTATTTACGGGCAGTTCGACCCTAAACAATTTCCGCTCACGCAGTGGCGTCAATGCAGCCGTCAGGCACTGGAAGTGAAGGCGGTGGATCGCTGGTGGCAAGAAGGTGAAAGCGTCGGCACCAGCCAACTGATCGACCAGTTGATCCGCCGGGTACTGCCGCGACGCGGAATTGCCGCCACCCATGATCAAGTGCTGCTGACTTTGGGCCGCCAGCAAAGCTTTTACTTGCTGGCCCGTCTGTTTGCCCGCAGCGGCACCGTGGTCGGGGTTGAAGAACCCGGTTTTCGGGACCCGCGTAATGCGTTTACCCACGAAGGTGCGCAGGTGCTGTCGCTGCCCGTCGATGAGCAGGGAATGCAAGTATCCCCGGCGTTGGCCCGCTGCGATTACCTGTATTGCACACCTGCCTATCAATGCCCGACCGGCGTGACCATGAGCCAAGGTCGGCGCCAGGCGCTGCTTGAGCATGTGCAATTGCACGATCAGGTTATTTTCGAAGACGATGACGACCCGGAGACGGAATACGACGGTCGTGCGCTGCCAGCGCTTAAAGCCATCGACTCGGCGCAGCGGGTGATTTACCTCAGTAGCCTGTCGAAGTTGTTATCGCCGGGGCTGGGCATTGGCTACATCGTCGCTCCGGCCCCCGTTATTGAACAACTGCGTAAGTTACAGCGGCTGATGATTCGCCAGATTCCGGGCAACAACCAGATCACGGCAGCGCTGTTCATCCAGCAAGGGCACTACGACCGCTTGCTGCAGCAGGCGCGGGAGAACCTCCAGCAGCGCGCCGCTACATTGGCCAATGCCCTTCGTGACGCCTTGCCCGATGCCGAGTTCGCCATGCCCAGCGGCGGCGCTACCTTGTGGCTGAAGCTGGCGGGGCAGCACGATTTGCTCAGCCTGTATTACGCAGGTGCGGCCAAAGGCGTGTTGTTCGATCCGGGCAATGCGTTTTGCCATGAGCCCGACACGTTGGTGCAATCCAGTTTGCGGCTGGGTTTTGGGTCTATTGCGCACGCGTTGATTGCGCCGGGTATTGTCGAGTTGGGCCGGGTGGTTAATGCCAAACGCCCCGGCACTGTGCGCGGTTGAGTCGATTGCCTCATTAGCGAGCCAATACCCTCACCCCAACCCTCTCCCAGAGGGAGAGGGGGCTGACCGCACGCGGCCGCAAGATCACCCCCAATCAATCCCCTCTCCCTCCGGGAGAGGGGGGCTGACCGCACGCGGCCACAAGATCACCGCCAATCTGTCCCCTCTCCCTCCGGGAGAGGGTTAGGGTGAGGGAGCTGACCGCACTCGGCCGCAAGCTCACCGCCATTCAATCCCCTCTCCCTCCGGGAGAGGGCTAGGGTGAGGGGCTTTTAGCCAAAGCTGGCAAGCACTGGCCCTATCGATAGTCCCCGCTGGCCCCATCCGCTGGTGATGAAAATGCAGTATTCCCATCGACCACCAAAAACATCTTGGCGTCGTCCTCAAAAAATAATTTAAGGATGGGAACCTCTCACTATGTTTTACGCAAAGTATCCGTTAGCCGTCAGCCTCGCCGCCCTCGCTTTTACCCAGCATGCGCTGGCCGCCGACACGCCTGCCGCGCCCGAGTGCGCGCAGTACGAAAAGCTGCTGACCCGCGCCGAAGTAGCCTTCAAGAACGTATCAATCTGCTCGCGCATCAAACCTGACCTGTGGGGGCTGCGCAAGGAACTGGCCGAACATGGCATCGGCATCACGGCCACTTCGTATAACGGATACACCTATGACGTGCTCGGCAACAACGCCAAAAAGCAGGTGTATAACGGGCAAAACCCCAGCTACAACACGTCGGTCAATCTGTACCTGACCTACGACCTGACGCGCATCGGCTTTGCCAATGACGCCCAACTGACGCTGGCCGGCACATGGGCGGACGCGACCTACACCCCGGCCAACATGCGGGTTAAAACCGTGTCGGTATTCGCGATCAATCAGTCTTTTTTCAATCATCGCGTGGAGCTGGTCTACGGCTATATCTCTGGCGTGCGCTTGTTCTATGGCATGGCGCTGGGCGGCAATGCCTCAACCGCAGCGCTGGGCCCCAGCAGCGTGGTGCCGTTTCAGGTCGGCATGTCGGCCACCGAACCGACGCCTACGGTTAACGTCATCGTTCGCGATGAATCACTGCGTTTCTACAACAGTACCGCCCTGACCCGCAGCGTCAGCCCGCAAGGCATTCAAAAAGACATCGACCTCAACCCCAGCGGTCTGCGTCTCAAAGTACCGGAAGCCCGAGCCCTGTTGATCAACGAAGTCGGCTACAAACAGGCCACCTCTGCCACCACCAATGCCATGTGGCTGCGCGCCGGAGCGATGTACAACACCAGCCATTACACCGAATTTCTGAGCGGCGAAAAGTCGGATAACAACTATGGCGGCTATCTGGCGGGGACGGTGCAAATCAGCAAGCCCTTTAACGATGCCAGGGGCTGGTACCTGGACAGCAAACTCGATTACTCGCCGGACTCGGTTAACGCCATCAACAAAGCCTTTCAAGTCAGCGCCTTCAATATCGGCCCGTTCGCCAGCCGCCCGGCCGACATGGCCGCCGTGGGCCTGACCAAAAGTTACTACAGCGAAGACCTGCGTAAAGCCACCACCCGCTACGGGCTGGAAGCCGCGCCTTACACACTGGCCGTGACCACCTCATATGCAGCGCGCCTGTTCCCCGGTGTGTATTTGATCAGCGGCCTGACCTACACCAAGAACCCGGTATTCACACCGCTTCATTCAGATGCCTTGTTGTTGCAGGAAACGCTGAACTTCCTGTTTTGAGCCCACCCGTGCCAACACCCCAGAAGAAGAGGCTATAAGCCATGCACCACGCGCAAAACGATCTGACTCAAGATGATTATCTGGCCTTGGATGCCACAGCGATGACGGGCGCAGTGCGCAATGGCGAACTCTGCGCCCACGCCCTGCTTCGCGCCGCGCAAGCTCGCTGCGACGCCGTCAACCCGCAGGTCAACGCCGTCAACATGCGCCATGACGCCCATGCACTGGAGCAACTCAAGGCCCGCAGCGACGCGGACACGGCTCACATCGGCGCGCTGGCCGGGGTGCCCATGTTGCTCAAGGACTTGAACACTTACCTGCGCGGCACGGTGACGACTAACGGCTCGCGCATGTTGGCCGACGCACCGCCCGCGACTTTCGACAGCACCATCGTGCAACGTTACGAGGCCGCCGGCCTGTTGATTTTCGGCAAGACCGCCAGCCCGGAGTTCGGTTTGACCACCACCACCGAATCCTCCCTGTGGGGCCAAACCCGCAACCCCTGGAACCTGGCTCACAGTGCCGGAGGTTCATCTGGCGGGGCCGCTGCCGCTGTGGCCGCAGGCATCGTCCCGGTGGCCCACGCCACGGATGGCGGCGGTTCCATCCGTATTCCGGCCTCCTATTACGGGGTGTTTGGCCTCAAGCCCACCCGCTACCGCAATCCCCAAGGCCCAAACACCTTTGAAGGCTGGTTTGGCGCCAGTTGCGGGCATGTGGTGTCGCGCAGCGTACGCGACTGCGCGCTGTTGCTGGACGTCAGCCACGGACACGAAAAAGGCAGCACCTACTGGCTCGCGCCACAGGCAACCAGTTTCAGTGAAGCAGTCATGCACACGCCAAAATCGTTGCGCATCGGCCTGATCGAACCGGCCATGACCGGCCTCGAACTGGACCCCGACATACGCACGGTTTTGCACACTACTGTTGAACTACTGTTGCGTCTCGGACACCACGTCGACATCGCCACGCTGCCCGTCGACCCCCATCAGGTGTATGGCGCTCACGGCGCAGTCGGGGCAGCCGCTTTATTGGCTGCCGTGCGTGATCGCGAAACCGTGTTGGGCCGAGCCTTGCAAGACGATGAACTGGAGCCGGTCAGCCGTTACATCGCCAACAATGCCACTTCTGCGACGGCTGAATCGCTGTACCGTGCCCGACGCAGTTTTGAACTGATTGGCAGCCAGATGGAGCATCTGTTCGACGACTATGACGTGCTGCTGAGTCCGGTCACGTCGCAGCTCACTCCGACACTGGGCCGAGCCAGCTTAAGCAACGACTACGAACAGTACATCCAGGGCATCATCGGCAGCATTGGCTACACCGTACTGGCCAATGTCAGTGGCCAGCCGTCCATGTCGGTGCCCTTGGGTACCAGTCGCAGTGGGTTGCCCATCGGCATGATGTTCACGGCCGCTTTGTGCCGCGAAGACCTGCTGTTCCAGTTGGCGGGCCAACTGGAACTGGCCAGCCCGTGGGCCGATCGGCGCGCACCGCTGTAACGCTCTTAACCCCTCAACACTGCTGGATGGGCTTGAATGATGAACACTCAAATCTGCGGATTTCGCCGTCATTACACCTTGTTTGTGTTGTTCCTGATTTCGGCGGTCAGCCTGATCGACCGTCAGGTCATGGGCGTGGTGATTGAACCGATCAAGGCCGAGTTTCACGTCTCCGACACTCAAATTGGCTTGCTCACCGGGCTGGCCTTTGCGCTGGTCTACTGCCTGTTTGCGATCCCGCTGGGGCGCTTTGCCGACCGTGGCCATCGGCGCAACCTGATCGGCTGGTGCTGCGCGTTCTGGAGCGTAATGGCCATGCTCTGCGGCTTTGCCAGCAGCTTCTGGACCTTGGCGCTGGCGCGCATCGGCGTCGCCGTGGGCGAATCGGGAAGCGGCGCAGCGTCCATGTCGATGATCGCTGACCTGTATCCACCGCATCAGCGAGCCAAAGCCATCAGCGTATTCATGCTCGGCGCGCCCATCGGCGCGTTGCTGGGCATGAGCCTGGGGGCGTACATCGCGTACTACCACGGCTGGCGTGAAGCGTTTATCTGGATGGCAATACCCGGTATCGCTGCCGCTCTGCTGCTGCGCTTCACCGCGTCAGAACCCTTGCGCGGCCTCTGGGAAAAAGCCAGCCAGTCGCGCATTGCCATCCCCCATGAAAGCGTGATGCAAGTGATGCGCGTGGCCTGGCAGTCGAAAACCTTTGTCGGCATTGCCGTGGCCGGGGCGCTGCTGGCGTTTGCCAGTTACGCGTTCAGCATCTGGAGCACCGCGTTTTTGGTGCGCAGCCATGGGCTGACGCTCAAGGACGCGGGGATCATCATGGGGCTGGCCGCAGGGCCGGGGGCCATTATTGGTTCGCTCTCCAGCGGCTGGTTGAGTGCGTACCTGGCCCAACGTGACAGTCGCTGGCAACTGGGCGTGCCGATTGTCGGCGCGCTGATTGCGTTTCCCATGTCAGTGGCCTTTGCGCTATACCCGGCCAGCCATCCGTGGGCACTGGGCGCGCTGCAAGTGCCGCAAGCGACCGTGTTCATGTTTGGCATGTCGGTGTTTGGCATGTGGTGGATGGCGCCCAGTTATACCGCCATTGCTCAATTGGTAGCGCCTGAACGACGGGCGACGATGATTGCGCTGTACAACTTCGGGATCATGGCCCTCGGTGCCGGTTTCGGGCCACTGGCCGTGGGCGTGCTCAGCGATCACCTGACCCCGGCGTTGGGAGTTGATGCATTGCGCTGGTCATTGGTGATTTGTGCGGGAGGGTATGTACTGGCCAGCGGGTTGTTGATCTGTGTATTGCGCCCTTATGGGATTGCCTGCGGGATGGCCAAGGTGTTGCCGGTATTGCCGCTTGCCCAGGCAGAAGCAGCGGTTTAGCAAACACGCAGATCAGGCTTCATCCAGCCATAAAAAAACCCCGCCCTTCTTTCGAAAGGCGGGGTTTTTTGTCTGGCTTTATTAGTGCGCGTAAGTCAGTAGCAACTCACTCGGCACTTTGAAGTCCAGTGACATCATGACGCTCAACGCGGTAATGGTGAAGATCGAGAACACGAACAGTTTGCGTGCCCAGACCTTATCGTCGACGGCCTTGTAGCCCGTCCACGCCATGTACAGCCAGTACATGCCCATCGCTGCTGCTACGGCCATGTAGCTCATACCGGCGTAACCGCCCAGCGTGAGCATCAAGGTCGCGATCAGGAACGCGAGGATGTAAAGCAGGATGTGCTTCTTGGCAACCTTGATCCCGCGCTTCACTGGCAACACCGGAATCGATGCGGCCAGGTAATCGTTGAAGCGGAAGATCGCGATGGCGTACGAATGCGGCATCTGCCACAGGCTAAACATCACCAGCAGGGTCAGGGCAGCCATGTCGAAGTGGTTACTCACTGCGACGTAGCCGATGACCGGAGGCATTGCACCCGACAGACTGCCTATCAGCGTGCCGTGAACCGACTTGCGCTTGAAGTACAGGCTGTACAGACACACGTAGATCACAAAGCCGATCGCTGCGAACAAAGCCGCCAGCGGGTTGGCCACGCGATACAACAGCACCAGACCAGCGACCCCGAGCAAGGTGGCGTAAACCAACGCCACCTTGAGGGAGATCAGGCCTTGTACCAATACGCGGTTTTTGGTGCGGTCCATCTTGATGTCGATGTCGCGGTCAATGCAGTTGTTAAACACGCATCCAGACGCAACCACCAAGGAGGTGCCGATTACCGCGGCCAGGAAGAGGGCAAGATCGAAATGCCCCTTCGAGGCCAGGAAGAACCCGCCTGCCACAGAAAGCACGTTACCGAAAATGATCCCCGGTTTGGTGATTTGGATAAAGTGCTTGAAGGACATCGGGTCTTACCTCACTTCGCCATCATTTCAGCGTGGATGCTAAACATGATCCACAGGGACAAGCCCACCAGCAGGACAATTACCAGCGCAGCAAACACCAGCGCGGTGACGTTGTTGCGTTGTGCCGGCGAGCGGTCCAGGTGCAGGAAGTACACCAGGTGAACAACCACTTGCACCACGGCGCACAGCAGTACAACTGCCAGCGTAGTGATTTTCGGCAAGGTCGGGTACATGACCAGACCGAACGGAATGGCGGTCAAGATAACCGACAGGATGAAGCCAATTGCGTAGGACTTCACGCTGCCGTGGTTGGCGCCGTCGGAATGTGCGTTAGCCATTACAAAGTCCCCATCAGGTAAACAACGGTGAATACGCAGATCCACACTACGTCCAGGAAGTGCCAGAACAGGCTCAAGCAGCTCAGACGGGTCTTGTTGGTCGCCGTCAGGCCGTTTTTCTGCACCTGGTACATCATGATCGCCATCCAGATCAGACCGCTGGTCACGTGCAGACCGTGAGTACCGACCAGGGTGAAGAACCCGGACAGGAAGCCTGAACGGCTAGGGCCGTAGCCTTCGGAGATCAACAGGTGGAACTCGTTGATTTCCATGGCGATAAAGCCAGCACCCAGCAGGAACGTCATCGCCAGCCAGAACAGCACTTGCGGCTTCTTGCCCTTGAACAACGCCAGCATGGCGAAGCCGTAGGTGATCGAGCTGAACAGCAACAGGGCAGTTTCACCCAGTACGTACGGCAGTTCGAAGATGTCGTGGCCCGACGGGCCACCTGCAACGTTGTTCACCAATACCGCGTATACCGCGAAGATCGACGCAAACAAGATGCAGTCGGTCATCAGGTAAAGCCAGAAACCGAATACGGTCGTCTCGCCGGCGTCGTGGTGTTCATCATGATGCTCATGGTCGTGGCCATGAGCGTTTCCAGCAGTGGTCGCTAAGTTCGACATGGTTTAAACCTGTTCCAACTTGGATTCAACACCGGTAGCCGGGATTGCTTTGGCGGCTACCAAACGCTTGTGCTGCTCGGCCTCGATACGCTCGATGGTCTCGACCGGCACCATGTAGCCCTGGTCGTCACGGGCTGCGTGAGCAACGAAGACAACAACAGTACCTACCAGACCCACGATGGCCAGCCACCAGATGTGCCAGATCATCGCGAAACCGAACACGGTCAGCAGTGCGCCCATGTACACACCCGTCGCGGTGTTGTTAGGCATGTGGATCGGCGAGTACTTGGCCGGACGCTTGTAGGCCGTACCGTCTTCCTTGGCTTCGGTGAACGCGTCGATACCGTGGACGTGTGGCACTACAGCGAAGTTGTAGAACGGTGGTGGCGACGAGGTCGACCATTCCAGGGTGTGACCATTCCATGGATCGCCGAATTCGCAGGCGTTCTCTGGTTTGTTGCGGTCACGTACGCTGACGTACAGCTGGATCAGCTGGCAAGCGATACCGATTGCAATCAGGAACGCACCGAACGCAGCCACGTACAGGTAAGGCACCCACTCAGGGTTGGTAGTGGCGTTCAGACGACGAGTCATACCCATGAAGCCTAGTGCATAGAGCGGCATGAACGCGATGAAGAAGCCAACAATCCAGAACCAGAACGCTGCCTTGCCCCACTTCTCGTTCAGTTTGAAGCCGAACGCTTTAGGGAAGTAGAAGCTGAAGCCAGCGATGTAACCGAATACCGCACCGCCAATGATCACGTTATGGAAGTGAGCAATTACGAACAGGCTGTTGTGCAGTACGAAGTCAGCACCCGGGATGGCCAGCAGTACGCCAGTCATACCACCAATGGCGAAGGTCACCATGAAGCCCAGGGTCCACAGAACCTGGCTGGTGAAGCGCAGACGACCTTGGTAGATGGTGAACAGCCAGTTGAATAGCTTGACCCCCGTCGGGATCGAAATAAGCATCGTCGCCAGACCGAAGAAGGCGTTGACGCTTGCACCCGAACCCATGGTGAAGAAGTGGTGCAGCCATACCATGAAGCCCAGCACCGAGATCGCGCCGGAGGCGTAGACCATCGAGTGGTGACCGAACAGACGCTTGCCGGTGAACGTGGAGATAACTTCAGAGAAGATACCGAACGCCGGCAGAATGAGGATGTACACCTCAGGGTGACCCCACGCCCAGAACAGGTTGACGTACATCATTGGATTGCCACCAAGTTCATTGGTGAAAATGTGGAAATCCATGTAACGGTCAAGTGTCAGCAGTGCCAGGGTAGCGGTCAGGATCGGGAACGAAGCCACGATCAGGACGTTTGCCCAGGTGCAGGTCCAGGTGAAGATCGGCATGTCCATCAGTTTCATGCCTGGAGCACGCATCTTCAGTACGGTTGCCAGGAAGTTAACCCCGGTTAATGTCGTACCTAGCCCCGATAACTGCAGGGCCCAAATGTAGTAGTCCATCCCCACGCCAGGGCTGTACTGCAAGCCCGACAGCGGCGGATAAGCAACCCAACCGGTCTTGGCGAACTCGCCGACGCCCAGCGACAGGTTAACCAGCACAACGCCGGACACCAGCAGCCAGAAGCTCAGGGAGTTAAGGAACGGATAGGCCACGTCACGTGCGCCGATCTGCAACGGCACTGCAAGGTTCATCAGGCCGGTGAAGAATGGCATCGCCATGAAGATGATCATGATCACACCGTGAGCGGTGAAGATCTGGTCATAGTGTTCAGGCGGCAAGTAGCCAGGTGAACCCTCGGTGGCCATGGCCAATTGGGTACGCATCATCACGGCGTCGGCAAAACCGCGCAGCAGCATGATCATGGCGACGATGATGTACATCACGCCGATTTTCTTGTGGTCGACTGACGTTAGCCATTCGGTCCACAAGTAGGTCCACTTCTTGAAGTAGGTTATTGCTGCAAACAGTGCCAGACCACCCAGCGCGATCATGGCAATGGTCACCATTACGATCGGCTCGTGGAATGGGACCGCTTCCCAACTTAATTTACCAAACATCGTTTACTCCTCTGCCCCGGCAGCTGAATTCGAACTCTCGTCCACCCCATCGGTCCCGGCGACTGCTTTCTTCTCGTGCTTCACCGGCTTGCCTGGTGTCATACCTTCATACTTGTCGATGATGGTCTGGAACAGGTTAGGTGCGTACGAAGAATAAAGCGCAACGGGGTTGTTTTGACTTGGTTTGGACAAGGCGGCGTATTCAGCTTGATCAAGCTGTTTAGGTGACGCTTTGACTTCATTGACCCAGGCGTCGAAATCGGCCTGAGACGTCGCAATCGCTTTGAATTTCATGCCGGTGAAACCCGCGCCGCTGTAGTTGGCAGAGATGCCATCCATTTCAGCGTTGTGGTTGGCAATCAAGTGCAACTTGGTCGTCATGCCGGCCATGGCGTAGATCTGCCCGCCCAGGCCTGGAATGAAGAACGAGTTCATGACCGTGTCAGAGGTGATACGGAAATTGATCGGCGTATTAGCCGGGAACACGATCTTGTTGACGGTGGCGATACCCTGTTCCGGGTAGATAAACAGCCACTTCCAATCCATTGCCACCACTTCGATGGTCAAGGGTTTGACGTCTGACTCAAGTGGACGGTATGGGTCCAGAGCGTGTGTCGACTTGTAGGTCAAAACGCCCAGGGCGAGGATGATCAGGATAGGAACAGTCCAGATCACGACTTCGATCTTGGTGGAGTGCGACCATTTAGGTGCGTAGGTAGCATCCTTGTTCGACGCACGGTATTTCCACGCGAAGATAAACGTCATCGCGATGACCGGGACCACAACCAGGAGCATCAGCAATGTTGCAGTGATGATCAGATTCCGCTCTTCGATCCCGACCTGCCCCACTGGATTGAGCAATGTCCAATTGCAACCTCCCAGCAGCAACGTGCCGAAAAGTGGCAATAAGCCAAGGAGTCTGGGGTACCTTTTTTTAGTCATCTCACGACCTCTAAAACAGCTTGCACAATGCAGTTGGTTTTTTTCGCCAGCGCTTCACCCTGCCAAGCGTTGGCTCTTTTCCGGAATTGAATAAAGCCCTGCTCTATCACTATCAGGCGAATAGGCGAATTCCGGGTTAGCAGTGATTTCTTATTTGATACGTGGTCAATGGCCTTGTCACAGACCAAATCCATTTGGTGCAGAACTTAGAAGGGTTGCCAGTACCTGGGAGTCGCATGGGACGCCTGTCGAACTGCCCAGACGACCGTCAACTACCCGCTTGGGCTCAGGGACGAGCAGGCTGGGCGTTCAGTGCGTGCGATTGTAGTTAGGTAGCCCTCCATAAACCATGTCTCATACCGAAATAATTCATCTCGGCTACGGTAACAATCCCTAACGATTATTACGCCACACGCCCTATAGCCCTCTCGAAAAAGCTTGTAGCACGCCACTGACCCTTCAAAAAACGCCTCTTTTTAGCGCACGACCGACCCATCGTCAACCCGCGTAAACGCCCAAGCAAAGAGGCTTACAGCGATTTTTCATTGAGTCGCCCTGCGTGCTTTTCAACCCTTGCCCCTCAGAAGTACGCTTGAATCCCTTAAAACCCGATCGGCGGTTTTATAACGCACTGCATCCCGCTAAAGTCGCCTTGCGGCAGCCTGCGCGTGACAATATGTCGCAGCTTAGCAGAGCCTTTTTTTCCCACCTCATCACATCCTGTTGACATTTGAAGCGGACATAAAAAACCCCGTACTTCAAGAATAAGCACAGGGCAATTGCGAGGGCTTAGTGGGTTTTTCGGCGATTGCGGTAAATACCCACCGGCACCAGTACGGCAGTCAATACAAACGCGACCAACGCCCATTGCGCCAGCGACAAGCCCAATACGGGAGGATAAGGCGTTGAGCAAAAGCCATCGACTTGAAAACCCAAAGGGAAAATCGCCGCCAGTGGCAAGCCATCTACGATGGGCTGCAACACATCCAGCCCGCAGCTTACCGCCGGGTTGGAGAGGATATAAACGTGGCGGGCCGCAGCGACAATGCCGCCGATGGCGCTGAGCACCACCAGCACCTCACACACCGTGATACTGCGCCGGGTCGGCATCGCCGCGCCGATAAAGGCGAAGATCGCGATCAGCAACAACGCATAGCGTTGCAGGATGCACAACGGGCATGGCGCCTCACCGAGCACGATTTGCATGTACAAGGCCCCACCGATCAGCGCCAGGCAAATCAGCCCGAGCAACGCCAGAAAGCGCTTCTCGGGGCCTAAACGCATCATGTCATGTGTCATCGTGCATCCCTTAAGCCTGAGTATTGGAAAAGCCCACAGTTTACACGCAGACCTGCAGCCTGAAGGAGTGAAAACTGTGTGGATAAACGTGGCGCAAGGTAATTAATGCAACATTAAAGGCTTGAAGCAGCACCCACGCGTCGAAACGGGGTGCTGCCAACCCTCGTAGTCGCTGACGAGGAACGAAGGCTGCGATGGATGGTAAAGCAGCCTCTAACCTGACACCACAAGGTGTCTCATTTTGCGACCGCTTCGCACTCGATCGCAGCCTTCGTCAGCGATTACAGCGCAGTAAGGATCAATCCAGCAGCGCAGCGGGGCCGAAGAACTCATAACGGCTTTGTTGCTCGGGCACGCCCAACGCCTTGAGGTGGCGTTTGACCGCGCGCATAAAGCCTTGCGGGCCGAGGAAGTACACATCCACATCACGATCAGCCGGCAACCACTGCGCCAGCACCTCTTCAGTCAGCAGGCCAACATGGTCTGCGCCTTCGTCGTGCTCTTCATAGCAGTAGAAACGCTGCAGCTGCGGGTGTTGCTCAGCCAATTCATCGACCCACGAGCGGAACGCATGCACACGAGCATTGCGGGCGCAGTGAATGAAATGAATGGGGCGCCCGGTTTTGAGCGCGACTTCAAGCATCGGCAATGTCGGAGTAATCCCCACGCCACCGCTGATCAACACCAAAGGCTTATCGCTATCAGTCAGGGTGAACTCCCCTGCTGGCGGGAACAGCTCAAGGGTATCGCCCACTTGCATACGCTCATGCAGGTAGTTGGACACAACCCCACCGTCAACACGCTTGACGCTGATGCGATAACGGCCCAGCTGAGCTGTGGCCGACAACGAATAGTTACGGCGCACTTCTTCGCCATCAATATTCAGTTTGAGGCCGATGTACTGACCGGGAGTGAATTCCAAAATGGCCTGTTCATCCACCGGACGGAAGTAGAACGAGGTCACTTCGGCACTTTCTTCAACCTTGGCCACCAGCTTGAACTCACGCCCGCCACGCCAGCCACCCGGTGCGTTAGCCTTTTCTTCGTATAGCGCCGCTTCGGCGCCGATCAGAATTTCAGCCAGCTGATTGTAGGCAGCACCCCAGGCAGCAAGCACCTCAGGTGTGGCAATGTCACTGCCCAGCACCTCTTCAATGGCTCTCAGCAGGCAGCTGCCAACGATGGGGTAATGCTCAGGAAGAATTTGCAGGGCAACGTGCTTGTTGATGATACGTGCCACCAAATCACCCAACTGGTCGAGTTGGTCGATATGACGGGCATACATCAATACGCCGTTAGCCAGCGCTCGAGGTTGAGCCCCGCTGGCCTGGTTAGCCGGATTGAACAACGGACGCACTTCAGGGTGCTCGGCGAGCATCATTCGGTAAAAATGAGTGGTCAGCGCTTCACCACCGCTTTCCAGCAGCGGTACAGTGGACTTGACGATGGCACGATCTTGAGCAGAAAGCATAAGAGTGACTCCTGATAATGTTGAACCATTGACCACTACCAATCACTATTCGTGCCAACATTTAAACCCTTATAAATCAATAGCTTATATATATTATTGTCATTTTGACACGACTTAAACTAGAGTCATATCGACTACACGAGGTCAAAATGACTGCAAAATTGATGCTCACAACACTCTTGCCACTGGTCGCAGATCTGTCCCGCGATCTCCCTGAAAGTGAGCGTTACCGCCGCTTGCTGCACGCACTGCGCACCTTGTTTCCGTGCGATGCGGCGGCCCTGTTGCGGCTGGACGGTGAGTGGTTGGTGCCCTTGGCCGTGGATGGTTTAAGTCTCGACACACTGGGCCGGCGGTTTAAAGTCAGCGAACACCCGCGCTTTGAGTTTCTGCTCAGCAGCCCCGGCCCGACTCGCTTCCCCAGCAATTGCGAACTGCCTGATCCCTACGATGGACTGGTGGAGGGTTTGGGTGAGCATCTGGAAGTTCACGACTGCATGGGTTGCCCGCTGTTTGTTGATGAACAGCCGTGGGGGTTGTTGACGCTGGACGCGCTGGACTCTAAGCGCTTTGAACCCATCGAGCTGGATGACCTGCAAGCCTTTGCCAGCCTCGCAGCGGCTACGGTCAAGGTGGTTCAGCGCATTGAGCATCTGGCGCTGCGGGTCGAGGATGAACAGCAAAGGGCCGAATCGTACCGTCAGGCCCACGACTCACCTGACAAAGAACTGATCGGCCAGAGCCTCCCGCACAAGCGCCTGCTTGAAGAAATAGCCCTGGTAGGCAGCAGTGAGTTGACGGTACTGATCACAGGCGAAACCGGCGTTGGTAAAGAGCTGGTGGCGCAAGCCATTCATGCGGCCTCGCCCCGCGCGGATAAACCTATGATCAGCCTCAATTGCGCCGCCCTGCCCGACACGTTGGTAGAAAGCGAGCTGTTCGGCCATGTGCGAGGCGCTTTTACGGGGGCCACCCAGGACCGCCGCGGCAAATTCGAACTGGCCAATGGCAGCACTTTGTTTCTGGATGAAGTGGGCGAATTGTCTCTGGCGGTACAGGCGAAACTGCTGCGCGTGCTGCAAAGCGGCCAGTTGCAGCGCTTGGGTTCAGATCAGGAGCATCGGGTCGACGTGCGTTTAATCGCCGCAACCAACCGGGATTTGGCCGAAGAAGTGCGCAGCGGACGCTACCGTGCGGACTTTTATCATCGCTTGAGCGTCTACCCGCTCCGGGTTCCGGCGCTGCGTGAGCGCGGGCGAGATGTGCTGTTGTTAAGCGGCTTCTTTCTGGAGCAAAACCGTTCGCGCCTGGGTCTTGGCAGCTTGCGGTTAAGCGCTGATGCGCAAGCCGCGCTGCTGCACTATGACTGGCCTGGGAATGTACGAGAACTGGAACACCTGATAGCGCGCAGCGCATTGAAAGCCTTGGGCCGCTGCACCACACGGCCACGTATTTTGACGTTGACGGCGGCGGATCTGGATTTGCCCGTTAACACTGAAGGGGCCGACGTGGTTGAGGTTGAAATGCCTGTGCAGATCGCGGGTGATCTACGTCACGCCACGGACAACTTTCAGCGCCAACTGATCAGCGCTTGCCTTGAGCGCCATCAGCATAACTGGGCGAGGGCTGCGCGTGAGCTGGGCATGGACCGGGCAAATCTGGGGCGGCTGGCGAAACGGTTGGGCTTGAAGTAAAAACCGCCCTCACCCCAACCCTCTCCCTCTGGGAGGGTTAGGGTCTTGAAGACCACACAATCTCCCTGCCCCCCTAAAGCCCACCCCAATCAGGTCGATAACCCTGTATCCCACGCCACCCTTGGCCTTTCGAAGGTTTTTATGTCCTCAAACAACGCCAGCGCAGACTCACTTTCGCTTCTGCTCTTTACCCTGCGCAGCGGCAAGCTGATGGCAATCAATCTGCTCAAAGTCAGTGAAATCATTCCTTGTCCGCCACTGACCAAAATGCCCGAGTCTCATCCCCATGTGAAAGGCATCGCGGTACTGCGCGGCTTGTCCCTTTCAGTGATCGACCTGAGCCGCGCCATCGGTGAACAACCGTTGCTCGATCCGGATGGCGGCTGCCTGATCGTGACCGATGTCAGCCGCTCCAAACAGGGGCTTCACGTACAAGCCGTCAGCAAGATCGTGCACTGCCTGACAACAGATATTCGCCCGCCACCCTATGGCTCCGGCAAACGCTCGTACATCACCGGCGTGACCCAGGTAGACGGCGCGCTGGTGCAAATACTGGACATCGAAAAAGTCATCCACGGCATCGCCCCCACCCGGGTTGACACCTCACCTGAAATGCTCAGCCGTGAAGACGCCAAGCTGCTGGCCAACGCGCGAATTCTGGTGGTGGATGACAGTCAGGTGGCCCTGCAACAATCCGTCATCACCTTGCGCAATCTGGGTGTGCATTGCCACACCGCCCGCAGTGCCAAGGAAGCCATAGACCGCCTGCTGGAGTTGCAAGGCACGCCGCAGCAGATCAACGTGGTGGTCTCGGACATCGAAATGTCTGAAATGGACGGCTACGCGTTCACCCGTACGGTGCGCGACACCCCCGACTTTGCTCACTTGTATGTGCTGCTGCATACCTCCCTGAACAGCACAATGAATACCCAGAAAGCCCACACGGCCGGGGCCAATGCGGTGCTGACCAAGTTTTCCTCGCCAGAGTTGACGCAATGCCTGATTCAGGCTGCGCGCACCGTGGCGCAACAAGGCTATTAAACGCCATGCACGCCAACTGCCTGTTGTTACGCAAAGACCTGCGCGAACCCTTATTAGCCGTTCGCTGGCCTGATGACGTAACGCTGGCAACCCTTGACCCACAATGGCTGCCTCAGGCCCACGCCCTGCTTGAGCAGGCGTATCGCGGTGGCAACGGCCGCGTCGAATCCCTTCAGCACTGGCAACATGCTCTGGTGCATGACGCCGAATATGATCCGCAGTTGTGTTTTGCACTCTTGTACAAAGGCCAGGTCATCGCCTTTGCACAAGCCTGGACCAGCGCCTTTCTCAAGGATTTAGTCGTGCATCCCGACCACCAGCGCCGTGGCTTGGGCGGCGCGTTGTTAAGCCATGTGTTCGCTGTATTTAAGCAGCGTCGCGAAGCCTGGGTGGACCTCAAGGTCATGGAACACAATCACACGGCCTTGCGCCTCTATCAAAAGCACGGCATGACCCTGGTGCAACGCGAACAGGTGCGCTGACCCAACGTTCAGCGGATCAGCGTTTACCCATGGTTTTACGCGTGCCATGTGGCGGTGCGCCCGGCGTTGTGTCGTGGCCGCCAAGACCGCTTTTCTGGTAATAGGCTTTGCCCTGAGATTTGGCTTTAGCAAACTCAGCGGGCTTGAACGGAAATTTGAAGGCCGGGATTACCGGCTTTTCTACAGCATTGAGGCTGGTTTCACTGTCAACCGTGTCCACAGCATCAGGAGCGGTTGTTGGTGCAGGAGTAGTCATGAAAGCTCCGGGATACGGGAATAATCAGGCCAATTGGCGAACAGCCGCGCAGTATACCTGCCTGATTCCTCCGCCGCGCAGTCACAAGTAGGAAATAGTTACTACGCCCTTTTCCTTTGATGACGCTGTACGGGCGCCTGCGGGTTCGAGCACCTGATACGTCGCGACAAACGGTAGGTCTGCGAAGCGACATAATCGGGTGGCGCGGTTCACGGTCAGTACGACAGAGGGCGTGACGTTGAGATGCTGGGTTGCCGCGCCATACGTGACCGAAGCGCCCGTACCCAACTCGCACATGCGCTCGACGATTGAGCCGCGAAAATAGAGGGTTCCCCCCTCTACGGCTGGCTGGGCACTCACCTCATTGATCAGCCCCAACACCACGTATGCCGACAGCCCGAACGCTACATTCTTCATGATGCATCTCCGTGCGGGAACGCTGGAGCGCTCCTCTTGTTAATGAGGCTATCGGCCTCCCATGACAGATCCTCACCAGCGTTTACATTTTTTTGATTTAGCTGTCGGTAATGTCAGTTAGCCGTCACTGTATTGACCGGGTTCACGCGCTATAAACCTTGGATGAACACTCTCACGCACACGGCGTCTAACCGGCATGCCCACTAAAACCAATAAAATGTTGCTGGGCACGTTAGTCGTTGCCCTTATCGCTGGCACCCTGTGGTGGGCAACGCGCCCGACACCCGTCAAGTCGGCCAGCGCTGCGCCCGTACCGGTCAGGGTGGTGCAGGTGGTTTCGCAGGATGTACCGCGTTATGTCACGGGGATCGGCGCCGTATTGTCTTTGCACAGTGTGATGATTCGCCCGCAGATCGACGGCATTCTCACCCAACTGCTGGTCAAGGAAGGTCAGACGGTCAAGGCTGGCGAACTGCTGGCCACACTCGATGACCGCTCAATCAAGGCCAGCCTCAATCAGGCCAACGCCCAACTGGCGCAAAATCAGGCTCAATTGAAAGTCGCCAATATTGACCTCAAGCGCTATCAACTGCTGAGTGTCGACAACGGCGTATCCAGGCAAACCCTCGATCAGCAACAAGCCTTGGTCAATGAACTCAAAGCCACGGCGCAGGGCTTTCAAGCGGCGATTGCTGCCGCTCAGGTTCAGTTGTCGTACACGCAAATTCACTCGCCGGTTACGGGCCGCGTCGGGATTCGTAGCGTCGACCCCGGCAACTTTCTGCGGGTCAGTGACACGCAGGGGCTGTTTTCCGTCACCCAACTCGACCCGATTGCCGTGGAGTTCTCATTACCGCAACAGTGGCTGCCGACCTTGCACACGCTGCTCGACGCCCCGCAGCCAGCCTTGGTCAAAGCCTTTCTCGGTAACGCCGGCCCCGGTGGCACGCCGCTGGGCCAAGGCCGCTTGAGTCTGATCGACAATCAGGTCTCTGCAACCACCGGCACGATCAAAGTCAAAGCTCAATTCGATAACCCCAGCCACACATTGTGGCCAGGCCAGTTGGTCAATATCGAGATCCAGACCGGGCTTGAGAAGAACGCGCTGGTGGTGCCGCCGCAGGTGGTGCAGCGCGGGCTGGATAATTACTTTGTGTACCGCACGGTGGGTGACAAGGTTGAAACCGTGCCCGTGCAGGTGGTCTATCAGGACACGGCGCGGAGCGTGATCAGCGGGGTCAAGGTAGGCGACACCCTGGTCAGCGATGGCCAGTCACGGCTTAAGCCCGGCTCACACATCACTGTGTTGAGCGAACCGGCGTTAACCGAGCCACCCCGCAATCCGCCGGTGCAGCCATGAGCCGCAGCCGCTCGCTCTCCGCCTGGTGTGTTGATCACCCGATAGCCACGGTGCTCCTGACCTTTGCGCTGGTGTTACTGGGGCTGATTGCCTTCCCTCGGTTGCCCATCGCGCCCTTGCCCGAGGCAGAATTTCCGACCATTCAAGTCTCGGCGCAATTACCCGGCGCCAGCCCTGACACAATGGCGTCGTCGGTGGCCACCCCACTGGAAGTGCAGTTCAGCGCCATCCCCGGCATGACCCAAATGACCTCCAGCAGCGCGCTGGGTTCGACCACCCTGACCCTGCAATTCACCCTCGACAAAAGCATCGATACCGCCGCGCAGGAAGTGCAGGCGGCCATCAATACTGCATCGGGCAAATTACCTAAAGACATGCCGACGCTTCCGACCTGGCGCAAGGTCAACCCGGCAGACAGCCCGGTGCTGATTCTGAGTATCAGCTCAATACAGATGCCCGGCACCGAGCTGAGCGATTACGTCGAAACCTTGCTGGCCCGGCAGATCAGCCAGATCGACGGCGTGGGCCTGATCAACATTACGGGCCAACAACGCCCGGCGATCCGGGTACAAGCGTCTGCGGACAAACTGGCCGCCATTGGCCTGACACTGGCCGATATACGGCTGGCCATTCAACAGACCAGCCTCAATCTGGCCAAAGGCGCGCTGTACGGGCCGTCGAGCATTTCGACCCTGTCGACCAACGATCAATTGTTCAACGCCGACGAGTACAACCAGTTGGTGATCTCGTACAAAGACGGCGCTCCGGTCCAACTGCGGGACGTGGCGCGGGTGGTCAACGGCTCCGAAAATGATTACGTGCAAGCCTGGTCCGGCCACCAGCCGGGGCTTAATCTAGTGATTTCGCGCCAGCCCGGCGCCAATATCGTCGAGACGGTCGACCGTATTCAGGCCGCCCTGCCCGGCTTGCAAGCGATGCTCCCGGCATCGGTTGAAGTCACCGTGCTGAGCGATCGCACCAAAACCATTCGTGCGTCCTTGCACGAGGTGGAAATCACCTTGTTGATTGCCGTTCTGTTGGTGATCGCCGTGATGGCCCTGTTCTTGCGCCAATGGTCAGCCACCCTGATCGTATCCGCCGTGCTCGGTGTGTCACTGATTGCCAGCTTTGCCCTGATGTATGTGCTGGGCTTCAGCCTGAATAACCTGACGCTGGTGGCCATTGTGGTGGCCGTGGGCTTTGTGGTCGACGATGCCATCGTGGTGGTGGAGAACATTCACCGCCACCTCGAAGCGGGCGAGAGCATGCGCGATGCGGCCATCAAAGGCTCCAGCGAAATAGGCTTCACCGTGATTTCGATCAGCTTTTCGCTGGTGGCAGCCTTTATCCCGCTGCTGTTCATGGGTGGCGTGGTGGGCCGTCTGTTCAAGGAGTTCGCCCTGACCGCCACCTCGACCATTTTGATTTCGGTGCTGGTGTCGCTGACCCTGGCGCCCACGCTGGCGGCGCTATTTATGCGAGCGCCGCACCACCACGCCGATGCCAAACCCGGTTTTGGTGAGCGTTTGCTGGGGCTTTACGACAGAGCGTTGCAACGGGCACTGGCGCACCAGCGGCTGATGCTGGGGATCTTCGCTGTCACCTTGGCGATGGCCATCGCGGGTTATGTGCTGATCCCCAAGGGCTTCTTTCCGGTGCAAGACACCGGCTTCGTGCTCGGCACCACCGAGGCGGCGTCCGATATTTCATTTACCGACATGAAACAAAAGCATTTGGCGCTGGCCGACATCGTCAGCAATGACCCCGCCGTGCAGGCGTTTTCCCACTCTGTGGGGGTGACGGGCAGCAACCAGACCATCGCCAACGGGCGTTTCTGGATCGCCCTCAAGGATCGCGGCGACCGCGACGTGTCTGCCAGCGAATTTATCGACCGTATCCGCCCGCAACTGGCCAAGGTGCCGGGCATCGTGCTGTACCTGCGCGCCGGGCAAGACATCAACCTCAGCTCAGGGCCAAGCCGCAGTCAGTATCAATACGTGCTTAAAAGCAACGATGGGCCGACGCTCACGACCTGGACTCAACGTTTGACCGAAAAACTGCGGGCCAACCCGGCCTTCCGCGACTTGTCCAACGATCTGCAACTGGGCGGCAGCATCACCCATCTCAGCATTGACCGAAACGCCGCCGCCCGCTTCGGGCTTACGGCCACCGATGTGGACGAGGCGCTGTATGACGCGTTCGGCCAGCGTCAGGTCAATGAGTTCCAGACCGAGATCAACCAGTACAACGTGATTCTGGAGGTCGATGCACAGCAACGCGGCAAGGCCGAAAGCCTTAACTACTTCTATCTGCGCTCGCCGCTCAATGGCGAGATGGTGCCGTTGTCCGCCGTGGCCAAAGTCGATGCGCCGGTCAGCGGGCCGTTGTCGATCAGCCATGACGGGATGTTCCCGGCCGCCAACCTGTCCTTTAACCTTGCTCCCGGCGTGGCACTGGGCGACGCGGTGGTGATGCTCAATCAGGCGAAGAACGAGATCGGCATGCCGGCCACCATCAGCGGCAACTTTCAGGGCGCGGCACAAGCCTTCCAAAGCTCGCTGGCCAGCCAGCCGTGGCTGATTCTGGCGGCGCTGGTGGCGGTGTACATCATTCTCGGTGTGCTGTACGAAAGTCTTGTTCATCCGCTGACCATCATCTCGACCCTGCCCTCGGCAGGGCTAGGCGCGCTACTGATGCTTTGGCTGTGCGGGCAAGACTTCTCGATCATGGCGCTGATCGGGTTGGTGCTGCTGATTGGTATCGTCAAGAAAAACGGCATTTTGATGGTCGACTTCGCCCTCGATGCTCAGCGCACTCGCGGTTTAACCCCCGAACAGGCTATCTACGAAGCTTGCCTGACACGTTTTCGGCCCATCATCATGACCACCCTCGCCGCCTTGCTCGGCGCACTGCCGTTGATGCTCGGTTATGGCACCGGCGCAGAGTTGCGTCAGCCATTGGGCATTGCCGTTGTCGGCGGGTTGCTGGTAAGCCAGGCGCTGACGCTGTTTACTACGCCAGTCATATACTTGTGGCTTGAGCGATTGTTCCATCGTTCCAAAGCCGTCAGCGTGCTGGCGACGAATCACTGAGGCGGGTTATGCGCGTTCTGATTATTGAAGACGAAGAGAAAACCGCCGACTACCTGCACCGCGGCCTGACCGAACAAGGCTATACGGTGGATGTGGCCCGCGATGGCATCGAAGGCTTGCACCTGGCGTTAGAGAGCGATTACGCGGTGATCGTGCTCGATGTGATGCTGCCGGGGCTGGATGGCTTTGGCGTGTTGCGTGCCCTGCGCGCGCGCAAGCAAACCCCGGTGATCATGCTGACCGCCCGCGAGCGGGTTGAAGACCGTATTCGCGGCCTGCGCGAGGGGGCTGATGATTACCTGGGCAAGCCCTTTTCATTTCTGGAGCTGGTCGCCCGCCTGCAAGCCCTGACCCGGCGCAGCGGCGGTCATGAACCAGTGCAAGTCACCGTCGATGACTTGTGGATCGACTTGATCAGCCGCAAGGCGACCCGCTCCGGTAGTCGGTTGGACCTGACCGCCAAGGAATTTTCACTGCTCAGCGTGCTGGCGCGGCGCCAGGGTGAAATCCTGTCTAAAACGGCCATCGCCGAAATGGTCTGGGACATCAATTTTGACAGCGATGCCAATGTGGTCGAAGTGGCGATCAAACGCTTGCGCGCCAAACTCGATGGCCCCTTCGAGCACAAATTGCTGCACACCATCCGCGGCATGGGTTACGTGCTGGAGCGGCGCAGTGACTAGGCGCTCCAATCGCTTGAACGCCATCGCCCTGCGCCTGAGCGCTCTGTTCACGCTGGTGGCCTTGTTGGTATTCGTGCTGATAGGCGGAGCGCTGTACCAGCAAGTCGACAAAAGTATCGGCTTGCTCCCCGAAGCCGAGCTGGACGCGCGTTACAGCGTGCTGGAGTCGTCGATCAACCGATTTGGCAACCCGGAGCATTGGGCCAAGATGAGCAGCAAGCTCAAGCTGCTCAGCGAGGAAGACAAACGCATTCACTTTTGGGTCATCAGTGACGACCCCGCTTACGAATATGGCCACCCGGATGCAGCGCTGCGGGCATTTGCCCAAGGCCCGACAGGCGTACGCGATGTGCAACTGCCCGGCGAGGCTTATCCGTTCAAGGTGCTGGTCAGCCAGATGCCCGCCAGGGAGCAACGCCCGAAACTGCGCTTTTTGATAGCCATCGACACCGAGACCTTTCGCCAAACCCAGCACCACTTGCTGGTGGCGCTCATCAGCCTGGCGATTATCGGGGTGCTGCTGGCATCACTGCTGGGTTATTGGGTGGCCAAAATGGGTCTCAAACCTTTGATCAGACTGTCCGAAGAAGCGCAAAAACTCACCCCGCCACGCTTGTCCGGGCGCTTGCACCTGGACGCTTTGCCGCCGGAGCTGGACCAATTCGTCAACGCGTTCAATTCAACCCTTGAGCGGGTTGAACAAGCCTATACCCGACTGGAGTCGTTCAACGCCGACGTGGCCCACGAACTGCGCTCGCCGTTGACCAACCTGATTGGTCAGACCCAAGTTGCACTGACCCGCGGGCGCTCGGCAGAACATTACTTCGAGGTGCTGCAATCCAACCTTGAAGAACTGGAGCGGCTGCGCAGCATCATTAACGACATGCTGTTTTTAGCCAGTGCGGATCAAGGCAGCAAGGCCAGTAAACTGAGCCGCGTGTCCTTGGCAGATGAGGTGGCAACCACACTGGATTATCTGGAGTTCATCATGGAAGACGCTCAGATAGAGGTTCATGTCAGTGGCGATGCCGAGGTCAATATTGAAAAAGCCCACCTGCGCCGAGCCCTGATTAACCTGCTCAACAACGCCGTGCAGCACACCGAAGCCGGACACTCCATCGAGGTTGTGATCACCCAAAGTGCGGAGCGTGTGGGCATCACCATCAGCAACCCCGGCGAGCCTATTGCCGAGGAGCATTTACCCCGTTTGTTTGAACGCTTTTATCGCGTCGATGCCTCGCGGCATAACAGCGGCGCCAATCACGGACTGGGATTGGCCATCGTCAAAGCCATCACGCTGATGCACGGTGGAGAAGTCTTTGTCACCAGCAGCAAGGGGAGAAATACTTTTGGCCTGTATTTGCCGGTGTAACCCTCGCTGAAAACAGCAGTCATTGCTGAGCCGTGACTCGTCAGCGACTGCACAGCCTTTAATCGTGTTCCCACCGTCACTTCATCTCCAGCACCGAACAATCGGTAATACTTATTAGGAATCTTTCAGAATCCTCCTACACCCCCATCACCCATCTATCCGTTAGCGTTCAGCCCTTTATTCAGGGAGGAACCCGGTATGTCCACGTCAGCCCGTCAACACACCTTCAGCCTGCACATGCAACACGTTCAACATGATTTCAAGGTGCTGGAGTTCTCGGGCGATGAGGCCATCAGCACGCCCTATGCTTTCACGATTGAACTGGTCAGCGAACAGGCCGGCATTGACCTCGACACCCTGTTGGGCCACAGCGCTTTTCTGGCCTTCGACAGCCAGGGCAGCGGTATTCACGGGCAGATATCGAGCATTGAGAAGGGCAGTCCCGGGAGTCGTCTGACGCGCTATAGCTTGACCTTGACTCCCCATCTGGCCAACCTGGTCCATCGCACCAACCACCGTATCTTTCAGAACCTGACGGTCCAGCAGATCATTGAACAACTGCTCGAAGAACACGGCATTTTCAGCGATGCCTACGCCTTCGATGCCTTTTCACCCTGCTTGCCTCGCGAATACTGCGTGCAATACGCCGAGTCCGATTTGGACTTTATTCAGCGCCTGTGTTTTGAAGAAGGCTTCCACTATTACTTCAAGCATTCACCTGACGGCCACACGCTGGTTTTCGGCGACAAACAGCAGGCATTTACTCCGCTGGAACATCCCACCCCTTACGTGCCCAATAACGGCATGGTCGCCGCCGAACCCTCAATCGACCACTTTCAGCTGAAGCTAAAAATCGGCACTAACCACATCGTGCGTCGCGACTACGACTTCCAGAAAGCCAGCCGAACGCTGGAGGCCGACAGCCATTGCGAGCGCAAGGACCGGGTACTTGAGGATTACAGCTACCCCGGCGGTTTCAAAGGGAAAGCCGACGGCGAACGGATTAGCCAGCGCACGCTGGAGCGTCACCAAAGCGGCCATCGACAGGCCGGTGGCCGCAGCAATCAGCCGCGCCTGTGCAGTGGCCACTTTCTGACCCTGAGCGAGCATAAAAACACCTCCTGGAATGGTCGCTGGTTGCTGACCCAGGTTCACCATGAAGGCAAACAGCCGCAAGTGCTGGAAGAACAGGGCCGCCCCCGGCAGCCTGTGCAGCCCGGCGAATTTATTCAGGGCTATCGCAACACCTTCGAGGGTATCCCCGAGGAGGTCACTTACCGCCCGCAAAAGGTCTACCCCAAGCCGCGCATCATTGGCAGCCAGACCGCCCGCGTCACGGGGCCGGCGGGCGAAGAGATCCATTGCGATGAATTCGGGCGGGTCCGCGTCAAGTTTCATTGGGATCGCAGCGACCTCAACAATGAGCAAAGCAGTTGCTGGATCAGGGTGTCGTCCAGTTGGGCCGGGGATGGCTATGGCGCTGTGACCATTCCCAGAGTCGGCATGGAAGTGCTGGTGGAATACCTCAACGCAGACCCGGATTTCCCGGTCATTTTTGCGTGCGTACCAAATAGCCTCAACCCGGTCGCGCACGACTTGCCCGCCAATAAGACCCAAAGCGTGTTTCGCAGCCGCAGCAGCCCCGGTGGCAGCGGCTACAACGAACTGCGCATCGAAGACCGTCAGGGTCAGGAACTGATTTACCTGCACGCCCAGCGCGACCTGCAACAGCACATCAAAAACGACAGCCGCGTGCAGATCGATGGCGCCAGCGAAACCCGGGTCACGGGTAACAGCGTGGTGGTGCTCAAGGCGCAGGAGCAACACACCGTCACGGGTGATCGCAAAGTGCAGCTCAAGGCCAGCGACCATTTGCAGGTGGCCACCAGCAGCCACACACGGGTGGGGCAACTACTGGCCGCTGAGGCCGGGCAAGAAGTGAGCATTCAAGCGGGTGCTCGTGTGGTGTTGGAAGCGGGGGCGAATATCACGTTGATGGCGGGTGGTCAGCATCTGGTGATTGGCGCCGGAGGCATTTTCAGCAGCACGCCGATTGTGCTGGGCGGTGCGCCAGTGCCGGGGACACCGGCGAGTCCATTAATACCGGGTGAAGTCGAGGCCCTGCACAGCCTTGTGCTGGCGCCTGCGACGCAAATGCAGGCGTTACAGCAAAAGCATCCGGCCTGCCCGCAATGCGAAGACTTAAAGCAAGCGACTGCTCAAGGAGTCCGTCATGTCGACGCTTGAAACGCTGCCCGACGACCTGCCTTGGCAGCTCCATGCGTATCTGCTGCTTGATGGTGTGAGCGTGAATAACTTACAGGCCAGGGTTCGCGAGTGGTTCGGCACGCCGGAGATTCAATTGCTGTACGCGACCACACCCTTGGCCCCGTGCAATGAAATTTCCCCCTGCCTGATCACGCTTAATGGCCCAAACACGCCCGGCCTTGGTCACTACCTGGCTCACAGCGGTGAAGAATGGGGCTATTTGATTTTCAGCCAGGCCAGTGGGTTCGACGTGATCCGTCACTTGCGCCGGTTGCTCAATGCCCAGTACCAACCGCAAGGGCTGAACGTATGGCTACGGATTGCCGATCCAGCGGTGATGCACGCCGTTTTAAGCCATGCCACCGAGACTCGTAAACCTGACGCGTTTGGCCCGATGGAACGGGTTGTCCTGCCGGATGTGATCAGCAACGGCTGGCACCATCATGCCCGTCCTGAAGGCATGGTGCGGGGCTTGCCGGACGGGCCTTACGGCGTGTGTGAAGCGCAGCAGGCGAAGCTGGATGACGTGAGCTTTCGTGCCGGTATTCGATCGCTTGAAAAGCACCTCAACGCGAAAATTCCCGAGTATCGGTCCGACCTGACAGGCGCTGCGCGTTGGCAATGGCTGCGGGAAATGGCCATTCGTGCCGATGGCCTCGGTTTTAGCTCCGATCACGACCTGTGTTTTTACGCCAATGTGTACGGTTTGTTGGGCGATGACGTACTGCGTGACCATCCAGATATTGCGGCTTTGATCACTCAGCCCTCTGGGCTAACCCCATCGGATCGCATCAAGAAAGCTGCTGATATGGCACTTGTACGCAATGGCAATTACGAGGCCTTCGTATGAGCACCCTACGTCCCAACCCTAACGACATTGATTACAGTCGCCAAAACAACCGTACAGCCCTGGGCATATGCCCCTTGCGCAAAGCCAAGGTGCAACTGTTACCGCTGCGCTATGGCCTGGTCGAGCGGCTCGACCCGGCGGCGGCGTTGTCCTTGCCATACCAAACCACCTCGCGGCCTATGGGCATACGGCTGGTGCGGGATGGCTGGCTGTATGTGATCGACAACACCAGCGGCTACCTGCACGAATACCGGGTTGAAAACGGTGAAGTCAGCCAATTCGTCTGGCAAGGCAACGAGGCCAGCCAGGACCACCGTCAAGGCAAGGACACCCAGCAGGCGTTGCTGTTCTCACGGGCCACCACCTTGCACTTCGCTTACAGCGAGGTTCAGTGGACGGCCAACAAATGCTCAAAAATGATCGACAGCCGCCCCGATCGCGATCACTTCATGCAATGCGTCGACCTGAGCAGCGCCGACTGCGTAAAGGGCGGGCCGCATTTACTCACCGATGCCCAAACCAAACAGTGGCTTGCCGAAGTTGCCGAACCGCCCTCAAGCGTTGCCCCAGCAGAAGGCGTTCACCCGCAGGAAACCCAGGACTACGTCTGGGAAGACACCCCCCTGTTCAAAAAGACCCCCATCGCCGTCGTCAAACGCCAGATGCTTGCGGCCTACGAATACGACCATTTGTACTTGGTATTCAACGACACCCTTGGCGTCATGCGCGACCTGGCCGAAGAACAAGACACCGTGGTGGGCTGGATCGATGAGTGGGTGGCCAAGGAAAAACATGAACTGAAATACCTGGTGGGCAGCTACATCGAAACCCTGATGGTCCTGAACGACCAAAGCGCCCCGAATGCGGGAGTCAGTCCCAAACTGTTCGAGAAAACCACCCCGCAACAGCGTGAGGCGATCTACGCCTACTTGAATGCGCGCAATACGTTCAAAGGCCTGCCCAGCAGTGCCAGCCCGGAAAAAGCCGCTTACCCCGGACAGGGTTACGACGCCAACAGCCGTGCGGTTCGACAAACCATGGACGACAAGAAAAAGGCCATGCACGATGCCCTTGGCCAGCCGTTGCATGACGAACTGGAAGACGACATCGAAGCCCTGCAAGACCACGGCGATGCCGCGCTGCAAGGCAAAGGCTTGGGCGCTCGCGGCATTCATGATTTAGTCCGGCACCAGGAAATGACCGCCTACCTTGAAGCGCAACGGGTACACATCAAGCGCTGGACCGCCCGACTGGACCGCATCACCGTCGACCGCACGCACCTGTTAACCCGCGGTGACATGCACCGTAGCCTGTGGGCCTACGACCCCGACAACGAAGAACAACTGCTCGCCGTACTGGCGGCCGAGTACAACTGCCTGCGCGACCTGTGCCGCACCGATGAAAGCCTTGAGGCGGTCAGCGAATACCTGCACGCGCACCCGTACTACCTGCTGCCCGCCTTCGGCAGCCGACTGGACTGGGCCTTTCTCAACAGCAAGGCGCCCGACCTCATCAAGCTTCTGGATGACAGCCTTCAAGCGCAGGACAACATCGTCATAGCCCAAGGCCGCCTGGTGCGGGTAAGTGAACTGCTGGGACGGTATTGGGGCAACAGCGTGACGCTCAATCAGCCAGCGTCCAACAACAGCCTGTTGGTGCAAGCCCTCTATGCGCCTGCTGCCGCGCTGCGCACAGAGCAATGGCTGGTCAAGCTGCAAACCGAACTGAACAACCCTACGCTCAAAGCCCATCTGGATGATTTGCACACCGTCAGCAACCGCGCTCATCGTTTAGCCGGTCTGATCGCACTGGAGCATTCCGGCGCGACCTTGCACGTGGCCAGTGCCCAGCAAGTGGAGCAATTCAGTATTCGCATTGCCAACCTGAATGTCCTGCTGAAAAATGAAGAGACCTACAAGTACAACTTCAAACTGTCCCAAAGAGACAGCAACCGAAGGTACCTCAGCGACCTGCAACGAGAACGCGCCCGCCTCAATGTTGAGCGTTACTACAGCCTGTGGAACGAAGCCCGTTCGCAGCGCTGGCAGTTGGTGCAACAGATAGAAAGCAGTTTGACGGTGACCAGCAGTCAGGCGGCCGGGTTTATTGGGGTCAAACTCGATCTTGAGCCACAACAAAAGGCTTATCTGGATGAAGAGATAAAGCGCCTGCGCTCCGGCGTGCGCGGAGGCTATGGCGAGGGGCACGCGGGTGTAGCCGCGTTTAAAAGTGGCTGGCTGCCGCTGGCATTGATGTTATGGCAGACGCAGGCGTTAAGGGATGCTTGGGGGGAGTGGGGGAAGCAATCAGGCGTGGGAAGTATTAAAGAAGTAATAATTGGTTTGGGCGTTATATCGGGGGCAGGAGCGTCGGCTTTGTCGGTTTATCAGAGCGTGCATATCGCTATCATCGACAAAGCATTCAAAGCTGTTCAAATAGGCAGTGGAAATGCAAATGGCATGTTATTGGCAGTGAAAATGGGGAAGCTGGGTTTAGGGGTTGGACTAATTATCGCTCCATTATCTTTTCTCTCCGCACTGGGTATATCGATAAGTAATTTTAACAAATGGATTTCAGCCATCCGTACAGGTAGTGTTGGCGAAAGGGCCGGAGCACTTATAGCGCTGAGTGGAGATACAGCTAATAGCGTATCAACAGGCATGTGGACGGTAAAAACCATTATGGATTATCGTTTAGTTGCCGTCGCAAAACATCAAGGGGCAAAAGCGTTGGGTGAAGCTTGGGCTTTGGGCAACAGCCGCTACATGTTCAATACCGCCAGACTCACCCCATGGATGCTAGGTTTTATGGCGTTGAGTTTCGGAGGGGAGACTATTTACAAATATTACAATCTTGATGAACACCAGCGATGGTTGTTGAACTGCTGCTGGGGGAATGAAGATCAAGAGTGGGATTGGCCCACCCATGCTCAGCGGTTAGCCGAGGCTACATTGCAGCCAATCATTACAGATCAAGGTATTAAGCAGCCTGATGATGAACTGGACAGTTTTCGTACTTTGACTGTGAGTTTTCCGGGCATGAATATTCAGGCGTTGGCGGAAAATCCAGTTGCATTTACTGCACAGTGGCAACGAGATAACTTCACCGCTCTGAAAGAAGTCGGTGAAGAAGTGCACAAAAGCTGTAAGCTAATTAGTAATTACCCTCTCACCGTGCAGATTAACTTGCCGTATGAGTGGTGTGGCCCACAAGCAATGCTCTTAATGCGGATTTCGGTCCAGCCGGAACTGGCAGTTAAACCACTTAACAATAAAAATCTATTTCTGCAATATCGAATTCCTTTGGATCTTGGGAGTGTTAATGCGCCCATTAAAGGAGTTGCGGGCGCCCCTCATATTGGATCTGTTGAAGGGTATGAGCTAAAGCTGGAGCACCTCAATGAATGAGCCAAAATATGAACGCTTACCTCATGCCGGGGATTTTGAAAATAAACACGACACAGAAGCGTTTTATCTTTCTCCCATGCCCTTGCCGACGGGAGCAGCTCCTTTTAATGGCTTGCAAATGCATAGAGAGGTAAATGACGTTTATCTAGATTTTGGTCAGGGCACCAGCAGTTTTGAGTTTATGGTTAGAGCTGCTGTGGGATCGATTATGTTTATGGTTATCTTTTTTTGTATTTCAGGATTGGCATTGGGGATTCATGAATATGTAGAGTATGGATTTTCACCTTTTAGAGTTTTTCTTAACTTTATTCTTCCAAATTATTATTTGTGGGGATTCATAGCCATTCTTATGATTATGTATGGCGTTCCCCTGTATCAAACTATCCACCAAATAACCTCCAACACCCCAGTCCGTTTCAACCGCCAACGCCGAGAAGTCGTTTACGTCCGAGAGAAGGGCAAGCCTCCTCTAATCGTTCCTTGGGAAGAAGTGATTGCATGCGTCACTGCCGGCACCCTTGTTACCCAATACGCCGTGATGTCCAGCTATTCCCTGATGATTGGGTTGCGTGACAGCAACAGCGGCGAAGTGGTGTGGTTGACGTTGGCCACAGGTCATCCAAGTTTGGCTATCAGCGAATGGGAGGCGCTGCGGGTGTATATGGAGCAAGGCCCGGACGCCTTGCCGACGCCAGTATTGATAGACGAAGAGTTTCAAGAAGGCACCGTGGCGTACTTCCATATGTGCCGGGGGGTGTACCGTGAAATGCATTCCTGGCCAGTGTATGCCTTTGGCTTTTTGACCATTCAGTTTTGCAGCGGTTGGACATTGCCTTGCCGGTTTTCCCAATGGATAAACACCCGGCCGAAGGCTGCCTTTCCAGAATCGATTCGTGAATGGTCGAAACCTTTACCCGCCGAACAACATGCACAGCCCAGCGCAGAGTTAGTGCAAGAAAGCGCCGAAGTGAATTTGGCCCTTAGCCAAGGGCAAAGCCTGATGGACTATTACAAGGTCAAGTTTTCAGAGCCGCAAAACACGACAGACGCTGAGAAGAGTGAAGTGTAAACCCTCGTAGCAGCTGACGAGTAATGCGAGGCTGCGTTCGAGCGCGAAGCGGTCGCACAAAGGGGATACCTCGGTGTTCGCCAGCGACCACAGGAGCGCCTCTGAAACCGGGCACGGCTCTACCCCGCACCTTTCAGCCTTTGTTACTCAAAACGCAAAAGTCCTTGTTCAAATCAGGGCTTTTTCGCCTCCTCTTCCCGCTATAAATTTGTCTCAACCACACAGAACTTGCTCAGCAAGAAGGTCTTTGAAATGTCCAGCAGTATGGGTATGGCTAGCGTTTTCGTTTTGTCATCTTTGTTGTTGTCGCCCCTGGCCATGGCGGAAGAATCACCTGCATTTGTCGCGCAGAATGCGGCCCGTGCAGCAGCCTATGAACAGCACCAGGCAGAGCTGACAGCACGTCATCAAAACGACGTTCAGCCTCAACAAACGCAGGCTAAAGCCAGCGTTGCCGATGAAGCGAAAGACAGCTGATTCGACGCACCACGACTTCCCGACCCAGTCGGTCACACGCCACAGATGTGACTGACTGTTTCAAAAGCCGCTATCATAGCGGCTTTTTTTTGTTCCAAAGAAAGCTGCGACCACCGTTGGCGTATCTGACAACAAGAACTGGATGTTTAAGAAAATAACAACTGCCGCCACTCTCAAGGAGCAACTCACTGGTGAAGTCTTCACTCAAACTCAGTCCGTTATTCATTGCCCTGGCTGCAACGATCCCTACTTTCGCACACGCCGACGATGAGGCCTCCCAAGACGGTTTCATTGAAGGTTCCAGCCTCAATCTGCACGCCCGCAACTACTACATGAACCACGACATCCGCAGCCCGCATGCCGATGACAGCAAGGAGTGGGGCCAAGGTTTTCTCGGCAAGTTCGAATCCGGCTTCACTCAAGGCGTGGTCGGCTTCGGTCTGGATGCCTATGCCATGCTGGGCCTTAAGCTGGACGGTGGTGGCGGTACTGATGGCAGCAGCATCCTGCCAGTCAGTGATGGGAACGGCAAAGCACCAACCTCATTCTCGTCCGCAGGAGCTGCACTGAAAATCCGTGCCTTCGATACCGAACTCAAAGCCGGTGATCTGTTTCTAACCAACCCCGTGATTGCCGGCGGTGAAACCCGCATGCTGCCGCAAACCTTTCGCGGCGTCAGCCTGACCAACAACAGCTTTGAGGGCTGGATGCTGGAAGGCGGGCAGGTCAGCTTCGATAAACCTTACAACCAGAGCGGCATGCACCGCCTGACCACCACCTACGGCGACCTCGGTGATCAGACCACCAAGCACCTGACCTGGGCTGGCGTATCGTGGAGCGGCGTTCCGGAGATCACCAGCAACCTGTACGCCGCACAGCTCAAGGATGTATGGAACCAGTATTACTACGATCTGGACTACACCCACGCGCTGTCAGAGAGCATTAGCCTCAATCCCGGTGTGCATTTCTATCACACCGAGAACAGCGGCAAAGCGTTGCTCGGCGATATAGACAACAACACCTTCAGCCTGCACTTGGCGCTGGCAATGGCGGGCCACACCGTGACGGCGGTGTATCAGCGAGTAAATGGCGATACCCCGTTTGATTACATCAATCAGGGCGACAGCGTCTATCTGGATAACTCTCAGCAATATTCAGACTTCAACGGACCGAACGAACGCTCCTGGAAACTGCAATACGAATACGATTTCGCAGGCTTGGGCATTGCGGGGCTGACGTCCACTGTTTCGTACTCGCACGGTGAGCTGGACTTGACCAAAGCCGACCCGAACAGCATCGGTTACGGCAACTGGTACAACCCCGAAGGTAAAAACGCCCGTCATTGGGAGCGCGATCTGGGCCTCAAATACGTGATTCAGGACGGCAAAGCCAAAGACCTCGCGGTCAGTCTGCGCTGGGCGACTAATCGCGGCAATACGGCTTACCAAACAGTGGATAACGATGTTGATGAGTACCGCGTAATCATCGACTATCCTCTTGACGTGTTTTAATCGATAAGCTTAAGGCTGGCGTTTGCTGGCCTTGAGTTTCTTGGCTGTGTCTCATGCCAGCGCCGTTGACATCAGAGAGGGTCGAGCCATTTCACTCTACGTTCGCACACGCATCATCACGCGGCGCATGTTGATAACTGCCACAACCCTGCTCGTGGTGTCCATTCTGTGTATCGTCAGCTATTTGCTGGTACGCGAATACCGCAACACTGAACAAGAAGCCACGCGTTCAGCGTTTAATCTTGTGCAACTGATTGATCGCGAGGTGCGCAATACCGTATCGCTTTACGACACGGCATTGGTGAGCCTGATCAGCTTGTTTCAAAGTCATGCCCTCGACTCTTTTCCTCAACCCCTTCAAAACACGCTGCTCTTTCACAAAGCCAGCGAGCTGCCTTCAAACGACGGTTTTTATTTGCTCAACGCACTGGGCGAGGTGATTGCAACTTCAACTCCAGACATCGCCCTGGGCCAGAACGTCACTGACAAACCCTGGTTCAAAGTGCATCGTGAACTCGACAGCGGAGAAATTTTCATCAGTCGCCCGTTTCAAAACAGCGGTAAAGATGGTGACTGGAGCATCCCTTTTTCCCGTCGCATGTCCGCACCGGATGGTTCTTTTGCGGGCGTGGCCGTTGCCCAGATGAAACTGGATTACTTCACCAGCCTGTTACGCGGCCTGGATGTGGGCCCCGATGGCAATATCAGCCTCTTTCGCACTGACGGCATCATGCTCGTGCAGTACCCAGCGATGCCTTCTATCACCACGGGAGAGGATCTGAGCCGCCACCCCAACTACATGCGACTGCTGAATGAGGGTTACGGCAGCTTTATCGCCATGTCTGACACCTATAAAGCACCGCGACTCTACAATTTCTCTCAGGTCTACAACTTGCCGATCGTGGTCGTGGTGGGCTTGTCGACTGAATATATTTTCAGTAATTGGTGGCATACAGCCTTACTGATTGGAACCGCCACCCTGCTGCTGTGCCTGGGCATGATCTGGCTGACGTTGCTGCTGAGACATGAACTGTACTTACGCCAACAAGCCGAACGTTCTCTCGCCGAACTGGCCTCTACCGATCCTTTGAGCGGGCTAGCCAATCGCCGTGTTTTGGATAAAACACTTGCCGATGAATGGCGTGTTGCACAGCGTACAGGCCGGCCTTTATCGCTGCTGATGATTGATATTGATCACTTCAAACAATTTAACGACACCTACGGGCATCAGATCGGCGATGAGGCGATTCGTCGGGTCGCGAAGATCATCAACACGCACATGCGTCGGCCCCGAGACCTGGCCACTCGTTATGGCGGTGAAGAGTTTGCCGTGGTGCTGGCTGATACCGATGCTGCTGGCGCCCGACAATTGGCTGAAGACATCCGCGCATCCGTCGATGCTATGGAGCCTGTACTCCCGGGCAAGCAAAAACTCACGGTCAGCCTGGGGGCGTGTACCTGTTATGCCAAGCCGGAAGATGACGTACAAGTGCTGTTAAGCATGGCGGACAAAGCCCTGTACCAAGCCAAGAAAGGGGGCAGAAACCGGGTTGTAGCGATCAACGAGACGGGGCTTAATGCGATCAAACCTGCCCCCGGAACCCTTTAACGGCCTCAGCGGTGCAAATGCGCAGCATAAAAAAAGCCACCCGAGGGTGGCTTTCAAAACTAGAGAAAGAAGTTTTTACTTAAACAGCTGCAACAGGACGCATGTACGAGATCGGTGCCGTGCTGGCATCTTCAAAGGTCACGACTTCCCACGCATCTTTCTGTTCAATCAGCTTGCGAAGCAGCTGGTTGTTCAGTGCATGGCCAGACTTGAAGCCCTTGAACTCACCTATCAGGCTATTGCCCAGCAGGTAAAGGTCACCAATGGCGTCGAGAATCTTGTGCTTCACGAATTCATCTTCATAGCGAAGACCGTCTTCGTTCAGAACACCGTTAGCATCAACCACGATTGCGTTTTCTACGCTACCGCCGAGTGCAAGGTTGTGCTTGCGCAGGTACTCGATGTCACTCATAAAACCGAACGTACGGGCGCGGCTGACTTCTTTAACAAACGAAGTGCTGGAAAAATCCACGCTTGCACTTTGGGTACGGTTATGGAAAACCGGGTGATCGAAATCGATCTCGAAGCTCACCTTAAAGCCTTCGAAAGGGACAAAAGTGGCGCGCTTGTCGCCATCTTCTACGGTCACTTCACGCAGGATTCGAATGAACTTCTTCGGCGCGTCCTGTTCTTCCAGGCCCGCCGATTGAATCAGAAACACGAAAGGCCCGGCGCTACCGTCCATAATCGGGACTTCAGACGCGGAGAGTTCGACGTAGGCGTTATCGATCCCAAGGCCAGCCATGGCCGAGAGCAAGTGCTCTACCGTGTCTACTTTTACATCGCCGTTGACCAACGTGGTCGACATCGTCGTCTCGCCGACGTTTTCCGCGCGAGCAGGAATCTGCACCACAGGGTCAAGGTCTGCACGACAAAACACGATGCCGGTATCCACAGGCGCCGGTTTGAGGGTCAAGTAGACCTTCTCACCGGAGTGCAGGCCGACACCTGTGGCACGGATAATATTTTTCAGGGTGCGTTGTTTAATCATGGCATTGGCCGCTTCAGCGCAAATTGCGAACTGGTATCAACAAAGGCTGGCGATAATAGCAGACCGAGCCTTTGCTGAATACCAATCACCTTAATCCCCCTGATTGAATTCATTAATCAGCCTGTCGACGCAGGAAAGCCGGGATGTCCAGGTAGTCCAAATCGTCTTGAGGATTCAGTTTGGCAGCGGTTGTCGCCCCTTGCTGAGCCTGATTACGCATCACGGTAGGACGGTCCAGATCGCGGTAATTAACCACTGGCTGCTCCTGACGCTCGGTACGTACGTCCTGACGAGCAGGCGCGGTATGTGCCTGCGAAGGTGCGTAGGACGCTTGCACGTTATCAATCACCTTGACCGGCTTCTCGATTTTCGCGCCCAAACCGGTGGCTACCACGGTCACGTGCAGTTCGTCGCGCATGTCCGGATCGATAACGGTACCGACTTTGACCATAGCGTGCTCGGAAGCAAAAGCTTCAATGATGCTACCCACGTCGGAGTACTCACCCAGGGACAGGTCAGGGCCGGCAGTGATGTTCACCAGGATGCCGCGAGCGCCTTCCAGGTTGACGTCTTCGAGCAACGGGTTGCGAATAGCCGCTTCGGTCGCTTCACGCGCACGGTTCGGACCGCTGGCGCAGCCAGTGCCCATCATCGCCATGCCCATTTCGCTCATCACGGTACGTACGTCGGCAAAGTCGACGTTGATCATGCCCGGACGCTTGATGATGTCGGAAATACCGCGAACGGCACCGGCCAGTACGTCATCCGCCTTGGCAAACGCAGACAGCAGGCTTGCGTCTTTACCCAGGATGGTCAGCAGTTTTTCGTTCGGAATCGTGATCAACGAATCGACGCTTTCGGACAGCAGACGAATACCTTCGTCAGCGATCTGCATGCGCTTGCGACCTTCGAACGGGAATGGACGTGTCACCACCGCAACGGTGAGGATGCCCATTTCCTTGGCCACTTCGGCAATGATCGGCGCAGCACCGGTACCGGTACCACCGCCCATGCCCGTGGTGATGAACACCATATTGGTGCCCTGCAACACTTCAGCGATGCGCTCACGGTCTTCCAGAGCGGCCTGACGACCGACCTCAGGATTCGCGCCAGCACCCAGGCCTTTGGTTACACCAGTGCCCAGTTGCAGGATGGTACGCGCGCCAATGCTTTTGAGGGCTTGCGCGTCAGTGTTGGCGCAGATGAATTCCACGCCTTCGATGTTGCTCTTAACCATATGGTTAACAGCATTACCACCGCCACCACCAACACCGATAACCTTGATTACCGGGCTTTGCGGGATGTTGTCTACGAGTTCGAACATGGTCCCTCTCCTTACAGTTCTCTAGTTTTTTTCGCCTACTTCTACCGCTTTGAATCTTTTACCGCTCAAGCTTTAAAAGTTGCCCTGAACCCAGCGCTTGAGGCGCTCGAACACAGGGGCTTTTTGTTCATCACTGCTGTAGTTGTCGCGGTTGCTGATACCCGATATGGAAATACCGTCCGACTGCTTTTGCAGTCCGTACAGCAACAAGCCCACAGCGGTGGAGTAAATCGGATTGCGCACAACATCAGACAAGCCTTTGGCGCTGTGCGGAACGCCCAGACGCACAGGCATGTGGAAGATTTCTTCCGCCAGTTCAACAGCGCCTTCCATTTTCGACGTGCCGCCGGTCAGTACGATGCCTGCCGGAATCAGGTCTTCGTAGCCGCTGCGACGCAGCTCGGCCTGAATCAGGGTGAACAGTTCGTCGTAACGCGGCTCGACCACTTCGGCTAAGGCCTGACGAGACAGCTCGCGTGGAGGACGATCGCCCACGCTCGGCACCTTGATGGTTTCACCGGCACCTGCCAATTTGGCCAGTGCACAGGCGTAACGGATTTTGATTTCTTCGGCGTACTGCGTCGGGGTACGCAACGCCATCGCGATGTCGTTGGTCACCTGATCACCCGCAATCGGGATCACTGCCGTATGGCGGATCGCGCCTTCGGTGAAGATCGCAATATCGGTTGTACCGCCGCCGATGTCGACCAGGCACACGCCCAGTTCTTTTTCGTCATCGGTGAGTACCGAGTAAGCGGAGGCCAATTGCTCGAGGATGATGTCATCAACCTCAAGACCACAACGGCGTACACACTTCTCGATGTTCTGGGCAGCATTTACGGCACAGGTCACCACGTGCACCTTGGCTTCCAGACGCACGCCCGACATGCCCAGCGGCTCACGCACGCCTTCCTGATTATCGATCACATAATCCTGCGCCAAGGTGTGCAATACACGCTGGTCAGCAGGAATCGCGACAGCCTGTGCGGCGTCGAGCACGCGCTCCAGATCGGCCGAGCTGACTTCACGGTCGCGGATCGCCACGATGCCGTGGGAGTTCAGGCTGCGGATGTGGCTACCGGCAACGCCGACGAATGCCGAGTGAATCCGGCAACCGGCCATCAGCTGCGCTTCTTCGATGGCGCGCTGGATCGATTGCACGGTGGACTCGATGTTCACCACAACGCCTTTTTTCAGGCCCCGGGACGGATGCGTGCCAATACCGACGATTTCGATCGTGCCGTCTTCACCGACCTCGCCCACCAGCGCCACCACCTTGGAGGTGCCGATATCGAGACCGACGATCATTTTTCCGCTTTGCACGTTTGCCATGGGTCCTGCCTCTTCTCAATTCTTCGCGACAGCGGGTTGGGCTATCGTGGGTGCCACAGGTTCCCGCCAGCCGACGGCCAATCCGTTGGCGTAACGCAAATCAATGCGCGCTATGTTCGTAATCTGTTCTTTAAGCGTGTTGTCATAGATGGCTATGAATCGACGCATTTTTTCTACCAGGTGATCGCGCCCCAACAGCAGCTCGATACCCGGCCCTGCACTGCCAGCTCCGGTGGTCAGGAACCAGCTACCGCGCTCACGCAGCTCCAGACGGGCGATGGAAAAACCCATCGGACGCAGCATCTGGCTCAACACCTGATACTGCTGCATCACTTGCTGCTGGGCCCGTTGAGGGCCAAACAGCTGCGGCAGGTGCTCGTAATTGGCCAGTTCACGCGGGGTAAACGCCTGCCCCTGGTTGTTCAACAACGCCGCATCACCCCAACGGGCCACCGGCAGTTGCTCTTCAAGGCGGATAACTACCTGATCCGGCCACACGCGACGTACTTCTGCATGGGCAATCCACGGCATCTGTTCAAGCTCGGTACGCATGCCTTCCAGGTCGACCGTAAAGAAGCTGGCAGCCATGTAAGGGGCAATGCGCTGCTGCACGGCTTGCTGGCTGATATACGTCAAATCACCCTGCACGTTGATGTTGTTGATCGGGCGGTCCGCGTACGGCATCAATCGCTGCGCACCTTCGTAGGTGCCAAAACCCAACACCACCAACAACACCGGCCAAAACAGAACCTTCAAAAAGCCAAAATTGGCTTTCGGCAGACGCCCCGACATCGGCTCTTTAGCCACCATTCGGCTGGCACCCCGTGGCACCGGCTTGCGGCCGGGGACAGGTTGCTGATGACGAAGCGATGCGCCTTGCATGGTCTTAACCTCGCGACTCTTCAACACTGGCTGCCAGAATCGACAACACCAGTTGCTGGAAATCCAGACCGGCAGCCTTGGCCGCCATCGGCACCAGGCTGTGATCGGTCATACCTGGTGCAGTGTTGACCTCCAGCAGCCAAAACTGACCCTGGGCATCCTGCATCACGTCCAGACGGCCCCACCCGGCAATACCAATCGCCTCACAGGCTTTGGCGGTCAGGTCCATCAGTTCTTTTTCCTTGGCCTCATCAAGACCGCACGGCACCCGGTACTGAGTGTCGTTGGCCACGTACTTGGCGTCGTAGTCGTAGAACGTATGCGGGGTGCCCAGGGCAATCGGTGGCAACACCTGGTCACGCAGGGTGGCGATGGTGAACTCCGGACCGGTGATCCATTGCTCTACCAACACTTGCGAGTCGTACTTACTGGCCTCGGTCCACGCGCTGATCAATTCATCAACGTTGTTCACTTTGGCCATACCGATACTTGAACCTTCATGGGCCGGTTTGACGATCAAAGGGAAGCTCAGTTCCTTCGCCGCGCAAATACAATCGGCTTCAGTGGCCAGAACGGCGTGACGCGGGGTCGGAATACCCAGGCTGTGCCACACCTGTTTGGTGCGCAGCTTGTCCATGGCCAGTGCCGAGGCGAGGATGCCGCTGCCGGTATAAGGAATGCCTAGGCACTCCAGCAGCCCTTGCATGCTGCCGTCTTCACCGCCACGGCCGTGAAGAATGATAAAGGCGCGGTCGATTTTTTCTTGCGTGATGCGTGAGATGAAATCGTCGCCTACATCAATGCCGAACGCATCGACACCCGCACTTTGCAGCGCTGCAAGCACGGCATTGCCTGAATTGAGCGACACCTCGCGCTCGGCGCTTTTGCCGCCGAACAGCACTGCCACACGGCCGAAGTCGGCGGGGGCAATGGTCGAGAACAGGTTGGCGTAGGCAGCAGTCATTTCAACTTTCCTTCATTGGCTGCAACAACAGCACCGGCAAACAGCGGACTTTTAATAAGTTGCGGTGCCAGACGGCCAATATCGCCCGCCCCTTGGCACAACAGGATGTCGCCCGCGCGCAGCAGCGGCTTGACGATCGGCGCCAGCTCTACGCCGCGTTCGATATAGATAGGATCAAGCTGACCGCGCTGGCGGATGCTGTGGCACAGCTGACGGCTGTCAGCCCCCGGAATCGGCTCTTCACCGGCCGGATAGACTTCCATCAACAGCAGCACATTGGCGTCAGCCAGCACCTGCACAAAGTCGTCGTACAGGTCGCGGGTGCGACTGAAACGGTGCGGCTGGTACACCATCACCAGACGACGCTCAGGCCAGCCACCACGCACCGCCTTGATCACGGCCGCCACTTCGGTCGGGTGGTGACCGTAGTCGTCCACCAGCATCACGCTGCCGCCTTCAACCGGCAGTTCGCCATACACTTGAAAACGACGTCCCACCCCTTCAAAGCGTGACAGGCCCTGAACAATGGCTTCATCGCTAATGCCTTCATCGGACGCGATGCAGATGGTCGCCAGGGCGTTCAATACGTTGTGGTTGCCCGGCATGTTGACCGACACGTCCAGCGGCTCACGATCAGGGCGCAGCACGGTGAAGAAGGTTTGCATGCCTTGCTGGCGCACATTGATCGCCCGCACGTCGGCCGCTTCGCTGAAGCCATAGGTGACGGTCGGTCGTTTAACCAATGGCAGGATTTCGCGCACCACTGGATCGTCGAGGCAAACCACGGCCAAGCCGTAGAACGGCAGGTTATGCAGGAACTCGACGAAGGTTTTCTTCAGCTTGTTGAAGTCACCTTCGTAGGTCGCCATATGGTCGGCGTCGATATTGGTCACGACCGCAACCAGCGGCTGCAAGTGCAGGAAGCTGGCATCGCTTTCATCGGCTTCAGCGATCAAGTAGCGGCTGGTGCCCAACTGTGCATTAGTGCCTGCTGCATTCAGCCGGCCACCGATCACAAAGGTCGGGTCCAGACCACCGGCCGCGAAGACCGACGCCAACAGGCTGGTGGTGGTGGTTTTGCCATGCGTACCGGCAACGGCAATGCCGTGGCGATAGCGCATCAGCTCCGCCAGCATCTCGGCCCGAGGCACCACTGGAATACGACGTTCCAGTGCATTTGCGACTTCCGGGTTCGAGGTGTTAACCGCGCTCGACACCACCAGCACATCGGCATGGGCAGCGTTTTCAGCGAGATGGCCGATAAAAATCTTCGCGCCGAACGACTCAAGACGTTCAGTCACAGGGGATGCGTTCAGGTCGGAACCTGACACCTGGTAGCCCAGGTTAAGCAATACTTCGGCGATACCGCACATGCCTACACCGCCGATACCGACAAAGTGAATATGACGGATACGGCGCATTTCGGGCTGCGGGATAGCTTTCTGATTCTCAACCATTGGCCACCTCCAGGCAGATATCGACAACGTTACGGGTTGCATCAGGTTTGGCCAGGCGGCGAGCATGGCTGGCCATGCTGTTCAGTCGTTCCGGTTGCATCAATACCTCTGTCAGGCGATCAGCCAGTTCGGCTGCGCCAGTTGTCGCTTGTGGCATCAGGAAGGCAGCGCCTTCGCGGGCCAAAAAGTCGGCGTTACGGCTCTGATGGTCGTCAATCGCGTGGGGCAATGGCACCAACAGCGAAGGCAGACCGGCCGCAGCCAGTTCACTGACGGTCAGCGCGCCTGCGCGACAAACCACCAGGTCGGCCCAGCCATAAGCATGGGCCATGTCTTTGATAAACGGCTGAACGTCAGCCTCAACGCCAACCGCTTGATAGCGCTCGGCGGTAATTTGATCGTGCTGTTTACCGGCCTGGTGAAAGACTTCAGGTCGGACCGCAGCTGGCACGTTGGCCAGCGCTTCGGGCAACAGCTTGTTCAACGGCTCGGCGCCCAGGCTCCCGCCCAGTACCAACAACCGCGCCTTGCGCCCTTCAAGGGCCGCACGTGGCGCCAGCGTGAACAGCTCGGCACGTACCGGGTTGCCGGTGGTGCGCAATTTGTCCATTGCTGTAAAGGTTTGCGGGAAGGCTTCACACACCCGGCTCGCCATGGGCACCAGCAAACGGTTTGCCGTGCCGGCGACTGCGTTCTGCTCGTGAATGATCACAGGCACACCACAGGTTTTTGCCGCCAGACCACCGGGGCCGGTGACATAGCCACCAAAGCCCAGCACACACACTGGCTTGAGCTGTCGAATGATTTTGCGCGCCTGAAACAAGGCCTTGAGCAGCACAAACGGCGCTTTGAGCAGCGACAGTTTGCTTTTACCGCGCAGGCCCGCGACGTTAATCAGGTGCAGTTTGAAACCGGCTGGCTCTACCAGCTCGTTCTCAATACCGCGCGGTGTTCCGAGCCAGTGAACGGTGTAACCACGGGCTTCGAACTCACGCGCACACGCCAGTGCCGGGAACACGTGCCCGCCGGTACCGCCGGCCATAATCAGCACATTAGCGCCCATGGGTCGGCTCCTCGGCGAAGTCGCTTTCTTTGAAATCAGCTTCCTCACTGCCCAAATGGGTACGACTCTCCCATTCGATGCGCAGCAACAAGCCCATGCACACACAGCAAATCACCAACGAACTGCCGCCATAACTGAGAAATGGCAAGGTCAGACCCTTGGTGGGCAACAGCCCGACGTTCACGCCGATGTTGATCAGGAATTGGCCGATCCACAGGAACGACAAGCCATAGGCCATGTAGGCCGCGAAGTATTGTTTGGCCCGCTCAGCCCACAGGCCGATGTACATGCCGCGCACGCATACAAAAACGAAGAGCGCCACGGTCAACAGCGAACCCACCACGCCCAGTTCTTCAGCCAGCACCGAAAATACGAAGTCGGTATGCGCTTCAGGCAGGTAGAATTGTTTCTGCACGCTGTTGCCCAGACCGACACCAAACCACTCGCCGCGACCAAACGCGATCAGGGCTTGAGTCAGCTGGTAACCGGAACCGAACTGATCGGACCACGGGTCGGTAAAGGTGATCAAACGCGCCATCCGATAAGGCTGGGCCTGTACCAGTACGAATACCGCACCCACTGCAAGTGCCACCATCAGGGCAAAGCGGAACAAACCGACACCGCCTAAAAACAGCATGGCCGCCGCAGCGCCCATCATCACAACGGTGGCCCCGAAGTCGGGTTCCATCAGCAACAGGCCAGCCATTGGCAGCAACACGATGAATGGCTTGAAGAAGCCCATCCAGCTTTCACGAACTTCCTTCTGCTGACGCACCAGATAACCGGCGAGGTAAATCACCACGAATACTTTGGCGATTTCCGAGGGTTGCACGTTGAAGAAGCTGAAACCGATCCAGCGCATGGAGCCGTTAACCTCACGGCCTATACCCGGCAGCAACACCATCACCAGCAAACCGAACGCTCCGAGCAGCAACATCCAGCCCATACGTTGCCAGGTCGCAATCGGCACCATCATGGTCAACACGCAGGCGCCCAGACCGAGCACGATATAAAACAGGTGGCGGATCATGTGGTACAGCGTGTTGCCTGACTGCAAGGCGGCCACTTCGGACGAAGCCGAGGTAATCATCACCAGGCCCAGCCCGAGCAAGGCCAGGCAACCGGCGAGCAACGGGAAGTCGAGGTCAATGCCACGGCCCGTGATCAGCGGTGAAGGATAAGGTTTGATAATGCCGAAGATCATGCCAAGGCCTCCACAGCGCGAGCGAACAGCTGGCCGCGCTCTTCGTAGTTCTTGAACATGTCGAAACTGGCACAGGCAGGCGACAGCAAAACAGCATCGCCCGACTGCGCCAGTTCGCGGCTTTGCACAATAGCGTCGTCCAGCGAGTCAGCGCGTACCCGCGGCACACCGTCGCCCACGGCGGCAGCGATCAGGTCGGCATCTCGGCCCATCAGCACCACGGCACGGCAGTGCTTGGCCACCGAGTCGCGCAGGCCGCTGAAATCAGCGCCCTTGCCGTCTCCACCTGCGATCAGCACCAGCTTGCCGTCCATGTCGGCCCCCAGACCGTCGATCGCGGCCAGTGCAGCGCCCACGTTGGTGGCCTTGGAGTCGTTGTAATAACTCACACCGTCCAGTTCACGTACCCACTGGCAGCGGTGCTCAAGCCCGGTAAAATTGCGCAAGCTGCTCAACATGGCGTCGAACGGCAAACCCACGGCATGCCCTAGCGCCAGCGCGGCCAGAGCATTGGCCTGATTGTGAGCGCCACGCACTTTCAATTCGCGCACAGGCATCAGGTTTTGAAATTCGAAGGCCAGGTATTTTTCGCCGTTCTCTTCACGCAGGCCAAACGCCTTGAAGTCAGGAGCGCTCAGGCCGAAGGTCCAGCACGGCAGGCCTTCGCTCATCAGCGGACGGGTCAACGCGTCCTGACGATTGACCACCACCTGCTTGGCGCCGCGGAAAATCCGGTGTTTAGCCAAGTGATACGCGGGCAGGCCGCTGTAACGGTCCATGTGGTCTTCGCTGACATTCAGCACCGTGGCCACTTCTGCGCCCAGCTGATTGGTGGTTTCGAGCTGAAAGCTCGACAGCTCCATCACGTACAGTTCGATGTCATCGTTGAGCAGATCCAGCGCCGGTGTACCCAGGTTACCGCCGACCGCCACGCGCTTACCGGCAGCCGCTGCCATTTCGCCGACCAGCGTGGTGACGGTGCTCTTGGCGTTGGAACCACTGATTGCCACGATGGGCGCTTTCGCGTTACGCGCGAACAGATCGATATCACCCGACAGCTTCACCCCACGGGCGGCAGCCGCTTGCAGCGCCGGTGTCGCCAAGGCCAGGCCGGGACTCACGTAGAGTTCATCGGCGCGGCACAGGAAGTCGACATCCAGTTCGCCACAACGCACTTCCACTTGCGGGTAGTCACGGCTCAGCGTGGCCAGCTCCGGCGGATTTTCCCGGGTGTCAGCCACCGCAAACGACACGCCCTGCTGCGCCAAAAAGCGCACCACAGACATGCCGCTCTTGCCGAGGCCGACAACAATGCGGAAGTGGTCAGAAGCAATCAGAGACACAGGTTCTACCTCAGCTTCAGTGTGGCAAGGCCGACCAGCACGAGGATCACGGTGATAATCCAGAAACGGACAATCACGCGCGGCTCAGGCCAGCCCTTGAGTTCAAAATGGTGATGAATCGGCGCCATGCGGAACACCCGCTTGCCGGTCAACTTGAAGGACGCGACCTGGATCACCACAGACAGGGTTTCCATCACGAACACACCGCCCATGATGAACAGCACGATTTCCTGGCGCACGATCACGGCGATGGTGCCCAGTGCTGCACCCAGCGCCAGTGCGCCGACGTCGCCCATAAAGACTTGCGCCGGGTAAGTGTTGAACCAAAGAAAACCGAGGCCGGCGCCTATCAAAGCGCCACAGAACACGATCAGCTCACCCGCGCCCGGTACATAAGGAATCAGCAGATAATCGGCGAATTTTACGTTGCCTGACAGGTAGCAGAAGATACCCAGCGCACCGCCCACCATCACCGTTGGCATGATCGCCAGCCCGTCGAGGCCGTCAGTCAGGTTGACCGCATTGCTCGAACCGACAATGACGAAGTAGGTCAGCACCACAAAGCCAATACCCAGCGGGATGCTGGCGTCTTTAAGGATCGGCAGAATCAGCGTGGTTTCGACCGCACTTGGCGCTGTCGCATAGAGAAAAATGGCAGCGCCCAGACCGAAAACCGACTGCCAGAAATACTTCCAGCGGCTCGGGAGGCCGCGGGAGTTTTTCTCGATCACCTTGCGGTAATCGTCTACCCAACCAATGGCACCGAATAGCAGGGTCACAATCATCACGACCCAGACATAGCGGTTGCTCAGATCAGCCCACAACAAGGTGCTGACTGTGATCGCCGACAGGATAAGCGCCCCACCCATGGTCGGCGTACCGGACTTGGACAAGTGTGATTGCGGGCCGTCGTTACGAACGGATTGGCCGATCTGGCGATTTTGCAGGGTGCGGATCATCCACGGCCCCAGGCACAGCGACAACGACAACGCGGTCAGTACGCCAAGAATCCCGCGCAGAGACAGGTACTGGAAGACCGCGAAGCCTTTATGGAACTGTTGCAGATACTCCGCTAGCAGCAGCAGCATTAGTGTTTCTCCCCGCTGGAACCGCACAAAGCTGCAACGACGTTTTCCATCGCTGCACTGCGCGAGCCCTTGATCAAAATAGTGGTGTTGGTTTGGTGCTCAGCGCGAAGCGCCATGATCAGGTCAGCCTGATTGGCGAAATGACGAGCCTGTGGTCCAAATTCAGAGACGGCATGAGCCATCATCGGTCCCACCGCATAGAGCGCTGAAACCTTGTCGGCGGCATAAGCGCCTACTTCACGATGTCCTTGCTCCGCCCACTCACCCAGCTCGCCAATATCTCCGAGCACCAGGACGGTGCGGCCGGAAAAGGCGGCGAGTATATCAACGGCAGCGCACATTGAGGTGGGGTTTGCGTTGTAAGTGTCATCAATAATTCGCAAGCCTGCAGCGGTCACTTGAGCGACCGCACGGCCTTTGACCGGTTGTACCGCTTCTAGGCCCGTTTTGATGCCAAACATGGACACACCCAACGCATGGGCGGCGGCCGCAGCGGCCAAAGCATTGGCCACGTTGTGAGTCCCCAGCAGGTTAAGTTGGACCTGCTCGACACCCATCGGGCTGTACAGTGTGAAACCGGGGCAGCCCCTTGCGTCCCGCGTCAGATCACCCGCATGAAAATCGGCTTGGGGATTACTCAACGCAAAGCTGAGCACTTTGCGACCTGCCGCACGGTTCTTCCAAATACTAAAAGCCTTGTCATCCAGATTCAGAACGGCGATACCATCAGCGTCCAACCCTTCAATGATTTCGCCTTTGGCTTCAACGATTTTGTCTGGCCCGCCGAACTCGCCGACATGAGCCGTGCCCGCATTGTTGAGCACGGCAACGTGTGGCTTGGTCATGGCGACGGTGTAAGCAATTTCACCGAGGCGCGATGCACCCAGCTCGATAACGGCAGCGGTATGTTCCAGGGTCAGCTCGAGCAACGTGAGCGGCACACCCAGATCGTTGTTCAGATTGCCTTTAGTGGCTAACACCGGGCCACGCGTGCGCAGAATGCAGGCGAGCATTTCTTTGACGGTGGTTTTACCGCTGGAACCGGTAATGGCCGCAACAGGCTTGTCATAACCGGCGCGATTGAGCGCGCCCAGTTGCCCCAGAGCTTCGCGGGTATCTTTGACCAACAGCTGCGGCAACGTCGACTCAGGCACTTCGCGCTCAACCAACGCTGCAACAGCACCCTTGGCAGCTACTTCATTCAAATAGTGGTGGCCGTCGAAACGCGGGCCGGTCAGCGCGATAAACAGCTGGCCTTTGCTGATGGCCCGGCTGTCGATGCTGACGCCGTTGAAACGGCTATCCGCGGCGATTAAACGCCCGCCTAGCGCTTGGGCAACTTCGCTCAACAACAGAGGCTTAAGCATGTGGAGCCTCCCAAGCGTCGAGCGCCTTTTGAGCTTCGACCAGATCAGAGAAGTCATAGCGTACGCCGTTGAGTTCCTGATAGTCCTCATGACCTTTGCCCGCCAACACAATCACGTCTTCCGCGCGAGCGTTGCCAATAAGGCGGGCAATGGCCTCGCCTCGACCGGCGACGAAGGTGACGTTATCGGGGGCAGCAAAGCCCGCTCGAATGTCATCAAAAATTTGCGCAGGCGCTTCTGTCCGCGGATTGTCATCGGTAACCAACACGCCATCAGCCAAGCGCTCTACCACCTCGGCCATTAACGGACGCTTGCCGCGATCACGGTCGCCACCGCAACCGAACAGGCACAACAACTGGCCTTTGGCATGTGGCCGCATGGCCAGCAGCACTTTTTCCAGTGCATCCGGGGTATGGGCATAGTCGACCACCACCAGCGGTTTGTCGCCGCCGCCCAAACGCTGCATGCGCCCCACCGGGCCTTCGAGCTTGGGCAGCACTTTGAGAATGTCATCCAGCGGATAGTCCAGCCCCATCAAGGCGCCGACTGCCGCCAGCACATTGCTTAGGTTGAAACGCCCGAGCAAGGTGCTGCGCAGGTGATGCTCACCTTGCGGCGTCACCAACGTGGCGCGCACGCCCTCGTCATCAAACGTCGCTGCACGGCAATACAGGTAAGCGCTGCTGTCTTCAAGGCTGTAGCTGATCAGGCGAGAATCGTGTTTTTCAGCGGCCAGTTGGCGACCGAACCCATCGTCCAGATTCAGCACGCGGCAGCGCAGATCAGACCAGGCGAACAGCTTGGCCTTGGCAGCAGCGTATGCCTCCATGGTGCCGTGGTAATCCAGATGATCACGGGACAAGTTGGTCAGTACGGCGACATCGAATGCCAAGGCACTGACGCGCCCCTGATCCAGCCCATGGGACGACACTTCCATCGCAACCGCTTTGGCGCCGGCCTTTTTCAGGTCAGCCAGCATGGCTTGCACCGAAATAGGGTCCGGCGTGGTGTGGCGGCCACTGTGTAACGCGCCATAAAAACCAGTGCCCAGAGTGCCGACGATGCCGCAATGCTGACCCAGCAGGTCAAGCGCTTGTGCGACCAATTGGGTCACGCTGGTTTTGCCATTGGTGCCCGTGACGCCCACCAGATTCAGGTGATGGCTCGGCTCGCCATAAAAGCGTCCGGCGATATCCGACAGCTGGGCGGCCAAGCCTTTGACCGGAATCAGCGGCACTGCCGTGATCGGCAACACATCTGCACCTTCCACTTCATAGGCCACCGCGGCTGCGCCACGTTGCAACGCATCAGTCATATGCGCACGGCCATCGAGCTTGCCGCCAGGCACCGCGAGGAACAAATCACCGGCGCGCACATTGCGACTGTCAAGGGCCAACTCACGGATCAACAGATCGTGGCCTGCGTGGGGGAAAATCTTGTTCAGGCTCAGGGACATTAACCGCGCCCTCCTTTAGCTGTGGCAGCGGCGGCGGCCGCTTGTTGCTCAGCGGCCGTCGGCAAATTGTCCGGCGTCACGTTCATCAAGCGCAGGGTGCCGGACATGACTTTGCTGAACACCGGGGCCGAGACCAGACCACCGAAGTAACCGGCTTTGCTGGGCTCATCAATGACCACAACGATCGCGTATCGCGGATCGCTCATCGGGCCAAACCCGGCAAACAGCGAGCGGTATGAGTTCACGGCGTAGCCTTTGACGCCGCCTGAAGAGGTTTTACGCGCAGTACCGGACTTTCCGCCGACGTGATAGGCAGGAACCTTGGCACGCCAGACGCCACGCGGGTTTTCAATCACTTCCTGGAGCATGCCCTGTAGCGTTTTGGCCACTTTTTCCGGCATGACTTGCGTGCCTTCAAGAGGCTTGTCCTTGTCCGTTTTGAGCAGGGTCAACGGCGCGAGCTTGCCGTTGTTGGCCAATGCCGAGAACGCATGAACCAGTTGGATAGCCGTTACCGACACGCCGTAGCCGTAAGACAGCGTGGCCGTTTCAGCCTTGCGCCACTCGCGGTAGTTGGGCAGGTTGCCGACGCGCTCGCCGGGGAAACCCAGACCGGTGTCTTGCCCCAGGCCCATTTTGGCCATCTGCCGGAAGATCGCTTCCCCACCGATATCGAAGGCAACCTTACTCATGCCCACGTTACTGGAGTTGATCAGGATGCCGGTCAAATCGAGAACCGGACCTTCAGTGCGCGATACGTCACGAATGGTGTATTTGCCCAACTGCAACGTGCCCGGATACACCTCAACCTTGTCGGTGGGTTTCCAGCGGCCGGTTTCCAGCGCAGCGCTCATCGAAATGGGTTTAACGGTCGAACCCGGCTCAAACACGTCGATCATGGCGCGGTTACGCATCATCGCCGGCTGCAGGTTGCGGCGGTTGTTCGGGTTGTAAGTGGGTTGGTTGACCATGGCCAGAATCTCGCCGGTCTTTACATCCATAATCACCAGGCTACCCGCCTTTGCACCGTTCTCGACCAGCGCATTGCGCAGCTCGCGGTTGGCCAGATATTGCAGACGCAGGTCAATGGACAACGCCAAGGTCTTCCCTGCCTTGGCGTTTTTGGTCACTTGGATGTCTTTGATCAAGCGCCCTCGTCGGTCCTTGATCACTTGTCGCTTACCCGGAACACCGGCCAGCCATTCGTCGTAAGCCAACTCGACACCTTCGCGACCTTTATCGTCAATATCGGTAAAGCCGACCATGTGCGCGGTGACTTCGCCGGCAGGGTAGAAACGGCGAAACTCTTCAATGCCGTAAACACCCGGCACTTTAAGATCGAGCACCACCTGACCCTGCTCCGGCGTCAGCCCCCGAACCAGATAGATAAACTCTTTGTTGGCTTGCTGTTCAAGACGCGCAGTCAGTACTTTCGGATCCTGACCCAGCGCGTGCGCCAAGGCTGGCCAGCGATCTTTGGCAACCTGCATTTCCTTGGCATTGGCCCACAACGTGGTCACCGGCGTACTCACGGCCAGCGGCTCGCCATTACGGTCGGTAATCAGGCCACGGTGCGCCGGAATCTGGATATGACGCATGCTGCGAGCATCGCCCTGACCTTTGAGGAAGTCATGGTCAATCACCTGCAAGTACACAATTTGGCAGGCAATAGCCCCTACCAGCAGTGCCAGCAATGCCAGCACTACGCGAAAACGCCACGGGTAGAGTGCGCCTTCGAGTTTGATCATGGCGCCACCATCCGCACTTCCGCTGCGCCCGGAATGTGCATTTTCAGTTGTTCGCTGGCCAGTGTTTCGATGCGGCTATGGGCCGTCCAAGTACTTTGCTCAAGGATCAGACGCCCCCACTCAGCTTGCGCTTTGTCACGCACGCTCAGCTCCCCGTACAGGGTATTGAGCAACTGCCGGTTCCAGTGAGCGCTGTAAGAAACGCCCACGGCCGAGACCAGCACGCCAATAAATAGCAGCAACATGAAAAAGCTTCCGCCGGGAAGTGGCTTGGCGAAGAGCTTGTTCAACGAAGCTTCTCCGCGACGCGCATAACAGCGCTGCGCGAACGCGGATTGGCTTTGAGCTCCGCTTCAGAAGCCGTCTGTGCCTTGCCGTGGATCTTGATTTTGGGAATAAAGGCAACGTGCTGTACGGGCAGGCCGCGGGGCAAATTATCGGGCTCGCCCTTGACCAGTTTGCGCATGAACAACTTAACGATACGGTCTTCAAGCGAATGGAAGCTGATTACAACCAGACGACCGCCCACTTCGAGCGCCTCCAGCGCCGCTTCGAGACCCGCCTCCAGATCACCCAGCTCGTTGTTGACGTGAATACGCAACCCTTGAAAAGTTCGGGTCGCCGGGTGCTTGCCCTTCTCCCAGGCCGGATTGGCCGTTTTTAACACTTCAGCAAGATCACCCGTGCGTTCGAACGGTTTGATTTCGCGGCGCTCAACGACTGCGCGAGCCATGCGGCCCGAGAAACGCTCTTCGCCGTATTCTTTGAATACGCGGGTGATTTCTTCATGGGAAGCCGTGTTCACAAATTCGGCTGCGCTGATCCCTTGACTCGGGTCCATGCGCATATCCAAAGGGCCGTCATTCATGAAGCTGAAGCCGCGTTCAGGATCGTCAAGCTGCGGCGAAGACACGCCAAGATCAAGCAGTACACCGCTGACCTTACCCGCCAGACCGCGCGCAGCGACCTCAGAACCCATCTCGGCAAAACTGCGCTGCACAATGACAAAGCGGCCGTCTTCGGCCGCTAGCGCTTGCCCGGTGGCAATCGCTTGGGGATCTTTATCAAACCCGAGGAGACGCCCCTCAGGGCCAAGCTTCTGGAGTATCAAGCGGCTATGTCCGCCGCGACCGAAGGTGCCATCCAGATAGCATCCATCAGGACGTACGGCGAGAGCCTCTACGGCTTCGTCGAGCAGTACGGTGATGTGGTTGAAGTCGCTATCTATAGTCACAGAATTAAATCACGCAGTTCTTCAGGCATAGCGCCCGGTTGTTGAATGGCTGCAAGGTCAGCGGCAGAAACAGCTTCCCAGGCATCCTCGTCCCACAGTTGAAACTTGTTCAGCTGGCCAACCAGCATCGCGCGCTTATCCAACCTGGCATATTCGCGCAACCGTGGTGGAACCAGAAAACGACCACTGCCATCGAGCTCAAGGTCGACGGCGTTACCAATCAAAAGGCGCTGCAAACGACGGTTTTCTTCACGTAACGAAGGCAACGCACGAAGCTTGGTTTCTATCAGTTCCCACTCATCGAGCGGGTACACACATAAGCAGGGATCGACTGCATCAATGGTCACGATCAGTTGCCCGGAACTCTTCGAAATCAGCTCGTCACGGTATCGACTCGGCATTGCGAGGCGACCTTTGGCATCGAGACTGATTGCGTTAGCTCCGCGAAACACGAGGCGTCACTCCATTTTTTAGCGTTTTACGTCGAAAAAACCCACTCTATGCCACTTTTCTCCACTTGCGCACACTATAGGAATGCGCCCACCACACCGTCAAGGAGATGCCCTAAGGAAAATCCTTACATAACGGAGATTTAACGAAGTAAATAGACGCACAGCAATTAGCGAAAGGATTTTTCAGCAGACGATACACAGCAAACTCAGGGCTCTAGACTTCAAACTTAAAGTAGTTTGTTAGGAGTAAGAACTTTTTGGCATTACACCATTGTGTTTGCTTGCGAATATTTCGAGGGGATGTAACGTAATGTTTCAACCAGCGACCTGCTTGCGACGCAAGCAGGTGAAAAAAGGTGGAGAGTCGATCTGTAAGCCGGGTTCTGTCGTGAACAGTCATTCGTCTACGATGGCCATCACTGGACATCTTTAGCAACCTACCCGGTCCCAGCGCGGGCCACGCCTTGGGACCCTATTTGGTCTTGCTCCAAGTGGGGTTTACCTAGCCACGAACTGTTGCCAGTCGTGCGGTGCGCTCTTACCGCACCTTTTCACCCTTACCGGCACCGAAGTGCTTAGGCGGTTATTTTCTGTGGCACTTTCCGTAGGCTCACGCCTCCCAGGCATTACCTGGCACTTCGCCCTATGGAGCCCGGACTTTCCTCCCCCCCCTAATTTTCATAGAGGGCAGCGACTGTCCAATCGACTCTCCGGCGCAAAGGTTAACTGTACAGAGCGTATAGAACAAGCGCTAAAGCCACATAGCCACTACATTCATCTGTCGCCAAACCTTTTGCCGGCAGAATAACAAACCAACAAATATCAAAGAGCCACTATCCAAAGCACGCTTATTCGGCTTTTTGCTTTTCCAGCGCCACTTGATACAAAACGTTTTTGCGTTCGCCCGTTATTTCAGCGGCAAGGGCTGCGGCACGCTTAAGTGGCATTTCCTTAAGGAGCAGATCGAGAATCCGCATGGCCTCGCTGCTTACCACTTCACCGGTTTCAGGTGCAGTCCAGCCCGCCACCAAAACCACGCACTCCCCGCGCTGCTGATTGCTGTCGCCTTCAACGAAAGCCCGCAGCTCAGCCAGCGGCAAACCCTTGAGCGTCTCGAAGGTTTTGGTCAGTTCACGCGCCAGCAGCGCGGGACGCTCGGGACCAAAGACCAGCTCCAGATCTTGCAGGCACTCAAGAATACGGTGAGGCGCCTCATAGAAAATCAGAGTGCGCGGTTCTTCTTTCAACAATTCCAGCCGCGAACGGCGCCCAACAGCCTTGGCTGGCAGAAAGCCTTCGAAGATAAAACGGTCTGAAGGCAAACCTGCCGCAGACAAGGCTGCAATCAAGGCGCAAGCCCCTGGCACCGGAACCACCTTGACGCCTGCGGCCCGCGCCTGACGCACCAGGTGGTAACCGGGATCAGAAATCAGCGGCGTGCCCGCATCGGAGATCAGGGCCACGTCTTCACCGGCCAGCAACCGCTGAATAAACCGGCTGCCTTCTTCACGTTCGTTATGTTCGTGGCAGGCGCCCAACGGCGTGGAAATACCGAAATGCTGCATTAAACGCAGGGAGTGACGCGTGTCTTCGGCCGCAATCAGCGACACCTCGCGCAACACTTTGAGCGCACGCGCACTGATGTCGTCCAGGTTACCGATGGGCGTGGCCACCACATAAAGCGAGCCGACAACGGAATTCATTGCACCTGGAGCAGTCAAAACGCACACCTCATGAGAGTTAAAGGCGCCATTGTAACGCCTAGACCCCTCTTGAAAGCACCCTCCAGAATGGCCGTTAACCGCTTAATCGAAAAACTTCGGCCGTCACACGTCGTATATGTGATCTAAATTTAAGCTTTAACGAAGGTAACATCGCGCCCCGGCCAGCGCTTGGGTACACTTCCCCCCCTCCATTGTTCGAGTATCAGGAACACTACATGATCGTTTGCCTGCGGCTGTTCACTGCCCTCTGCCTTGCTGCCCTTTTGGCGGCTTGCGCCAGCTCGCCTTCGTCCAGCCTTGGCGAACTCCCCCGCACCCCGGACGCCAGCCTTGAACAGCTGCTGCAACAGGCGTCCGCCAGCCAGGATCCGCAAGAGGCCGCGCTGCTGCGCTTGTCCGCGGCCGACCTCGCCATGCGCCAGCAAATCAACGAGCGCGCCGCGCAGATTCTCGCCCAGGTTCCGGTGGATCAACTTAAACCCGCCCAGCAGGTGTTTGCCAGCACGCTGGCCGCTGAACTGGCCATGAACCGCAACGACCCTAAAGCCGCACTGACCGCATTGAGCCACCCGAGCGTCGCTCGCCTTGACGAGATGCCAGCCGACTTGCAGGTGCGCACGCACACCGTTCATGCCCGCGCTCTCGAAGCCGACGACCAAACCCTCGCGGCTGCGCGAGAACGTGTAGCCATGAGTGCACATCTGACGGGCGATTCAGCCAACAGCAACAATGAAGCTATCTGGACGCTGGTTGCCGCGTTGCCGGTCGAGCAATTACAAGCTTCAGGCAATGACGTGCTGGGTGGCTGGATGTCCTTGGCCCTGGCAGTGAAGCGTGCCGGCACCGTACAGGAACAACAAACGGCCATTGACCAATGGCGCGCCCAGAACCCTGCTCACCCTGCCGCTATCCAGCTGCCTACACCTCTTGTCAAACTCAAGGAACTGGCCAGCCAGCCCCTGACCAAAATTGCGCTGCTGCTGCCGCAAGAAGGCCAACTGGCTTCGGTCAGCAAAGCGCTGCGAGACGGCTTCGTCGCTGCTCACTATCAAGCTCAACAGGCCGGTCAAAACCCGCCGAGCATCCAGTTTTATGACAGCTCACGCCTGACATCGCTGGATGATTTTTATCGTCAGGCCCAAGCCGATGGCGTGCAACTGGTAGTCGGCCCACTTGAAAAAACACTGGTCAAGCAACTCAATGCGCGCTCGCAATTGCCCATTACCACACTGGCCCTGAACTACAGCGAGGGCACTAAAGGCCCGGCTCAGCTGTTTCAGTTTGGCTTGGCCGCTGAAGACGAAGCCCGCGAAGTGGCTCGCCGCGCACGTGCCGATGGCTTGACCCGCGCTGGCGCCATGGTGCCTAAAGGCGAATGGGGCGAGCGCGTACTTAACGCCTTCCGTCAGGAATGGGTTGCCCACGGCGGCAGCGTTGTCGGCATTGAATACATCGACCAACCCGTTGCATTGGCCCAGCAAGTGGGCGATTTGGTGCAGCAGCGCAAAAACTCGAGCGAGCCAATGCAGTTCCTGTTTTTGGCAGCCACCCCTCAGCAAGCCCAACAGATCAAGCCGACCCTCAATTACCAATATGCCAGCGACCTGCCTGTGTATGCCACGTCCCACGTTTTCAGTGCGAGCGGCAATCAGGACCAGTACAACGACATGAACGGCGTACGTTTTTGCGAAACACCTTGGCTGCTTGAACCGGGTAATCCTCTGCGCCAGCAAGTTGCCGCGCAGTGGCCTCAAGCGGCTGGCAGCCTGGGACGCCTCTATGCAATGGGTGTTGATGCGTACACGCTGACTTCTCGCCTGGGCCAACTCAAGGCATTGCCTGATAGCCGGATTGACGGTTTGTCCGGCAGCCTCGGCATGAGCCCAACCCAGCACGTTGAGCGCCAGTTGCCATGGGCCGAGTTTGTTAATGGCCAGGTCCAACGCCTGCCTGATACCCCGAACTGATGCCTGACCGCTCCAGCCAGAACACAGGTAAAGATGCCGAGCGCCTGGCGCTGCGGCATCTTGAGCAACATGGCCTGCGGCTGCTGGCGCAAAACTGGCTGTGCAAACGCGGCGAGCTGGATCTGGTCATGCTTGACGGCGATACAGTAGTATTCGTCGAAGTTCGTTACCGGCAACACGCACAATGGGGTGGAGCACTGGCCAGCATTGACACACGCAAGCGTCAAAAACTGATCCTTGCCGCTCAGTACTTTTTGCAACGCGAGACGCGCTGGGCCAATTACCCGTGCCGATTCGACGTTATTGCCATGGACAGCGCAACACCTCACTTGAACTGGCTACGGAACGCCTTTGACAGCTAATGGGCTGCCAGGCCTATCCAGCACCCTGTTTTAAACGATATTTGCTTTGCTTTGCGGGCTGCACATTCTTGTGCCGGGAAGTCACTCAGGAACGCCTGAATCACGCCCGACCAGCCGCCCTACTTAAGGTCACATAGATGGACATGCAATCCCGGATCCGCCAGCTTTTTCAAGCCAGCATCGACACCAAGCAGCAAGCGATGGAAGTGCTGGCACCCCACATTGAGCTCGCCAGCCAAGTGATGGTCAACGCACTGCTCAATGAAGGCAAAATGTTGTCGTGCGGCAATGGCGGGTCCGCTGGCGACGCCCAACACTTCTCGTCCGAGCTGCTCAACCGTTTCGAGCGCGAGCGCCCGAGCCTGCCGGCCATTGCCCTGACCACTGACAGCTCGACGATCACTTCGATCGCCAATGATTACAGCTTCAACGAAGTGTTTTCAAAACAGATTCGCGCTCTGGGCCAGCCCGGCGATGTACTGCTGGCTATTTCCACCAGCGGCAACTCGGCCAATATCATTCAGGCCATCCAGGCGGCCCATGACCGGGAAATGATCGTGGTTGCCATGACCGGCCGTGACGGCGGCGGCATGGCTTCACTGCTGCTGCCCGAAGACGTGGAAATTCGCGTTCCATCGCTGGTCACTGCACGCATCCAAGAAGTCCATCTGCTGGCGATCCACTGTTTATGTGATCTGATCGACAGCCAATTGTTCGGGAGTGAAGAATGACTTTCAATCGCCTTGGCCTCGTCGCCCTGACCTTGTGTCTGGGCCTGACCGCAGGCTGTAGCTCGGTACTGACCGCCACCCGCGATACACCGATTGAAGATGATCGCGGCACGCGTACTTTCGGCAGCAAAATTGACGACTCCTTGATCGAAACCAAAGTGGCCGTGAATGTGGCCAAAGCCAACCCTGATCTGGACACTGGGTCTCACATCGTTGTCACCAGCTACAACGGCATCGTATTGCTGGCCGGTCAAACACCGCGAGCAGAACTCAAAGCTCAGGCCGAACAGGCTGCTGCTGCCGTTCAGCGGGTAAAAAAGGTCAACAACGAACTACAAGTGATGGCACCGTCATCCCTTCTGGCGCGCAACAATGACGCTTGGTTGACCACCAAAATCAAAACTCAAATGCTGACTGACAGTGAAATCCCGGGTTCACGGATCAAAATTGTCACTGAAAACGGCATTGTCTACATGCTCGGCCTCGTGACCAAGCAAGAAGCCACTCGCGCCACCAATCTGGTGCAAGGCGTATCGGGCGTGCAAAAAATCGTAAAGCTGTTCGAGTACATCGACTGACCAGAACGTCAGGCACAAAAAAGGCGACCTCAAGGTCGCCTTTTTTATTACTTGACCACTTTCAGGCTTGGCCGACCCGAAGGTCTCGGCGGCTCAGTACCTGGCGGCGGCCCATCATCTTGCGGCTCAACCTCGTCATCACCACCCAGGTGCTCTTCAAGGTCAAACACCATGCCCTCGCCATTCTCACGAGCATAGATGCCCATGATGGCCGGGATAGGCACGTACAGCGTATGCGGCACACCACCAAAACGCCCTTCAAAGCTTACCGCTTCGTTGTCCATATGCAGATTGCGCACGGCGGTTGGCGAAACATTCAGGACAATCTGCCCGTCACTGGCAAAACCCGCAGGCACTTGCACCTTCGGGTAGTCAGAGTTAACCAGCATGTGCGGCGTGCAATCGTTATCAACGATCCACTCATAGAGCGCACGTACCAGGTAAGGTCTGCTTGAATTCATCGAGGGCTCCTAAGCCTTAGCGCATGTCGCGTTCGACACCAGACAAACTTGCCTGGAAAGCCTCACGCGCAAACTGGCGCTCCATATAGTCGAGCAACGGCTTGGCTGGCCGCGGCAATTCAATACCCAAAACAGGCAGGCGCCAGAGTATCGGCAATAGACAGCAGTCGACCAGACTTTGCTCATCACTGAGGAAAAAAGGTTTGTCGGCAAATAATGCAGAAACCCCTGTCAGGCTCTCACGCAGCTCTTTGCGGGCCTGAACCCGAGCCGGCTCTTTGGTCTTGGAGTCGAGAATCAAGTCGACCAGAACACACCAGTCACGCTGGATACGGTGGATCAGCAGACGACTGTTGGCGCGCGCTACCGGATACACCGGCAACAACGGTGGATGCGGATAACGCTCATCCAGATATTCCATGACTACAGTCGACTCCCACAACGCCAGGTCACGATCGACCAAGGTTGGCAGGCTGCCGTAAGGGTTCACTTCGATCAGCTTCGGCGGTTGACGACCCGCCTCCACACTGATGATCTCGGCGCTGACGCCTTTCTCTGCGAGCACAATGCGCACTCGGTGAGAATAGTGGTCTGCTGGGTCGGAGTAACAGGCCAACCGATTGGTCACGCCCATGGCGGTCCTCCTCGCTTGTTGAAATTATCAGGAGCGGCAAAACGAACACGCCCAAGGAACGCCTCCGGTAACTGCAAAATCCGGAGGGGCAAGGCATACACCTTGCCCCTCTCACATCCTGCCTGGTTACCTTTAAGAGACACCTTGGGCGCGCACGATTAACAGCATTGCGTGTAAATCTATCAGTGCACATCTTTCCAGTATTCGCGCTTGAGCAGATAAGCGAATACGAACAGGAAGGCCAGATAGAGCAGAACGTAGGTCCCGATGCGCTGATGCTGCAGCTTTACCGGGTTGGCCGAGTAGGCCAGGAAGGTCACAAGGTTCTTGATCTTCTCATCGAACTGCTCTTCTGTCAGTGCGCCGGTATTAGGCAGCACTGTCAGCTGGTCGCATGCTTCATGTGTCAAAGGCGTGCCAGTGAGCGGATCATACTGCTTCTTGCCATCTTCTACGATCTGTACTTGCTTGCAGCCGATAACCTGACGACCTTGCAACGGCGCCAGAACGTTAGGCATGCCCACATTCGGGAAGACTTTGTTGTTCACTCCCCAAGGGCGCGAAGGATCTTCGTAGAACGCACGCAGGTAGCTGTACAACCAGTCCGTACCGCGTACACGTGCCACCAGCGTCAAGTCGGGAGGGGCAGCACCAAACCAGGCCTTGGCGTCCTCAGGCTGCATACCGATGTTCATATGGTCGCCAATCTTGGCCCCGGTAAACACCAGATTGTCGAGCATGACGTCATGAGGGATACCCAAATCATCGGCCACCCGCTCATAGCGCTGGAACTTGGCACTGTGACAACCCATGCAGTAGTTGGCGAACGTACGCGCACCATCCTGCAAGGCTGCTTTGTCAGACACATCAATGTCGACCTTGTCGAGCTGCACACCCTGCTCAGCCGCATAAGAGAAGACAGGCAATAGCGCCAGCATCAAAACCGCAAATAGCTTTTTCATCAGCCAGTCACCCTTTCCGGAACCGGTTTGGTCTTCTCAAGCCGGGTGTAGAACGGCATCAGAATGAAGTAAGCGAAGTACAGGAACGTACACACCTGCGACAGCAACGTCCGGCCAGGAGTGGGCGCCAGAACACCCAGCACACCGAGAATCACGAACGAGATGCAGAACACCCACAACCAGATTTTGCTCAGCCAGCCTTTGTAGCGCATCGATTTAACCGGGCTACGGTCAAGCCAGGGCAACACGAACAACAGGGCAATTGCAGCGCCCATGGCGATCACACCAAACAGCTTGTCCGGGATGGCCCGCAAGATCGCGTAGAACGGCGTGAAGTACCAGACAGGGGCAATATGCTCGGGGGTCTTGAAAGCATTGGCCTGCTCAAAGTTCGGCTTTTCAAGGAAGTAACCCCCCATTTCGGGGAAGAAGAACACAATCGAGCAAAAGATAAACAGAAACACCACCACGCCGACAATGTCTTTGACGGTGTAGTACGGATGGAAGGGAATACCATCCAGCGGGATGCCGTTTTCATCCTTGAGCTTTTTGATATCCACGCCATCCGGGTTGTTGGACCCGACTTCGTGCAAGGCCAGGATGTGCAGCACCACCAACCCCAAAATCACGATCGGCAAGGCCACCACGTGCAAGGCAAAGAAGCGGTTCAGGGTAATACCGGAGATCAGGTAATCGCCACGAATCCACTGCGTCAGGTCGTTGCCGATGACTGGAATCGCGCCAAACAGCGAGATGATCACCTGTGCGCCCCAGTAGGACATTTGCCCCCAAGGCAGCAAATAGCCCATAAAAGCTTCTGCCATCAGGGCCAGGTAAATCATCATGCCGAATAACCACACCAGCTCGCGCGGCTTCTGATAAGAGCCATAGAGCAAGCCCCGAAACATATGCAGATACACCACGATGAAGAACGCTGAAGCGCCGGTGGAGTGCAGGTAACGGAGGATGGATCCGTACTCGACATCGCGCATGATGTATTCGACAGAAGCAAAAGCCTCTTCCGCTGACGGCGTGTAACTCATCGTCAGCCACACGCCTGTTACCAGCTGGTTAACCAGCACCAGCAAAGCGAGTGAGCCGAAAAAGTAGAGGAAGTTGAAGTTTTTGGGGGCGTAATACTTGCTGAGATGGTCTTCCCACATTTTCGTGGCTGGGAAACGAGCGTCAATCCAATCCATGAATTTGCTCATTACGCGCTCTCCCCTTCAAGACCAACGACAATGACGTTATCGCTGCCATCTGCATAGTAGTAAGGCGGGACTGGCAGGTTCAAAGGTGCAGGCTGTGACTTGTAAACACGCCCGGCCAGATCATAGTGCGAACCATGACAGGGGCAAAAATATCCCCCGACCCAGTCCTTGCCCAAGTCAGCAGGCGCAACTTCAGGGCGGAATGTCGGCGAACACCCCAAATGCGTACAAATCCCGATCACCACCAGCACGTCCGGCTTAATGGATCGCCATTCATTCGTTGAGTTTTCAGGCTGATCAGACTGCTTGGATTCAGGATCTGCAAGCTTGCCTTCAATCTTCTTCAGATTTGCCAGAATCTCCTCAGTGCGACGAACAATAAATACCGGCTGCCCCCGCCACTCAGCAATCATCTGCTGGCCTGGCTCAATCTTTGCGATATTCACCTTCACCGGCGCGCCAGCGGCTTTCGCCTTGGCACTGGGAAACCATGACCCTACGAACGGAACCGCCGCCCCCACCGCTCCTGCAGCACCCACCACGGATGTGGCTGCCACGAGGAAGCGACGCCGGCCGACATTGACGCCGTCATTGCTCATCAGTCCTCTCCCATCAGCTTTGTCGCCTGTAAAACCAGGCTTTTTTTAAGTAACAATCTGAGCTTATTAAAATTTTGCAGAATGGTAATGAAAAGACCCTACTCTTACAAGGTCTATACCGTTCCGTGTCGGCTACAGCCCTTGCAGTATAGGGGCTCTACTGATGAGACAAGTTGACTCAGCACATTATTAACGCCCATAAAAAAAGCCCAGCTCCGAAGAGGCTGGGCTTTTTTTGAACGAAGCTGCGAATTAACGCTTCGAGTACTGCGGACGCTTACGCGCTTTACGCAGACCGACTTTCTTACGTTCAACTTCACGAGCATCGCGAGTTACGAAGCCTGCTTTGCGCAGAGCGCCACGCAGAGTTTCGTCGTACTGCATCAGTGCGCGAGTGATACCGTGGCGGATTGCGCCAGCTTGACCACTTACACCACCACCGATCACGGTGACGTAGATATCGAATTTCTCGACAGTCTCAGTCAGTTCCAGCGGTTGACGAACTACCATGCGGGCAGTTTCGCGACCGAAGAAATTCTCCAGAGTGCGGTTGTTGATCGAGATGTTACCGGTACCTGGACGCAGGAAAACGCGAGCAGTTGCGGTTTTACGACGGCCAGTGCCGTAGTTTTGAGTCGCCGACATAATGAACTATTCCGTTAAAACTTCAGTTCTTGGGGCTGCTGAGCAGTATGAGGGTGAGCAGCGCCCGCATAGACTTTCAGCTTACGGTACATGTCGCGACCCAGTGGGTTTTTAGGCAGCATGCCTTTAACCGCGGTCTCGATCACGCGCTCAGGAGCTTTGGCGATCAGCTTTTCAAAGTTGATCGACTTAATCCCGCCCGGGAAACCGGAGTGAGAGTAGTACATTTTGTCAGTGGTTTTAGCACCAGTAACACGGATTTGCTCAGCGTTGATAACAACGATGTAGTCACCGGTGTCAACGTGCGGAGTGTATTCCGGCTTGTGCTTGCCACGCAGACGGCTGGCGATCTCGGTGGCCAGACGACCCAGGGTCTGACCAGCAGCGTCGACGACAAACCAGTCGCGCTTTACTGTTTCTGGTTTAGCAGTAAAAGTTTTCATTCTTTATAGCCTCAGGGGCCGCCCTGTAAATTAGACGGCGGATCTTACTGAATAGTGCGTACTTTGACAAGTCAAAGGCAGCCGGATACAGACGCTATCGGGGGCTCGGGTCAGCGCGTCCGTTCAACGGCAAGATTCTTCGGCAGGCGGCGCATCACTTCCACTGCAGAAAGAGGTCGGCAATTATGCAGATTGCGAAAAAAAATACAACCTGCTTTTATGTTTGTTTACCCCAAGGAGCATCCGATGGACTACCGAAAGCTGGGCAGAACAGACCTTAAAGTCAGCGAAATCGCTCTCGGCACCATGACCTGGGGCGAGCAAAACACCCAGACTGAAGCCTTCGAGCAAATTGCTTACGCCAAAAACGCCGGCATTAATTTTATCGACACCGCCGAGATGTATCCGGTACCGCCCAAAGCCGAAACCTACGCCACCACCGAGCGCTATATCGGCAACTGGTTCAAGGAGCGCGGTGACCGCGCTGACTGGATTCTGGCCAGCAAGATCGCCGGCCCCGGCAATGGCATCGACTACATTCGTGACGGCCACCTCAAACATAATCGCACCCACATCGTGCAAGCGCTGGATGCCAGCCTAAAGCGCCTGCAAACCGACTGGATCGACCTTTATCAATTGCATTGGCCTGAACGCAGCACCAACTTTTTTGGACAGCTGGGCTACACCCACAATGCCGACGAGCAGTTCACGCCGCTGGAAGAGACCCTCGAAGCGCTGGACGAACAAGTTAAAGCCGGCAAAATTCGTCATATCGGCCTGTCCAATGAAACCCCTTGGGCCACCATGAAATTCCTGCAGTTGGCCGAGAGCCGTGGCTGGCCAAGGGCCGTTTCGATCCAGAATCCCTACAGCCTGCTTAACCGAAGCTTCGAAGTGGGCCTGGCTGAAATTGCCATTCGCGAACAATGCGGACTTCTCGCCTACTCGCCGCTGGCGTTCGGCATGCTCACAGGCAAGTACAGTGGCGGCGCACAGCCGCCTAAAGGCCGCCTGAGCCTCTACAGCCGCTTCTCGCGCTATTCCAACCCGCAAGCCGTTGCAGCCTGTGAGCGCTATGTGGCACTGGCCCGCGAGCACGGGTTGGATCCGGCGCAAATGGCGTTGGCGTATGTTACTCAGCAACCCTTCGTGACCAGCAACATCATTGGCGCAACGACGATGGAGCAATTGAAAAGCAACATTGCCAGCGTTGATGTGAAGCTTTCCGATGAAGTGCTGGCTGGCATTGAAGCCATCCACAAGGATCAGCCGAACCCGGCACCATAACCGCCGCCCCCAATCGTCCCGTAGCAGCTGCCGCAGGCTGCGTCCGATTGCGTAGCGATCGTAAACCCTGACACCGCGATTTTATTCAAAGATCGCACACCTCAGGTTTACGACGGCTTCGCCGCCGGACGCAGCCTACGGCAGCTGCTACGGATTTGGCACACAGACTCTAGACACACAGGAAGAAACATAAGACGATCCAGCCGTAAGTTGACCAATTTCACCTATAAGAATAATCAAATCATGTCTAATCAACTCTCCACGCCCCTGCGGCGCGTCAGCATATTGGCCATTGATCGGGTATTTGCTTCAACCCTGATGCAAGCCAAGGATTTCTTTCATCTGGCCAGCCTACGGCACGGCAAACAACTGGGCCAAGGCCTCACCGCCAGCTTCGAAACCCGACTGGTCAGCCCCAACGGCCTGCCCGTCAGCAGCTTCAGCGATGTATCCATTCCCGTCGATGGCACACTGGAAGACACCGACATCATCATCCTCCCGGCGTTCTGGGATGACTTCGACACCCTTCTCCAACGCTATCCGCAAATTCTGCCGTGGCTGCGTGAACAGCATGCACGTGGCGCCGTGTTGTGTGCAGAAGCCACCGGCGCCTTCTGGCTGGCCGAAGCCGGTTTGCTCGACGGCAAGGAGGCAACCACGTACTGGCGCTTTTTCAATGCGTTTGCCGAACGCTATCCGCAGGTACAACTCAATCAGGACAAGCACCTGACCGACGCCGACAACCTCTACTGCGCGGGCGGCCCGACCTCAGCCTGCGACCTGTATATCTATCTGATCGAGCGCTTTTGCGGCGCCAATATCGCTCAGGCCGTTGCCCGCGACATCCTCTACGAAGTCCAGCGCAACTACACCACGGGACCCATCGGTTTTGGCGGGCAGAAGCTGCATCAGGATGTGATCATTTTGCAGATCCAGCATTGGCTCGAAGAGCATTTTGCCGACAAATTCCGCTTTGAAGACGTGGCGCGCGAACACGGCATGAGCATTCGCAACTTTATGCGCCGCTTCCAGACCGCCACCGGCGACAAGCCCTTGCATTATCTGCAACGACTGCGCATCGAAACCGCCAAAGGCCTGCTCTCGGCCACTCGCAAAAGCATCAAGACCATCAGTTACGACGTGGGCTACGACGACGCGAGCTTCTTTGCACGACTGTTTCGTCAGCACACGGAGCGCTCACCCCATCAATACCGCCAGCAGTTTCAGCAAGCGGCTTGAGCCCGCGCCCTGAATGCAAAAAGGCCTGCAATCGCAGGCCTTTTTTGTACAGCGTTTGACTAGGGCTTATGCGCCCGCGTCAGGTATTCGTGGGACTGCATTTCCAGCAGACGGCTCAGCGTGCGCTGGAACTCAAAGTTCAATCGCCCGCCGGTGTAGAGGTCTTTGAGCTCCACCTCGGCCGAGATGATCAACTTCACGTTACGGTCGTAAAACTCATCGACCATGTTGATGAAACGACGGGCAATATCGTCCGTTTTGACGTCCATCTGCTCCACACCGCTGAGAATGACGGCATTGAAGATCTTGCCAAGCTCGATGTAGTCGTTCTGGCTGCGTGGGCCATCACACAGCTCACGGAAATCAAACCAGGCCACGTCATCACAGGTACGCAACGCGCGGATGGTGCGGTTTTCGATGATCAGTTCATCGTTTTCGATTGCCCGGGTGGAATTGTGCGTCAGCGCCTTGAAGCTTTCGCGCAGGGACTTTTCGGACGCATCGTTCAACGGGAAGTGGAACAACTCGGCCTGCTCAAGGTGACGCAAACGGTAGTCGACGCCACTGTCGACGTTGACGATGTCAGTGTTCTGCTTGATCAGGGCAATCGCTGGCAAGAAGCGCGCACGCTGCAAACCGTCTTTGTACAAGCCGTCCGGCACAATGTTCGAGGTCGCGACCAGGGTGACGCCGTTTTTGAACAACTCTTCCATCAGCGTGCCGAGAATCATGGCATCGGTAATGTCCGAGACAAAAAACTCGTCAAAACAGATCACCCGCGCCTCATCGGCAAAACGCTTGGCAATGATGGTCAACGGGTTCTTTTCGCCAGGAAGTGTGCGCATTTCTTCATGCACGCGCTTCATGAAGCGGTGGAAGTGGGTGCGCACTTTCTCCTTGAACGGCAACGCGTCGAAGAAGGTGTCAACCAGATAGGTTTTACCCCGTCCAACACCGCCCCAGAAATACAAGCCTTTGACCGGCGTGCGTTCTTTTTTGCCGAACAGCTTGCCGAACATGCCCGGCTTGCTTTGTGAAGCGGCCACCAGGTCGTCGTACAGACGCTGCAAATGGCGCACAGCGTTTTCCTGTGCAGCATCGTGGAAGAAGTCCGGGCGTTTCAGATCTGCTTGATATCGTTCTAGAGGCGTCATAATTCGTTAGCAAGGCAACAAAAACGGGCCGTCACTGTAGCGACGGCCCTGAGGAATGGCAATTAAACCTGTGTCCAAACGTCGCACTTTCTCAGTCTTGCGCAGGCACCAACGCTGCACGCAAGGCTTCGATGGCCGCATCACGGGCCGCGCTGTCGGCAAACGACGGGCTGTCCGCCACACAGGCATCGCCCAGCCAAACGCTGAAGCTCAAATCCTGCGCACGAATGTCCAGTGCTTCGCCACCCTGTAACTGCTTGGTCACTTGGCCCGCGGCCTTGCCATCGGCAAAACTGCGCGACAGCAACAGTTGCTCGCCATCAGCGGCCAACAGGCGGAAACGGAAACTGCCATCTTCATCGCGGAAGCTGACAAAGCGCGGGCCTTTGGTGGCTTTCTTCTTGCTGGACGTTGCGGTTTGAGCCGTGCTGACAAACGAACGCAGGCCCACCGCTTCACGCAGCTCTGCGAGAAAAGGCGTCGCGGTTTTGCGGGCTTTTTGCGCACCGGCCAACAGAATGTCTTCCATGTCGGCCGGACGCGACATCAGTTCGTGATAACGCTCACGGGCCTCACCCAGCTCGCCGTCCAGCAGCTTGAACAAGCGCTCCTTGGCCTCGCCCCAGCCCAAACCCTGCAATAGCTCGCTACGGAACTCAGCCGACTGCTCAGGCGTCGAGAACGCTTGATACAAGGTGAACAGGTGCGAGTTGTCCGGGTCTTTAGGCTCACCCGGCGCACGGGAATCGGTGACGATGCGCGAAATGGCGCTTTTCATGTCCTTGGCGCTGCTGAACAACGGAATGGTGTTGTCGTAGCTTTTGGACATTTTGCGGCCATCGAGGCCCGGCAATGTCGCCACGCTTTCTTCAATCAGCGCCTCGGGCATGGCGAAGAACTCTTTGCCTTTGCCGAACAGATGGTTGAAGCGCTGGCCAATATCACGGGCCATTTCCACGTGCTGGATCTGATCGCGACCGACCGGCACTTTGTGGGCGTTGAACATCAGGATGTCAGCTGCCATCAACACCGGGTAGCTGTACAGCCCCATGGTGATACCCGCATCCGGGTCTTCACCGTTTTCCAAATTCTTGTCGACCGAGGCTTTATAAGCGTGGGCGCGGTTGAGCAAGCCCTTGGCTGCCACACAGGTCAGCAACCAGGTCAGCTCCGGGATTTCCGGGATGTCTGACTGGCGATAGAACGTAACGCGATCAACGTCCAGCCCGGCCGCCAGCCAGGTCGCGGCGATTTCCTGACGCGAACGCTGAATACGCTGCGGGTCATCGCACTTGATCAGGGCGTGGTAGTCGGCCAGAAAGTAGAACGAATCGGCATTGCTGTCACGGCTGGCCACGATCGCAGGGCGAATGGCCCCGGCGTAGTTGCCCAGGTGCGGCGTGCCGGTGGTGGTGATACCGGTAAGAATTCGGGTACGAGTGGTCATGGGTAATCGCTTATCAGGCTGCAATCATTTCGAAAGGCGTGGCGCTACCAACTCTTTGAGCTCAGGCAGCTTGCCGTGAAAAAAGTGCCCGCATTCTGCCACTTTCAGCAGCTCATGGGGACGTGACAGGTGTTCAGACCAGTCATAAACCAGCTGAGGATCAATCACTTCGTCGGTTTCAGGCTGGATCACGGTCAGCGCGCACTGCACGGGCAATGAGTCGGTCTCACTTAAACGCATCACCGCAGGCGCGACCATAAACACGCGTTCAAGCGTAACGCCTGCTTTCTCAAGACGCCCGCCGAGGCTGGCCGCAACAAAACCGCCAAACGAAAAACCCAGCAGAGTGATCGGCAAGCCCGGATGTTTTTCGAGCAACCAGTTGGCGGCTGCGTACGCATCGTCGACTTCACCGGCGCCCATGTCGTGGCTGCCGGCGCTGGCACCTGTGCCGCGGTAATTGAATCGCAACGTTACCAAACCGGCATCTCGGGCCGTACGTTGCAGGGTGGAAACCACTTTATTCAACATCGTCCCACCCTGTACCGGGTTGGGATGGCACAGCAACGCGAGGCCGCGTGGCTCATCATGATCGAGGTATAAAGCTTCCAGCTGGCCGACCGGGCCATCAATGAATAACGCTGTTTCACGCATAAGCAAAAAGGAACTCCGTGACCTCAAAGTGGGTCGACTCGTCTAGCTGATAGATTCTGTCTGAGATATTTGCGAGTGGATCGCGGTATACAGCGCAGGTCCGAGCCGTTAACGTAAAGCAAAGCCGTTTATAGAGGAAGGACTCGTGGAACACTCGCTCTTAATTTGGTTGTTGCCGACTCTAGCCTTGGTTGCCGGTGTCGCCATTGGTTTTCTGGTCGCTCGTCTGCTGCCCAATGCCGCGCCTAACCGCACGCAGCGTCAGCTAGACGACATCCAGGAACGTTTTGACAGTTATCAAAGTGAAGTGGTAACTCACTTCAACAGCACCGCCAATTTGATGAAAAAGCTCAATCAGAGCCATCAGGACGTGCAAGAACATCTCGCCGAGGGTGCCAACCGTCTGGCCCTGGACGAGCTGACTCGCCAACGCCTGCTGGCCGCTCTGAGTCCGGACGTGGCACAACCGCATCGCGAGCGCATCACCCCGCCGCACAGCACCGAGCCGCCATTGGACTATGCGCCGAAAAGCGCAAACAGCCCCGGCATGCTGGATGAGCACTACGGCTTGAAGAAGTAATTCTTCGGGTTAAACGCTCACTAAAAAGCCCCGCCATCTGCAAGGATCGCGGGGCTTTTTATTGGGGCGTCTCGTAGCAGCTGCCGCAGGCTGCGTCCGGCGGCGAAGCCGTCGCAACCTGTAACAACGCGGTTTATCTGCTTGACCGCAACCTCAGGCTTTACGATTGCTTCGCAACCGGACGCAGCCTTCGGCAGCTGCTACGAGAGGTGCCTATAGGTTACGGATACTGCTGAACCGTTCCTGGCTGCTGGTAGTTCATGCCCGGAATCGGCGCCAGGGTGATTTGCACGCGGCGGTTCATGGCACGGCCATCAGGCGTGGCGTTGCTGGCAATCGGGTCAGCAGGCCCCATGCCTTTGACCGTCAGGTACTGGCCGCTCACGCCCTGAGACGTCAGGTAGGTCGCTACGCTCTGCGCGCGCTGCTGGGAAAGCTGCATGTTATAGGCATACGAACCGGTGTTGTCGGTGTAACCCACCACCTGAATCTGCTGTTGATTGTTCAACTGCTTCAACGAGTTCGCCAAGGTGTTCAGCGGCTGATAAAAGCTGGGCGCAATATTCGCCGAGTTGGTGGCGAAAGTAATATTGCCCGGCATCACCAGGGTGATGTTGTCGCCCTGACGCTCAACCTGAACCCCGGTATTGGCCATGCTGGCACGCAGTGCAGCTTCTTGTTTGTCTGCGTAGTAGCCATAACCGGCAGCCCCAAGACCTGCCACCGCAGCACCAATCAATGCACCCTTGCCACGGTTATTGTGGTCGATGGCCGCACCGGCAACAGCACCGGCCAACGCGCCCAAACCACCGTAGGTAGCCGTTTTGCTCAGGCCAGTGGACCCTTGACCCTGATTTTCATACGGGTTGGGGGAAGCGCAGCCAGCCAGCAAGGCCATTGCACTGGCCGCAATAATCAAACGACGCGAGTTGAACATGGTGGAGCTCCTGTCAATCTTTCTGGGGGCAAAAACATGGGCGTTAGACTTCTGTGGAGCGTTGGAACACGACCAACGGTAAAAATTCCACGAACGCTTTAGGCCGTTACGATAGCTGCCGGATCGTCAGCCCACAAATCAAGCTGCCTTTAAACGCCCCCGCCAGAAAGATCAGCTCGCCCTCAGTAGCCCGAACCTGTGGCCTGAGCGCCCGTCACAATGGCAATGCCCGAACTGGTGCCCAACCGCGTAGCCCCCGCTTCAATCATCGCCACTGCTGTTGCGTAGTCGCGTACGCCGCCCGAAGCCTTGACGCCGATTTCAGCTCCCACCACCCGACGCATCAGCGCCACGTCTTCAACCGTTGCCCCGCTGCGGCTGAAACCTGTGGAGGTTTTGACAAAAGCCACGTTCAACTCGCGGCAGATTTCACAAGCGCGGGTTTTCTGATCGTCATCGAGCAAACAGGTTTCCAGAATGACTTTCAGCGGCACGGTGCCACAGGCCTGTTTCACGGCGTCAATGTCATCGCGCACAACCTCCAGCAACCCTTCTTTGAGTGCGCCGATATTGAGCACCATATCGATTTCACCCGCGCCAGCGGCAATCGCCTGCGCGGCCTCAAAGGCTTTGCTGGCGGTTAAACCAGCACCCAGCGGGAAGCCCACCACGGCACACACCTTGACCTTCTCGCCTTCCAGCAATTGCGCCGCGTAAGGCACTTGACCAGAATTGACGCACACGGAATAAAACCCATGCGCCTGCGCTTCCCGGCACAATGTGGCGATCTGTTCGCGTGAAGCATCAGCGGCCAGCAGCGTGTGATCGATATACTGGGCCAGTGCTGCGGGTTCAATCTTGATCATTGCTTCAGATCCTTTTATGAGCCATGACCTGTGAGCGCATCAACGCCCCAAGCCAAACCTGTTATGTTTCTAATTTAACAATTTATGTTACTTTTTTACCACAATTAATCGACTGTCGGAATGCCTGTGGACCGTAAAAAATCAGATCGCATCAAACTGATCCAACAAGCGCTGCAGGATCAGAAGGCCATTCATTTACGGGAAATGGCCGCCTTGCTGGACGTTTCGGAAATGACGCTGCGCCGCGATCTGGGCCGCTACCCGGACAAATTTCACCTGTTGGGCGGTCATATCACCCTGGCGTTCGATCCCAGCGAAACGGCGGAATACAAGCTCGCGGAACAAGGCACACGGCACGTCGAAGAAAAGCGCCGAATCGGTAAGCTCGCTGCGGCCTTTATCCAGCCCGGCGACACCGTGTTCTTCGATTGCGGCACCACCGTGCCTTTTGTCGTGGACTTCATTCCCGACGATCTGGAGTTCACGGCAGTGTGCAATTCGCTCAACGTCTTGCTCAAGCTTCAACAAAAACCCAATTGCAGCATCGTGTTGTGTGGCGGCACTTTTCACCGAAAAAATCAGGTATTCGAACACCGCGATGAAAGCAGCATCCTCGACAGCGTCCGCCTGACCTGGGCCTTCGTATCAGCCGCAGGCGTCAGCCAAACCCTGGGCGTGACCTGTTTTAACTTCAACGAAGTTGAGGTCAAACAGAAGGTCTTGCGCCAAGCCCAACACTGCATGCTGCTGGCCGACCACACCAAATTCGATGCCGTCAAAACAGCGCACTTCGCGACGCTGGAACAATTTCACGTGGTGGTCTCGGACAAGAAACTGCCCAAGACCTACCGCGATCTGATTCAAGCAAACGGGGCCAAGGTGGTGATTTAACCCTCCGCCCACTGCGCTTCCAGTCGGCGCATTTCGGCCGCCGACACGTAGCCCGTGGTCACGCTGAATACCGCGCGCTGCCCGGCGTCCAGCGTGCGTACATGGCCCTTGGCCTTTTCAGCCAAATACCCTTCCGGTTCGCAGGTGGCGGGCAGTACGAATGCCGCAACCTGTTGATCAGGGTTATGCAGAACCCAGCGCGCCGCGTGTTCAAACTGCTCGGGCTTGTAGCGCGTGTAAAAAGCCTCCCCGTGCGGATGCTTGAGCACAAAGTGCGCATCACCGTTGGCGTCAGCCTTCACGCCATCGAAAAAACACACGATTTCCGGGTCGTACAGGCTGGGGCTGTCCAGCGTCGACAAGCGCTCAGGCGCTTCGGTCAAGTCAGCCATATAGGCCGACCACGCAGGCGTGGGCTTTACATGGGCCGGCACACTGCTGCGCATGCGCGCACGTGCAACCCCCAACGGCTCGACGAATTGGCCCTGCTCCACATAGGCGTAATTCATGTGCGCCATGTACATCAGGTCCATCGGCTTGCCGGCAAGATTGCTCACGTCCATGCCGATATCGAACAGCGCCGTGCCCGCCCGCAACGTGACGCTGGGGCACGCGCGATAGTGGTCGCCAAAGCCTTGAACGTACTCGTACTCACCGCCCACCCGCAGAAACACACCCTTTGCATCCTCCCCCACTTCGAGCCAGGCTCGATCCATCGGCGCGCAGGGCATTTCGCCGTGGATCGGATGGTCGTCCTGCGGGGACGGGCAGCCGTTGCGCAGCACGCCGCTGTGAAACATAAAACAGCCGTACGTGCCCAGCACGGTAGGGCTGGGCCGAGGCTGGCTGAACATATTGCCCATGGTCAGATTGCAACCGTCGAACACTGCCGACCACACCATCTGCCCCTGATACGGCAGCACCACAACACGGCCACGATTGTTTTCCAGCGCCAACGCTTTCACACCCGAAGGATAGGTCCAGGCCAGTACGCGAAAATCAGCCGATTCCAGAAGCGTTTTTTCTGCGCCACTGAACTGCTCGGGATACAACGCCAACGTGACTTTCTTCGGCGACGAATTCATGAGGCCACCACTGCGCCGACCGGCAACGTTTCTGTGCGGGCATCACGCATGCATTTGAGCGCGTAGGCAACGATCACCACGAAGCACACCAAGGGCACGCTGTAGGCCAACTGCATGTTGCCGTGGGTGGCGTCAGACAACAGGCCCTGAAAGATCGGAATCACACCACCGCCGACGATGCTCATCACCAACAGGGAACCGCCAACCCCCGTGTCTTCGCCCAGACCATCAATGCTCAGGCCGTAGATGGTCGGCCAGCACGGACCCAGGAAAATACTCACGCCCACTGCGGCGTACACCGCCGTGATATTGGGCACCAGAATGGTGTAGGCCAGCAGCACGATGGTCAGCACGCCATAAATGGCAAGCACTTTGGCCGGGTGCATTTTGCGCATCATGAAGTTGGCAATCAGCTTGCCCACGAAATACGCAGCGAAGGTGGTGATCAAAAACCACGAGGCACTGCGCTCGTTCATGCCGCCCATTTGCATGGCCAGCCGAATAGTGAAGCTCCACACCCCCACCTGCGCGCCGACGTACAAAAACTGCGCCAGCACACCGAAGGTGAAGCGCGGGTTTCGCCACAACCGCGACAGGCTTTGGCCCAGGCTGCTGGTTTTCACGCGGTCTTTGACAATGCCTTTGCACGCCGGAAATTTGGTGATGGCGATCAGGATAAACATCAGCAACAGTACGGCGATCATCCACTTGTAGGGCAGCAAGGTGGACTGAATCATTTGCAACTGCTCAACCGCCGCGTCCGAGGCGCTCATTTGCGTCAATTGCTCGTGAGTGGCGTCCGTGTCCTTGAACATCACGAAGCTGCCGACATACACCCCGGCCATCGCGCCGAACGGGTGGAAGGTCTGGGAAATATTCAGACGACGCGTACCGGTTTCCCGTGGCCCCATCAGTGTGGAGTAGGTGTTGCAGGCGGTTTCGAGAAACGACAGGCCCGCGGCAATCACAAACAGCGCCAACAGGAACATGCCGTATTTTGCCGTGGCCGCCGCCGGGAAGAACAGCAGGCAGCCGCCCATGTACAGCAGCAGCCCGATCAAAATGGTGGTTTTGTAGCTGAAGCGTTTGACCACCATCGCTGCCGGAATCGCCAGAAAGAAGTAGCCCAGATAAAACGCTGACTGCACGAAAGCGGTTTCAAAATCGCTGAGCAAGAAAGCCTTTTTGAAGTGCGCGATCAGCACATCGTTCATGCCCGCAGCCGCTGCCCACATGGCAAAAATGCTGCACAACAGCAGGAACGCGAACCACGGCGTACGGTTGAGGTAGAAGCCATCCGGGGTTTGTTGGAGCGCGGATTTTGTCATTATTGTTCTCCGTGATCTGCGGGATGCCGCGTGCGCCCTTGTCAGTGCAGGGCTTCACGCAGCGGCTTAAAGTGAGGCTAAAAACTGCGCGAACGGGGCCGCGTCCGGGTAGGAGGTTTGCGTGCCCAGGCCCGTGACCGAAAACGCGGAATACGCCACGGCCAAGGTCATGGCGCGGCGGATGTCACCGTCCTGGCTCCAGTGATGGGCGAAGCAACCAATAAAGGCATCGCCCGCACCTGTGGTGTCACGCGCGGCGACGTTAAGGCCGTCGACCTGAAACTCGCCCTCCTCGCCCACATACAACGCGCCGTTGGCACCCAGGGTGACAATCACGTGACGTATGCCCTCTTCAACCAACTGACGCGCAGCAATGAGTGCTGATTGCGGCCCGTCTACCGGCAGGCCGGTGATCAGTGCCAGCTCGGTTTCGTTGGGGATAAAAAAATCCAGCTGCGACAAGTGTGCGTGGCTCAAACCCGCCACCGCAGGCGCAGGATTGAGCAGCACTTGAATGCCGTTACGCTTGGCAAAGTCGATGGCGTAGTAAACGGTGTCGAGGTCGATTTCGAGTTGCAGAACGATCAGCTTGCAGTCGCGCAAATCGCTTTGTGCGGCATCAATATCTGCTGGCTTGAGGTGAGCGTTGGCGCCTTTGATGATCAGAATGCTGTTGTGCGAATCGCACTTCACAAAAATCGGTGCCACACCGCTGGACACACCCGGCACCCGTTCGACATAGCGGGTATCAATGCCAAAGCGTTTGAAATTGGCCAGGGTGTTGTCAGCGAACATATCGTCGCCGACTTTGCTCAGCATCAGCACGTCAGCGCCCAATTTGGCAGCGGCAACGGCCTGATTGGCCCCCTTGCCGCCACAGCCCATGGCAAAGCCGGGGGCTTCAAGGGTTTCGCCCTGCTCAGGCATCCGGTCGATATAGGTGATCAAATCCACCATGTTGCTGCCAATGACCGCGATCTTGTTCATGAATGATTACCTTGTGAACGCCTCGATTCAGTAATCGTCGGCGCTATTATTTTTGTTATTTAAATAACATTTACTGTGACTATTCAATCTTTTTATTGCGCACACGACAAAGCGCACAATCAAAAATGGGCCAGACATCACTGTCTGGCCCATTGGGGGGGGGAAACAAACCTCGTAGCAGTTGCCGAAGGCTACGTCCGACGACGCAGTCGTCGTAAACGCGGGCCGCGCGTTCCAATAGACACCCCTCGTTCTCCGAATTTACGATCGCTGCGCAATCGGACGTCGCCTTCGGCAACTGCTACGCGAATCAAGCCACCTTTCGCAAGGCCGGCAGGCGCACCAGCGACCAGCCGGCTTCCGGCTCGGCCAAGGCCAGACGCTCGCCTTGTTCGGGCAGGGGCTGCAACAGTTTTGTGGCCAGATCACCGACCATCCAGTTAGGACTGTTGGACGCGATCACGCGGCCATCCACGGCGATCAATACGGCTTCGTGCTCAAGTCGCATCAAACTGCGAATCAACAGACGCTCGACATTGTGCAGCGATAAATCCAGCCCCGCCACGCCGATAAATCGACCGTCGACCACAATCGGCATGGTGAAGGTCAACACGTACATATTGGTTCCGTAGAGGTCGACGTAAGGGCCTTCTACACAACTTGACCCCGTGCTGCGCGGGCGACTGAACCAGGGCATGGCGGTGTAGTCGTAAAAATTCTCGCGGCGCTGGTCGAAGTTCGGGCGCAAGGGCATGGTTTTACCGCCATCCGCCAAATACCACCATTCCAGGTGCATCTCGCGATCCGCCAGACAACGCGGTTCAAGAATCACTCCGCCCCCACAGCCGAATGCGCCGGTGGCCAGCAGTTGCCGGTCTATGCCGGGGCGCAGTGTGGCCAGGTCTTTGGCCGTGGGTTGACGACCTTCCTCCAGGACTCGCGCCCAGAGGCTGCGAGTCTCGTCCACCAGTTGGCGAACCTGACTGAAGATCGTCTCCAGTGTGCTGTTGAGCTGCTGAATACAGGCACCAAGGGGAGCATTCTCACTCGCGGCGAACATGGCATTACCTCACGCAGGTTTTGGGCTTTCTTTTTATGGGTTACGGCGGTGTTTCTGACAGCTCTCTCTGAACATTCACGCAATTACCACGCCAGCTTCACGCAGTTTCATCACCTTCGGCCAGCAGTTCCAGACGCAAGCCGATCAGGCGTTTGATGCCACGCATGACATGCGCCTCGGCCAGCGCACCGGCCAATACCACGTCGTTATTGACCATCGCTTGCAGGATCGCCCGGTGCTCCTGTTCAACCAACGACACGTCCTTGCCGCCAATTGCATCCAACCACAGCAGCTCGCCCACTTCTGATTGCAGGCGCATTTCGGCGTTGGTCAGCCTCAAGGATTGCGCGGCGGCAGCCACTTCAATGTGAAAGCGTGCATCTGCCCGGTGCCGTGCCTGCCGCGTCTGAGCACTGTGCAAGGCGTCGATATGCTGAGCGATGCGGGCATGTTGCTCGGGCGAGCTGCGCTGCGCGGCCAAGCGGGCCGCGGTACCGGATATGGCCATGTGTTCATCGCCCAAATCACGCAAGTCCGGGCCGCTAATGTCTTTGAGACGCTGCAACAACAGGGCTTCGGGCAACTCCACCGGCGCACAGACAAAACTGCCGCCGTTGCGCCCGCGCCGGGTTTCAATCAAACCGCGCTGGCGCAGCACCACAAGGGCTTCACGCAAGGTGACGGTCGCGACCCCCAGTTGCAGTGCAAGCTCACTCTCGCTGGGCAGTTGCTGCCCTTCGGCGAACAAACCCAGTTCAATCGCTTCCACCAGCCGTCTCGCGACCTCATCGGTACGGCCTTCCTGGCGTAACCGGATAAAGGCGGTGCTGCGGGCTGTATTCAGGGCACTCATCGGTTCTCCACATTCCTCGTCTTGCAGGGTGACTGCCGCCCTTGTGGGGCAAAGAGGCATTTAAAGGTTCGGATTCGTATCTTATAGCGATTACTTACCCCCTGACAGGTGAAATATCAGCACAGCTTGCGCACGCCACAATCTTTAAGATATGTTTTCATATGTTTAAGGTGCCGCCTGCGTCGCCATGGGCATCTTTTCCTCTTTGCAACTCTCCACCCGCACGCTGACCAAGGGATACGCCATGCAAACCAAACTTCTGATCAACGGCCGACTGGTCGACGGCGAAGGCACTTGCCAACCCGTTTACAACCCGTCGCTGGGCACCGTGCTGGTGGACATTGCCGAAGCCAGCACACGCCAGGTCGAGGCCGCTGTCCTCGCCGCCGACAAAGCCTTTGAGGGCTGGGCACAAACCCCGCCCAAGGATCGCGCACAGCTGTTGCTCAAACTGGCCGACCGCATCGAGGAACAGGCACAAACACTGGCCCGTCTGGAGTCGCTCAACTGCGGCAAGCCCTATCAGGCTGCCCTGAATGACGAAATCCCCGCCATTGCGGATGTGTTTCGCTTCTTCGCCGGCGCCAGCCGCTGCATGTCCGGTTCGGCGGGAGGGGAATATCTGCCGGGGCACACCTCGATGATTCGCCGTGACCCACTGGGCGTTGTGGCCTCCATCGCACCCTGGAATTACCCGCTGATGATGGTCGCCTGGAAGCTTGCACCGGCACTGGCCGCCGGTAACTGCGTGGTGCTCAAGCCGTCAGAACAAACCCCGCTCAGCGCCTTGAAGCTGGCTGAAATCATTGCCGAGTTGTTCCCCGCAGGCGTGGTCAACATTCTGTTTGGCCGCGGGCCAAGCGTTGGCGAGCCACTGGTCACTCACCCCAAGGTGCGACTGGTGTCCCTCACCGGTTCAGTGGCCACCGGCGCGCGCATCATCGGCGCCACCGCCAGCAGCGTAAAACGCACCCATATGGAATTGGGCGGCAAAGCGCCCGTGCTGATTTTTAACGATGCCGACATCGACGCCGCCGTCGAAGGCATCCGTGCGTTCGGCTTTTACAACGCAGGGCAAGACTGCACCGCCGCCTGCCGCCTGTATGTGCAAGAAGGGGTTTACGCGCAATTCGTTGAAAAACTGGGGATAGCCGTGGCCAGCATTCGCCACGGTTTGCAGGACGATCCTGACACCGAACTCGGCCCGTTGATTACCCGCGATCATCTGGAACGGGTCGCAGGCTTTGTCGAGCGGGCCAAGGCGCAGCCGCATATCCGCGTCATCACCGGCGGCAACCGCGTCGAAGGGCCGGGCTTTTTCTTTGAGCCTACGGTGCTGGCCGACGCACGCCAGGATGATGAAATCGTGCAGCGCGAAGTCTTTGGCCCCGTGGTGACGATCACCTCGTTTACGGACGAAGCCCAAGCTCTGGCCTACGCCAACGACTCGGATTACGGCCTGGCCTCTTCGGTCTGGACACAGGATGTGGGCCGCGCCAACCGCCTAGCCTCGCGCCTGCAATACGGCTGCACCTGGGTGAATACGCACTTCATGCTCGTCAGCGAAATGCCCCACGGCGGCATGAAACACTCCGGCTACGGCAAGGACATGTCCATGTACGGGCTGGAAGACTACACCTGCGTACGCCATGTGATGTTCAAACACTGATTCGCACCTGATACGAGCACGCGGCCCGTTAACGCACCTTTTAGGGGCGCTGATTGACCGCCGTGCCCGGACAAAACGGCCAATCGTGAGCCTAAAAGTTAAAACATATAAAACAAGATGAAATATGGCATAGGTTCTGCTTTGTAGTTCCCATGAAGCTGAATCGGCCGTCCTTTGTTACCGAACGGCACCGTGGCGGTAACGTATCAAGAGGTGTGTAACCATGCTTATCACCGGCATTAAAAGCCGCCCCGTCTATGACGTGCTGCACCCCATGACGGGCGGCCTGCGCCACCTGATCGCAGGTCAGGGCAGCGGCGGCACGGCCATGCTACGGCTGATTGAAGAAATGACTCCGAGCCAGCGCCAGAACTGCACGCTGCTCTACTCCACCGAATCGTTTTCCGGGCACAACCACCTCAGCGCGCTGCAACACTGTGCCGCTGACGATCTGCATGTGTTTGCCAGCAATCAGGCGCTGCTCAAAGCCTTGCACACTTGGCTGGGCAACGCACATATGGGCACCCGCCTGTACCTCAGCGGTTCGGAGAGCTTCATCGGCACGGCGATGCAAGCCGCCAACGCGGTGGACCTGAACCGCGACGAAGTGTTGCGCGAACACAGCGGCACTCTGGTGCGCCGTGTCTGGTGCGTGCACTGCGACACCTACACCGAAAACGTCACTCAACGCCTGTTCACCTGCCCCGGCTGCCAGCTCAATCTGGTGGTACGTGATCATTATTCACGCCGTCTGGCGGCGTTTCAGGGCATCAAGGCCGATGGCGAAGTACCGGGCGAACTGCCCCCTGCCGAGGAGCTGGACACATGAGTACCCATAACGGAACCCTTAGCGTACGGGTGGCTCGCATTGAAGCCATGACCCCGGAAATCACCCGCTTCACGTTAGTCGACCCGGAGGGCAAACACCTGCCGGCGTTTTCCGGTGGCAGCCATGTGGTGGTGCTGGTGCCCAAAGGCGAGAAAACCCTGCGCAATGCCTACTCGCTGATGAACTCGCCCTATGACTCCAGCGCCTACCAGATCGCTGTACGCCGGGTCAGCGAAGGTCGCGGCGGTTCGCGCTACCTGCATGACCAGTTGAACGAAGGCGACCTGATCCAGATCCTGCAACCGGCCAACCTGTTCCCGCTGGCCAAACATGCGCGCCAGCATGTGTTTATCGCGGGCGGGGTGGGCATCACCCCGGTCTATTCGCAGCTCGAAGAACTGCTGCTTAAACAGGCCGATTTCGAACTGCATCTGGCGGTGCGTGGCCCGGAGCACACGGCACTGGGCCACGAATTAAAAGCGCGCTACGGCGACAAGGTCACGCTGTATGTGCCGGGCGAAGGCCCACGCATGAACATTCGCCAGATCCTCGCCGACCGCCCATTGGGCAGCCACGTGTATGCGTGCGGCCCCGACAGCATGATCGACGACACACTGGCCAGCGCCCGCGCACTGGGCTGGACCGACAGCCATGTGCACTTCGAGCGCTTCGTCGAACAAGGCTCCAATGGTCAGCCGTTCACCGTCACCCTGGCGCGCCAAGGCGTGACGCTGGAAGTGCCGCCCGATCAATCGCTGCTGGAAGCGGCCGAACAGGCCGGTTACGCCGTGCCGTACCTGTGCCGTGGCGGTGCCTGCGGTTACTGCGAAACCGAAGTGCTGGAGCTGGAAGGCGAACTGGACCATCGCGATGACTGGCTCAGCGAAGAAGACAAACTCAGCCAGCGCAAATTCATGCCGTGCGTATCTCGCGCCACGTGTAGCCGTCTGGTCGTTGACCTCTAATTCAGGAACAAAAAGATGACTGCTTTCAAGCCAATCGAAACCTACTCCGGCGACTACACCTACTGCAACAGCCGCGAGGCGATCACGCGCCTGCCCTTCCCGTACCCGGAAGACCAGTACATGTACTCGATGAACGTCGAACCCCATGTGCCGTTCGGCGAAGGCGCCCTGCGCGCCCAGTTCGACATCGACGAACATTACATCTCCGAATGCCATCACCGCGCCCAGACGCTGGAGAACGAACCCGGTGTTCACTACGCCGCGTTGCCGCACATGATGGAAGCCCAGTGGGATTTGCTGGAGTTGCTGATGGAGTCGTACTCGCGCGACTTCCCCGAGCACTTCACGCTGGAGAAGAACGGCAGCCAGTGGCACTGGATCAACCGCCCGCTGCAAATCAACCAGACCTTCACCTTCGGTGACACCAGCACCTTGCCGATGGAGCCAATGGAGTACATCACCCGTCAGGCCCAGGGCGAATTCATCCTGCTCGAAGAACGCGACGAAACCCTGATCATGGGTGCAGGCATGGCCACTCAGCGAGCGGACTACTCGTTGCGTTTCAATCTGGGCATGAGCTTTATGGAGTTTCATGGCCCGGTGCCAAAACTGCATGAAATGGGCATCCTGCAACGCGCCTTGAAGTTCCTGCTGCGCCTGCAACCCGGTCACCCAGTGCGCCGCACCAACTGGTCGATCACGGTGAATCCGCGCCTTGAAACCTCGGCCGAAACCTTGCCGGACTGGGCGCCTGATCGCACCATCGTAACCGCCGAAAACGCCGGTGAACTGGTCAACCTGCGGGTCGAACTGCAACCGCTGCACCGCCTGCCGCGCAGCAACGCCGTGTTGTTCCCGGTGCGCACCTATCTGGTGAGCCTCGCGCAATTGGCCGAGTTCGCCCCGCAATGGGCCAAACGCATGCACCGGGTGATCCGCGATCTGGATCAGGAACTGGTGGACTACAAAGGCTTCACCCGTTACCGCGATGCCATGGTGACGTGGCTGTCGCAGTACGACGACGGCACGCCAGTGGACGAAAGCCAGCAATAACGTTTGAGCCTGTAGCGCGCCTGTTCAGGCGCGCTTTTTTCTAATCCCAGGGATCACCCCATGAAAACAATACAAAACGTCCTGCCCGAGAGCTGGAGTCTGGTGTTCTCCGCCGCAGGTTCGGCCTACGGCGTCGGTCTGCTTGGCCTGTGGGCGCTGCCCTTTTTGATCAGTGCGATCATCCATGACCTCGATTTGAATGAGGCCCACGCCGGCATCCTGATGTCGGCCGAATTTATCTTCACCATGCTGGCGTCCTTGCTGGTCGCCCCGTTTATGGGCCGTGCGCCGCGCCGCACGCTGGCCATTGCGGGCACCGTACTGGCCATCGTCGCCAACCTGATCAGCGCCAGCATGACTGACCTTTACGCGCTTGCAGCCGTGCGCTGTATTGCCGGTATCGGTGCCGGTCTGGCCTTGGCCTGCGGCAACGCGTGCGTCGCCAGCGCCAAACAACCTGACCGGATTGCCGGGCACATGAACGTGCTGTCGGTGCTGCTGATGATTGTGGTGATGCTCGGTTACGCCAAGGTCATGGCCGCCTACGGCCTGCCGGGGCTGTATTACGCCATGGCGGGCACTATGGCAGTGATGCTGCTGGCCATTCCGTTTATGCCTCAGCACGCGCCGAAGGAGCTGATCGAACCACGCCTGCACAGCCTCAAACCTGCGGGCAATGTGCTGCTGAGCCTGCCCGCCATTTGCATGATGCTCGCCATGTTTGTGTTTCAGGCCCGCGACACCATGGGCTGGGCTTTTGTCGAGCGCATCGGCACGATGGTCGGCTACAGCGGCGAAGAAGTCGGCATTCTGCTGTCCTTCCAGTCCTTTGTTGGCTTGATCGGCCCGCTGTTGGCGGCATTGATCGGCAAGCGCTTTGGCCTCAGCACTCCAGTGATTCTGGCCATCCTGCTGACCGGCGGCACCAGCCTGAGCTACGTGCTGGGCGAGCACTCGAAAATGCTCTACACCGTCGGCGTGATGACCATCTGCATCACCTACTTCTATGCCTTGAGCTACCTCACGGCACTGGCCGCCGCGCTGGATCGCGAAGGCCGTGTGGTCGCTGCCGCCAGCAGCTTCCTGAGCCTGGGTCTGGCCGTTGGCCCGGCCATTTCCGGCGGGCTGATTTCCCTCGGCGGCTTGACCCTGGCCGCGTGGGGCATCGCCGTCACCGTGCTACTGACCTTGCTGCTGGTGATTGTGCCGCTGAACAGCATTCGTCGTGAACAGGCGTCACCCAACCTCGGTCTGGCACCTCAACCGGCGGTTTAAAACTTGATGCCCACACTCAGCGCCATAAAGTCGCGGTCGCTGAGTGTGCTGTACCGCCCACCAAAGAAATTGGTGTACGACAGACTGCTGGTGTAGGTGTTCTGGTAGTCGGCATCAACGCCCACGCTGACCGCCTTGCGGCCTTCTTCAAAGGTGTTTTCCGGGCCGGGCGAATAACCGCTGACATCATGGGACCACGCCAGGTTGGGCTTGAGACGCAGACCGGGATACACATGGTTGTATTCCCACACGGCACGGGCGCGATAACCCCAGGAATTGGCCGTGGTAAACCCGTCATTGCCCGCCGAACCAAACACCGGATCACGCCCGTAACGCACAGCGGAAGTCCCTTCCAGCCCGGCCACATGAGTCACGCCCACTTCGCCTGTCAGGGTCAAACGGTCTGCGCCCATGCCATTGTCGAAGGTGTGCGCCAGCGAGGTCTGAAACTGGCTGACCTCCTTGCGCCGAAACCCTTGTATGTCCGCACCGGGGGTCACGCTCAAGGGGGAGGCATCCGCCAGCCCCGGCAGCAACGTGACATTGGCGTAGAGCAGATCATTGCTGTTGAGCTGCACCGGCGCATTGGGCCGATAACTCAACTCGCCTTTCCAGCGCGTACCTGTGGATAACGTCGTGGCGAAGCTCAACCCGTATAACCGAATGTCTTCGGGGTATTCGACGTAATAGCTGGAATTGCCCGCCACTATCATCGGCGCCAGCGCGCCCGCCCCGGCTGCGGTGTTATAAGCCGACTGTGACGCCGCCTGCCCGCTGAGAATAGGGTCGCGGCTGTGATAGTTCATAAAGAAGGCGCCGAACTCAGTGTCCAAAGGCTCGAACACGTAATGCATGGCCACACCAAACTGCCCGCCGTTGCGCGCATCACGGTCCGCGCCACGGCGCACCAATACACCCTCCTCGTTGACCTCGACACCTGCCGACGTCAGGGCAGACAACTGCGCCACGTCCAGTGCCGAACGTTTACTCATCACCCGATAATTGCCGCTACAGCCGTCCGCCATCACGTCTGACTGCGAGAAAAACGTGCCGCAGTTGTCCGTCTCGGACTGTTCCCAATCCAGTTGATAAAAGGCTTCGGCAGAGAGGTTGTCGGTGAGGTTTTGCGACAGATAAAACAGATTGACCGGCACCAGCCCGTCTTTGTACTCCGTACCCGGACGGCGATAAGCCGACACATCGGTGGGGTTGATCGCATTGATCCCGCCGCCGATAAACGCGGCCTCGCCCCAATTGACCACTTGCTTGCCCAAACGCACGGCCCCGGGCTGATCGGCAATGGCGTAATTGTGATACACAAAAGCGTCGAGCCACTGAGCGCCCGCCGATTGCGCGGAGGCTTTACGGCCACGGTCGCTGATCGGCTTGAAGGGACGGCTGTCGTCTTGCAGCTCGAAGTCGTACCAATACTTGCCCCGCACATACACACCGCTGTCGCCGTACTTCAACTCCAGCGCGTGCATACCGGTGAACAGCTTGGAGAAGGTTTCGCCGCGCTTGAAGTTCAACCGCCCGTCATCGGAGATTTGCGACTGCCCCTTGCCGCCATTATTGGCGCCGATCAGGTTGTGATCCGCCTTGGCGGTGGACCAACTGGCGCCGATGGACAGCTCCGAATCGAGCTGGGCCTCGACTTCACCGATATTGAAACTCAAACCCCAGGCAGGCCCGGCAAAGGTCGAAACGAGGCTGACTGCCAGTGGCAGCTTGGCTCGGCGCCAAAACCGATTGACTGAGGACATCGACACATCTCCGTGGGCACGCACAATTAGCCCGCAAGGATGAAGCAAACTCAGAAATAGACAAGATCGCAGCCTGCCTGCTCGTCAGGGACTTCAGGTTTTATTCAAGAGCCGGGACGTGCTGCCAATTCTGCTTCGCGCTGAATGATTGCGCGCTCAAGCTCAGGGGATCGCTTGGCCCATTGCTCAGGGGGCAGGGGTTTAGACCATTCGATGATCTCGGGGTAGTCCAATGTGGGTGGGGGCGAGAGTTTCCAGGTTTGCAGCATAAAGATGAGGGGGCCGCCAAACAGGAAAATGCACAGAACCAAATAGGTTGCTTCCCATAATTCACCTTTGCGTAGGTGCAGCCAAAAACTCTCGGCATAGGCACAGCAAGTTCCCCATAACAGGCCCCGCCCTTTAAGACTGGCGCGACTTTTTTCGAAGTCATTACTTTCCGGTAAAACATGCGGCCCAATTTCCATATAACTGCGTATGCATTCCCACGTCGACATCGAGGCTTCATTGCCACCGCAGTTAAACCCCCACATCCAGTGCTTATTGTCTTGGGGCGCTAGCGGGTCGGGATTGTCAAAGCTAATAAACAGCATGCCCGAAGTCGTTTTGCCTGCCTGACTAACTGATGAGTGCTGGGTCGCTGCGGCGGTGACTGTTTCCCAAGGTACGATCCAATACTCGCCATCTTCTCGGGGGACGCAGACTTCGCGGCGCTGGCGATTAAAGCGGATCGGTAACGGGGTTGGGCGAGCCAAGTTGTAAACGAATACAAGTGCAGGAACCCCTACAATAATAAGCCCTGCCATAATCATAAAAGGATCGAAGAGAATTAAGTTTATAGATACAAACAACCATGACATGCACCAGATTGTAGCTACCCCGCCAGCAACATTAAAATTTCCTATATCCAAATAAACATCATTCTTGCGCCAAATCATGTTCACCATATCAACCGGTTTCTCGCCCGTAGGTATTGGCAAAGGAGCCAAGTAATCCTGCTGCGACAGTAGATTCTTTTTTGTAGTGCCCGCTGCTTCTATATTCATGACTGTGCTCTCGCAAGCAATTCGGCTTCGCGCTGGATGATGGCGGCTTCCAACGCATCTGAACGCTTGGCCCATTGCTCTGGGGGCAGGGGTTTTGACCATTCGATGATCTCTGGGTAATCCAAGGTGGGTGGAGGTGAGAGTTTCCATGTTTGCAGCATAAAAATAAGAGGGGCGCCGAACAGGAAAATGCACAACATCAAATAAGTTGCTTCCCATAATTCACCTTTTCGTATGTGCAGCCAAATACCCTCGACAGAAGCACAGCAAGTTCCCCATAACAGGCGCCGCCCTTTAAGACTGGCGCGACTTTTTTCGTAGTCATTACTTTGCGGTAAAACATGCAGCCCAATTTCCATATAATTGCGTATGCACTCCCATGTCGACATAGAGGCTTCATTGCCGCCGCAGTTAAACCCCCACATCCAGTGCTTATTGGCTTCGGGCGCTAGCGGGTCGGGGTTGTCAAAGCTGATAAACAACATTCCCGAAGTTGTTTTGCCTGCCTGATTGACTGAGGAGTGCTGGGTCGCTGCTGCGGTGACTGTTTCCCAAGGTACGATCCAATATGCACCATCTTCTCGGGGGACGCAGACTTCGCGGCGCTGGCGATTAAAGCGGATCGGTAATGGAGTTGGGCGGACCAGGCTGTATATAAATATAAGTGCAGGGATACCGACAATAATTAGACCACTCCACAGGACAAAACTACTGACCCGCGGATCAATTGTTTTGAAAAGCATATAGAACCCAATATAAAAAACTGACATAAACCATATAACCGCTACAGCGCCACCTATATTTATATTTCCCACATCCAAATAAACATCATTCTTGCGCCAAATCATGTTGACCATATCAACTGGCTTCTGCCCAGTCGGAGTGGGCAATGGAGCCAAGTATTCCTGTTGAGAAAAGACGCCTTTTTTGATTGTTCCAGCCGCAGGAGAACTCATTTCTTAGACCCCCGCTGCCAGAGTACCGAAAACTCTTGATTGCCTAGAACATAGTTGGGCGCTCTATCCAGTTCTGGAGTAGGATCGTTGCGTATTTCAACCACGCCTGAAGAACTGCTCACTGTAAAGGCTACACCTCGTTCGCCACCGACATAGCTGAGTGCCCCCAGCAGGGATGTCAACGGCGTGCGATAGCGCAACCGCAAAGACACTATTGAAGGCTGCGATACAAAAACACCCGGCACGACTTTCAAGAAAGAGCCTGTCAAACGTAACCCTTGGCCTTGGGTATAGGGTATCCATTCACAACGGCTGTGCTTTATCCACAAATCACCCAGGGTTTGCATGGGTTCTTCCGCACGCAGGCGACCTTCACCATTTTTGATACGCGCCCACATCGCTGGCGAATCCACCGGATTGCCAATCATGGCGATTTCGAGGTGCGCATTACCGGGTTCCGCCCCTGGTAAATCAATGGTCAGCGAATCGATAAAGGTGGTGAACTTCATTCCCACATAGCTATTGGCGCCAACGGGTTCATCACGCCCTTTAAAGCTGACTCTCGGAGTGTAGAGAATACCGTATAGCCTGTTTAGTTCATCTTGCCGGTTCTCCAATGTAATGGGGCTTAGATCGCTTGCGCGGGCCTTGGACCAACAACACGAGTTGAGAAATTTTTGCATGGGAGTTTGCTGGAAGTACCATGCAACTAAATACAACACACCCAATACAGCGACAAATAAGTTGAGTGGCCCCATCCACAATGCATAAGCGGCAATGGCAGCTTGAGTTGTCATCGCCCCAGCAACTGCGCGCGCTGTATAGTAGATCCCTAATAATGCCTGAGCTCCACAAGCCGCTATTTGGCCTCCTACTATGTGATATCGCAGGTCTAGCCAAACATCTATACTGCCATGTGCATTTTCTAATTGCTGCTGGAGAGAATAAAATTCATTAAGTGCAGCAATTGATGATATTCCTCCAATCAATGCTCCGAAAAGAGTGAGCGCAGGAAAACTGGATAATTTAGTACTCGAAAATTTAACTGCAAACACCCTATCAGCAACCTTACTCCTCATCTGATTATCTATAACCGCCACTAATGCAGCCCCTGCATACAAGGTCGCAGATACCGTGTCATTAATCCGCTGCCGGTCCATCCCCTCCAATGCTCCTGCCTGCGACAGATAATTCTTGGCATTCCAGCTATTGAGCAATAACGCCGACAAGGCCACCAACCCTCCGCTGCCCTTCACCGCCGGGGAGTTAAGGATTTTTGACACCTGACCTACCCCTATGGCATCACCGGTTTTTTTGGCCCATTGGGTTATATCTTCCCCGGCTTTGCCAAACAGTTCCCATGTCCGCAGCGCACCTTCCTTGACCGCACGCAACCCGACGCCACTTCCCAACCGAGCCGCCACCAGTATGGCCAGCCAGGTGCCACCGGGCGCATTGGCGTGTTCGCCTTTAAGCAGCATCAACGCGCCTCCCAACCGTTTGACCAACGTTGCCCAACTGCCTTGGGCATCTTCGGCACGAACACCAAGGCGGGTGACACTTGACTCGTTCAACACTCCCATGACCTTGATAATGGCCTGCTTGGCATTGGCCTGATTTTCCAGCGCCAAGGCAGCGATCAACTCGCTTGCGCGGGTATTGCTGTTAACGGCCGCTTCGAGAGTCGGGCTCCAGCTATAGAACAACTGGCGCAACGCGCCTTCATCGGCACTGCGCACATAGTCGGCGTATTGCTCGGCACCCTGGGCGCGGATGCATTGGCCACTGAGGCAGGCCACGGCCAGTGTGTCCAGCCAGTGGGTGTGGTCGGGGTCGTTGTAATCGACTTGCCAGGTCGCGCTGTGATGACGCTGCAAGTAAAGGCCACGGTCAGAAAACAGGCTTTCGTGGCGTTGCTGCGTGTGTGAAAAGTGCGCTGGGGCCGTGGTGTCGAGCCAGGTATTCATCGCCGACAAGTCGATGTATTCCTCAACTTTATCGCTGGCATGGCGATTTTCGAGGTTGGCGATTTTATCATCGCGATAATCACGCACCACCGCTTCTATTTCGGTGTGCAATTGAGGCGGGATAAAACTGCGCAACGGGGCCACTGTCGCCTTAACTTCTGCATGCACTTTGTGTAGCAAAGCATTGGCCTGTTTGTGGCTGTAGTACCCTCCCCGCGCTTGATTTATGTTGCTTTCTTCCTTGAACAGCTCGTCGAGTCGGTGATGGGCCGCCAGCATGGCCTTGCCCTGATCTTCGGTGAGTACGAGGTTATGCTCCCGGTAGCGGTAGTTGAGCTGTCCTGATAGTTCTGCACCGTCCTCTGTAATCAAACTCCTCACAAACCCGCCAATGCTCAGGCGCAGGTTGTTATCGGTTTGCCACTGTTCATGGCGGGACTCGACCAATTCCTGTTCGTGATTGATGTCGCGAAGCACGCCAAGGTCGTCATCGAGGCAGGCCAGCACGCTGTATAAACCGCTGGATTGTTCGTGAGCGGTTTCCATCAGCGTTTGGCTGGCGGTGGGTGCCCACGTCTGGGCACTCCATTCTCCCGGCGGTGTAGCGTCTTCGGAAAACGGCGGATGGTTCGCCGCTACTTGCTCTCGTTCATTCACCCAACGCAGGGCATCGGTGTAGGCCTTGATTATGACCGGGGTGGGCTTTTTGAAGACCTGCTCACCCAGCTCATCCGCTCCTTTACGGTAGGCCGCTTGGTTGCGCTGAAAATCCATAGCCAAGCTCAGGTTGTAGGTCTTGGGTATCAACTCGCCGATGACCTGTGCCGCGTCTTGCAAGGGCACGCAATGGGGCGCATGCAGGGAGTTGGCGACGTTTCGCAGGTCGAGGCAGCGCATACGCTTGTCGCGAAACTCTGGGTCGTTCAGGTGCTCACAATGCTGAGGATTGAGCGGGATTTCGCTGTACAGCATCCACGCCGACTGGTGCTTGTCCAATGCAATACCGCTCAAGGTGCCCACGACCACGACCGTGTCTTCCTCGTCCAAATCCTGTTGGCGCAACAGGGCATTTTCCGCCACGGCATACCGCTGTAATGGCCCATTGCCTTGCCACACGTAGACAAACCCGACCCGCAGCGTACGCGCCGCCATGGGGTGACTTTGAGTGATAACCCCCGGCTGGAAAGCGGCGTGGTTCGCAGGTTCTTCGCTGAGGGCATAGCGCACCGGCACGACAAAGAGTGCCCTTGGCTGGCCGGGCATTGCTGGACGGTGCTGTGGATGTCGAGATGCTCGCACGCAGCAGCAGCGCGTCGGGCTTCTGCCAGTTGGGTGACGGTTTGCAGAGGTTTAAGGCCGCTCATAGGTCGAGTTCTCTCGCAATGGCGCTCAGGATCAATTCGTCCAGTGCGCGGTCAAGACGTTGGCGGGGGGTGACGCCTTGTTCAGCCAGCAAGTTGCGATAGATCTCCTGACCCTCGCCCTGCGGAAAGTCGTCGCCATAGGTGGCGTACAGACTCGCCCAAAGCATCACTTCGTCTTCTGCGCTGTAGCCTTGTCGCGCTGCGCTGGCCTGGCACGCCAAGGCCCACGCCTGCTGCTGTCGTGTATTGAGGTCGTGCAGGCAGTGAGGGAAATAGCGCTGAGCGTGGTCGACAAGGTGCTGCGAAAACTGACTGCGCTGAGCTACACAGAGGCGTTCAAGGGTTGACGCGCTCAGCTTCAACCAAGGGGTTGGCCCATAGCGAGCCGTCGGCTGATCAGGGTTTTGCTGACTGATCTGCAGCGTGCTGCCATCAGCCTCCGGCAACCGGATCACCCGCACGGGGCCCATCAACTGGTCACGCTCCGCCGCCGGTAGATCGTGCAGCCACAAGCGTGTGATCACAGGGTCGTAAAAACGGAAGAACGCGCTGACCTCTGCGTCCAGTTGCACATGAATCAGGCTGCGTAAATGCGCAATCAGCTCCGTTTCAGGCGCGTCGGACTCCAGCCAGATGCCCGCCTTGTCCTGCCAATGCGTGAGGAATGCTGTGGCCAGCGGGGTGCCGGGTTCGACGCCGACCACTACCGGGCCAAAGGAAGCCATCGCCGCGTATGCCGTCATCAGGTACAGCGCGTGAGGGGTGGCGGTGGGCGCCAGTTCATACAACTGCGCATGTAGACCGGCTATTTGATGGCTGTCGAGCAACAGGTAGGCGCGCATCATGGCTGGCGCTCCTCAAGTGACTGGCAGACGAGGCACACCGGCGCGCGTTTGGCGATGGCTTGGGTGAAGGCCTGTTGTTGGGCTTTTAACGCCAGCGCCGTCATCACCCCCACCGACCCGGCCAGCGCCGACAGCACCGGCACGCCGGGTATGGGCACCCCGCCGAGTTCAATCGGCGTACTGCTCATTATCCCGGCAGGCGTCAGCAGCAGGTGTTGGCCGCCCGCCTGGAGGCTCAGGCTGGCGCCGCCGTCGAGGGTCATCATGGCCCCCGCATTGAGGTGGATATGTTCTCCCGCCTCGACCGTCCACACCGCCCCCACTCGGGTATGACTGTTGAGCGCAGTGTCCTGAAAATCACTGGCGTTGAGCATCGTTTTGCGGTCGCCGGTGACGGTCTGGTGATCCTCGCCATCGAGCACCACCCGGCTGTTGCCTTTGATGGTTTCCTCACGCTTGCCTTCAACGTGCAGGTGACTGTCGTGTTCGATGTGTTGTTGCAGGTTTCGCTGGGCGAGCAGATAGATCAGTTCCTGACCTTTGCGGTCTTCCAGGCGCAACTCGTTGTGGCCACTACCGCTCGGCGTACTGCGGCTGCGCAATACGCTCTGGGTGTTTTCTTCGGGTAGGGTGAGGGGCGTCGGGGTGAGGCTCGACGCCAGGCAACCCGTCACGACGGGTCGGTCAACATCCCCTTCCAGATAGCTGATCATCACTTCCATGCCCACCCTTGGGGTGATCACGGCGCCATAGGAATCGCCCGCCCAACTGGAGGCGACGCGCACCCAGCAGCTGCTTTGCTCGTCGTTCACCTCGCTGCGGTCCCAGTGAAACTTGACTCGCACCCGACCAAACGCATCGGTATAAATGTCTTCGCCAACCGGCCCGGTGACGCGGGCCGTCTGATCACCCACCACCACGGGCTTGGCGAAAACAGTAGGCGAGCGGTAGGTGACGGTCTCGGGAATGCCCCGAAAACGGTTACGGTAGCCTTGGGTAAAATCGATTAAATGCTCAAGGTCAGAACCGCCGCCCTGCTCTTTCAAGACCTGCGGCTGCTTGCCTTCATGGCGAACATGGGTCAGCAGCCAAGGCACATTGAAGGCCGGGTCAGGGTGCTCGGTCAGGCTCAGAAACTGGCCGCTGCAAACGTTTGGCTGATCGCTGTCACCGCGCCCTTCGCGACGATCGGCTTGATGGCGCTCCAAAGCGATCCGGGTTTGCCGTTCACCGTCAGCACGCTCGGTAAAACGACCGGGATAGGTGTAGTCCTCAAGGGGCAGTGCATGGGGATTGGCGCGGCTGTCAGCCTGTAGCGTGCGACTGGCAACTTTGAAGTCGTAGTTGCGAGATACGGTGCTGTTGATTCGAATGCTCAGCTTCTCGCGAAAACTGTGAATCGACGGTTCGCCCGCCACCATCCCGTTATGGGGGTTGAAAGGGGTTGCCCCCGGCGAAGGAGTGAACACCGCCTCGCCATCTCCGAATTGTAAAAAATGGCCGTCGGGCGAATGTTGGAAGACGTAGTGAATACCTTCTTCAAAACACAGGCGCTGGATAAAGTGCAGGTCCGTTTCACCGTACTGCACGCAGTATTCACGCGGCGCGTAAGCGGATTGCAGGGTGAAACTATAGGCGTTGCTGAAGATGCCGTGCTCTTTGAGAAGTGTCTCGATGATGCGTTGCACGGTCTGGTTCTGAAAAATACGGTGGTTGGTGCGGTGCAGCAGCCAGGTCAATTGCGGTCGAAGCGACAGGCGATAGCGCGTCAGCCGTGGGCCGGAAGTGCTTTTGACAATGCTATAAATCTGCCCGTGGACGCCATGACCCTGTGTGTCAAAGGCCAGAAAGGCAGGCGTATGCAACAGCGTTTCAAGGTCCAGATCAGGGCGTTCACACACCACTTCAACGTCAAACGAAAAGGGGGTGCTGATGGCTTCGTCACCGCTAAAGGCCAGCACCTCCAACAGGTGGGGGCTGGCTTGCGCGGTCAGGCTGAAACGGTGATGGGCGTTCATCCATCGCTCCTCTTGAATAAGGGGAGAACGCTAACGGATGAACGCTTTTGAGGATGTAGGAGGCTTCTCTAACTCGCGACTGAAATACCTTTTTGCAAACAGCAGTCGCCGTGTTTGATCAGTGCATCTCGGTAAAAGCCAGTTTGATGCCCAGCGCCACCAGCACCGCGCCCATGCCGCGATCAAACCAGTGGCCCATGCGGGCAAAACCGTTGCGTACACGCTGATGGCTGAACAGAGTCGCGACCATGCAAAACCACAGCCCGGTCGCCACCGCGAGGTACACGCCATACCCGGCCTGAATCGACAGCGGGGTGTGCGGGTTGATCACCACGGTAAACAACGACAGAAAAAACAACGTCGCCTTGGGGTTCAAGCCATTGGTCACAAAACCGGAGGTGAAGGCCCCGCGCGCCGTGCGCTCACCCACGGGCAAGCTCTGCGCCACGGCAGCCGGGTCTGCCGGTTTGGCTCGCAACGCCTTGATACCGATGTACAGCAGGTACGCCGCGGCCAGCCATTTGAGCGCGTTAAACAGCACAATCGACTGCGACACGATGATGCCGATCCCCAACAGCGAATAGCCCACATGAACAAAAATCGCCGTGCCCACACCGAAGGCGGTAAACATCCCGGCACGTCGACCGTGGGTCACGCTTTCACGCACCACCACGGCAAAATCCGGCCCGGGGCTGGCCACCGCCAGCAGGTGGATCAGGGCGACGGTTAAAAACTCAGTCCAGTACATGCACGGCTCCATTACAAATTGTTTCTTCTGTTAGGCTCGCCACACTACGCCTTCATTTGACCGCACAAAAGGTACAGTTGATGACAAACACTCAGCGCGCTGTCTTCCTTGATCACCCGTCTCTGGACCTCGGCGACCTCGACCTCAGCCCCTTGCGCAGCTGTTTTGGTGAGCTGCAGTTATGGACCGACACCACGCCCGACAACGTGATCGAGCGCTTGCAAGGTGCCAGCGTGGCCATCAGCAATAAAATCCTGCTGAACGCCCGCACCCTCGCTGCCTGCCCCGAGTTGAAGCTGATTCTGGTGGCCGCCACTGGCACCAACAACGTCGACCTCGAAGCCGCCCGCGCCCACGGTATTACCGTCGCAAACTGCCAAGGCTACGGCACACCGTCCGTGGCCCAGCACACACTGGGCTTGCTGCTCGCGCTGGCCACCCGCCTTGTCGACTACAACAACGCTGTGCGCGACGGCCAGTGGCAGCAAGCCAAGCAGTTCTGCCTGCTGGACTTTCCGATTGTCGAGCTGGAAGGCAAAACCCTGGGCCTGTTCGGTCATGGCGAACTCGGCAGCGCCGTGGCGAAATTGGCCGAAGCCTTTGGCATGCGCGTATTGATCGGGCAGATTCCCGGTCGCCCGGCCCGCCCCGGTCGCCTGAGCCTGGACGAACTGCTGCCACAGGTCGATGCGCTGACCTTTCACTGCCCGTTGACCGAACACACCCGTAACTTTATCGGCGCTCGCGAGCTGGCCTTGCTCAAACCCGGTGCGTTCGTGGTTAACACCGCCCGTGGCGGCATGATTGATGAACAGGCACTCGCCGACGCATTGCGCAGTGGCCATTTGGGCGGCGCGGCCACCGATGTGCTGAGCGTTGAGCCGCCCCGTGACGGCAACCCGTTGCTGGCGGCGGACATCCCGCGCCTGATTATCACCCCGCACAGCGCATGGGGCAGTCGCGAAGCGCGGCAGCGAATCGTCACGCAATTGACTGAAAATGCCCACGCGTTCTTCAACGGTACAGCGCTGCGGGTCGTCACTTGATAAACTGCGCCCCTTTTTCAAGGAGCAGATTATGGATCCGCGCAGTGAAGTACTGCTTCGTCAGCCTGAATACTTTCAAGGCTCGCTGCTGTTAGTCGGGTTGCCGGCCGATGATTTGCTCGGCCAGTTGCCCGACGCCCACGGCTGGTGCTGGCATGCCGGCGATCAGGCCGCGCTCGACGCCCGCTTTGAAGGGCGCGTGCATTTCGGGGTTGATGTGCCTGAGCGCGCGTTCGACACCGCCGTGGTGTTTTTGCCCAAGTCCAAAGAGCTGGCCGACTACGTGCTCAATGCCGTAGCGGCACGTCTGCCGGGCGCCGACGTGTTTCTGGTCGGCGAGAAAAAAGGCGGCATCGAAGGCGCCTCCAAGCAACTGTTCCCTTTGGGCAAACCGCGCAAGCTCGACAGCGCGCGGCATTGCCAACTGTGGCAAGTGACGGTTGAAAACGCCCCGCAAGCCCCGGCATTGGCCGACCTCGCCCAGCATTACGAACTGCCACTGGCCGAAGGGCCGCTGAAAGTCGTGACCTTGCCGGGCGTGTTCAGCCACGGCCGACTGGACCGCGGCAGCGCCTTGCTGCTGGAACATCTGGACAAATTGCCCAGCGGCCATGTGCTGGATTTTGGCTGCGGTGCAGGGGTATTGGGCGCTGCGGTTAAACGTCGCTACCCACATAACACTGTCACCTTGCTCGATGTCGATGCCTTCGCCACCGCCAGCAGCCGTCTGACCCTGGATGCCAATGGCCTGGAAGCGGAAGTGATTACCGGTGATGGCATCGATGCGGCGCCGATGGGTTTGAACTCGATTCTGAGCAATCCGCCATTCCATGTGGGCGTGCACACCGATTATCACGCTACCGAGAACTTGCTGGCAAAAGCGATCAAACATCTGAAAACAGGTGGCGAACTTCGCCTTGTGGCCAATAGCTTTCTGCGTTATCAGCCGCTGATCGAAGCGCAATTTGGCCACTGCACGGTCAAGGCCCAAGGTCAGGGTTTTCGCATTTACAGTGCCAAGCGTCGCTGAGATGTTTCGAAAATAAGGGCTTGCCGGATCGGATTTGCCTAGGCAGAATCCGCTCCGTCCTAGGGGAGTAGTCTCCCACGAGCCTCACGCTCGTCCGGCATGCGTCAACATACTTGGTCAACAGACCATGGTGCATGCGACCCAGGTGTCCACACAGATGGACCGGGGTTTGACAAGACCTATGACACGAACACCTTACCCGGGGCGGGAAGGCTGTACGTGTCATAGCCGTGTCGACCCGCCCCTGGAAACTTACCTGATGATGCTCGACTCCTTACTTGTTCCTACTGCAATCGTTGCCTTGGCCGAAATCGGCGACAAGACGCAACTGCTCGCGCTTATTCTTGCCGCGCGTTTTCGCAAACCTTGGCCGATCATTGCCGGTATCGTCGTGGCGACCCTCGCCAACCACGCGGCGGCCGGTGCCGTAGGTGCCTGGGTCGGCGGATTCTTCAGCGATGCGATGCTGCACTGGATTCTGGCTGCCAGCTTCACCGCGACCGCCTTGTGGACGTTGGTGCCGGACAAAATGGACGATGACGAAGCCAGTACCGCGCGCAAGTACGGCCCTTTTGTGACGACCCTGATTACGTTTTTCATTGCTGAAATTGGTGACAAGACTCAGGTGGCGACGGTGATGCTGGCCGCGCAGTACCCGGACTTGTGGCTGGTGATCATCGGCACCACCGTGGGTATGTTGATTGCCAACGTGCCGGTAGTGATTGCCGGAAACTTTGCGGCCGACAAACTGCCGCTGACGTTGATCCGCCGTTTGGCCGCGACGGCGTTCTTTGTGCTGGCGGTGGTGGCGGTGTACAAGGCGATGGTGATCAGCGGCTGGGTTTAAACGCTACACACTTACCCGCTACCCTCACCCTAGCCCTCTCCCAGAGGGAGAGGGGACTAAAAGCAAAAGCAGATCTGCGCAACGCCACACATCTGCCCCCTCTCCCTTTGGGAGAGGGTTGGGGTGAGGGCCAGCCGTTACTGGGTCTTGGGCGCTTGCTGATAAAGCGGCATAACCTTGGGAATCGCCGCTTCCAGCGCCGCAATCCGGCTTGTCGAAGCCGGGTGAGTGCTCATGAATTCAGGTGGCGCGCTCTGCGACACCTGACCCATCTTCTGCCACAGCGTAATCGCCGCATTCGGGTTGTATCCCGCACGCGCCGCCAATTCCAGACCGATCAAATCCGCTTCGTTCTCGTTGCTGCGGCTATTGGGTAACGTCAGGCTGTAGTTCACCACCGTGTCGGCCAGTTGCAGGCTGTCCTGCCCTAACCCCAACAACGCCCCGGCTCCCTGTTTGGCAATCTCGATCCCGTACGCTTTGGACATGGATTCACGCCCGTGCTCACGCAAGGCGTGGGCAATCTCATGGCCCATCACTGCGGCAATCTCATCGTCACTCAACTTGAGCTGATCAATGATCCCGCTGTAGAAGATGATCTTGCCGCCCGGCCCGCAGTTGGCGTTGAGTTCATCGCTCTTGATCAGATTGACTTCCCAATTCCATTGCGCCGCATCCGGGCGAAACGCTGGTGCCTGGGCAATCAGTCGATTGGCAATGGCTTGCAGGCGCTGAGCGTTGGCACTGGTTTTATCCAGTTCACCTTTGGTGCTCGCCTCGCTGACCGTCTGCTGGTACGACTGCGCATACATTTGGTCAACCTGCTGACTCGACAGCATGCTGAACATGTATTGCTTGCGCTCGACACCCACCGCGCCACCACTGGTGGTGTTCACCGCCTGGCAACCGCCCAACAACAAACCAGCGCCCACTGCACACACTACCGCTAATTTACCCATCATCAGCCTCCATAAACGTGAGGGCATGGTAGTGGTGCGCGAGGCTATTGAACAGGCGCATCCAGTCCTTGATTTTTAGTCGGCGCACCCGCCTTGAGCCACGGGATAAAACCGCGCAGAAAACGCGTCGTCGCTGGCATGAAATAGCTGCCGTGGTGGTAGCACGGGTCGAGGGTGCTGACCAACAAACGACCCGCCGTAGACACCCGGTCGTCATACAGCACCGACCCGCCTTCAACGGCATCAATCAAACTCTCGGCGCCGTTGGGCACGGCCAGCGTGCCATGCCGGTGCCACGTCGCATCCTGCAAGGTCAGGTAACTGAACAAGCCGTGGTCAGGATTGACCTGACGCAATCCGGAGTCGGCGCCGGGGGTCAGCCACCACCAGAAATTTGTCTCGCCCGTGGTCCAGTCCACGCTTTCAATCCATGGCAAGGCGTGGCTTTCGCCCAGGGCCACGACCATTTTCCCAGCCGCCAAAAATGCCTGAATCGCCGCTTGGGCTTTTTGCAGCTCGGCCGGGTCCTGACGGCTGGCGATGTACAAGCAGTCATAGCCGGACAGGTCTGCCGTGGGCAAATCGCGCACATAGATATTGCCGTCAAAGCAGTGCTGCCACTGCGGATCATGGTAAGTGGCGTGGTGGTAGTAGGTGCCACCGTCAATAAAGGCAATGCGCATTAGCGGGCTCCTCGTTGATAAGCAGGTGGAACAGGGCAACTAGCCTCAAGCCAGTCGAGCAATTGCGGGACAATGCGCGCAGCACTGGTGGGGTCGTTCTGGTACATCCACATCGTATTACCGCCATGCATCAACACTTGCCCACCACCGGGACGCTGCCACAGCCAGTCCACCGGTAAATCTTCAGCGTGAAGCCGATGCAGAATCACCGCTCCCTCAGGGGCCGGATTGGCACCGCGACCATAAAAACCACTGACCCCTTTGCGAAAACTGAGGTCAGGGCAGTCCACGCCGTCGAACACCGGATGCGGGTTAACGCGGATCACTTGCAGGTCTTTGACCCGACGCTCTGTCGCCACTTGAAACAGCTCAAGGCCGTCGAGCAGGCCATAGGTCAAATGACCGTTGAACACCAGCGTGCCGCCCTGATCGAGGTGTGCTTCAAGGGCCGGCTTAAGCGCCAGCAACGCGCACTGATCAATGTGCGCCTCAACCAGAATGGCGCTGCGGCGGGCCAGTGTGGCGGCGTCCAGCTCACGCACGCTCAACGACTCATAACCGCGCGCAATCACCGTACGGTCAAAGCTCGACTCTTCGTGTGCCACTGAGCGCAGGTGCAGGATCTTGGGAGTAGCCATTAGGGGCTCCTGTGTCTGTCTGTGAAAAAACCGGCACCGCTGTGCAATGGCCCTTCGCATTATTGAGGGCCAGACAACGCACCGGGATGCGGTAAAGACGTGAAAGCGCGTGTTCGGTCATCACCGTGTCGGGAGGGCCGAACTGGTATTCGCTGCCGCCATGCAAGAGCAAGGCATGGCTGGCAAATTCGAGGGCGTGTTGCGGCACATGGGTGCTCATCAGCACGGTCATGCCTTCTTCTGTCAGTTCCTTGAGCAAGCGCAGGATCAAGGCCTGGTTGTGCCAGTCCATCGCCGCCGTCGGTTCGTCGAGCAACAGCACGTCGGCTTCGCAGGCCAACGCCCGGGCCATGAGCACCAACTGGCGTTCGCCGCCGGACAACTGCACGTAGTTGCGACCCACCAGGTGCAAGGCGTTGACCCGCTCCAGTGCGCGGTCGGCCGCTACGTAGTCGCTGCGCGAAGGGGCACCAAACAGCTTCACATTGCGGGCACGGCCCAGCAGCACCATTTCCCGCGCACTCAACGGCAAGCCGGGGGTCACTTCCTGCGGCACAAAACCCAGCTGCCCGTGATGTTTGACGGTGCCTGCGGCCGGTTTTGCCGTGCCCGCCACCAGCCGCAACAGGCTGGATTTACCAATGCCATTGGGGCCGAGCAAGGTGCACAACGCGCCACGAGGCAGTTCAAAACTCAGGCCTGTGAATAGCTGGCGCGTGCCATAGCCCTGCGCCAATTCGTGAACGCTCAACGCTGGTAAGTCAGCCATTCACACTTCTCCCTAAACGACGCACCAGAATCGCGAAGAGCGGCGCGCCCAGCAGCGCGGTCAACACACCCAAGGGAATTTCCAGCGCGCTGACACTGCGGGCCAAGGTGTCGACGGCAATCAAATACGCCGCGCCGCCGAGCATGCAATTGAGCATAAAGGTGCGGTGCCCGCTGCCCAGCAACAGGCGCACCAGATGCGGCACCACCAACCCGACCCAGCCGACGATGCCGCACAACGCCACGCTGCAAGCAGCGATCAGTCCCACGGCGAGCAAGGTCAGCAAGCGCACCCGGCCCACTTTGATCCCCAGACTGCGGGCGTCTTCTTCGCCCACCGCCAAGGCCATCAGCGAGAAGCGCAAACTCCACAGCAACAGCAAACTGCTGCCAATCACCGGCACTGCCAGGATCAACTTGCCGCTGTCGGCGGCCGACAGGCTGCCCATCAACCAGAACACAATGGCCGGCAGCTGGTTTTGCGGGTCAGCCAGTAATTTGGTCAGCGAGACGCCAGCGGCAAACACGGCGCTGACCACAATCCCGGCCAGCACCAGCAGCACGCTATTGCTGGGCTGACGACTGGCACCCGTGGCCAGCCAGAACACCATGACCAGCGCCAGCATGCCGAATACAAAGGCCCCGGCCACCACCGGCCAGCCATCGCCCACCAGCAAGAAAGCCAGCACGCCGCCAAATGCCGCGCCCGATGACACACCGAGCAACTGCGGCTCGGCCAGCGGGTTACGCAGCAAGCTTTGCAACGCCGCGCCCGCCCCCGCCAACCCGGCCCCGACAAAAGCGGCGAGTAACACCCGTGGCAGGCGGATGCCTTCCACCACACTGCGTTCCAGCGGCGTGATCGCCGCACCGTCGCTGAACCACGGCCCCAGCAGAATGCTTAACACATGCTGCGGGGACACCGCATAGCGCCCGGCCCCAAGGCAAAACAACGCCAACAGCAGCGTGCCCAAAGCCAACCATAGCGGGCTGAATCGGCGGATCATGCGCCGCCCTCGCTGAACAGGCGCAGGTAATCGGCGCTCGCTCCGTTGGTCTTGAGTTTGAGCAACTGATCCAGCTCTTCATCGCTCAGGCTGTATTGGTAGAGCCGTTGATAAGTGTCCCGCACCCGCTGACGCAGGCCCGGCTCAGCTTTGGCCGGGTGCAACACGCTGAACAGCCAATCGACTGCCAGCGGGGTTTCCTGACTGGGCGGGTCCCAGCGAAAACCACCGTGGGGGTATTGATAGACACGCTTGTTGCGCACCGCCGACAGGCTGGCCAGACGCGGGTCTTGATAGATAACGTCAGGGTTCAGCTCGGGCTCAAAGTTGTTCAGCAGAATCACTTCAGGGTCCCAGGCCAACAACTGCTCGGCATTCACCGTGGCAAAGCCCGGCACATCAGCCGCCACGTTGACCCCGCCAGCGCGGACGATGTCGCCGTCCATGCTCGATCCTTTGCCCGACACTTGCAGCCCGGCTTGCGCCCGGTACAGGTACAGCGCCCGTGGCCGCTCAGCGAGCGGGATGGCCGCGCCGCGCCGGGCAATCTGTGCCATGCGCTGCTCAAACCAGTTGGCCAGGGCGTCCCCGCGCTCGGCTTTGCCCAGGGCCGAACCCAGCAGCCGCAACCAGCCGGCGGCCAGCATGCTGTCGCCATAGCGCACAGTGATCACCGGAATGCCCAATGCGCTGATCGGTTTGACGATCGACTCACTGCGATCGCCCCACTGCACCACCAGATCCGCTTCGCCACTGGCCAACGCTTCGACATTTGGCACAAAGCCTTCACCGACCATATCGTCCGGGGTTTGCCGGGCCTGTGGATAAATATGCCCGAGCAAGCCGTAATCGAAATCGGCTCGACTGCCGGGATGCATGCCCGCCAGCCGCTGCGGGCCGCCATCAATGGCCATCAGCATGCTTGCCAGCGGAATCGGCAACGTGACCACGCGCTGCACGTGATCGGGGATTTGCACCTGACGCCCGGTTTGATCTTCCAGCGTCTGCGCGGCCACCGGGGTCGCCAGCAGGCAGGCGATTAACACTGCACGAACGTTCATCAGTAATTCACCGTGAGCTTGATGACCGCACTGCGGCCCGGCTCAACCAGGCTGTTACCCACCAGGTTGTCCGAATAGTTGATGTCTTGCGCCACTATGGGGTTGCGCCCGACCTTGTTGAACAGGTTTTCCACCCCGACGGTCACTTGCCAGTCCTCCCAACCGCTGCCCAGTACACGGCCCAGGTTCATCCCGGCATACGCATCGACCATGGCGTAGCTGGCGCTGGCCCGCTCCTGGGTTTTGTCGATGCGGGTCTTGCCTTTGTAAGCGCGCACCGCAGCCTCGCCGTACCAGTCATCTTGCTGATAGCGCAGCGACAGCCGGCCCGTCAGCGGGGCGATGTTGGGCAGCGGCTCGCCCGATGATTTGTCGGTGCCACGGGTGTAGGTGGCGGCGTAGTTCATGCTCCAGCGGTCATCCAGACCCACCTTGCCTTCCAGCTCAAGGCCGCGCATTTGTGCCTTGCTGATGTTCTGCTGCTGACGCAAATCCTTGTCGAGCACCACCAGCGCAATCAGGTTGTCGTAATCGCTTTGATAGGCGGTCAGGCTCATGTGGCTATCAAGGCCGTACCAGCGCACGCCCAGCTCGGTGGTCAGGCTGGTTTCATCATCCAGATCCGCATTAGGCAGCGTGGTGATGGTGCCCGAGACGCTGGTGGAGACCATTGCCTGACCCGACGGTGCGCGGAAACTGCGGCTGAAATTTCCGAACAGATGCCAGTTGGGCGTGAGCTTGTAGACCGCACCCAAACTGCCGGTATAGGCGTGGTAACGCTTGACCCGGCTGTCATCGAAGGCCGCGCTTTGGGCCGGGCTTTCAGTGGGCAATGCCGAGCCGATTTTCGACTCGATCCAGTCACTGCGGACCGCGCCACTGAGCACCCAGCGATCATTCAGGGTCCAGGTGTCGGTCGCGAACAGGCCAATGCTGGTTTGTGAAGTGTCGCGCTCCATCTTGTTCCAGCCGCTGTCGCTCAGTTGCACGCCGGTGCCTTTGTCGTAACGGGTGTTGTTGCTCAGACGACCCTCGAAGTCTTCCAGATAAAAGTCGCCGCCATAACTCAACTGGTGATCGCCCAAGGTTTTCAACGCGGTCAGATGGCCGCCAATTTCCGTGGGGGTGTAGACCTTCAAATGAGTCTTGGCGGTGATACCCGCAGTCTTGTTGTTGACCTGATAGATGTCAGTTTCGAAGTCACGCACATACAGGCTGGCGTCCAGACTGTCGGCAAAAGCGCCAAACTCCTGGCCGCTATAGGCCAGACGCAAATAACGCTCGATGATCGGCCGCTCACTGACTTGCAGCAGCTCAGCGCCGGGCGCTGCGCCCAAACCGCCGCCACGATTGGAGGTGACGTTTTCATAGCGGCCCGACAATTCCCAGCGCGACAGTGGCGTGGGGCTGTAACCGATATTGAAATCCAGCCCGCGCATGCGGTAGCTGCTGTTGTCTACCGTGCCGATAGGAGTGCTGTAGTCCTGTGCCTCGCGCTGGTGTGCACCGATCATCACGTCAAAACCATTGCCACCGCCGACCAGTTCCACCCGCCCGCCGAACATCTCGGAACCGCTGCCCCACTCCAGCGCGCGAATGTGCGGTTGCAGCTCGAACGGCTGATCAACATCGACCATGGAGCGCCGGGTGACGATATTGATCACCCCGTTCATCGCGTCCGATCCGTACAGCGCCGATGCCGGGCCGCGAATCACTTCAATCCGCTCGATGGAATTGGGATCGAGCATATTGAATTCAAGGGTGGTGCGGCCCCGGTAGCGATCGCCGTCAATGGCCAGTATCGAGCGGCCATCGTTGCTGTTGAAGCCGCGCATCACCAACTGTCCGCCCAGCCCGCCCGAACGGGCAAACTCGATGCCGGGCAGTTCCGCCAGTAAGCTCTGAATGCCGCCGGGGCCGGGGCGTTCAGCAATCTGTTCGGCGGTGATAATGCTGACCGAGCGCGGCGAATCTTCCAGCGAGGCGCCGGAGCGCAGGGTACTGGCGCGGCCCTCGCTCTGACGTTGAGCCGTGATATTAATGGGCTGCATAATTTCCATATCCGCAGCCTGAACGCCCTGCACGTGCAGGCTCAGCGCCAGACCGCTGCCGATCATCAGTAACCTGTTCAGTGCACCGCTTGATCTAAATAGAGAAACCGCCATGTCACGCCTCATCTGTCGATACCCGACCAATGCCTGCCACGCAAGCTAATGATGTGTATTACCATTTAGCAATTATTCTCTAATGCGTATTGACCTCAAATGACATATGTCAAGTTGACCGACCATCAATCCGCCCAGGCGCTGGCCGTGATGTGTCGCTTTTTGGGTCTGGAAGGCCTGCAAGCCGTGCTGGGCGAGGCGCTGCTCAAAGGGGCGAGTTATTGCGCGCTGGACGAGCAGCACATGGTGTTCAGTCAGGGGCAGCCGGGGGATTATTTTTATTTGATCCTGGGCGGCCGCGTGGACACCCTGCGCCTGAGCGCCGAAGGCGAAGAGCACATCATCCACCACGTGGTGGCGGGCCAATTGCTGGCCCCCATCGTGATGTTCATGAAGGACGGCCGTTACCCGGTCAGTTGCCGCACGGCAGAACCGACCCAGCTGTGCCGCATGAGCCGCGCCAGTTTGCACAAGACCTGCTTGAGCCATCCGCAACTGGCCATGCAGATGCTGGAACTGGCCGGCCGCGCGCTCAACACCCGCATTGACGAGATGGACAATCTGGTGGGCCGCAACGCCGCCGAGCGGCTGGCCAACTACCTGCTGCGCTTACAGCCGCAGGCCAGCAGCGGGCTTATTCACCTACCGCTGAACCAACGCCAACTGGCGACCAAACTGGGTGTGCGGGCCGAGACCCTTAATCGCTTGCTGGCAGACTGGCAGCGTCAGGGGCTGGTGGTAGGGCAACGGCGGGACTGGACCATTCCTGACCGGGGTGCGTTGAGTGGTGTCGCCAATCGGGTGGCCTAACCCGGCGTCAAGCACTCGGGGGCATTGAGCTTGGGATCATTGACCAGATTCGCCAACGGACGCTCACGCAAAGGCGATTGCGGCGCTGCCAATAGCGCTTGCAGGGTATGCAGCGGAGTTTCAGGGTCGAGCCAGGCTTGCTGGCCCGCCTCATCAAGAATCAACGGTCGACGCTGACTCGCCGCCGCTTGGGTGATCACCGCCGTGCTCAGCCACACATGCCCGTCCACCGGGTACGCTTCCCAAATACCCGCGAAAAACAGCGAAGCCCCCTCGCCCGGCGTCAGCCAATAAGGGCGCTTTCGGGTCGTGCCGCGCCATTCGTAAAAACCATTGGCCGGGATCAGGCAACGACGCAAGTTAAAGGCATCGCGAAACATGGGCTGTTCGACAACCGTTTCGGCGCGGGCATGGGCCGGGGTGCGCGACAGGTCGGTAAGCCAGGGCGGGGTCAGCCCCCAGCGTGCCCGTGCCAGGGTGCGCTGGCCGGGTTGCGCATCGGCACGCAGGATCAATACCGAGTCATTGGGCGAAATATTCCACTGAGCCTGCTGATCTGCCGGAAAACCGGGCAAGGCTGCAAACGCAGGGTTCCAACGAAACAGGGCAAAACGTCCACACATGGGGCTGTACAACTCTTCTATATAAAGGTGGCAAGAAACACGGGGCTCAACAATCGAGCACATCCGGGAAGCTTTGGGGCTCGTCGTCCGCCACGGGACACGCCGCATTGTACGCATCGATCAGCTCGCGCGCGTGCCGCGCCTGATCATCGGCCACTGCCAGTCCCAGCAAGCCCAGAGCGGGCAACTCGCCTGTACCGCCCACCAGATCGCGACCGTCAAGACGGGCAAAAACACCCTCGCTGTCCAGCATCCCCAGCAAAAGCTCGGCTTCCATCAAGTTTTGTGGCTCGTAAATACGTCGCATGGCCGTCACTCACACCTCATTCTCGCTGCGTACATCCAGCATCCACTCATGACCATCGGTCTGAAGCGTAAACACGATAGGACGGCAACACACCGGGCAGTCTTCTATGTACTGCTGATCGCCGCCCGACAGGTCGATGACCGCTTCAGCCGGCTCGCCGCAATAGGGGCAATCATAGGGTTCGGTCTCAAGCATCGCGGTCTCCAGAGTGACTTGTGCGTATAATCGCCGTCTATTTGCAGGGCTATTATTGTGTCCTGCCCTGTGTACTAACCTTAGCCGTTTCCAACAAGAGAGCATGATGGGCGAATTCGATAGCATCCGACCTTACAACGACGCCGAAGTCCCAGCCGTGCTGGCCCGGCTGCTCGGCGACAAGGCGTTTCTGCAAATCCTGACCCACTTCCGCTTTCCGCGTCTGGCGGGCGCTTTCGGCTGGTTGTTACGTCCCCTTATAGCGCATCGCCTGCGCAAAGAATTCGCAGGTGTCACTTCGGTCGCCACTTTACAGGACAAAGTTGAAGTCTATGTCGACCGCACCATCGGTCACGCCACAGACGGCGTGACCTATACCGGCGTGGAGCGACTCAAGCCCGGCAGTGCGTATCTGTTTCTGGCCAACCACCGCGACATCGTGATGGACCCGGCTTTCGTCAACTACGCGGTGTATCACGCGGGCCTGCCAACGCCACGTATCGCCATTGGCGACAACCTCCTGCAAAAGCCTTTTGTCAGCGACCTGATGCGCCTGAACAAGAGCTTTATCGTGCACCGCTCAATCACCGGGCGTCGCGAAAAGCTGGCGGCGTACCAATTGCTGTCGGCCTATATCAATCATTCGATCGTCAATGATTGCCAGTCGATCTGGATTGCCCAGGCCGAAGGCCGCGCCAAGGACGGTGATGACCGTACAGATTCAGCGATCCTGAAAATGTTCCACATGAGCCGTAAAAACGAGCCTTTTGCCGAGGTAATCCAGTCGCTGAACCTCACGCCGGTGTCGATCAGCTACGAATACGACCCCTGTGATCAGGCCAAGGCCCGCGAATTATATATCCGCGCCACCACCGGCACTTACACCAAAGCACCGGGCGAAGACGACACCAGCATCGCCAACGGTATTACCGGCTACAAAGGCCGCGTGCACATCAACTTTGCCGAACCCGTGACTGAAGCCTTCGAAGACAGCAAATTGCTGGCTGCCGAAATGGACCGTCATATTCTGAGTGGCTATCGCCTGTTCCCTGCGCACTACCTGGCGTATGCCCAGTGGAGCGACGCAGACCCGCAATTGCAGGTGCCCAAGGCCGCGCAGGTGTTCCCCGCCGACGAACTGGCCAAGGCTCAACAGGAATGGCAACGCCGCCTTGATGCCTGCCCGGTCGAACACCGCCCGTATCTGGTACTGCAATACGCGATGCCGGTGCGCAACCAATACCGGATCAAGGCCGGGTTGCCCCTCTAACCCTCTCATTCTCGTAGCAGCTGCCGGAGGCTGCGTCCGGCGACGCAGTCGTCGTAATTATTCAGACGCACCGCGACCACAGATCTTACGATCGCTGCGCAATCGGACGTCGCCTTCGGCAACTGCTACGAGAATATCGGGGGCTAATTTTTGCTGTCACCGTATCGTCATCAAGACAGGCCATTCTGTGGCCCCTCGACACCGACACGGAGCTTGTCATGCTGCACGCCGAAAATCAGGACCGTCTTTACCTCATCGCCCCCAGCGACGAACAGCAAGCACTGATCGAGGGCTTGGCCTTTAACGTGCAGGACCACCACTGGCTGGTCTTTTGCGCCTTGAGCGGCCACACCCATGCCGATCTGCCCGAGCTGGATCTGCTCACCGGGGTCAGTCGCCTTGAGGTGTATGCCGAAGCGGCCTGAATACAGCACGCACAAAAAAGCCCGAACGCTGCACGTTCGGGCTTTTTGTTTACAGGCGATTACTCGCTCAGCAAACGACCAATGCTTGGGTCTTTGAACACGCGGGTCAGTGCGTCGCTCAACACATCGCTGACCAGCTTGGTGTTGGTTTCCTGATTGGGTGCCATACCGAAGCGCTGATCCAGCGAGGCGCCATAACGGCCACTGTAGGTACGCCCGCCGTTCTTCACATCAGAGCGAAAGGTCGCACCAATGGTGGCTTCGGTCACGTACATGGTGTCTTTGGGCGATTGATACTTCAGCTCCGCCAACGTCACGGTCAGTGTCGGTGCATTGGAAGCACTGCTGGTGGGGGTGAAACCCAGCAAACGCACGGCCGCTTCAGCCTGAGCCTGGAGTTTAGGCACCACGTCGGCGCTGCTGACGGTGATCGCACTGGTTTCCGGGTACATGCCACCGCGCGTTCCCAGGGTTGGTGAAGGACGACCGTCTACCACGCGTACGATCACCGGTTGGCCACGCCCAATGGGGGCCAGTTGCGTCGTCAGCTTGGGTTGCGGGCTGATTTGCTGCGGGCTGTGGGCGCAGCCGACCAGGGTCAAACTGGTCACTGTAATCAAACCGAACAACAGGCGTTGCAACATGCTCATCTCTCCAGGACTGGGTAAAACAGGTCGCCAGTATAGCGGTGCTCTGCGCTCGCTAACTAGCCGCTTGCTCAAGCCCTTTTTACACGCATTGCCCGGCGACAGTTGGTCGCAGGCAAAGAAATTGACCAGCGAGCCAATAAAAGTCATTAAACAGGATCAATTGCCCGCGTTTCTTCGTTACACTCTCCCCCCGATTATAAGGACGTCTCCTGATCGGGCCTCGCAGCACCGTTGATGCACTGCATTAACTCCTCCGTATTGCCCACAGAGAGCCGCCCACACAGATTCTGTGCGAAGGGTACGCTTGATTTTTTTTGCGTAAATCACCACTTTTCACACGATCTGCCAGAGCTGTTCAAACGCTCGGCCCCTGCACTGGGTGCCCTGTGTGCGACAGCCCTTTTTTGAGGTTCACGTCTTCAAGAGAGCGTGAAAAAAAACGGGTTTTCACAACTTCACAAGAGTGTGGCGAGCAAATGAAAAGTTTTGCGTCTGAACATGCACCATTAGCGTCTGAGAAAACCTCACCAAGCAGGATCGAAGTCGGCTCCACAGCACGAGACTGAAGCCTGTCCGCATACGGATTTGGTTGCACAACCGGACGCTCTAGACCTTAAGTCGAATTGCCTGCCGGGGACCGAAATGCGTTCATATGAACCTTCAAGGCCCGGTTGGTAGCGTCCGCTGAAGTTGCAGGAAATTGCGAAAATCGGACATGGCAATCCTGGTCAAGTGTGGTTCGAGGCTTACCTGAATGCTGCCTCGAAACACCTGCCAGCCATGCCGTCAATTTGGTGCCGTAGATTTTGGAGACGCGTTAATGGCGCATAACGAAGCAGTCGACGTAGTACTGGTTGGAGCGGGCATCATGAGTGCCACGCTTGCCGTGCTGCTCAAAGAGCTCGACCCCGGCATTACGCTGGAAGTTGTTGAGCAGATGGACTCAGGTGCTGCAGAAAGTTCCAACCCGTGGAACAACGCAGGCACCGGTCACGCTGGTCTTTGTGAACTGAACTACACGCCGCAAGCGGCCGATGGCTCGATTGACATCAAAAAGGCTGTGCATATCAATGCCCAGTTCGAGGTGTCGAAACAGTTTTGGGCCTATCTGGCGCAAAAAGGCACCTTCGGCTCGTGCAAATCCTTCATCAGCCCGGTTCCTCACCTGAGCTACGTTGAAGGCGAAAAAGGGGTTTCCTTCCTGAAAAAACGCTTTGAAGTGCTGAGCCAGCACCATGCGTTTGCCGACATGGAATACACCGAAGACAAAACCGTCATGAACGAGTGGATGCCCTTGATGATGCCGGGCCGCCCTGCGGACCAGCGCATCTCGGCCACTCGCGTGATGCAGGGGACTGACGTCAACTTCGGCGCCCTGACCCAGCAATTGCTCAAGCATCTGGGCAGCGCACCGGACACTCAGATCAAGTACAGCAAAAAAGTCACTGGCCTCAAACGCAATGGCAGCGGCTGGACCGTGAGCATCAAAGACATCAATAGCGGCAACACCCGCCACATTGATGCCAAGTTCGTGTTCCTGGGCGCTGGCGGCGCAGCCTTGCCACTGCTTCAAGCTTCAGGCATCGAAGAAAGCAAAGGTTACGGCGGCTTCCCGGTTAGCGGTCAGTGGTTGCGTTGCGACAACCCGGACGTGGTCAAACAGCATCAGGCCAAGGTGTACAGCCAGGCAGCGGTTGGCTCGCCACCGATGTCGGTGCCGCATTTGGACACCCGTGTGGTCGATGGCAAAAAGTCCCTGCTGTTTGGACCGTACGCCGGTTTCACCACCAAGTTCCTCAAGCACGGCTCGTTCCTTGACCTGCCGATGTCGATTCGTTTGGGTAACATCGGACCAATGCTCGCCGTGGCCCGCGACAACATGGACCTCACCAAATACCTGGTCAGCGAAGTGCGTCAGTCGATGGAACAACGCCTGCAGTCCCTGCGTCGCTTTTATCCACAGGCCAAAGCTGAAGACTGGCGCCTTGAAGTGGCCGGGCAGCGGGTTCAGATCATCAAGAAAGACCCGAAAAAAGGCGGTGTGTTGCAGTTCGGTACTGAACTGGTAGCGGCCAAAGACGGCTCATTGGCTGCTCTACTGGGCGCTTCGCCGGGCGCATCCGTTACTGTTTCGATCATGCTTGATCTGATTGAGCGCTGCTTCGCTGATAAAGCCAAAGGTGAATGGGCAACCAAGCTCAAGGAAATTTTTCCGGCTCGGGAAAAAGTCCTCGAAACCGACGCTCAGTTGTACCGTGAAATCAGCACCCGCAACTCCGAGTTGCTGGAGTTGGTCGCACCGAGCACCACCACCAGCATCGCGTAACACCTGCGCCCCATTAAAGGGCGCGTAAAAAGCCCGCGCCCCACAATGGAGCGCGGGTTTTTTTATGGCACTCAACGCATCGTAAACATCACACGTGAACCGCCGTGGCTGACAAACTCATCGTCGTCGGGTACGGCAATCAGCTCGGCACTGCAGAGAGCAGGCCGTGAACCCACCGATTTGGCCCCGACCCAACGATTGAGGTTGGCCGAATCTGGCGTGAGGTGGCCAAAGCCGAAATGACAGGCGTATTCACCGTGCTGATAGGTGAATACTTCGGTGCCCCGTGATTTGGGCAAGTAATACATCAATTCCTGACTGTTGCCCGGTGTAATAACAAAGTCATGGCCCAGGTTTTCTGGCGGGTTCAACCATGAAAAATCCTTACCCGGCGCAATGTCATGCTGCGTTGCGTTGAATATTTCGACCTCCAGCACCTGATCCAGGGCCAGCGCGGCCGAGCCAAAAAGCCCCAGTATCAGGCCAGTTACCGTCGTGAATGTACGCATCATTACTCAATCCTTATGAGTCTCGGGCCCCCATTACTTATGGGCCGCAGGAACAATGAGTATTGGTTGCGCACGCAATATCCCCATGCGCCAAAGCACACAGTGATTGTCGGAAGGGTCTTGAGTTCGTAGCAGCTGCCGTAGGAACGAGGCCGCGTCCGGTTGCGAAGCAATCGTAAAACCTGTAGATGCGTAATGCCTGATAAAACGCGATACCTGAATTTACGACGGCTTCGCCGCCGGACGCGGCCTCGTTCCTCGTCAGCTGCTACAAGATCAGCGAGCTTGCTCGATCAGCTCAATGTACTCGGCAGCGTTGCGCTGGTCTTTGATGAGGTCGACAAAAGTCTGACCATGCTCATCTTTGCCATCAAGGTCGTAACCAGCTTCCTTGAAGAACCCCAGGAAACGCTCGAAATCATCGATACGCAGGCCACGATAGGCTTTGATCAATTTGTGCAGCGAGGGTGAAGTGGCGTCTACGGGTTCAAAGTCGAGGAACAATTTGACCTGCTCGTCACCAATCTCGTCACCAATCAACTGCTTCTTGTCTTTACGCATGTCTGGCTCCAGCCTGCTCATACTTCACGGGGCCAGCAGTTTACCCAAGCCCGGCTTATCGTGCACGCACGCTACCGGTGTGCAGGTCAGCCCAAATATGGCCGTTGGCATAGGTCAAAAATTGCACATACACCGTGTCATTGCGCAGTAAATCCATAATCACGCGGTATTGGCTCGCCGGATAAGACAGGTTCAAGGTACGGGTTTTACTGTCAAACACCGGCTTTTTCAGACTTTTACTTTCGCCATCGAATGAAATCAGCACCTGACGCACCGTCGCCCCCTGACTCATCGGCTTGCCCTTGAGGCGCACCAATAAGGGCGATGTGACCGGAATCGGCTGCTGATTGGATTGGCGCTGACTGCCCACCACCACTGAATAAGAGGTCACCAGCATCAATTGCTGCTGCTCGGGCACTTCGGCACGCAGTTGCAGATCGTCAGCCGGTAGAAACTGTGCGTGCAATGGCGGTGTAACCGCCGGGGCTGCTGCCAGAGGCAGGCTGGCCATCAGCAGAAAAGGGGCGATACAGCGTGAGAAACGGCTCATGACCTGCTCCGAGAGGTGAAGCAGCCACTCTAGCATGCAGGTAGGACCGAACGTCGGGACTGTCATTTATGACAGGTTGCAAGCGTCTTCAAACGTGCATCAATACATCCTCGAAACGCTAACAGCTGTCTACGAAACGGAAGCCATTATGACCAGTCAACAGCGCATCAAAATAACGGAAAAGCAGCTCACAAAAGTCACCGCACCACAAAAAGCACAAGGCGCGCCAACGTTACCTGCACCTGACGTCCCCGGACTGCCTGTGCCAGGACAGATCAGCTATAACAACGGCCAAGGGTATTTCACTGTTCACATCAGCTACCCCGGGATCAAACAAAATGACGCCCTGACGTTGTATGTGAAATTTCATAAGGCCGACGGCAATGGCAACCTGTGGAGTTTCACCCATACCGTCAGTGCCGCTGAAGCCACCGCAAAAGAAGTGTTTTGGGATATCACCCGCTCGATTTTGAACCCAGCCAATTATTTGTCCGTGACACTGACTTATGCCGTGCTTGCGGCCACGTCAAAACCGCTCGACCTTAAACTTGTGGCGTAATGCGCGATTGCGTCATTAATTGCCCCGCCTCAATTCGCACCTGGCGCGCATGAAAGCGCGCCAGGCTGCTGCGATGCCCTACGCTGACAATGCTCAAGCCCTGAAGTTGGTCGATCAGCGCCTGATACATCATCGCCTCGTCTTCTTCATCCATCGCTGACGTGGACTCATCCATGTATAGCCACTGCGGGCGATACAACAACGCACGGGCAAACGCCAAGCGTTGTTGTTCGCCACCGCTGAGCACACGTTGCCAGTGATTGTGCTCGTCCAGCTGAGCAATGAGATGCTCCAGTCGGCACTCACGCAGCACCTGTTCATAGCGCTCAGGCGCGTAAATTTCGCTCTCCTGTGGATAACTCAACGCATCACGCAAGGTGCCGATGGGCAGGTAGGGTTTTTGCGGTAAAAAAAGTGCCCGCTCTTCAGGCAAGCGGATCGCCCCGCTACCTTGTGCCCACAACCCGCCCATTGCCCTCAGCAACGTACTTTTACCGCTGCCGGAACGGCCGCTGAGCATCACTCGATTACCCGGCGCCACCTGCAAATTGGCGTCTTGCAGTAAAGATCGACCATCAGCCAAGGTCATATTCAGTTCATTGATCTGCAACGTTTCGCCCTTGGTCTGCACATCAATCGCCGGGGTTCGTTGTTCGTTGTCGGTCATCGCCTGACGAAAACTCAGCAACCGGTCGCTAGTGGCGCGCCAAGCAGCCAGTGTCACGTAGGCGTCGATAAACCAACTGAAGTTTTCTTGTACGTTGCTGAAGGCCGAGTTGATTTGCATCAGTTCACCGAGTTCGATCTTGCCCGCAAAGTAGCGCGGCGCGGCAACGATAAACGGGAAGATAATGGCGATTTGCGAATATCCCGCGGTGAAGAATGTCAGGCGCTTTTGCACCTTCATTTGCGTCCAAAAGTTCTTCCAGACCTTGGTAAAACGCTCGCTGAGGCGCTCATGCTCGTTGGGCTCACCGTTGTATAACGCAATGCTTTCAGCATTTTCACGCACCCGAACCATCGCGAAACGCAGATCGGCCTCGTAGCGTTGCTGTTGATTGCTCAGGCCAATCAAACGGCGACCAATCAGATGCGCCAGCCAACTGCCCACGGCGGCGTACAGCAACGCGCACCAGAACATATAGCCGGGGACAGTGATGCCAAACACTTCAATGCTGCCCGAAACGCCCCACAAAATAATCGAGAACGACACCAGGCTGACCACGTTGCGAATCAAGCCCAAACCCAGCGTTAGGGTGTTGTCGGTGAATGCGTTGATGTCTTCACTGATGCGTTGGTCGGGGTTATCGGTATAACTGCCCTGCTCCAGCTGGTAATAGTTTTTATGCGCCAGCCAGCGGGCGAAGTGCTGTTCGGTCAGCCAGCGACGCCAGCGAATGGTCAACATCTGGGTCAGATAAAGTCGGTACACCGCGCCGACAATGCCGACCGCCGCAATAATCCCGAAGTAGCCGATCAAGCTCCAGAATGCCGCGCCGTCCTTTTTTTCCAGCGCGTTGTAGAAGTCCTTGTACCAATGGTTGATCCATACCGAAATGCCCACGCTGACCAACGACAAGGCAATCACGGCGATCAGCAATAACCACGCCTTTGCCCGTTCTTCACTGCGCCAATAAGGGGTAATCAGGCCCCAGACCCGAGGGATAAAATCGCCGCGCACAGCATCATTGACCGCAGAAGGCTCAGCGTTCTTTTTCATTATTCAGGCTCGTTGGGAGTAAAAGCCGCCGGCAGCCAGTCAGGACGACCGGCCTGTAACGCTCTGAAACGTCTTGATACAGACTAAAAGCTGTAGCCGCCGCGTTGCAACTCATAACGCATGGGCTACAGCTCTCGTTCAGCGTCGTACCGGGCGCTTTTGCAGCTTGCGCTGCAAGGTGCGGCGGTGCATGCCCAGTGCGCGGGCGGTTGCGGAGATATTGCCTTCATGCTCACCCAGCACACGCTGGATGTGTTCCCACTGCAAACGATCCACCGACATCGGGTTTTCCGGCACCAGTGAATCCAGATCAGCGTGCTCTGTCAGCAAGGCTGCCAGCACGTCGTCGGCGTCAGCTGGCTTGCACAGGTAATTACAGGCGCCACGTTTGATCGCTTCAACCGCAGTGGCAATGCTCGAATAACCGGTCAGGATGACCACGCGCATTTCGGGATCGAGTTCCAGCAATTTGGGTAGCAAAACCAGACCAGAATCGCCGTCCATTTTCAGGTCCAGCGCGGCAAAGTCCGGCAGGTCCTGTTGAGCCAATTCCAGCCCTTCATCAGCTGAACTGGCAGTGCTGACGCGAAAACCGCGGCGCGACATGGCACGGGCCATTACACGGGTAAACGTGGCGTCATCGTCCACCAGCAACAAATGCGGCAGCTCTTCTTCTTCGACCTGAATTTCTTCACTCATTTTCATTTCCTCGGGCGACACGTGGCAGGCGCAGCTCGGTGAGCGTGCCGCCATCCTCATGACTGTAGAGTTTTACCGAGCCGCCTGCGCGTGTCACGCTGGCTTTGCTCAAGAATAGGCCCAGACCGAAGCCTTTACCCTTGGTGGTAAAAAAAGGTTTACCGATTTGCTCTGCGATGGCCAACGGAACCCCGGGGCCATGATCACGAATATTGATGGTGACATCCACCGCGTCCCAGTCCAGGGTCACTTCCAACCCTTCAGGGCAGGCGTCTGCTGCATTGTTCAACAAATTGAGCAGTGCCTGGGTCAAATCGGGCGGCGGCGCCATGCGCGGTATCGGCGCATGCCCCAAACAATGGAAGCGATAGGTCGCTTCGGGGCGCATCAAGTGCCAGCGATGCAGGGCTTCATCCAGCCACACCGTGACGTCCTGTACTTCAATGGCCAGACGGCGATTGGCTTCAGCGGCACGCACCAGTTGCTGCAAGGTCTCCTTGCACAACTTGACCTGATCCTGAAGCACGCTCAAGTCTTCCTGCAACTCGGGGTCCGGGTGGTCGCTGCGCATCTCCTTGAGCAATACGCTCATGGTCGACAGCGGTGTGCCCAGCTCATGGGCCGCACCGGCTGCCTGCGTGGCCACGGCCAACAATTGCTGATCGCGCAGCCCTTCTTCGCGACGCAATGCGCGCAACTCTTCCTGGCGACGCAACTCTTCGGCCATTTTTGCGGCAAAAAAGGTAATAACCCCCGCCGACAGCGCAAAACTTAGCCACATCCCATAGATCTGTAGTTTTTCGCGGAAGAACGCCATCGTGTCCAGCGGATAAGACTGAACCAGCAACAAGGTGTACAAGGTGAGTGCGATGCACGACAGCACCACCGAGAAGCGCCAGGGCAGGGTTACAGCAGCAATGGTCAGCGGCACCAGATAATAAGAAACAAACGGGTTGGTCGAGCCGCCCGAGAAATACAGCAAGGCACTGTGGATAAACAGGTCGCACGCAAGTTGGAGTGCGTATTCCAGCTCGGTTACCGGCCATGTGGTGCGCAACCGGATGGCCGTGAAGGCACACAGCAGCATGGAGAACGCCAGCGTCAGGCACAGCTGAAACCACGGCAGCGGCAACAGATCGAACAGGTAGGCAATGCCTACCGAACTCGCCTGCGCGGCCAGCACGAGTGTTCGGATAATGGTAAGGCGCCAGAGATTTTGGCGAGTAACGGACACTAACTGTTCGGGGGCGAGCATGAGCTCTCCTGATGAGCACTGCAGGCGGATCGCACGGAGTATAACCAAGCTGAAGGCCTGACAGACATAAGTGCGGCAAAGGGCCACAGTGTAATTTCTGGATTATTGTCTATTAGCCGGCCCCTGCGCTAACCCCGTAGCAGCTGCCGAAGGCGGCGTCCGATTGCGAAGCGATCGTAAATCCGCGAATCTCGATACAACCGTTAAATCGCGCTGCCTCATTTTGCGACGGCTTCGCCGCCGGACGCCGCCTGCGGCAGCTGCTACCGGGCACAGTGCAGTTGTAGTGAAAATGTAACTGGGCGAACTGATGGCCACTTTCTACAGTCTTATGGGTTTATCCATCCAAGGAGCTTTTATGTCGACGTTTCAGCGTACTGCCGCCCTTCTGACTTTGACCCTCGGCGCTTTCGCCAGCCTGCCGGCGTTGGCCGAAGGCATTAACTACAATCAGGTGTCACTGCGAGCCGAAGCCAGTCAGGAGGTTCCTCGCGACCTGATGATTGTGACGTTGTACACCGAAGCGCAAAACAGCGATTCAGCCAAACTGGCCGCCGAAATCACTACCACAATGAATAACGCCTTGAATCAGGCCAAACAGGTCAAGGAAGTGACCCTGCGGCAGGGGTCGCGTAACAGCTTTCCTATTTACGACAACAAAACTCAGAAAATCACCGGCTGGCGTGAACGCGCAGAGTTGCGCCTGGAAAGTACCGATTTCGCAGCCCTGTCCAAGCTGACCGGCGAGCTGATGCAAACCCTTAAAATGGGCAATATGCAGTTCACCGTTGCCAATGCCACGCGCAAGACCAGCGAAGATGCACTGCTCAAAGATGCGGTCAACGCCTTCAAGGCACGCGCTCAACTGGCCACCGACGCCCTGGGCGGCAAAGGGTACAAAATCGTGAGCCTGAACCTCAACAGCAATGGCTACCCGCAACCCTATATGCGCGGTGCCATGATGATGAAAGCAGCCGCCCCTGCGATGGACTCGGCGCCTACACCCGAAATCGAAGCCGGGACCAGCGAAGTCAGCATGAGTGCTGACGGTGTGATTGAAGTGCAGATGCAATAAAACGACGTACGTTTCTCCAAAGCCCTTGAAGCCCAGTTGCTTCAAGGGCTTTTTTACGCCCGGAGGAATAGCCGCAAGCGCCCCCCAACTTCAGTATTAGAAAATTCCTACACCATTTAGAGCATGGACTTACATGCGCGCCTGCCAAAAGTCTGGATAAGTAACAACCCCGCACCAAAGGTGAGCAATAAGCGCACTTGCGCGTCGCGCATACGTAACTAAAAGAGTCGAAAACCATGACGCAAACGATCAAATGCGTCACAAGTTACAGATAAGCGACATTCTTGTACGCACGTTCCACTTTTTGCGGGTGCACACTCATACACATATTGCATTGGGTACGGGCCGTGCATAAGTATCGCCAGGTCGACTCACAAGGTCGCCCTCAAATCAAAAATGATAAAAATCATGAGGTCTCCATGTTCAAACTCGCGGTCATTCCGTTGTTAGTGAGCGCCAGCCTGCTGGCCAGTGCACCTTTTGCCCAAGCGGCAACCAATCTGGTGTATTGCTCCGAAGGCAGCCCTGCCGGTTTTGACCCGGGCCAATACACCACGGGTACGGATTTCGATGCCTCGGCCGAAACGATGTACAACCGATTGAGCCAATTCCAACGTGGCGGCACCGCCGTCGAACCCGGTTTGGCCACGAGCTGGGATGTTTCGCCCGACAACCTGACGTGGACGTTCCACCTGCGCGATGGCGTCAAGTTCCACACCACGCCTTACTTCAAACCGACCCGCGAGTTCAACGCTGACGACGTGCTGTTCACCTTCAACCGCATGCTCGACAAAGACATGCCGTTCCGTAAGGCCTACCCCACCGAATTCCCTTATTTCACCGACATGGGCATGGATAAAAACATCGCCAAGGTGGAAAAAGTTGACGACAAAACCGTCAAATTCACTCTGAACACCGTCGACGCAGCGTTCATCCAGAACCTGGCCATGAGCTTTGCTTCTATCCAGTCCGCTGAGTACGCCGATAAGCTGCTCAAGGAAGGCAAACCTGCCGACATCAATCAAAAGCCCATCGGCACCGGTCCTTTTGTATTCAAGAGCTACCAGAAAGACTCGAACATCCGTTACACCGGCAACAAGGACTACTGGAAGCCTGAAGACGTCAAAATCGACAACCTGATTTTCGCCATCACCACCGACCCGTCGGTGCGGATGCAAAAGCTGAAAAAGAATGAGTGTCAGGTAACGCTCTACCCACGCCCGGCAGATCTGCAAGCGCTTAAAGCCGACCCGAACCTGAAGATGCCCGATCAAGCAGGCTTCAACCTCGGTTACATCGCTTACAACGTGATGGACAAGATCAAGGGCAGCAACGAGCCCAACCCGATGGCTCAGCTCAAGGTTCGCCAGGCGCTGGATATGTCAGTGAACAAACAGCAAATCATCGACTCGGTCTATCAGGGCGCAGGCCAACTGGCCGTCGGTTCCATGCCACCGACCCAATGGTCCTACGACACCACCATCAAGGATTCTGCTTACAACCCTGAGAAAGCCAAAGAGTTGCTCAAGGAAGCCGGCATCAAGCCAGGTACCGAAATCACCCTGTGGGCCATGCCGGTTCAACGCCCCTACAACCCCAATGCCAAGCTGATGGCTGAAATGCTGCAATCGGACTGGGCCAAGATTGGCATTAACGCCAAGATCATGACCTATGAGTGGGGCGAGTACATCAAGCGCTCCAAGGGCGGTGAAAACGGCGCAATGCTGATTGGCTGGAGTGGCGACAACGGTGACCCGGACAACTGGCTGGGCACCCTGTTTGGTTGCGACGCGATTGAAGGCAACAACTTCTCCAAGTGGTGCAACCCGCAGTTCGACAAACTGGTCAAGGCCGCAAAAGCCACCACCGATGTTGCTGAGCGCACAAAGTTGTATCAAGAGGCGCAGCAACTGATCAAACAACAAGTGCCCATGACACCGATCGCCCACTCGACGGTGTATCAGCCGATGCGCAAAAACGTGGAGGGTTTCAAGATCAGTCCGTTTGCCTTGAACTCCTTCTACGGCGTGAGCGTCAGCAAATAAGGCAAAGGGTCAATGCGGTGACAACACCGCATCCCCCCACCCGCCTCGCAATCGGAAATCCCCTTCACCCTAAAGCCACTGCGTACTACAGCGGTGGCTATAGGACTTAGAGACATTTCCTACACGATTGTCAGTCCTGCCGCATTTACTCCTGTGTGTCGACTCCCTAACGTCGACGCAGAGCCAGTCTATTGCGCCATGTAAAAAATCGCAGCTGATGATATCGACGCTCTGAGCCGCTTCGTGCGCAATCACAACGTGCGTTCAGGACCAAAAACAAGAACAAGGATTGGCAACTATGCGCAACCCAGTGGTTTTATCTGTATTACTCAGTGCCGGCATTCTGGCCGCAAGCCCGCTCGCAATCGCAGCCAATAGCCTGGTTTTCTGCTCGGAAGGCAGCCCCGTCGGTTTTGATACCGCGCAATACACCACCGCCACCGACAACGATGCGGCAGAACCGATCTACAACCGTCTGGCCGAATTCGAGAAAGGCGGAACTGCCGCCATTCCCGCACTGGCAAAAAGCTGGGACGTGTCCGAAGACGGACTGACCTGGACCTTTCATTTGCGTGATGATGTGAAATTTCACACCACCAAATGGTTTACCCCGACCCGTAATTTCAATGCCGATGACGTGCTCTTCACGTTCAACCGCATGCTTAATCCTGAGCACCCGTTCCGTAAGGCTTACCCAACCGAGTTCCCGTATTTCACCGGTATGAGCCTGGACAAGAACATCGCCAGCGTTGAAAAAACCGATCCGTTGACCGTTGTGATGAAACTCAACTCAGTCGACGCCGCGTTCATTCAAAACCTTGCCATGAGCTTTGCCGCGATTCTGTCCGCCGAATATGCCGATCAACTGCTCAAGACCGGCAAACCCAGCGACATCAATCAGAAACCGGTGGGTACTGGCCCGTATGTGTTTCAGCGCTATCAAAAAGATTCGAACATCCGCTACGCCGCTAACAAGGACTATTGGAACCCGGACGTGGTCAAACTCGACAATCTGATTTTTTCGATCAGCGTCGACGCCTCTGCCCGCATGCAGAAGCTGCGCAAAGGCGAGTGTCAGGTATCGCTTAATCCGCGCCCGGCGGACATTGCCGGTCTTAAGGCAGACCCGAAAATTCAGGTCATCGAAAAGCCCGGTTTCAACCTTGGTTATATTGCCTACAACGTTACGCACAAACCCCTCGATCAGCTTCCCGTACGTCAGGCGCTGGACATGGCCGTCAATAAGGACGCCATTCTCAAAGCGGTGTATCAGGGCGCAGGGCAAAAAGCTGTAAACGCCATGCCGCCCACCCAGTGGTCTTACGACGAGACCATCACAGACACCCCCTACAACCCCGAAAAAGCCAAAGAACTGCTCAAGGCTGCCGGGGTTAAAGAAGGCACGGTGATCAACCTGTGGGCCATGCCGGTACAACGGCCGTACAACCCGAACGCCAAATTGATGGCTGAAATGCTCCAGGCAGACTGGGGGAAAATCGGGCTCAAGGTCAACATCGTCAGCTATGAATGGGGCGAATACATCAAGCGCACCAAGAATGGCGAACATGACATCAGCCTGATTGGCTGGACCGGCGACAACGGTGACCCGGACAACTGGCTCGGCACCCTCTACAGCTGCGACGCCATTGGCGGTAACAACTACTCCATGTGGTGCGACAAGGCCTACGACACGCTGGTCAAAAACGCAAAAACCATCACAGACCGCGACCAACGCACTGTGCTGTACAAACAGGCCCAGCAGTTGATCAAGCAAAACGTGCCCATGACGCCGATTGCGCACTCCACGGTCAACCAGCCGCTTAGCGCCAAGGTCGAAGGATTCACGGTCAGCCCCTTTGGACGCAATGCGTTCTCGGGCGTCAGCCTCAAGGATTAACCCCCTCCCCTGCGTTCTCCTTCAGCCAGCCATTTGGGACGGTGGGTTGAAGGTGTGCGGATCGCAGGACGGGTACCGGTTTGTAACGCTTCAAAGTTCCATAACAGCCAGGTCAAACCAATAAAGGCCGGCAATAAAAAAAGCAGCAAGGAGCCTCAACCATGAAAGTCACAAGCAGCGCGTTGTTAGCTTTGTCCATCAGCGGCTTGGCCGTAATGGCCCACGCCGATGAGTTCATAGCCACCGAACTGAAAACCGGTGCCAGCGCTCAAAGCGAAACCAAAGGCTTTGTAGAAGAACAAACCTTGAGCGGCAGCACGCGCAACTGGTATGCCAACGAACTCAAGCGCCGCGACGGGCGCTTTACCTACAACGATCACGGCGTAACAAAAACCACCCCGCGCCGGATCAACTGGGTACAGGGCACCATCCTTGATTACTCCTCGGGATTCACCCAGGGCACCGTCGGTTTCAGCACCCAGTTCGCGGCTTACAACGCCATCGCACTGGATCGCGACATCAATGACATTGCTGGCGACAACAACCGCACCCTGACCCGTCATAACGGCGACGCCGTCGGCCAGTGGAGCAAACTGGGGCTGGCCAATATTAGTGCTCGCATCTCCAACACCACGCTGACCGCAGGCCGACAGAACTTCAGCAGCCCGACCATCGATGTGATCGGCAACCGGGCACTGCCATCCAGCTTTCAAGGGGTGGCGTTGCACAGCGAAGAGTTCAATAACCTGTCCTTCGACGCGGGTTCCTTTGATCGCGTGTCGCCGCGTACCGAAGCCAGCCTCAGCAAATTCCGCAGTGAATACAGCGCCACCGGGGTCGAGACAGACCGCGCCAGCGTCGCCGGCCTTAATTACCAACCCTTCAAAAACCTGAAAACCACGCTGTACGCCACCCACGTAGAAGACTTCTGGAACCAGTACTACTTCGGCGCCGTACATGACATGGGTGACAACGCCATCCTGGGCTTGAACACCAACTTCAACTACTACAAAACCCTCGACACCGGCAGCAAGGCCATGGGGGACATCAACAACGATGCCTATAGCCTGGCGTTCGCCCTGACCCATCAGGCGCACACCGTCAGCTTGTCATTCCAGCAAATCGTGGGCGACGAGTACTTCGACTACCTGCATGAAACCAACGGTATCTACCTGGCCAACTCCCTGCTCTCGGACTTCAACGGCCCGAACGAGAAGTCGCTGCAGCTGGCCTACAGCATCAACATGGCGCAGTACGGTATTCCGGGCCTGAAGTTCAACGCCTACACCGCTCGCGGTTGGGACATTGACGGTACTCATTACAAAGGCACCGCCTATGACGTGCGAAATATGGACGGTGAGAAACACTACGAGTACAGCGTTGGCACGTCCTATGCAATCCAAAGTGGTCCGCTGAAAGCCACTGCCATTCGCGCCACCTACACCACACACCGCGCCAGCAAAAATCAAGCTGACGGCAGCATCAACGAGTTCCGCTTGGTCACCACCATCCCATTCAATATTTTGTAAAACACCGCTTACACCCCCTTAGCACTACGGCTGATTCTACGAGTCAGCCGTAGTCGTTACGCTGGCTCAACCAATTGGAGAGGGTTGCAATGAAAAAACGTCCACTATGCACCGCCCTGGCCGTGGCACTGCTCAGCACCGCTGTCAGTGTTAGCGCCAAGAATCTGGTGGTCTGTACCGAAGCCAGCCCTGAAGGGTTCGACATCGCTCAATACACCACCGCCGTTACGGCCGATGCTTCGGCGGAAACCATCCTCAACCGTTTGGTGGACTTTGCTCCCGGCACCACGAACATCGAGCCCGCGCTGGCCGAACGCTGGGACATCAGCCCGGACGGGCTGGTATACACCTTCTACCTGCGCCCCGGCGTTAAGTTTCACACCACGGATTATTTCAAACCGACCCGCAATTTAAATGCCGACGACGTGGTCTGGAGTTTTCAGCGCCAGCTGGACCCGAATCATCCATGGCACAAACTTTCCTTGGTCGGTTTCCCCTTTTTCGAAAGCATGGGCTTTAAAGACCTGCTTAAAAGCGTCGAAAAAGTCGATGACCTGACCGTCAAAATCACGCTCAACAAAGCCGAGTCGCCCTTTTTGACCGACGTGGCCATGCCCTTCACCTCGATCTACTCAGCCGAATACGCAGACCAGTTGCTCAAGAGCGGCAAAACAGCCGAACTCAACAGCAAGCCGATCGGCACCGGCCCGTTCATCTTCGTGCGTTATAACAAAGACGCTCAGGTACGCTTCAAGGCCAACCCCGAATACTTTCGCGGCAAGCCACCCAGCGATGCGCTGATCTTTGCCATTTCCACCGACAGCAACGTGCGCCTGCAAAAGCTCAAGGCCAACGAATGCCAGATCGCGCTATACCCCAAGCCAGATGACGTCAAAAACATCCGCACCGACGCTAATCTGAAGGTCGATGAATTGGCCGCGCTGATGACCAGCTACATCGCCATCAATTCAAGCCATCCCTATCTGAACGATGTCCGGGTGCGCAAAGCCATCGACATGGCGTTCGACAAGCAGACTTACCTCAATACCGTGCACGGTTCCGGTAATGCACTGCTAGCCATAAATCCATATCCGCCAACAATGCTCGGCTTTAACAAAAACATCCCGATCCCGCCCCGCGACCTCGACAAAGCCCGCGCTCTGCTCAAGGAAGCCGGTGTACCTGAAGGGCAAGTCTTTACCCTGTTCACACGCAATGGCGGCGGCCCGACCAATCCTAATCCGATGCTGGGTGCACAACTCCTGCAATCGGATCTGGCGCAAATCGGCCTCAAGCTGGATATACGCGTCATGGAGTGGGGCGAAATGCTCAAGCGCGCCAAAAATGGCGAGCATGACCTTGTGTCCACCGGCTGGGGCGGCGATAACGGCGACCCGGATAATTTCCTCACACCACTGCTGAGCTGCGAAGCCGCCAAAAATGGTGAGAACTACGCCCGCTGGTGCAACAAGGACTTCGAAGCCCTGATCACCAAGGCGCGCAACATCACTGAACCCGCAGAGCGAGCTGCACTCTATGAGCAGGCGCAGGTAATTTTCAATCAGGACCAACCCTGGATCAATGTGGTGCACCCGATGCTTTTTACAGCGATGCGCAAAAACGTCGAGGGCTATACCCTTAGCCCACTGACCAATAACAACTTCGCCACCACCCAGGTGAAGTAGAACAATAAAACACCCGCCAGCGTGCAACCGAACACTGGCGGACTTGCCTGACCGGCTGATGAGGTACACCACACGATGTTTAGTTTTATTGCCCGCCGAGTGGGATTGTTGATTCCCACGTTCTTCGGCATCACCCTGCTGACCTTTGCTCTGATTCGCATGATTCCCGGCGATCCGGTCGAAGTCATGATGGGCGAGCGTCGGGTCGACCCCGAAATGCACGCACAGGCCATGGAACGTCTGGGCCTGAACAAACCTTTGTATGAGCAATACTTTGACTACATCGGTAAGCTCGCCCACGGCGATCTTGGCGAATCCCTCAGAACACGTGAAAGCGTGTGGACCGAATTTACCGCACTGTTCCCGGCCACCCTTGAACTGTCGATGGCCGCGCTGTTGTTCGCCGGCATCCTCGGTTTACTAGCAGGGGTTATCGCGGCGCTCAAGCGCGGCTCGTTGTTTGACCACGGGGTGATGGGGATTTCCCTGGCGGGTTATTCAATGCCGATCTTCTGGTGGGGGCTGATTCTGATCATGTTCTTCTCCGTCGGCCTGGGTTGGACGCCAGTGTCCGGACGCATCGACCTGCTGTATGACATTGAGCCGAAAACCGGCTTCATGCTCATCGACACCCTGCTCAGCGAGGAACCCGAAGCCTTTTGGGATGCGCTGCACCACTTGATCCTGCCCGCCATTGTGCTGGGCACTATTCCGTTGGCCGTGATCGCACGGATGACCCGCTCATCCATGCTAGAAGTGCTGCGCGAAGACTACATCCGTACCGCACGCGCCAAAGGCCTGTCGCCCGCCCGTGTGGTATTCGTACACGGCCTGCGTAACGCGCTGATCCCGGTGCTCACCGTGGTCGGCCTGCAAGTCGGCACCCTGCTGGCCGGTGCCGTACTGACCGAAACCATCTTTTCGTGGCCCGGTATCGGCAAATGGCTGATTGAAGCCATTGGCGCCCGGGACTATCCCGTGGTGCAAAACGGCATCCTGCTAATCGCCTGCCTGGTGATTCTGGTCAACTTCGTGGTGGACATCCTCTACGGCTTTGCCAACCCACGCATCCGTCACCAGCGCTGAGATCCTGACCATGACCACCACAACCAACGCTACAGAAGTGGATCAAAGCCTGCTTTATCCATCGCCTTACAAAGAGTTCTGGCACGCCTTCGCGAAAAACAAAGGCGCCGTGGCCGGCCTCATCTTCATGAGCATCATCGTGTTCTGCGCGATTTTTGCCCCGTGGGTCGCCCCGCATAACCCCAGCGAGCAATACCGCGACTTCCTGCTGACCCCGCCAGTCTGGCTTGAGGGCGGCAACTGGCAGTTCCTGCTGGGCACCGACGAACTGGGCCGTGACCTTCTCTCGCGCCTCATCGAAGGGTCGCGCCTGTCGCTGCTGATCGGTTTGTCGTCCGTGGTCATTTCGCTGATTCCGGGCGTGATTCTGGGACTGTTTGCCGGGTTCTTCCCGCGCATTCTTGGCCCCAGCATCATGCGTTTGATGGACATCATGCTGGCCCTGCCGTCCTTGCTGCTGGCCGTGGCGATTGTCGCCATCCTCGGCCCTGGCCTGATCAACACCGTGATCGCCATTGCCGTGGTTTCATTGCCGTCCTACGTGCGTCTGACCCGTGCCGCCGTGATGGGCGAACTGAACCGCGACTACGTGACAGCCGCCCGTTTGGCCGGCGCCAGCTTGCCGCGCCTGATGTTCATCACCGTATTGCCCAACTGCATGGCACCGCTGATCGTTCAGGCCACCTTGAGCTTTTCCTCGGCCATTCTCGACGCCGCCGCACTGGGCTTTCTGGGCCTTGGCGTACAACCACCGACCCCGGAATGGGGCACCATGCTGGCCTCGGCCCGCGACTACATCGAACGGGCGTGGTGGGTCGTCAGCCTGCCCGGTTTGACCATTTTGCTCAGCGTGCTGGCAATCAACTTGATGGGCGACGGCCTGCGCGATGCGCTGGACCCGAAACTCAAGAACGCCGCCTGAGGAGATTCCCATGTCACTGTTAGAAATCAAGAATCTCAACGTTCGCTTTGGCGACGCCACAGCCGTGCCCGTGGTTGACGGTCTTAGCCTGTCCGTCGACAAAGGCGAAGTGTTGGCCATCGTAGGCGAGTCGGGTTCCGGAAAATCCGTGACCATGATGGCGCTGATGGGCCTGATCGAGCATCCCGGCATCGTCACCGCCGACGCGCTCAACTTCGATGGCAAAAACATGCTGACCCTCAGCGCCCGTCAACGTCGACAAATTGTCGGCAAAGACATGGCGATGGTTTTCCAGGACCCGATGACCGCGCTGAACCCCAGCTACACCGTGGGTTTCCAGATTGAAGAAGTCCTGCGCCTGCACCTCAAAATGTCGAAAAAACAGGCGCGCAAACGCGCGATTGAACTGCTCGAAAAAGTAGAAATCCCCGGCGCTGCCAGCCGCATGGACGCCTACCCGCACCAACTGTCGGGTGGCATGAGCCAGCGCGTTGCGATTGCCATGGCCATCGCTGGCGAACCCAAACTGCTGATCGCTGACGAACCGACCACCGCGCTCGACGTGACCATTCAAGCCCAGATCATGGACTTGCTGCTCAACCTGCAACGCGAACAAAACATGGGGTTGGTGCTGATCACCCACGACCTCGCCGTGGTGGCCGAAACCGCTCAGCGGGTGTGCGTGATGTACGCAGGCCAAGCCGTGGAAGTCGGCCAGGTGCCGGGCTTGTTCGAGGTACCGGGCCACCCGTACAGCGAAGCTTTGTTGGCTGCGATCCCGGAACACAGCATGGGCGCCGAGCGTCTGGCCACCTTGCCCGGCATCGTTCCAGGTCGCTACGACCGCCCCAACGGTTGCCTGCTGTCGCCGCGCTGCCCCTATGTGCAAGACACCTGCCGCCAGCAACGTCCAGCGCTGGAGCCCAAAGCTCACAGCCAGGTGCGCTGCTTCTTCCCCTTGAATCAGGAGGTGGCGTAATGACTGTTGTTCTTACTGCCCGCGACCTAACCCGTCACTACGAAGTATCCCGTGGCCTGTTCAAAGGCCATGCCTTGGTGCGCGCCCTCAACGGCGTATCGTTTGAACTTGAAGCGGGCAAAACCCTTGCTGTAGTGGGTGAATCAGGCTGCGGCAAATCCACCCTCGCCCGCGCCCTGACCCTGATTGAAGAGCCGTCCTCCGGCTCATTGAAAATCGCCGGACAAGAAGTGACCGGGGCCAACAAAGCTGAGCGCAAGCAACTGCGCAAAGACGTGCAGATGGTGTTCCAAAGCCCTTATGCGTCGCTTAACCCGCGGCAAAAAGTCGGCGATCAACTGGCCGAACCGCTGCTGATCAACACCACCTTGAGCGCCAGCGAACGTCGCGAAAAAGTTCAGGCCATGATGAAGCAAGTGGGGTTGCGCCCTGAGCATTACCAGCGCTACCCGCACATGTTCTCGGGCGGTCAACGTCAGCGCATTGCCTTGGCGCGCGCGATGATGTTGCAACCCAAAGTGTTGGTGGCCGACGAACCGACCTCGGCGCTCGACGTGTCGATTCAGGCTCAAGTGCTCAACCTGTTCATGGACTTGCAGCAGGAGTTCAACACCGCCTACGTGTTTATCTCACACAACCTTGCGGTGGTGCGCCACGTGGCCGACACCGTGCTGGTGATGTACCTGGGGCGTCCGGTTGAGATGGGCCCCAAGGAAGAGATCTACACCCGCCCATTGCACCCTTACACCCAAGCGTTGCTGTCAGCGACCCCGACCATCCACCCGGACCCGCTCAAACCGAAAATCAAAATTGTCGGCGAATTGCCCAACCCGTTGAACCCGCCGTCGGGGTGCGCCTTCCACAAGCGCTGCCCGTACGCGACCGAGTTGTGCAGCACAGACGAACCGGCCCTGCGCCTGCTCGACAACCGTCAGGTGGCATGCCATTACGCTGAGCAGTTTCTGTAAGAGAAGTGCTGCGGCTTAGTAGCTAAGCCGCAGCGCCTTCACTGTGATGCGAAACCCGTAGCAGCTGTCGAGCTCCGCGAGGCTGCGTTCGACAATGCAATCGTCGCCAGTGCGATGAGCGCGGTGCATCAGAGACCGAAAACCCGAACTCTGCTATGTGCTAATACACCGCAAGTACTGTTTTGCGACGGCCTTGCCGCCGATCGCAGCCTCGCGGAGCTCGACAGCTCCTACAGGAAAGTGATCAGCTTTTGTCGCTAGCGATCAATACTGCCCTTTGCTGGACTTACCGTCATCGACGCTGTCATCGTCTTCAGGATCCGTCTTGCCATCGCCCTCGGTCGAGTCTTCGCCATTCGTCCCGCTGTCGCCATCGACCTGATCATCATCCCCCGAGCTGCCGCCCTGGCCTTGATCACCCGGTTCTGAATCTGACTTGTAAATGACATGTGCTGCAGGCCCGGCTACGCCGCTGGCCGACGCGCCGACGCCCGGAAGTGTCAGCGGGTTGCTTGCCCATGCCGTCGTCGCACTGATCATCAAAAGCACCAGCACTTTGAGCATTAGCACACTGCGTTGAAACAGGTTCATAGCGAGCTCCATCGGTTTAAGAACAGATACGGTTAAACCTAGACTCTCTACTGGCTATTGCCTTAAAGCTTCCTAGAACTATTTGAACTAACCACGGGGGTAAAGCCCTCATCTCGCCCATGTTAATCGCCATTCGCGGGATGAAAAAAACCCCGTGGCTTTCGCAACGGGGTTTTTTCTAGCACTTCCAGGTTTAGTGATGCTCACGCGTGGCGCGGAACTTCACATCGGGCCAGCGCTCTTCCATCAACGCGAGGTTAACGCGGGTTGGCGCCAGATAGGTCAGGTGACCACCGCCGTCAATCGCGAGGTTTTCCACTGCCTTGATTTTGAACTCTTCCAGCTTCTTCTTATCGTCGCAGTCGATCCAGCGCGCCGAGTACACAGTGATCGGCTCGTAGGAGCATTCCACTTTGTATTCGCCTTTCAGGCGGCTGGCCACCACGTCGAATTGCAGAACACCGACCGCACCCAAGATGATGTCGTTGCTGCGTTCCGGGAAGAACACCTGGGTGGCACCCTCTTCGGCCAGTTGCTGCAAGCCCTGACGCAGTTGCTTGGACTTGAGCGGGTCGCGCAGACGCACGCGACGGAACAGTTCCGGGGCAAAGTGCGGGATGCCGGTGAAGCCCAACACTTCGCCTTCGGTGAAGGTGTCACCGATCTGGATGGTGCCGTGGTTGTGCAGGCCGATGATGTCACCCGCGTAGGCTTCTTCGAGTTGTTCACGCTCCGAAGAGAAGAACGTCAGTGCATCGCCAATGCGGATGTCTTTGCCGGTACGCACGTGACGCATTTTCATGCCCTTTTCGTACTTGCCCGAGCAAATACGCATAAAGGCGATGCGGTCGCGGTGCTTAGGGTCCATGTTCGCCTGAATTTTGAACACGAAACCGCTGAATTTCTCTTCGGTCGGTTCAACCACGCGCTCGTTAGCCACGCGCGGCAGCGGCTCTGGAGCCCAGTTGACCACGGCATCGAGCACGTGATCGACACCGAAGTTGCCCAATGCAGTACCGAAGAACACCGGGGTCAGTTGGCCGTCGAGGAATTCCTGCTGGTTGAACTCATGGCAAGCGCCTTGAACCAGTTCCAGCTGATCGACGAAACGCTGGTATTCGTCACCCAGGTGGGCGCGGGCTTCGTCAGAGTCGAGCTTCTCGATGATCTTGGTTTCGGTGCGCTCATGACCATGACCAGCGGTGTAAACGATGATGTAGTCATCAGCCAGGTGGTACACACCCTTGAAGTCACGGTAGCAACCAATCGGCCAGGTAATCGGCGCGGCCTTGATTTTGAGGACGGCTTCGATTTCGTCAAGCAACTCGATCGGGTCGCGAATGTCGCGGTCGAGTTTGTTGATAAAGCTGACGATAGGCGTGTCGCGCAGGCGGCAAACGTCCATCAGGGCGATGGTACGTGGCTCAACCCCTTTACCGCCGTCGAGCACCATCAGCGCCGAGTCGACTGCGGTCAACGTGCGGTAGGTGTCTTCAGAAAAATCTTCGTGGCCCGGGGTGTCGAGCAGGTTGATCATGTGGTCGCGATACGGGAACTGCATGACCGACGTGGTAATCGAAATACCCCGTTGTTTCTCCATTTCCATCCAGTCGGAGGTGGCATGGCGGTCGGACTTTCGCGATTTCACCGTACCGGCGACAGCAATCGCCTTACCCATCAGCAAGAGCTTTTCGGTGATGGTGGTTTTACCCGCATCGGGGTGGGAAATGATGGCGAAAGTGCGGCGTTTCGCGACTTCGGCGGCCTGATGGGTCATGGGAAATCGCCTGACGATTGATTCAAAAAAGGGCGCGGATTATAGCTCAAATACCCTGTGTGCAGCCACCGTTGGTGCCGTGACTCGTCGGTTAAGGGTGGCAATGTGCCGTAAAAAATGTGAACCTTTTAGGCAGTGGAGGCGTCCACTCCCCTGATACGACAAACCGTCAGGGGCTGATATATCAGCAAGTTAGCCTGACGAGGCTGCGCTAATGACAGGTGATGACGGCGTTTTTTTCGCCACGACCTGTTGCTTTTCGCGAACCCATTGTCGGCAGCCAGGAATGGCGTTGCCACGCGACAATGTGTCCGCCGACTAAAAAAAAGGAGTCCGCCTGTGGCTAATCGCTATGGAAAAGGGCTTATAGGAAGTGTGATCGTTATCGCGCTTCTGGCCCTGTTGGTCCACTGGATCGGCATCAGCACTATCGAACGCTATCAAGATGATTTGTTGTTCTATCTGCAAGCCCATCTGTACCTCGTACTCGCTTCAATGTTTGCCGCCCTCCTTGTAGGGATACCCGCCGGGATTTTTCTCAGCAGACCAAGCATGGCCGCCCGCGCCGAGCGTTTCATGCAGGTGTTCAACATCGGTAACACCGTCCCGCCGCTGGCCGTATTGGCCATTGCACTGGGTTTTCTGGGTATCGGCAGCGGTCCGGCCATCTTCGCCCTGTTTCTCGCTTCGTTGCTGCCCATTGTGCGCAACACTTATGAAGGCCTGAAAAACGTACAGGGTTCGCTCAAAGAAGCCGCCGTCGGCATCGGCATGACCCCGCGCCAAGTACTCTGGCGGGTCGAAATGCCCAACGCCGTGCCCATCATCATGGGCGGTGTGCGCGTGGCACTGGCGATCAACGTCGGTACTGCACCGCTGGCGTTCCTGATCGGCGCCAACAGCCTGGGCAGCCTGATTTTCCCCGGCATCGCCCTCAACAATCAGCCGCAATTGATCCTTGGCGCCGCGTGTACCGCGCTGTTGGCATTGCTGCTCGATGGCCTGGTGATTCTCATCAGCCGTCGCTGGTTGGAACGCGGTCTGCGACCTGCTTAAGGTCTGGCTGAGCAAAGGAATAAGCATGAAAAAAATTAGCTTTTTACTGGGCTGCGTTCTGCTGTGCGCAGGCATTGTCCAGGCTGCAGAAAAACCCTTGATTCGCATTGGGGCGCGGGTATTTACCGAGCAAACGCTGCTCGCTGAAATCACCTCGCAATACCTCAACAGCAAGGGCTACAACGCACAAGTCACCGGCGGTTTGGGCAGTAGCCTGGCCCGTTCGGCCCATGAAACCGGGCAACTGGACATGGTGTGGGAATACACCGGTGTGTCACTGGTGGCTTACAACCACGTAACCGACAAACTCGACAGCCAGCAATCCTACGACCGGGTTAAAGAGCTGGATGCCAAAAAAGGCCTGATCTGGCTGCATCCGTCCAAGTTCAGCAATACCTACGCGCTGGCCTTGCCACAGAAAGTGGCCGAGGAATTTCCGCAGATCAACAGCGTCAGCGACCTGAACAAGGCCCTGCGCGATCCGCAAAACAAAGATGCGCTGGTGGCACTGGACACCGAGTTTGCTAACCGCTCTGACGGTTTGCAGGGCATGGTCAAGCTTTATGACATGGACCTGACGCGCCGCAATATCCGCCAGATGGACGCCGGGCTGGTCTACACCGCGCTGAAAAACGGTCAGGTGTTTGCCGGCCTGGTTTACACCACGGACGGCCGCTTGAGCGCCTTCAACCTCAAATTGCTTGAAGACGACATGCACTACTTCCCGGACTACACCGCAGCGCCGGTGGTGAGTAAAGCCTATCTGGACAAGCACCCGGAGCTCGAAGGTTTGCTCAAGCCACTGGCCGATCTGTTCGACGATGAAACCATGCGTCAACTGAACGCCCGAGTCGACGTCGATCACGAAAGCCCGTCCAAAGTCGCCGCAGATTTTCTGCGCCAGCACCCACTGAACTGAACCGAGGAGAAGACATGGAATTTTTAAACGCCTTTTCCCACATGGACTGGTCACTGGTTCTGCATCTCACACTGCAACACATCACATTGGTGGGCATCGCCGTCGTTTTGGCGATCCTGATCGGTGTTCCACTGGGTGTCTTGATGACACGCTTCCCGTCACTCGCCGGCCCGCTACAAGCCAGTGCCACGGTGCTGCTGACCATCCCGTCGATTGCCCTGTTTGGCCTGCTGCTGCCGCTCTACTCCAAGTTCGGCCAAGGCCTTGGCCCGATGCCAGCCATTACCGCGGTGTTCCTGTATTCACTGCTGCCGATCATGCGCAACACCTTCCTGGCCCTAACCGGCGTGGAACCGGGTATTCGCGAAGCCGCACGCGGCATCGGCATGACTTTCAGCCAGCGCCTGCGCATGGTCGAACTGCCCATCGCGGTGCCGGTGATTCTGGCCGGCGTGCGTACCGCCGTGGTCATGAACATCGGTGTCATGACCATTGCCGCCACCATCGGTGCCGGTGGTCTGGGTGTACTTATTCTTGCTGCAATCAGCCGTAGCGACATGTCGATGCTGATCGTCGGCGCCGTGTTGGTCAGTGTTCTGGCCATCATCGCTGACCTGTTTCTGCAATGGCTGCAACGCTCGCTGACTCCAAAAGGACTGCTCAAATGATCGAACTTCAAAACCTCAGCAAAACATTCCAAAGCAACGGCAAAGATGTAAAGGCCGTGGACTCGGTAAGCCTGACCGTCAACGAAGGCGAAATCTGTGTATTCCTGGGGCCCTCGGGTTGCGGTAAAAGCACCACGCTGAAAATGATCAACCGCCTGATCAAGCCGACCTCCGGCAAGATTCTGATCAACGGCGAAGACACCACCGACCTCGACCCGGTGACGCTGCGTCGCAATATCGGCTATGTGATCCAGCAGATCGGTCTGTTCCCGAACATGACCATCGAAGAAAACATCACCGTCGTTCCGCGCCTGCTGGGCTGGGACAAGCAAAAGTGCCATGAGCGCGCTCGCGAACTGATGAGCATGATCAAGCTGGAACCCAAGCAGTATTTGCATCGCTACCCGCGTGAGTTGTCCGGTGGCCAGCAGCAGCGTATCGGCGTGATTCGCGCATTGGCGGCTGACGCCCCGCTGCTGTTGATGGATGAGCCGTTTGGTGCGGTCGATCCGATCAACCGCGAGATGATCCAGAACGAATTTTTCGAGATGCAGCGGGCCCTGAACAAGACCGTGATCATGGTCAGCCATGACATCGACGAAGCCATCAAGCTGGGCGACAAAATCGCCATTTTCCGTGGCGGCAAACTGCTGCAGATGGATCACCCAGACACCTTGCTGGCGCATCCAGCGGATGAATTTGTCAGCAACTTTGTAGGTCAGGACAGCACGCTCAAGCGCCTGTTGTTGGTCAAGGCAGAAGATGCGGCCGACAACGCACCGTCGGTAAGCCCGGAAACACCGGTGGGCGAAGCGCTGGAATTGATGGACGAACTGGACCGCCGTTATGTTGTGGTCACTGATGGCGACAACAAGGCGCTGGGCTATGTACGTCGACGCGACTTGCACCGTCAGACCGGCACCTGTGGCCAGTTCCTGCGGGAGTTCACCGCCACTGCTGCGTCGGAAGAACACTTGCGCATCCTGCTGTCGCGCATGTACGAGTTCAACCGTTCGTGGTTGCCGGTGATGGACCCCGAGCGCGTGTTCCAGGGTGAAGTGACACAAGAGTCGATTGCGGCATACCTGAGTTCTGGTCGCTCGCGTGGGGCCAAGAGCAGCATTGTGTCGCCCGCTGAAACAGCGATGGCCTGATCCATTGCCCCCCTCACCCTAACCCTCTCCCGGAGGGAGAGGGGACTAAAGTCAAAAGCCGAATTGCGCAACTCCCTAAATCAGTTCCCTCTCCCCGGGGGAGAGGGGACTAATGTCAAAAGCTGAATTGCGCAACGCCCCACATTAGCTCCCTCTCCCCGTGGGAGAGGGTTGGGGTGAGGGGCTTTTGATTTTCTCCTGCGTGAACTCTGCACTGACATCACAGTCGGTTACACAAAGGGCCGACATTTATCCCCCCGACAAACCCGTGCAAAAACGCGACATTTTTTGTTGATCTCAAGGCTCCCACGCCCTAAAGTTCGCGCCGAACATCCATGCTGGAAACGATCCATCCGGCTCAAGTACTGACGACGAGACAGCAAGGTTCATTTACCTTATTTGCTTTCGGCGGACATGCCTTGGGAAGTAGGCGAACCAAAGTGGGGATACGGAGGATGTTCAGCTGCACCCATTTATTGATGACGTTTGCCACAGGAGTTCCCCAGCATGTCGATCCAGGTCGAAGACTATTACGCGCGCGACACCTTCAACAAAATGAAGGCGTTCGCTGACACCCAGGAAACCCCGTTCGTGGTGATCGACACCGCCATGATCAGCAAGGCTTATGACGACCTGCGCGCAGGTTTCGAATTCGCCAAGGTGTATTACGCGGTGAAGGCCAACCCGGCCGTCGAAATCATTGATCTGCTGCGCGACAAAGGTTCGAGCTTCGACATCGCGTCGATCTACGAGCTGGATAAAGTCATGGACCGTGGCGTCAGCCCCGATCGCATCAGCTACGGCAACACCATCAAGAAATCCAAAGACATCCGTTATTTCTACGAGAAAGGCGTGCGTCTGTTCTCCACCGACTCCGAAGCCGACTTGCGCAACATTGCCAAGGCCGCACCCGGCTCAAAAATTTACGTGCGCATCCTTACCGAAGGCTCGACCACGGCTGATTGGCCACTGTCACGCAAGTTCGGCTGCCAGACTGACATGGCCATGGACCTGCTGATTCTGGCTCGCGAACTGGGCCTGGTGCCTTACGGCATTTCCTTCCACGTGGGTTCGCAGCAACGCGACATCGGTGTGTGGGACGCGGCGATTGCCAAGGTCAAAGTGATCTTCGAGCGTCTGAAAGAAGAAGACGGCATTGTCCTCAAACTGATCAACATGGGCGGTGGCTTCCCGGCCAACTACATTACCCGCACCAACAGTCTGGAAACCTACGCTGAAGAAATCATCCGTTTCCTGAAAGATGACTTCGGTGATGACCTGCCAGAAATCATTCTGGAGCCAGGCCGCTCGCTAATTGCCAACGCCGGCATTCTGGTCAGTGAAGTGGTATTAGTCGCGCGTAAATCACGCACCGCCGTCGAGCGTTGGGTGTACACGGACGTGGGCAAATTTTCGGGCCTTATCGAAACGATGGACGAAGCCATCAAATTCCCGATCTGGACTGAAAAGAAAGGCGAGATGGAAGAAGTCGTCATCGCCGGCCCTACCTGCGACAGCGCCGACATCATGTATGAAAATTACAAATACGGTCTGCCGCTGAACCTGGCCATTGGCGACCGCTTGTACTGGCTGTCGACCGGTGCTTACACCACCAGCTACAGTGCAGTTGAATTCAATGGCTTCCCACCGTTGAAATCGTTCTATCTATAAGTAGCGAATCGTCATGGCGCCCATGAGGAACATTTCATGGGCGCCATGTTCATAACCCTTCACCCGGCTTTGTTCTGCCCCTTTTACACACGTACCTGACGGAGCATCTGTTCAAAGGTCAAAAAGTGATCGTATAACCGGCGCATCTCCACCGCTTCTGCCGTTTGAAATAACCGGCACTCTCTCAAAAAAATTTCTACACATTCTAAGACGTTGCCGACTTGCCCCACCCACTGGGCCTTGGCTTCCAGCAGACAATCATAAGCTTCAACCCTTTCTTTTCGTGCCTGCAACACCTGGATTTTTTCCTGGTTATCTAAGCGTTCACGGGTATTGGCGGTTAATTTTCCTGAAGCTTTCATAATCGCCTGCGCGAGAGACGAACGCTTTGCCACTTCAGCTATAAGGTCAACATATTGGCCTAATCGCTGCAATGCCAGTTGGATAATCTGGGCATCGACTTTGGGTACGATTGCAATCGAAACCAACAGCTCCACTTCTTCAGGCGTGGGCAGTAATGATTTGGTTTGTTCTAGCCAAAAATCAGTCCCCAAGTCGGCATCTGCCGCTTTAAGTGCCTGCAGGTCTGCCACTATTTTTTCACGCTGCGTTTGTAATGACGCCTCGCGTGCGTGCAGTATCTTTAAACGGCTTTCATCATAGTCAAGTAACTCGCTTGCATAATGATCAAGGCTTAACGCGTTAAATTCCTGTTTTAACGCATGCACCGCCAATCGAGTCTCTTCGGCTTTTGTTATCACACTTAGCAACCGCTTCTTGCTGAGGAAATATAGACTCTCCATGCCTTTACTCTTCACTGCCTCGGTCACAGCGTTTGATTCACTCAGCTCGCGGTATTGTGCTGCAATGTCGCCAATGCCCGAATTCGAAATTTTGACTTCCAGCTTCATAACCTCGACTACCAAGGCACGGCCATGATGGTTCATCATTGCACTCCCCGCCACGACACGCTCTTGCAAACCTGGAAGAAACACATAGTAATTACTGCTCACCACCTGATTAAACAGGGACATGGCAGATTGAATAGCGGTCATGTTCAACGACGGGTATAGATTCAAAGAAGTGATTCCGTTCACGTGAGGTCTCCTTATGCAATTACGGCTTGATCAGTTCATTAAAGGCATTGGAAATCTGAGCTGAATAATCTTTTATACTGCGCCAAGGATTAATCACCAAAGACAAATTAAGGGCAAACAAGTGCAATTCGGCCATGTTATCCACCTGATCGAGCTCATCCCTCGCCTCTTCCAGATAACGGGCAATATAAGCCCACACTTGTGACAATTGTTTAGCCCCCACTTCAGCGGAGAACATTCGCCCTTGCAGGTCAACAAATTGCTGCTGCAACCCGTCCAGCAAGTCTGAGATCCGATCCGACTCTTTCACTTTTTCTCTTACAGCTTTTCTTTGTTCGATAAGCTGGTTCTTCTGTTTTCGACACTTTTCGGCTTTATCGCCGAATACCCCACCCGTGATGATGAGACCTAAAGGGCCTGCAGCCACTCCCGAAAAAGCTAGCCCCACCAATTTCTTATAGGTGGCACTCAGAATTTCTATTTGATCATCGAGTTCTTCTATCTGATCCATCCACTCTTCACGTTCACCGGGTTTGCCAGAATACTTGTAGGCCGAGAGTTTTATCTGCAGAGTCGGTATTAAGTCATCGGTTAAAGTGATTTCAAACATGCTCGCCAGCTTTTCAACTTCACTGACCTGCTTGATAAAATTCTGGGTTCGTAATTCCAACATATTCAGGTAAGTTTTTAAACTGGAAACCACGCTTTTTTCAGTAGCACTAAGCAACATCTGACTCAGCCTCTGTAACTCCGGCCCCGTCAGATCTTCAAGCGTACCGGTTAAACGCCGACCTAACTCGACCTCTTTAATAAGATCAAGCAAGGCATTGCCGAACAGTAGAAATTCTGACGAGAACTTCTCCAACTGCCTCGCCAATTCTTTTGTACCCGTCTCCAGTGCGGACCACGTATTAGCATGCGCAACGATGCTGACATGCATCTTCGTGATACTTTCAGGCTCCAGCTCGGGAACGCCGAAAGACTCATAATTCAATAGCTTCCGCACTGCCTTTAAACTGGTTGGCAATGTTTGTACATGACGTACATACTGGCGCGTATTTGCGATATCGCCTCGACGAATCAAGAAGCCCAGTTCTTTTTTATCGACCCCTGACGGTGTGGCGCCCGACATGAGTTTCAAATATTGCTCAGGCAAGTAACTTGCCGCACCATGCACACTTAAGTTTTCTATACTCTCAGAATCACCTTCACGTTTTAAATTATTCACATCACGCTCCTTGATACTTATTAACTTCCCTTTCAAGAGGTTAGTGCCAATATCAATTTACTCAATGTAAACAATCATACTGTGCACGTAGGATGCGCACGTTCACAGACAGGAAATTAGGCCTGTACAAGCGCCTTTAATAGAAGGGTAAGCAAGTGTTACTACAACGATTTTAATTAATCAATTGTTCGCCAGAAGTTCCAACTCATCCAGGCGTTTTTTATAGTCAACACACACGGCCTGGATTGCGACAGATCGACTGGCGCGCAAAGCCGGATAAGCCACGCGCAGAAAATTCAGATTGCCGTTATCAAGGGCTTGGCGATACCACACCAGCGCACTTTGCAGTTGGCCATTCTCCAACAGCACTGAGGCATAGCTAAACTGCCCACGAAAATCTCCACCGTTGGCCGAGCGCTTGTACCACTCGCAGGCAGCCGCCTTGTCCATCGGGCAATACACGCCCTCTTCGAGGTAGCGCCCCACAAGATTCATTGACTTGGCATGTCCCGCCTCCGCTGCCACCCGGTATAACTTGAGTGCGCCTGTAACGTCCTGCGCCACACCACGCCCAGTGGCCAACAAGTTGGCAAAGTTGTATAGCCCCCAGTCCAGCCCGGCTTCAGCCGCCAGTCGGTACTCGTGGCTGGCTTTGGCGCAATCCACAGCGCCGCCCCAGCCATGCTCCCAGCAACGGCCCAACATATTGCGGGCCATTAAATGACCGCCATTGGCTGCAATCTGGAACCAGCGCCTGGCCAGGACTGGATCGCGGGCGATGCCTTGGCCATCGAGCAAGATCTGGCCCAGCAACGCTTGACCGTCAACGATGCCTTGCTTGGCTGCCAGCAAAATGGCTTGCGCAGCCCGCGCCGGGTTTTCAGCCAGCATGGCGGTCAGTTGCTGACCATCCAGCTGTTCTTGGCGACGCAGTTGAAAGCTCATGGCTCAGACCTCGACCCAGCGACGCAACAGGTTATGGTAGGTGCCGGTGAGCTGGATCAGCGAGGGGTGATCCGGCACGTCGCGGGTCAGTTGCTGAATCGCTCCGTCCATTTCGTACAACAACGTGCGCTGACTGTCTTCACGTACAAGGCTTTGGGTCCAGAAAAACGATGCGAAGCGGGCACCACGGGTTACGGCATTGACCTTGTGCAAACTGGTGCCGGGGTAAAGCACCATATCCCCTGCGGGTAATTTGACCTGCTGCACACCGTAAGTGTCCTGAATCACCAGTTCACCGCCGTCGTAGTCTTCGGGATCGCTGAAAAACAGGGTGGCCGACAAGTCAGTGCGCACACGTTCCGGACTGCCTTTGGGTTGGCGCACGGCGTTGTCGATATGAAAGTCGAAACTGCCACCGCCCGTGTAGCAATTAACCAAGGGCGGGAACACTTTGTGCGGCAAGGCTGCCGACATGAACTGCGGGTTTTGCCACAGTCGGTCAATCATCGCCGCGCCAATTTCCTTGGACAACGGATGACCTTCTGGCAATTGCAGATTGTGCTTGGCCTTGGCCGACTGGAAACCGGCGGTGATTTTACCGTCAGCCCATTCCGTCTGCTCCAGCGCCTCGCGAATGCGCAGCACTTCTTCACGGGAGAACAAGCCGGGAATATGCAGCAGCATGGCGCGATACCTGATAGCAAAGGGATGGCAATGGTATTGATTCTTATTGATTGTGTAAAACCCTGTTAAGGCCCGCATAGACGAACACGCGTGAAAAAACCGTAAAGGGAAAGTGTAAAGATTGTAAATTTAGCGCTAATAGTAATTGCTCTCAATTGATAGGAGGAATTGTTTGCACTATATTTCGCGGCTCAAATTCTGGGGGAAGGGATCTTCACATGTCGCGCCAACTTATAAAAATACCTGTCAGCTCACCGCGTTTACTGGCTTCAGCCATCGGTGTAGCGATTACTGCGACCTCCGCTGCACACATGGTTCAAGCAGCAGAGAGCACTGACAGCAAGGCGCAGGGCAGCACGCTTTCTCTTGGCGCGACCACGGTATCGGGCGAGCAGACTGAACAGTCTTATCAGATTGAAAAAGCCGACTCGCCGAAGTACACCGCTCCCCTGATCGACACCCCGCGTTCGATCACTATCATCCCGCAGCAACTGATCAAAGACACCGCCGCCACCTCGCTGCAAGATGCGCTGCGTACCGTACCCGGCGTTACCTTCGGCGCAGGCGAAGGCGGCAACCCACAGGGCGACCGTCCATTTATCCGTGGTTTTGACGCTCAGGGCGACACCTACCTGGATGGCGTACGTGACACCGGCGCGCAAAGCCGCGAAATCTTCGCCGTAGAATCCATTGAAGTTGCCAAAGGCCCGAACTCGGCCTTCGGCGGTCGTGGCGCTGCGGGCGGCACCATCAACATGGTCAGCAAGAAAGCCCACTTGGGTAACTCCTTCGACGGTGGTTACACCTGGGGTTCGGACCAGACTCAACGCTACACACTGGACGGTAACTACCAGTTCAGCGACACCGTTGCGGGTCGTTTGAACCTGATGAGCCATGAGAGCAATGTGGCCGGTCGCGACTCGGTCAACTACGACCGCTGGGGTATCGCCCCGTCGCTGGCGTTTGGCTTGGGCACGGATACCCGCGTCAACATTGATTACTACCACATGGAAAGCAACGACCTGCCGGACTCGGGCATTCCTTACGGTTACTCGGTGGGTAAAACCCACACCGCCGCCAGCCCTGACCGCCCGAACAACGGTGGCGACAGCAGTAACTTTTACGGCCTGAAAGACCGCGATTTCCGCAAAACGCGCACCGACATCACCACGTTGGCGTTTGAGCACGACTTCAGCGAAGACCTGCACATCAAGAACACCTTGCGTCACGGCAACAGCATGCAGGATTACATCCTGACTCAGCCCGACGACAGTAAAGGCAACGTCAACAACGGCAGCGTATGGCGTCGTGCCAATACCCGCGTGAGCAACACAGCCACCACCACCAACCAGACCGATCTGTTTGGTGATGTGTACATCGCCGGGTTCAAAAACAGCTACTCGACCGGTATCGAGCTGAGCCGCGAAACCAGCAGCAAGTCGACCTATGACGTCAACACCGATACCACACCGGGCAGCCCGGGCAACTCCAGCACTAACTGCACGCCAAGCATGGTCGGCGCTTCCAGCGGCTTTAACTGCACCTCGCTGGGCAACCCGAACCCGAATGATCCTTGGAACGGCTCGATTGCACGCAACTACGCCGGCACCGACACCTCCAGCACCACCCGCGCGATTTACGCGATGGACACCCTGGAACTGACGCCTGAGTGGCTGCTGAACATGGGCCTGCGTTACGACCACTTTGAAACCAAGTACAAGTCGTACACCGCTGATGGCGCCACCACCTACAAAGGTTCTGACACCAGCGACTTCTTCTCCGGCCAGCTGGGTCTAGTGTGGAAGGTTCGTCCTAACGGCAGCATCTACGTGTCCTACGCCACCTCGGCAACACCGCCAGGCGCGATGCTGGGTGAAGGTATGGAAGGCAACGCCCTGGAAGGCACACCGGATCGCACCGGCAAGCTGCTGGCCAGCGACATGGAGCCGGAAGAAACTACCAACTACGAAATCGGTACCAAGTGGGATGTGTTCAACGATCGCCTGTCTCTGACCGCTGCGATCTTCCGCACCGAGAAAGAAAACACCCGCGTACAAACTGACGCTGACACCTACGAAAACGCCGGTAAAACCCGCGTAGACGGTGTTGAACTGTCGGCCTCGGGTAAAATCACCGACAAGTGGCAAGTGTTCGCGGGCTACACCTATTTGGATGGCAAACAGAAAGATGGCGGCCCGTTGAACAAGGCCACCGACGGCAACCAACTGCCTAACACCCCGAAAAACAGCGCCAGCCTGTGGACAACTTATGCCATCACGCCAAAGCTGACGGTGGGCGGCGGCGCGTTCTATGTGGATGAAGTATTTGGTAACGTTGCCAACTCGACGTATGTACCGGCTTATACCCGCTACGACGCCATGGCCAGCTACAAGCTGACCAAAAATATTGACCTGCAACTGAACGTGCAAAACCTGACCGACAAAACCTACTACGACAAAGCCTTCTCGACCCACTTCGCCAATCAGGCGGCGGGCCGTACAGCCTTGTTGACCACCAGCGTCCACTTCTAAACCGGTTTAGCGCTGACCAAGCCCCGTCCATTCAATGGCCGGGGCTTTTGTGTGAAAGCCCCACCCATTGAGCGAGCAAGGCGGTCGTAGTGTTTAAGAAAACCCTGTTTCAGTTGCACTGGTTTTTCGGGATAACCGCAGGGTTGATCCTGGCCCTGATGGGCATTACTGGCGCCACCGTGTCTTTTCAGGACGAGTTGCTGAACCTGCTCAATCCTTCGGTACTCAAGGTCGAAAAACGCGACAGCGGCGTATTGCCTCCCGCCGAACTGGTGCGCAAAGTCGAAGCCATAGAAGGCAAACCCGTATCCATGCTGTGGGTCGGTGTCGACAGTGACAGCGTTGCGCGGATCTTTCTCACCCCGCCACCGGGGCAACGCCGTGGCGAGCTGCGTTACGTCGATCCGTACACCGGTAACTATCAAGGCGACGCCACCGGGCAAGGCTTTTTCGACCTGATGTTGCAGCTGCACCGCTTTTTGGCCATTGGTCAGACCGGACGCCAGATCACCGGCGCCTGCACCTTGATGTTGGTGTTCTTCTGCCTGTCGGGACTGTACCTGCGCTGGCCGCGCAAGGCCTTGAACTGGCGCACCTGGTTAACGCTGGACTGGGCCAAGAAAGGTCGCAGCTTCAACTGGGACTTGCACGCGGTGGCGGGCACGTGGTGCATGGTCTTTTACTTGTTGGCCGCCTTGACTGGCCTGTCATGGTCTTACGAGTGGTATAACAAGGGTCTGCAAAAACTGCTGTCAGACGCTCCCAGCGGTGAACAACGCCAAGGTGGCGGTCGTGGCCCGCGTGGTCAGGGTGGGCCTTCTGGCCCGGCGCCGGTCGCCGACTATGACGCGATATGGGCCAGCATCCAGAAAGCCGCCGGCCCTGACTTGACCATGTACAACGTGCGCATGCCGCCCGTGGCCGGTCAGCCTGCGACTGTCTTTTATCTCTTGAACTCTTCGCCACACGAGCGCGCTTTCAACCAGATCGTGCTCGACCCGGCCACAGGAGTGATCAAGAAGGTCGAGCGCTATGACGACAAGACCTACAAAGCGCAATTGCTCACCAGTATTTATGCACTGCACACCGGCAGCTTCTGGGGTTTGCCCGGACGTATTCTGGTTACTATCGCCAGCCTGACCATGCCGTTGTTCTTTATTACCGGTTGGCTGCTGTACCTGGACCGCCGACGCAAGAAGCGTCAGATCAAACAGGCACGTCAGGGCGTTGAGGCGACTAATACCGATGCGCCTTCATGGCTGATCGGTTTCGCCAGCCAAAGTGGTTTTGCAGAGCAACTGGCGTGGCAGACTGCCGGGCAATTACAAGCTGCCGGTTTGCCGGTGCGGGTCGAACCGCTGGGGTCGGTCAGCCAGCAAGACCTGCAACAGGCGAGCAATGCCCTGTTTGTCGTCAGCACCTTTGGTGACGGCGAAGCACCAGACAGCGCACGCGGCTTTGAACGCAAAATCCTCGGCCAGCCGCTGGGGCTGGAAACGCTCAAATATTCGGTGCTGGCGCTGGGCGACCGCCAATACCCGCATTTCTGTGGCTTTGCGACGCGTATTGCCCAATGGCTGAACGAACGTGGCGCGCAATCGTTGTTCGCCCCCGTTCAGGTCGACAGTGGTGATCCGCAAGCGCTTCAGCACTGGCAGCAGCAACTGGGGCAACTCACCGGCGTCACGCCCAGCGCAAAATGGCAGGCCCCCGGTTACAACAACTGGGAGTTAGTGCAACGTGAGTTGCTCAACCCTGACAGCAGCGGTTCCGGGGTTTATCTGTTGGGGCTGCGGGCACCTGATGGTGCTCATACGTGGCAAGCAGGCGATCTGGTCGACGTCATGCCTCGCCAATCGAGCTGGGCAGTGGAGCATTTTCTTGAGGGCTTGGGTCTGTCTCCTGACACCCAAGTGCAGCTCGAAGGTCTGAGCGAAAGTCTGGCGCTGGCGCTTGCCAGCCGCCAACTGCCTGAAAATCGTGGCCATCTGGTGGGCATGCATGCTCAGGCGTTGGTGGATTCGTTGATCCCGCTGAGCATGCGTGAATACTCCATTGCGTCCATCCCGCAAGACGGCCTGCTGCAATTGCTGGTACGACAGGAGCGACATGCTGATGGCAGTCTGGGGCTCGGGTCGGGCTGGTTAACGGAACATGCTGAAGTAGGTTCGGCTATCAGCCTGCGTCTGCGGCGCAACAGTGCTTTCCATTTACCGGGTGAACCCTGCCCGCTGGTATTGCTGGGTAACGGCACTGGACTGGCGGGTTTGCGCAGCTTGCTCAAGGCGCGTATCGCCGAGGGCCAGCAGCCCAACTGGTTGTTGTTCGGCGAGCGTAATGAAGCGCATGACTTCTACTTTCGCGAAGAGCTACAAGGATGGTTGGCCAGTGGTGATCTGAGCCGGTTGGATTTAGCGTTTTCGCGCGATCAAGCTGAGAAAATCTATGTTCAGGATCGTCTGCGTGAAGCGGCTGAAGAGGTCAAACGCTGGGTTGCGCAAGGTGCTGCCATTTATATCTGCGGCAGCCTGCAAGGGATGGCGACGGGTGTGGATCAAGTATTGATCGAGATTCTCGGTGCCGAGGCGGTTGAGTCATTGGTTGAACAAGGTCGCTATCGTCGGGATGTGTACTGAACAACAGCCCCCTCACCCTAGCCCTCTCCCAAAGGGAGAGGGGACTAAAAGCAAAAGCAGAATCTCGCAACGCCGCAGATCAGCCCCCTCTCCCTCCGGGAGAGGGCTGACAGCAACTGGACTTAAATAGCTTGAGAATTGAGGTGCTGCGGTTTAATAACCGGCAGGTGCTGATGGAGACCGAGGGGGTATTGCAGGAAATATGGCGTAAAGCACAGCAGAAAATCAAAAGCCCCTCACCCTAACCCTCTCCCGGAGGGAGAGGGGACTAAAAGCAAAAGCAGAATCTCGCAACGCCACAGATCAGCCCCCTCTCCCTCAGGGAGAGGGCTGGGGTGAGGGCGGACAGCAACTAGACTGTCTCAGACACCCACCTTCACAAGGACGTGAAGCATGCCCACGCTCCATCAATTCGCCCGCCAATTACGCTTGCAGCAAACCGACTGTGAACGACTGATATGGCAAAAACTGCGCGCCCGACAAGTACTGGATTTGAAGTTCAGACGCCAACATCCCTGCCCGCCTTATGTGCTGGACTTTTACTGCGTTGAACTGCAATTGGTTGTTGAGCTGGATGGCAGTCAGCATTTCACGCCTGAGCAGCGCGGTTATGACCAGCGGCGAAGTCAGTATTTAAGTAGTTTGGGAATTGAGATGCTGCGGTTTGATAACCGGCAGGTGCTGGTGGAGACCGAGGGGGTATTGCAGGAAATATGGCGTAAAGCACAGCAGAAAATCAAAAGCCCCTCACCCTAACCCTCTCCCGAAGGGAGAGGGGACTAAAAGCAGAATCTCGCAACGCCGCAGATCAGCCCCCTCTCCCTCTGGGAGAGGGTTGGGGTGAGGGTTACCGGTATCACGCCTTCGCCGTTTCCAGCGCAATCTCCACCGGCTCCGGGCGTTTGATCAGCGCATACACCACCGCCGTCACCACACTGCCCGCCACAATCGCCAGCAAATACAACAACGCATGGTTAATCGCGTTCGGAATCAGCAGCACAAACAAGCCACCGTGCGGCGCCATGAGCTTACAACCGAAATACATCGACAACGCCCCCGTCAAAGCGCCACCCAAAATGCTTGCAGGAATGACCCGCAACGGGTCTTTGGCCGCGAACGGAATCGCACCCTCAGAGATAAAGCAAAGCCCCAACACCAATGCAGCCTTGCCCGCCTCACGCTCGGTCTGGGCAAACTTGCGACGCGCAATAAACGTCGCAATACCCAACCCGATAGGCGGCACCATGCCCGCTGCCATCGTGGCAGCCATCGGCGCATAACTTTGCGACGCCAGCAGCCCCACCGAAAACGCATACGCCGCCTTGTTGATCGGCCCACCCAGGTCAACACACATCATGCCGCCCAGCAGTACCCCCAACAAAATCGCGTTGGTGGTGCCCATGCTGTCCAGAAAATGGGTCAAACCCTCCAGCATCCCCGCAACAGGTTTGCCCACCACGTAGATCATCACCAACCCGGTGAACAGGCTGGCAAACAATGGGATGATCAAAATCGGCTTCAGCGCTTCCAGGCTTTGCGGCAACTTCGCATAGCGATTAATCGCCTTGGCACAATATCCCGCTATAAATCCGGCAATGATCCCGCCGATAAACCCGGCACCCAAAGTGCTCGCCAGCAAGCCGCCAATCATCCCCGGCGCCAGGCCCGGACGGTCGGCAATCGAATAAGCGATATAACCCGCCAGCAACGGCACCATCAGCTTGAACGCGTCATCACCGCCGATTTGCATCAGCGCCGCCGCCAATGTACCCGGCTCCTTGTAAGCCTCGATGCCGAACACAAACGACAATGCAATCAACAAGCCGCCCGCCACCACCATCGGCAACATGAACGACACACCTGTGAGCAGGTGTTTGTAGATGCCGGTTTTTTCTTGCTTGGGCGCAGCTCCACCGCCCGCAGCAGCGCTCTCTTGCTGGCCTTCGCTCAACGCTTTGTTCAGCGTAGCTTCGGCCTGTTTCAAGGCGATACCCGTGCCGCAACGGTAAATCTTCTTTCCGGCGAAACGCTCTGTAGGCACTTCAATATCGGCGGCCAACAGCACCACATCGGCGTCGCGGATGGCCTGCTCACTCAGGGGGTTGCGCGCCCCTACAGAGCCTTGGGTTTCGACCTGCAAGTCGTACCCCAAGCGTTTAGCCGCCTGTTGCAAAGCCTCGGCGGCCATGAAGGTGTGCGCAACACCTGTCGGGCACGCTGTGACTGCCACAATTTTTGGCGCGTTCTGCGGTTTTTCTGTCTCAACGGTCTGCACAGGCGCGACGTACACTTCGGCCTCTTTGACGCCACGCTGAACCACGGCTTCTACATCTTGCAGCGCTTGCGCCGGGGTGCACTGAAACACTCGCTTGCCGATAAAACGCTGCATGTCCAATGGCGTGCTACTCACCACCAGCACCCATTCGGCTTCGTCGATTATTGCTTTCGACAATTGGCGTTCGGGGTGTTTTGGATCATGCACTTCAACGCTGGTGCTCCAGCCCTGACGCTGCGCCGCTGCATCCAGCAGGCGAGCACACAGCACGCTGGTCACCATGCCGTTGGGGCAGCCCGTCACTATGGCTAATTTCATGTGGATTCCTTTTATTCTTTTGTCAGGGGGCGCACGCGCACGCCACTTTCGAGCGTCGCTAACTGCACCGCATCGCTGATACCAAAACCAATCTGGGTGACCGCCATCGCCGCAATCGCGGTGGCCGTACACAAGGTCTGTTCAGGGCTGTGGCCGCTGATCAAACCGTGCAGCATGCCCGCCAGCAACGAGTCTCCCGCACCGACCGTGCTGGCCACGCGAACCTTGGGCGGCTGTGCATGCAAGGCCGCACGACGGCTAAACCAGTTAACACCCTGCGCACCGTCGGAAATCACGACATGCTCAATGCCCTTGGCCAGCAATTGAGTGGCTGCACCCACCTGCGCTGCAAGATCACTCACATCACAGCCCAGCGCGTCGCTCAGCTCTTCGGTGTTAGGTTTGATCAACCACGGCCCTGCACTCAGGCCTTCTTTCAAGGCTTCACCGCTGCTGTCAAACACCACCTTCAAACCCATCGCCTTGAGGCGCAGCAACAATTCACGCAACCACTGCGCACTGACGCCACGCGGCAAGCTGCCCGCCACGACAACAGCATCGTGGCTGGCGCCAATCTGGTCGAGTTTGTCGAGCAAGGCTTGCTGCGCCAGCTCGCTGACCAACGGCCCTGGCCCGTTAAGGTCGGTGACACGGCCGTCGTCTTCCGCCAGTTTAATGTTGCTGCGCGTCTCGCCCGGCACGCGGATAAACGCGTCGACGAAACCGCGATGCTCAAATAAGGCTTCAAACGCGTGCGGGTTATCCTCACCGAGAAAACCGCTAACGGTCAGGGTATGGCCCAAATCAGCGAGCACTTGCGCAACGTTCACGCCTTTACCGGCCGCATGCGTCACAGAGGACTGGCTGCGATTGACTTCGCCGGGAACCAGATGCGACACACGCACGGTCACATCCAGCGCAGGATTGAGGGTGACAGTCAGTATTCTGGCCATTAGAGCGCTTCCACCAAAGCACGAACTTCATCCGGGCTGCCCACGCTCAACGCATCAGCGGCCAGGGTTTTCAGGCGATCCATCGACAATTCACGCACCCGCGCCTTGACCTCGGGAATGCTGCGCGCCGACACGCTCAACTCGTCAACGCCAAGCCCTACCAATACCGGCACCGCCAGCGGGTCGGCCGCCAGTTCGCCGCATACACCCACCCATTTGCCATGGGCATGGGCGGCTCGCACGGTGATGTCGATCAGTTGCAGCACCGCTGGATGCAGACCATCCGCCTGCGCCGACAAGGTCGGATGCCCCCGGTCGATGGCCAATGTGTACTGGGTCAAGTCGTTAGTGCCGACGCTGAAGAAGTCGACTTCCTTGGCCAAAACCGGCGCCAGCAAGGCCGCCGATGGCACTTCGATCATGATGCCCAACTGCAAATCAGCCACCGGTATTTCCAGACGCAAGCGCTCGGTCATCTCCCTCGCCGCGCGCCATTCAGCAACGCTACCCACCATAGGGAACATGATGCGCAGTGGACGGTTATCCGCCGAGCGCAACAGAGCACGCAATTGGCTTTCCATTATTTGCGGACGTTGCAGCGTCAGACGAATGCCGCGCACGCCCAAAAACGGATTTTCTTCTTTCTCGATGGGCCAGTAAGGCAACGGTTTGTCACCGCCCACATCCAGCGTGCGCACGACCAAAGGACGCCCCTCAAGCCCATCGAGTACGCGACGGTATTCGGCTTCCTGGGTGGCTTCGTCGGGCGCTTGGGAGTGAGCCATGAAAATCAGCTCGGTACGCAGCAGGCCAATGCCTTCCGCGCCCTGCTCCACCGCACTGGCGACGCCTTTGCTCTCACCGATATTGGCAAACACTTCGACCGCGTGACCGTCTTGAGTGACGGCGGGTTCATGACGGCGCTCGGCAGCAGCCTGCAAGCGCAGCTCGCGGGTGTCGCGTTCTTGAGTGGCGCGCTGCAAGGCCTCGGCATCCGGGGAGACATGCAGGCGACCGCGCTGCCCGTCGATCAACAACGGCGTACCGGGCGCCAGCAGCAAGACGCTGTCGCCCGCTCCCACCAACGCCGGAATACCCAGCGCTCTGGCCACAATGGCGCTGTGTGCGGTCGCGCCGCCGCGGGCGGTCAAAATACCGGCAACCCGTGCCGGATCAAGGCGGGCGACATCCGAGGGGCCTACCTCATCCATTACCAACACATAAGGCTGGTCGGGTTCGGGCGGGGTTTCGACACCGCACAGTTGCGCCAGCACACGGCGACCAATATCGCGCAAATCGGCAGCCCGCTCGGCCAGCAACGCATCCTGCAAGGACTCTTGCTTGAGCGCAGCCGCTTCGATGACCGACATCCACGCCGCTTCCGCGCTTTCGCCTTGTTTAAGGCGACTGTCGACTTCGTCGGTCAGCTCAGGGTCGTCGAGCATTTCCTGATGGGTGATAAAAATTTCGCGAATGGCCTTGGATTGGCTGCGTTGAATCAGCCCGTCAATGTCCTGTCGCACATCCGCCAGCGCTTTTTGCAGACGCTCGCGCTCCACCACGGACGATTCGCCACGCAGCGGATAATCCAGCATTTGCAGCACTTGAATATGCGCCGGGCCCACTGCAATGCCGGGGGCTGCCGGGATGGCCTGAAGCACGCTGCCAGCGGCGGGTGCAGTCAATACCGTGGCAATGTCTGCCACCACCGGCGCCGCTTCGGTTTCAGCTGGCAGCGGCTCGACTTCTTCGCCGAGGCCTTCTTCAATGGCGGCCAAAATGGCTGGCAAGGCATCGTCAGCGATGCTCGGCTCAGCGACGAACTCCAGCACCTGACCGCGACGGGCGCCCAGGCTCAGGAGTTTGCTCAAACTTTTGGCGGACACCGCCGAGTCTTGGCCATCGACAATACGCACGCGGATGTCGCCGTCGAAACTTTTGGCCAGTTGCGCCAGAATTTTCGCCGGGCGCGCGTGCAAGCCGTGGGCATTGGGCAAGGTAATGCGGGCGCTCGGCCAGTCTGCCGGCAACTCGCCGCCCAGCACTTCGAGCACTGCGCGACGGCTGGTGGCGCGGCCCAGTTCATGGCCTCGCCCTTCAATCAGTAACGCACACAAACGTTCGAGCAGGGCTTGATGCGCTTCGCCCAGGCTGGCCAGACAAAACAAACCGCTCAGGGGCTGGCCCAAATAACGGATCGGCTTGTCCGGGGTCACGAACGCCAGCCCCGGACGCTTGACGGTTTGCTCGCTGTGCAGCCACCACAGACCATCGCCCAGCGGCAAGGCTTCCACTTGTTGCAGCACGGCGGCAAAGCCATTGCTGACGCAGTCGGCCTGGCGCAGCAGGCGTGCGCCGCGCCATACCAGCTCTTCGAAGTCATCCGCCGATACGCCCAGACCAATCATCTGCGCGTCCAGCGCCAATTCCTGCGGGGCGCCCTGAAGCAACTTGAGCAAGGCCTCGGGTGTGCTGGCACGGCGCAACGCCTGGCCCAGGTCAGTCTCGCCAAGGGCACGGGTGAGCAATTGCAGCAAACGCAAATGTTCGTCGGACTTGGCGGCAATGCCAATCGCCAGATAGACGATTTGGCCATCGCCCCAATCCACGCCCTCAGGGAACTGCAACAAACGCACGCCGGTGGCATGCACCAGCTCACGGGTGTCCGGAGTGCCGTGGGGAATGGCAATACCCTGGCCCAAAAAGGTCGAACCTTGAGCCTCACGCGCTTGCAAGCCCTGTAGATAACCTTCAGCCACCAACCCATCGGCGACCAGTTTATCCGCGAGTAATTGCAGCGCCGCAGACTTATCCACAGCCGTTTGGCCCATGGAAATCTGCTCTATGGTGAGTTCGAGCATGCGTTCTCCTTTTCCGGCACTCTGTGGCGCCAGGTATTGTTTTGAATGAGGTCAGCTTAGGTCGTTAGCCCCAGACCGCATGGGCCGATGTGTGGCAAGCACATCATTTGTGGGAAACCCTATTAAACACGCTTGCTGAAACGTTTAATCCTAAATGCACGGCACGTTACTGCATAATTGCCCCCGCTTGAAGCCCAACCTGTCGCATTGTTTGACGTGCGCCTGCGCTGACTCAAAAAAATACCGTGCATGCAAGGCAGACGATGATCGACTGCCACAATCGGGTAGGATTGGCGAAAATGTTGATATGTACTACAAAAAATAAGGAATTTTCGGCGTGAAGCTCAGTGATATAGCTCAACTGGCAGGTGTATCCGTTACCACTGCCAGCTACGTCATCAACGGCAAGGCCGAGCAGCAGCGCATCAGCAGCGCCACGGTCGAACGCGTGCGCGCGGTGGTTGAAGAGCATGGCTTCACCCCCAACCCGCAAGCGGCCGGGCTGCGCAGTCGGCACACACGCACATTGGGGTTTATCCTCCCCGACCTCGAAAACCCGAGTTATGCGCGTATCGCCAAGCAGCTGGAAAAAGGCGCCCGTGCCCGTGGCTACCAGTTACTGATCGCCAGTTCCGACGATGCACCCGACAGCGAGCGGCAGTTGCTCAAACTGTTTCGTGCCCGCCGCTGCGATGCCTTGTTCGTCGCCAGTTGCTTGCCCGCCGAAGACGACAGCTACCGCAACCTGCAAGAGCTGGGCATGCCGATTATTGCTATTGACCGCACGCTGGACCCGGCGCGCTTTTGCTCGGTGATCAGCGATGACTGCGAGGCCAGCCTGCAATTGACCCGCAGCCTGTTACAGCCCATACCGCGACAAATCGCCTTGATCGGCGCTCGTCCTGAGCTAAGCGTCAGTCAAGCGCGGGCGGCGGGCTTCAAAAAAGCCCTGGAGGGCTTTGAAGGCGACATTCTGATCGAACACGGCAGCGCCTTTAGCCGTGAGTGTGGCCGACGCATTATCGACGAGTTGCTGGAGCGTCTTGGGCATTTGCCCGATGCGCTGGTGACCACTTCGTACGTGTTACTGCAAGGCATGTTCGATGCGCTGCTGGAGCATCCAGAACATAAACCGCCGTTGCGTCTGGCCACCTTTGGTGACACGCAGTTGCTGGACTTTCTGCCATTGCCCGTCAATGCCATGGGCCAGCAACATCAAATGATTGCTGAAAAGGCGTTGGACCTTGCCTTGGCGGCCATTGAAGAACAACGCTATGAACCCGGCATCCACGCCATTGCCCGCGTGTTCAAACAGCGCATTCATCAGGCCTGAACATGCATTTGATCGACACCCACACCCATCTCGACTTCCCGGACTTCGATGCTGATCGCGAACACGTGCTGAGCCGCAGTCGGGCTTTGGGCGTCGAGCAAATGGTGGTGCTGGGGGTCTATCAAGGTAATTGGCATCGGCTGTGGGACCTGGTGCAAACAGACCCTCATCTGTTTGCCGCGTTTGGCTTGCACCCGGTGTACCTCAAGCAGCACCGGGCCGAACATGTCACTGAGCTGGGCGACTGGCTGAGTAGGCTGGCCGGGCATCCACAAGTGTGTGCCGTGGGTGAAATCGGCCTGGATTACTTTCTACCCGAACTCGATCGCGAGGGTCAGCAACAGTTGTTTGAAGCGCAGTTGCAACTGGCGGCCGATTTCCACCTTCCAGCCTTGCTGCATGTTCGGCGTAGTCATGCGCAGGTGATTGCGACACTTAAACGCTTTCGCCTGAAACGCGGCGGGATTATTCACGCGTTTGCGGGGAGTCGGGAAGAGGCGCGCGAGTATATAAAGCTGGGGTTCAAATTGGGCTTGGGGGGTGCCGGGACGTGGCCGCAGGCCTTGCGATTACACCGGGTGATGGCTGATTTGCCGCTCAGTGCCGTGGTGCTGGAGACAGATGCTCCGGACATGGCGCCCGCCATGTTTGCCCACCAGCGCAACAGCCCGCAGCACCTTCCGGCTATATGCCGGGCACTGGCGCAGGTCATGGGCGTCAGTGAAGAGCAGTTGGCTGAGGCGACGACTGCGAATGCGTGTGAGGTGTTTGGATGGAACCCTCACCCCAGCCCTCTCCCAGAGGGAGAGGGAGCAGAATGATGTTAAATCTGAAACCGCATGCGGTCAGTCCCCTCTCCCTCCGGGAGAGGGTTAGGGTGAGGGGGCTTTTGACGTTTAGAGCAACAACGTCCACACCGCAAAACCGGCATACCACAACAACGCTGCGCGCAGCAGCAAAGCCCACAGTGTGTCCAGACTCTCCACACCCTCAGGCCCCGTCTGCGGGGCCGCGATTTCTGCCGCCGCACAACCGGCCTTGTTGATCAACTGCTCGGCGCTAATGTCCCAATTCAATAACTCATGCAACATCACCCGGCCCACGGCCGCGAAATTGTCCACTAACGCAAAACTGGCCGCCAGCAACCGCACCGGCACCCAGTCAAAGGCATGGCGAAGTTGCTGCGCGCGTTCAACCAACTCCGGGTTTTTGCCTTGTTCGGCTGCCAGCGCCAGCAAGCGATAGCTCAAGGCCGCCACCGGCCCCAGCAGGAAGTACCAAAAAATCACCGCAAAAAACCCCTGGTACGACTGCCACAGCAAATGGCTTTGCACCTTTTCCAGTAATTGCTCGCCATTTTCAGCGCTAACACCTATGTCACGCTCCGCAACATGAGCACCCGCCTGCAAGTCGCCACGGCGCCAGGTGTCTCGAAAAGGCCCTAACCCCGCCTGGATATCACCTCTGCCCAAACTGTAAATCACCACCAGCACATGCACGGGCAGCGCCAACAGACCATAGGCCACAGGGTCGAGCACCCACAGCAACAAGGCCAGCAGGGCCACCGGGCACAGGATCAAAATGGCCAGTACCAGCCAGGGACGGTTCGCGAACTTCGGGCGGGCTTCCATTGACTGCAACTCTCGCAGCCAGCCCCCATCACGCTGCAAACGCTGGCGCAAACTTGAGAACTTTTCGATCACAATCGCCAGCAGTAACACCACAAAACTCATTGCATCTCTCCTCTGTGCTGCAACACACCGCGATAGCGCTGCCAGTCAAACTTAGGGCCCGGGTCTGTTTTACGCCCGGGGGCCACGTCACTGTGGCCACATATCCGCTGCACAGTAATGGCTGGATAAGCCCCTTGCAGTTGCAAGGTCAAAGCAATCAAGGCGTCATACTGCGCATCGGTGAACGGAAGCTCATCGGTGCCTTCCAGCTCGATGCCCAGCGAAAAGTCGTTGCACGTCTCACGACCTTCAAAACTTGAAACACCTGCATGCCAAGCGCGATCAAGGCATGAAACAAACTGCGTGATTTTGCCATCCCGTTCAATCAGAAAGTGCGCACTGACTTTCAATTCACGGATGCTTTCAAAGAATGGATGTTCGGTGGCATTCAGTTGGTTCTGAAAAAACGCCTGAACCTTTCCGGTGGCAAACTGGCCGGGTGGCAAGCTGATGTTGTGGATAACCAACAAGGAGATTTCGCCATCAGGGCGCTCATTGAAATTGGGCGACGGGCAATGGCATACGCCTTCAAACCAACCGCTAGCGGGGTCCAGCAGCATACAGCCTCCTTCGACAGCTCAAACCAAAGGCGCAGTATGCCGCGATGCGCACGCGGATGGGCAGCAATCTGCCATGCTCGCTTTAATGCGCCAGACTGTGGATGACCGACGCCAGTGCCCGGTCAAATAACAGACCTTCGTCCAGCAATTCAATCGCACCGCATCGCAGCTGTGCAATCAGCTCGCCACGGGTTTTTTCCTCCACCCGAATACCGCTTCGGTTGACAAAAACATACCGGCCTTCAGGTTCGACGATCGCAATCAGTTTGCAGCGCTGGCAGATACCCTGCCCGTCCTTGATTTCGATCCAACTGCCGATGCGCAGTTGACTGACCAGCAACAACCCCAGGTGATCCTGCTCGTCCATTCCGGTAAAGGGTTCTGTCGGCACTTGCTGAGGAGACGCGCACAGGTCATCACTGATGGACAACTCAAGCACTTCGACGCGCGCTCTTTGGGCATGGGTAAAGACCAGAAAATTCTGCAGCACGGTTTCCAGCGCTTCAGGGCTGCTCCCTGAATGAGCAGCCAACTGCTGCACGACGTGCTCAATGCAGGCATGGAGCGGGTCATTTTCGCAATCGAGGCTCGCGTCCCAACCGATGGCGGCCTGCGCCATAAGATTGAGCAAGCGCCGTGCCGGGTGGCTGTCAGAACTGAAAAAGTTCTGGTCCATTTGCGCGATCCTGAGGATGGGCTGCTGCACTTGGGCGATGAGCTTTTTAAGCGACGGCGAAAGGTTGCGATCGCCGCTGATGTATTCGAACAGTTGGCCCACCAACTGAGAGGCATATGCCCCCGAAGCTGGAACATCCTGAGGGTAATCCGACGTGATCGCGCAGAGGTTGGGCAATACACCCGTGGCGATCAATAACTGATTGGCGTCGGCATACAGATGCCCGGTATGCCTGAGCAGGTAATGTTCGAATAACTGCAGCGTGATCAGTTTGACTTTGATGTCGACACCTTGGTCGCGCTCGGCTTGCAGAAAATACTCACACAACATCGCCGGTCCCAGAGGGTTGCTCTGTTCATCCAGCCTCATCCAGCTCAAGGTGTTGAATCGCGTAGTCAAATGGCACAAAGCCCGATGGTCGCGAATCAGCACTCGGGACACCATCGAATTGACTGCCTGGGCACGGGCAACATCATCGCCCAGCAACGAACATACAGTCGGGAAGAGCCCCTTGCCCAATAAGGTTGGCTCAGTGGCCGTGGGCTGGGTCAGGGTGATAAAGGCCTTAAACAGACGATAGAGAAAACCACGCTCAATATTCTTGCGCTTAAGCCGCAGGTCGCGCATGGCCTCGAAAAACAGGCTTTGCTGCGCATTGCTCCGGGCTTTGTCGGCCATCTCGAACAGGGCTTTATCGGCGTTATCAAACAGCACCTGCAACTGTTGCTTAAGTTGCTGCGCCGCCTTGTCATGCACCTGTGACAGGATCACGGGCAAGCGGGTGAGCGGCGAGTGCGTCGCTAACTCCGTTGAGGCCCATTGTGGAGCCTCCCCTTTCCCGTCAATGTGCATCCCGCCCTCCAGGCCTGCGCGTCAAAGCCATGACGCCAAATAGAAGGCGGATTATCTTGTAAATCATGCCGCTTGTGCCAGCACACTCTTCACATCATGGCATCAGTGATTGAATAAAACCTCAAAGTGCCAAAAAACGCACAGTTGTCGCCATTCACCCTCTGTGTCGCACGCACCTTGGGTTCACTCCCGGCATGCCTCTATAATCGATGCACTTTGTTTGTGGAGCTCGTTATGCCGAATTTACGTCTGGCCGACCTCACTGCCGAAATCGAAGCCAACGTGCGCCGTGCGTTAGCCGAAGACCTCGGCAGCGGCGACATCACTGCACAGCTGATCCCGGCCGAGCGCCTGGCAAAAGCCTCAATCATTACGCGCCAAGCGGCTGTCATTAGCGGAACCGCGTGGGTCGATACCGTGTTTCGTCAGCTGGACCCGCGTGTTGCAGTGCATTGGCAAGTGTCCGATGGCGAGCGTGTAACCCCGAACCAAATACTCTTTCACCTTGAAGGCCCGGCCCGCTCTCTGCTCAGCGGAGAACGCAGTGCTCTTAACTTTCTGCAACTGTTGTCCGGTGTCGCGACTCACGCGCAGTTGCTGGCCGATCAGGTTGCCGGTACTCAGGTCAAATTGCTCGACACCCGTAAAACCTTGCCGGGTCTGCGTCTTGCGCAAAAGTACGCCGTGACCTGCGGCGGTTGCCACAATCACCGCATCGGCCTGTACGACGCCTTTTTGATCAAGGAAAACCACATTGCAGCCTGCGGCGGCATTGCGCAGGCCATCATTGCCGCGCACAAAATCGCACCGGGAAAACCCGTGGAAATTGAAGTGGAAAGCCTCTCTGAACTCAAGGAAGCGCTGGCGGCCGGGGCAGACATCATCATGCTCGACGAGCTGAGCATGGACGATATGCGCGAGGCCGTGCGCCTTAACGCAGGCAAGGCCAAACTGGAAGCCAGCGGCGGTATCAACGAAGCTACCCTCCTCCCTATTGCCCAAACCGGAGTGGACTACATTTCCATTGGCGCCATGACCAAGGATGTCAAAGCCGTGGATTTGTCGATGCGTTTGAGTTTGTAAGCTAAATCAGCGCGAACCCCTGGCATTTCATTTCATGCTCAAGCAACCACTGCTTGGCGGCCAACCCGCCAGCGAACCCGGTCAACGTGCCATTACTGCCAATCACACGATGGCACGGGATGATAATCGGGATCGGATTGCGCCCGTTCGCAGCACCCACCGCTCGTGAGGCGGTGGGCCGATCAAGCTGTTGCGCAAGCTGCCCGTAGCTGGTGGTTGCGGCGTACGCAATGGTCGTCAGCGCCCGCCACACTGATTGCTGAAATTCAGTGCCCTGTGGCTTGAGCGGCAGATCAAAAGCCTGCAACTCTCCCGAGAAATACGCTTCAAGCTGGTGACGAACCTGTGCCAGCTTTTGCGCTGAATGCACCCAGTCGTGCAACGGCTCGTGCGGGCGCTTTTCCAGTTCGAAACGCACCTCACGCAATCCTTCATCATCGGACACCAAAAACAGCGGGCCAATGGGCGATGGCATTTGATCGAAATAAATCTGACTCATGATTACCTCTTACGTGCCGCTGCCGAGTCGGTGGCAGCGCGCCATAAATACATCACGGAATAGGCTCGCCACGGCCGCCAGCTTTCGGCCAGCGATAGCAGCGCTTTGGTCGTCAATGGCCCGCCTTGAGGGTTGGCCTCACGGCGCAGGATCAAGTCCGCCGCAGGAAAAGCATCGGGGTGCTTGAGCACGCGCATGGCGATGTAATGCGCCGTCCAGTCACCTATGCCGGGCAGTTGCACCCAACGCTCGATAAAGTCCGACAACGGTTGTTCCACGGCAAAATCCACCCGCCCCTCGATCAAGGCGCGGGCAATCCCTTTGATCGTATCAATGCGCGCCTGAGTAATGCCCATCTGCCCCAGATCGGCATCAACCAGTTGCGCCGGGCCGGGGAACAAGCGATCCAGAGGGGCCGCGCACGGAGATTCGATGGGTACCCCGAACCGCTGCACAATCCTGCTGGCCAACGTGCGCGCTGCCGCCACACTAACCTGCTGCCCCAACACCGCCCGCACCGCCACTTCAAAACCGTCCCAGCCCCCAGGCAGACGCAGCCCCGGGTAGCGTTCGATGACTGGCGCCAGCGCCGGGCTGGCACTTAATGTGCGGGCAATCGCAAGGGGATCGGCATCCAGATCAAACATTCGCCGGACCCGCGTAACGATGCCCAGCATTTGGCTCGGCGGCACATTCAGCAGTTCTAATTGCAGCGCGTGCTGTTCACCGGGCCAGGCGCTGACCCGCAACCAGCCGGGTGCGGCGCCCGTATCGAATACACGCTGATAGCTGTGCGTATCGACCTGCTCAATACCCGGTAGAGCACGGGTCTGCAAAAAACCCAGCAAGGCGGGGAAGTCATAGGGCGGACGATAACCCAAGCGCAACACCAAGGCCTTGTCCGCCCGTGCTTTGGGGCTACGCCGAAAGGTGCTTGGCGGTGCGTGGTTGGCCTCGGCAAAGGCAGCATTAAAGCGCCTCAGACTGCCAAAGCCCGACGCCAAGGCCACTTCAGTGATCGACAGATCCGTTTCGGTCAGCAGTTGCTTGGCAAACAGCAAACGCTGCGTGGCATGCACCGCCATCGGTGGCGCGCCCACGTGCTGAACAAAGAGCCTGCGCACTTGCCGGGCGCTGACGTGCAGGCGCTGGGCCAACTGCTCCAGCGAGTGATCAGCCAAAAAACCTTCATTGATCAGCTTCAAGCCGCGAGACACCAAATGCTCACCCTGCTGCCAGAAGGGATTACCCGGCGCCAGCTCCGGCCGACAGCGCAAACAAGGGCGAAAGCCGTCGGCTTGAGCCGCCGCGGCGCTGGGGTAATACACCACATTTTCTGCTTTGGGCGCGCGCGCCGGACACACCGGGCGGCAGTAGATGCGTGTACTCAGCACCGCGGTAAAAAACACCCCGTCGAACCGCGAATCGCGGCTTAAACGCGCGATTTCGCAGGCGGCGGTGCTGGGTACGCAAAGACTCTGGGATGTGTTCATAGCCCGCACGATAGCACTGGCCATTGACCGATTCTCGCCATTTTCGGACGTCTAAATACCACTGTTGTAGTCGCTGACGAGTGGAACGAGGCTGCGATCGAGGACGACGTCCTCGTAAACCCAGCCAATGCGCTCCTCTTGAATGAACGAATTGAATGGCTTCACGACTGCTGCGCAGCCGATCGCAGCCTCGTGCCTCGTCAGCGACTACAAAGCTACTTGCAGGCGCCTTTTTCAAGACACGTACCGCTTTGTGTCCACACCAGGGTGCTGCCTGATTCACTGAGGGCAGGCGTCAGCACGCTGGTCCAGCCACCGGCCGCCTGAGTGCCGGTCATGGTAATCACGCCATCAATCACCGTCATGCCCGCTGCCAGATTGTCTGTCGCATCGGCCGGGCCAGGAATGCCATGACTGCCTGCATCGCATACGGCCAAATCATTGCTCTCGCTGTAGCACAGTGCTACCGCCGTTTTATAGGTGTTGCTGATGGTATTCACTTCTGCGAACCGGGCCTTCATGGTGTGCTCGGTGTACGCCGGCAATGCAAAAGAGGCGATGAGGCCAATAATCGCGACCACGATCATCAATTCGATCAGGGTGAAGCCTTTTTGTTGTTTCACAAGTCATCTCCAAAATTAAAGACGCGGCACCTTGGCCAAATGCCATAGCCGTTCTGAGCCGCCAAAAATGGCGCACAGGCTATCAAGGTTAGCCCGCCGATGCTCCACAACCGCTCCGCGGACACCTTTGGACACGCTCCAATGGAGGGTCTGGCTGAAACGGCACCTAGTCTTTTGGTTCAGCGCTCGCAAGAGCCATCAGCGCCACCAGGACAAGCCGCATGCCTACACAACCCGTCAAGACCCGTCTGTATCGGTGGGAAGGTACAGACCTCACAGGGGCCGAAATCAAGGGAGAAACCAGCGCCGAAAGTCAGGCGATGATCCGCGCTCTACTGCGCCGCCAAGGCATTAGCGCACGCAACATTCGACGTAAAGCGCATCGAGGGCGCCCCGGTGGTCCATCCATCAAGGCGTTGGATATCATGTTGTTCACCCGGCAACTGGCCTCATTGATCAAAGCAGGCATTTCCCTGTTACAAGCCCTGAACGTTATCGCCGAAGGGGTTGAGCTCCCGGCCATGCGCCAGCTGGTGAACGACCTGAAACAGGACATCAGCGCAGGCACCAGCCTGGCCAATGCATTGCGTAAAAAACCGGCGCACTTCGACGCCCTTTTTTGCAATTTGATCGACGCAGGCGAACAGGCAGGCGCCCTGGATGTACTGCTGGAACGCATAGCCACCTATAAAGAAAAAACCCAGGCACTGAAAAAGAAAATAAAAAAGGCCATGACCTACCCTATCGCCGTCCTGCTCGTGGCCGTGATGGTCTGCGCCATTTTATTACTTGAAGTCGTGCCGCAATTTCAACGTGTGTTCAGTTCGTTTGACGCCCAACTTCCAGCCCTCACTCTGTGGGTCATCGCGTTATCCCAAGTGCTTCAAGACCACGCATTAGGGTTACTGGTATCGGTTTGCCTGATGGTGGCGGGCTTTCGCTATCGGTACAAACACTCCGAGCCGTTACGTCAACGCCTGGATAAATGGCTTCTAAAAATGCCCGTTATCGGTAACCTGCTGCACGTGTCGGCCCTTTCCCGCTTTGCCCGCACACTCGCAACGACTATTGCCGCCGGGGTGCCCTTGCTGGAAGCGCTTGATGCTGTCGCCGGCACCACCGGCAATAACGTATATAAAAATGCCGTGCTAGCGCTCAAACATCAGGTGGCAGCGGGATCACAGATCCATGTCGCCATGGCTGCTACCGGCGTATTTCCGGACATGGCGATTCAAATGATCGCCATTGGCGAGGAATCCGGCACACTGGAAAACATGCTTGACCATCTGGCCACCTATTATGAGAACGAGGTCGACACAATGACCGATAGCCTGACCAGCATGATGGAGCCCGCCATCATGTTGGTATTGGGCGTTATGGTAGGCGGCCTTGTCATCGCCATGTATCTACCCATATTCAAACTAGGCCAAGTAATTTGAGCATGATCGACCTGTTCACCCGTTACCCCGACCTCTTCATTGCCAGCGCGCTTGTGCTTGGACTGCTGGTAGGCAGTTTTCTCAATGTGCTGGTATGGCGCCTGCCCAAAATGCTTGAGCAAGATTGGCAGGCGCAAGCACGTGAGTTCCTGGCCCTGCCCGCGCCCGATAAAGGCCCTGTGTATAACCTGTTGCTGCCCCACTCTCATTGCCCGCACTGCCAGCACCGCTTGCGAGCATGGGAAAACATCCCGCTGATCAGTTACCTGTTCCTGCGCGGCAAGTGCGCAGAGTGCAAAAAAGCCATTAGCCCGCGTTACCCGTTGACCGAGCTGGCCTGTGGATTATTTTCAGCCTTTATCGCCTGGCATTTTGGCTTCAGTGCGCAAGCGGGCTGGATGCTCGTGCTGACCTGGGGATTGATCGCCATTTGCCTGATCGATCTGGAGCATATGATCGTTCCTGATGTGCTGGTGTTGCCCCTGCTGTGGCTGGGCTTGCTGCTTAACAGCTTCGACACCTTTACCAGCCTGTCGCAGGCGGTTTGGGCCGCAGCATTGGGTTATGGCTGCCTGTGGTCGATCTTTTGGCTCTTCAAACTGCTGACCGGCAAGGACGGTCTGGGCTATGGCGATTTCAAATTGCTGGCCATGATCGGGGCGTGGGGCGGCATCGCGGTATTACCGCTGACCTTGCTGTTCGCCTCACTGATAGGCGCAGTGGTGGGCGTGATCATGCTGGCCTTGCGCCGTACGCAAACCTCGACTCAAATCCCCTTTGCCCCCTACCTGGCAATTGCCGGCTGGATTGCATTGCTCTGGGGTGATCAAATAACCACTTTCTATTGGCAGCTCTCGAGTTGAAATGAATACCCCTTCTGCACACCCCTGGATTCTCGGCCTGACTGGCGGCATCGGCAGCGGCAAAAGTGCTGCCGCAGAGCATTTTGCGGCGTTGGGTGTCCATGTGGTTGACGCCGACCATGCGGCACGCTGGGTCGTTGAACCGGGGCGCCCGACGCTGAGCCAAATTGCTGAACACTTCGGCGAGCAGGTGTTGCAAGCCGATGGTCAGCTCAACCGTGGCGCATTGCGCGCGCTTATTTTTAGCGACCCTGAGCAACGCCGCTGGCTCGAAGCCCTGCTGCACCCGCTGATTCGTGAAGAAATCGCCGACAATCTGGCACAGGCCCAATCGCCTTACGCCATTCTGGTATCACCGCTATTGATCGAGTCCGGGCAATACACAACGACTCAACGCGTGCTGGTGATCGACGTGCCACAAGCGTTGCAGATTCAGCGCACGCTCAAACGCGACAACACCAGCGAAGAACAGGTACACGCCATTCTCAAGGTACAAGCCAGCCGCGAAGATCGCCTTCGCCACGCTGACGACGTGCTCACCAATGACCGTGACCTTGAGGCGCTCAAAACCGAAGTCGAGCGCCTGCATGATTTTTATTTAACGTTGCGCGGAGGCCAACCATGACCAAACCTATGACCATCGACTGCCCGACCTGTGGCACCCCCCTGGAATGGAACCCCAGCAACCCGTTCCGTCCATTTTGCTCCGACCGCTGCAAATTGATCGATCTGGGCGCATGGGCCAGTGAAGAACATAAAATCCCGGTAAGCCCGGATGCTGAAGATGATTTATTTTCCGAAGACTTGCCTGATCGACTGCATTAATCGGGGAGCGTCGGGTAGCGGCTACCAGCCTGAATAGGCGTCGGGCTATCAGTAACCCCTGTTTCAAAGCTAAGGTGCCTGTATGGACGACTCAGATTACCTGCGCCTGCTCACGATCCAGGCCGAACAAGCCAATGCTTTTCTATCCAATGCACGCAAATGGGAGCGTGAGCGCTGGGTATGCCAGCGCCTGCTTCAGGGTTTGAATGTCCCTTACCACACTGAGGACTTCACACCCGCCAGCCAGGAACCTCCGGATGTTCTGTTTGGCGAAGCGCGCTTCGAAGTGTTTTTTGTGCTGGATGAAGGTCGACGCTTGAATGACGAATGGCGCGAAGAGCTGCAACGGCGGCGCAGCGCGTACTCCCTGAGCCAACTGGTGCGCCGTGAAGCACGCCCCAAACGCATTCCTGCGAGCAAGCTGCTGCAACGACTGGGCCCGACGCTGCACAAAAAAGCCAAAAACTATTTAGAGCGCGATATCGATCTGGGGCAGTTGGACATCATTGCCTTCTCCAGCCTCAAACGTGAGGTTCTGGACCTTAACAGCCACTTCCCGCCGCCGACCGAATACTTGCGTATGGGCTGGCGCTCTTTGTCGTTGGTCGGCCCGACCTTCGCCCGTGTGCTGTTCGCACAACCGGATGCACCCGATTTTTTGCGCAACAACCTGGGCCGCAGCATTATTTTTGATGTAGGTATCAGCCTGTGAGCCCACTGCAAGCGTTGATTGCGGCCGTCCCGCAAACCGGAGTGGTGCGCTGGATTGGCGTGCGCCCCGAGTCTCGTGCCGATATGGTGGAACTGGATGCCGTCGAAGCCCGGCGAGAAGCCGGACTCACCGGCGACCATGCTCGGCCCGGCGCTCGCAATGCCCGACAAGTGACACTGATTCAGTGGGAACATCTGGCGGTGATCAACTCATTGCTGGGACGCTCGCCCGATCAACCCGTACTGGCGCAAGACTTGCGCCGCAACCTGGTGATCAGCGGGATCAACCTGTTTAGCCTCAAAGGTCGACGCTTCAAGATTGGCCAGGCCATTTTCGAAACCACAGGCTGGTGCCAGCCTTGCGCCCGGCTTGAGCAGCGATTGGGTGAAGGGACGTTTCAGGCAGTACGCGGCCACGGCGGTATCACGGCGCGGGTAATAGAAAGTGGCATCATTCGTCTAGACGACCAAGTAAGAGTCGAGCCGCTGGGGCCCAACGGCTATGCTTCATTTCATCCCGGTTGATCAATGCTGTAGCTTTAACTCCGCCTGCAACGTCTATCGGACGAGGCCCAAAATATGTCCAGCCGCTTGAACTCAGATGATCAAAAGCATGTCGAAGAGTACCTGCTGCTTCCTCAACATCAAGTTGAGCGCCGGCCTTTCAGGCCTTGGCTGCTCCTTGCTGTGGTGGTGATCGTGGTGATTGGCCTTGGCTTTTTGAGCCGCCTCCTGAGTTATCTGGCGCTATGAGCTGCGTTGCGCTCGCCCGGATCGCTCAGGCACAGAATTTTTTTTCAAGCCTTGTGAGTGATACCTATGTCCCATCGTATTGTTATTGTCGGCGGCGGCGCCGGCGGCCTGGAGTTGGCGACCCGCCTGGGTAAGACTCTGGGCAAGCGCGGTAAAGCCAGCGTCACGCTGGTCGACGCCAACCTGACCCATATCTGGAAACCGCTGCTGCACGAAGTGGCCGCTGGCTCGCTCAACTCTTCGGAAGACGAGCTCAACTATGTCGCTCAGGCTAAATGGAACCACTTCGAGTTCCAGCTGGGGCGCATGAGCGGTCTGGATCGCGACTCGAAAAAGATCTCATTGTCGGCGACCCTCGACGAAAACGGCCAAGAGCTGGTGCCTGCGCGCGAGCTGAGTTACGACACGCTGGTGATTGCTGTAGGCAGTACTACCAACGACTTCGGCACTCAGGGCGCAGCAGAGCACTGCCTGTTTCTCGACACCCGCAAACAGGCCGAGAAGTTTCATCAACAACTGCTCAACCACTACCTGCGCGCGCACGCCGGGCAAACCGATGCCATTGAACAAATCAGCGTCGCGATCGTGGGTGCCGGGGCAACCGGTGTTGAACTGGCCGCCGAACTGCATAACGCCGCGCATGAGCTGGCGGCTTACGGACTGGATCGGATTAAGCCGGAAAACATGCACATCACCCTGATCGAGGCCGGTCCACGGGTGTTGCCTGCCTTGCCGGAACGTATTGGCGGGCCTGTGCATAAAACCCTGGAAAAACTGGGGGTCACCGTACTGACCAACGCCGCGGTGAGCGAAGTGACGGCTGACAGTCTGATCACCAAGGACGGCCAAGTAATACCTGCCAGCTTGAAAGTGTGGGCGGCGGGCATTCGGGCACCGGGCTTTCTGAAAGACATTGCCGGGCTGGAAACCAACCGCATTAACCAATTGGTCGTGCGCCCTACCCTGCAAACGACGCGCGATGACAACATCTTTGCCTTTGGCGATTGCGCGGCGTGCCCGCAACCGGGCAGCGACAAGATGGTCCCGCCTCGCGCGCAAGCCGCTCACCAGCAAGCTTCGCTGCTGGCCAAGTCGCTGAAGCTGCGGCTGGAAGGTAAAGCACAATTACCGGACTACCACTACCGCGATTACGGCTCGCTGATTTCGCTGTCGAGCTTTTCGGCGGTGGGTAACTTGATGGGCAGTTTGATGGGCACCGTCATGCTGGAAGGCTGGTTGGCGCGAATGTTCTACATCTCGCTGTATCGCATGCACCAGATGGCGCTTTACGGGACGTTCCGTACCTTGATGCTGATGCTGGGCAGCCGAATCGGACGCGGTACAGAACCGCGCCTGAAACTGCATTAAGCCGGCTTTTGGCCCCGCGAGCATGGGCTTGCGGGGCCAGGGTTTAACGACCGGTGTGGTTACCCGACTCGCCTTCACGGCCCTTGAAGCCATGAGGCTGGTGTTCATCGAAGAACTCAACCGCACGCTTGAAGTCAGCCAACAGTAACTTGGCCATGTCGATCGACAGGCCCTGCTTGACCAAAATCCGCTGCACCACCACCTTTTCTGCGTTCGCAGGCAAGCTATACGCTGGCACCAACCAACCGCGTGTTCGCAACCGATCCGCCAGATCATAGAGCGAATAACCCACCTCTGCGCCCGGCTTCAAACGCCATGTCAGCGCGGGAATGCCTAGCTGTGGATTACCGTCATAGAGCATTTCGAACGGGCCGATTTTGACAATTTCACTGGACAGAAACTGTGCCGTTTCATAGCACGCCGAATGAATTCGCTCGTAACCTTCACGACCCAGGCGCAAGAAGTTGTAGTACTGCGCAATGATTTGCCCCGCCGGACGCGAGAAGTTCAAGGCGAAGGTTGGCATGTCCCCGCCCAGATAATTCACGTGGAAGATCAAGCCTTCCGGTAATTCTTTGACGTCACGCCAGATCACCCAGCCTGCCCCCAGTGGCGCCAGGCCAAACTTGTGCCCCGAGGTGCTGATGGACTTGACCCGTGCGACGCGAAAATCCCAAAGAACATCCGGCGCGCAAAACGGCGCCAGCATCGCACCACTTGCGCCATCGACGTGAATATCAACGCTCAGCCCGGTGCGTTTATCCAGATCATCCAGCGCGTCCGACAGCGGTTTTACCGTTTCATACAGCCCGGTAAAGGTCTGACCAAAGGTCGGCACCACCACAATCGTATGTTCATCGACACGCGCCAGCATGTCCTCAGGCGTCATGAACCAGTGCCCTTCGGACATCGGCACTTCACGAATTTCGATGTCCCAATAACGGGCAAATTTGTGCCAGCACACCTGAACCGGGCCGCAGACCATGTTCGGGGTGGACGTCGGCTTGCCTGCCGCCTTGCGTGCTGCACGCCAGCGCCACAGAGCAGCCAGACCACCGAGCATGCACGCTTCACTGGAACCTACGGTGGATGTGCCGATAGTGGTCTCAGCTTCCGGGGAATGCCACAAGTCCGCCAGCATGTGGATGCAACGGCTTTCCAGCTCGGCGGACTGTGGGTATTCGTCCTTGTCGATCATGTTCTTGTCGATCGACAGGTCCATCAGCTTGTGGACTTCATCCTCTTCCCACGTTTGGCAAAAGGTGGCGAGGTTCTGCCGAGCGTTGCCATCCAGATACAACTCATCATGAACCAGCTGATACACCTCACGGGGCGATTGCTCAGCCTCTGGGAACAACTTGACCGCTGCGGCGTGCGCCAGCGTAGAAGAACCAAATACGGGGTCAATGTCCTTATTGCTCTTGATACGGTGAAGGGCCATGTGATCTCTCCTTGAGTATGGGTCAACCGGGGAGCCTGCCTAATCAACTGCGGCTCGGGTCAGGCCAAGCCAGCATAGACAACCTTTTTGGGTCTGCCGTCCGATTTTCGATCAACGTAAATTTTCCGATCTATAGTCTTGTTTCTTCAACGTCCTCACGGAGCGAGCACCATGAAACAACGACCCACCACCCTAAACGACGAGGTCAAGCAGGCACTGGACGAAGCGCTCCAGCGGTATTCCGGCAACCATCACGGCAAAAACGCCAGCTACATCCCGTACCTGGCCTCAGTCCCTTCGAACCTGTTTGGCATCAGCATCATGTTTTGCGATGGCACCCATGCCGAAGTGGGCGACACCGATTACGCATTCGCCATTGAGTCGATTTCCAAGGTCTTTACCCTGGCGCATGTGCTGGATGAAGTAGGTCCCCAAGTCTTGCGCAGCAAGATCGGCTGCGACCCGACCGGCGAGCCTTTCAACTCGGTGATTGCCCTGGAGTTGCACAAGGGCAGACCGCTGAATCCCTTTGTCAATGCCGGTGCGATGGCCACGGTTAGCCTGATCAAGGCCGACAACGCGAAGGATCGCTGGGATCAGATTCAAACCACCTACAACGCTTTTGCAGGGCGCGAACTGCCGGTCAACGAAGAGGTTTACCAATCGGAGGCCGACACCAATCAACACAACCGCGGCATTGCCTGGCTGTTGCAAAGCTACGGGTACATGCACGCCGACCCGATGCAAGTGTGCGATGTCTACACCCGCCAATGCTCGGTGTCGATTACCTGCCATGACCTGGTGACCATGGGCGTGACGCTGGCCAATGGCGGCGTGAACCCCATCACCGGCAAGCGTGTTGTGGCCGCGAAAAATGTGGCGCCGATCCTTTCCGAGATGACCTTGAATGGCCTGTATGACACCACGGGCGACTGGTACTACAAGGTTGGCTTGCCGGGTAAAAGTGGCGTCGGGGGTGGCATTCTGGCTGTGGTGCCGGGCGTGTGCGCCATTGCCGCTTTTGCCCCGCCTTTGGATGTGGCGGGTAACAGCGTGCGCGGCCAGTTGGCCGCCGAGCACCTGAGCCGCACGCTCAATCTGAGCCTGCTGCACGAATTCGCGTAAAGGAGCGAGACATCCATGGCTACTACCAGCAAAGCTAAAACATACATGTCGTGGCTCACCATCTGCTTCATGATGGTTGCCGCTGTTGCCAGCATCCGCTCATTGCCCAGCATGGCGGTCTACGGCCTGGGCTCGGTGTTTCTCTACGTGATCCCGGCGCTGCTGTTCTTCATCCCGGTGTCACTGGTTGCCTCTGAACTGGGCACCGGCTGGAACGGCGGGATTTACGGCTGGGTCCGCCAAGCATATGGCGACCGACCGGGCTTTTTCATCATGTGGTTCATGTGGGTACAAGTGGTCACCTGGTACCCCATCGTGCTGGGCTTTGGCGCCAGTACGCTGGCCTACCTGATCAATCCTGAGCTGGCCAAGAGCGGGGTATTCACCACCGCGGTGATCATCGTCCTGTATTGGCTATCGACCTTTGTTGCGCTTAACGGCATGACAGCCCTGTCCAAATTGACCTCCTGGTTCATGCTGCTGGGCACGGCATTGCCTGCGGCGCTCCTGGTTCTGCTGGGCGTGGCCTGGCTGGTACTGGGGCATAAATCGGCGACCCCGCTGACGTGGGACGCACTGATTCCGACCATTTTCGACACCCACACCACCGCACAAGTGGGCGCACATAAACTGCATCAGGACTTTTGGCATCAATTCACCGGGGCCATCACGGGTCTGGTGTTGATCGTGAGTAACTTCCTGGCGTTCGCCGGTATTGAAATGAACGCCATTCACGCCCGCGAGCTGCGCAACCCGCAAAAAGAAATGCCGCGCGCCATCCTGTTGGCCTTCTTCATGATTCTGCTGGTGTTCATCCCGCCGACCGTGGCGATTTCGATAGTGGTTCCGGCTGATTCGACCAGCCTGACCGCGGGCGTCATTCAGGCCTACTCCGCCTTTTTCGAAGGCTTCGGCATACCGTGGGCAACGCCTATTCTGGCAATCCTGTTGATTATTGGTGCTTTGGGCGGCGTGCTGGCCTGGACGGCAGGCCCGTCTACGGGGCTGCTGTTTGTCGGTAAAGCCGGCATGCTTCCGCCGATCTTTCAACAAGTGAACAAAAAAGGCGTACAGAAAAACATCCTGTACTTGCAGGCCATCATCGTAACCCTGCTTTCAACGATTTATATCTTCATCGACAACGTATCCGATGCCTTCTGGATGATCAGTGCCATGGCCGCGTTGATGTACCTGATCATTTACGTGTTCATGTTCCTGGCCGCCATGAAGTTGCGCAAAACTCAGCCCAACGTCAAACGCGGCTATGTGCTCAAAGGGCTGCACGGCTGGTGCTATCTGGGTCTGTTTTCGACCTGCGTGGCGCTGATCTTCGGCTTTATTCCACCGAGCAGTTTCAGCAGCATGCCGTTCCTCGAATACGCGGGGATATTGCTGCTCGGGCTGATCATCGCGGGCATACCGCCCTTTATCTTCTATGCGGTGCGCAAACCTTCGTGGCAGATGGTGCCCAAGGCAGAAGCCGACCAGTACTCAGCGGCGCTGCAAGACTTGCAAGATGAAGACGACAAGGCTGCTGCCGCGGCTGCCGCAGGCAACGGCACGACGTCATCGACCCCGCCTCCCGCGCCAGCGGCAACCTAGGGTGTCAGGTGGTCGCTGTCCGAGGCAGTGACCACAGGCTGGGTTTTACGCAGGCATAAAAAAGCGTCCGCAAGGACGCTTTTTTTTATGATGGATAGGGCGTATGGCATTCGGGAGCTCTCGACTTTTTAACTAAGTAAGCGTTACCCTTCCGACGTCGCTGCACATCAGCGAACGGGTTTAGCGGCCCGAGTTCATACAGGCGCACAGCGCCCACCATTCCGATAGCAGGCGCTTTTTTGTGCCCGCCTATCTGTTTATGGCGGCTGTGCGTGGGAGACCTTCGGGTCTGCCGGGGTCCTGTATGCCCGGTCCGCTAACCTGCGCACAGCTGCCACCCTTATTCGTTTAGCGGCGAACCGTGGTAGCTCCTCACATACAGGAGTAATGCCAGATGCACGCTCTCAATCCGTTCAAAAAATGCCCTACGCGTACTGTCGACCGGCCCAAAGCCCTACATCTCGATGCAAAACGAGGTGACCTATGAACGTCTCCCCGTTGATCAAAACCGTTGGCGGCGCCACCTTTGGTGCATGCAACGCTGAGAACCAGCGCCTGTTCAGCGTCATTGCCGGTGTCTCGGGCGAAGAAGCCCTACAACACGCCTCGTTACTGTTGAACTGCGTCAACAGGCTTTCTTATCTGGGCGCCATGGACGATGGCCATGAAACCATGCGCTGGGCGTCGCACTACCTCAGCGAGATGGCGAAGGCGATCATTGATGACGTGACCCTGGGGCTGCAAGACGTTCCCTAGCGCTGTGGATTTAGCTCGAAACCGTGGGCAACTCTATCGCTACACTTCACGGTCACTCAAGGCCAGTGCCCGGGCTGCCGCTAGCCCTGGTACACCCTTGGAGAGAACAGGATTGCCGTAAGGACAATCAACAGTATTGCGCCCGCACTGACAACGGCGGTGAGCGTCAGGGCCTGGGAGTAGCCGATAATCCCGCCGACCACACCGCTGCCCATATAAATAAAGGGGTGAGCGCCGCTGGTGACGAAGGTATCTACCGCCACGACTTTGCCCAGATCCTTCTCCGGGGAGAGTGTCTGCATAGCGGTTGCCCAACCCGTGAGCCAGGAGGCTTCGACGATACCGACGAATGTCGCCCCCAGAATAGCCATCCATGCCAACGTACCCAGCCCGAGCAACGCCATGGCCCCCGCCAGAAACAGTCCGCAAATGACCGCAAGCCCCACCAGTCGCTCATGTCCCGAAGCCAGCACGGTGATGACTGAGCCAACACACGCGCCGAACCCCGATGCGGCCAGGCAATAACCCCACATTTCTTCGCTGAAGCGATGACTGATCGCGTAAGGGGCAACCACCAGAAAAATCGGAAAACACAAAACGTTCAGCACCAGCGTCGCGGCAAACCCCAGCACCAGCGTCGCGTTATTGATAACCACAGTGACGCCATTGAGCGCCTCACGCAGCGAGAACTCTTCGTCTGATTCATGATGGCCGACATTCGGCAATTGAGCGGTGTAAATCGCAGCGCAGAAGAAGGTCAAGCCATCGATCAGTATTCCCCATACCGGCTCCCACAGAATGATGAACACGCCCAACGTGGCCGGAAACAGAATGGCGACCAGATTATCAATGAAGTTCATCGCTCCGTTGCCCGCCACTAGAGCTTTTTTGGGCAGCAGATTGACCAGCAGAACCTGAGCGCATGGCCGTGAAACACCGATGCCGATACCGAAGATCAGGTAGGCGAGCACCATCAAGCCCCAAGGCGCCCCTGTCATGAGTAACGCAACGACGGCAAGTTGCGTTACTCCTCTGGCCGTATCGGTATAAATGAGTACTTGTTTAGGCGACTTGCGATCCGCAAGCATCCCCCCGGCCAGAGCACCGATCACTGTTCCGACACCCACTGCGGCCATGACGAAGCCAAACACACCGCCACCCAAACCTTCTCGTATGAACGCTATCGGCAGCGCCGCCAGACAAATCGCATCGCCGGCCATCGACAGCCCCTGACCGATGAGCTGCTTGCGAAAAGGCAACACACTCAGCACTTGGTTGTAGGCTGAGAAACGTTCCTTGACACGCATCATGAGCGCTCCTCCTTGATGCTTATTGCCCCATCCTGCCTACGCTCGGCCGCCAACTGCCGATCGCCCTGACGGATTTTCAAGTGCAAAGCACTTATTGATTTAAAGCGGGAGAAGCATACTAGGCAATCCTTCCCGTCGAATATCAGCTAGTGCGCACTCGAAGAGGTAGATCATCAAATCGCAGGCACAAAAAAGCCGGTCATCCCTGAGGATAAACCGGCTGTTTTGGTCTTGCGATATGGTGGGTCGTGTGGGATTCGAACCTACGACCAATTGGTTAAAAGCCAACTGCTCTACCAACTGAGCTAAC
>NZ_WIWC01000029.1 GCF_009600315.1 Pseudomonas helleri | reverse complement strand
GGTGAGGTCGACCTTGCCTTTTGTGCCGGTGTTCAGCGGCGCGTCGGCGTGCAACAGGATGGGTTTGCTTATTTGTGTATGTTGGGTTGAGCGGGCTTTGCTGGTGCGCAGCAGCAGGTCGATAAAGCTGTCCAGCAGGTGGGTGGCTTTGGCGGTGACGGTGATTTTTTCAACGGCCTTGGCGGTGTATTTCACCGCCAACCCCAGCCCGCCGGTCAGGATCACACCAATCAGGATGTCAATCAGCACTTCGCTGCCCAGACGCGCGACCAGTTCAGTGCACAGGAGTGGCGGCAGTAATTGCAGCCAAGCTTGGAAGGTGGAGAAATACGCCCACAGCAGCGGTTCGTCGCTGGCGATTAAATAGAGGGTTTGCAGCGATTGGGCGGAGGCGTTTATGAGGTCGGCCAGTTGTTGTTGGGAGAGAAGCTTGCTCAGTTTTTCGAAGTTTTCTTTCGGGTGAGTGATGAGTTTGAACACTGAGATCAGGCTGTCCCAAAGTCCGATCAGCGTGTCGCCAAACCCCTTGAGGGCGCTCTGTGCGTGCAGCAGCAGTTGCTCTGCGTTACTGGCGTTGTCATAGGCGTGCCAGAGCGGCTGGAATTCGCTGTTCCATTGCTGCGAGAGCCAGTCGCCGAGTTCGTTAAGCAGTCCTTGATAGGAGTCGAAGTAGGCGTCGATTTGTTGCGGTGTGGTCTTTGGGTAGAAGGTGACGCGGTAGCGCTGATCGGGTTTGCAGCCTTCGAGCAGCTTTATGCCGCTGTCGTCGATGAAGGTGTTGATGTCTTCGCCGTAGGTCTCAACCTTACTGATATGACCAAAATAGTCCTCTCGCACTATTTTTGAATTCGGTCGGCTGGAGCTTATTGGCGTCAGACGCACAGGGGTGTTGCCAATCGGCACGAAGTGCGCGGATTCAAAGGCGTGAATCAGGGTCAGCGTGCCGTCTTTCTTGCATAGGGCGTAACGAGTGACCGCTGCCTTGGTTTCGATTGAGCGGGTGATGGCACTGTCGCCCGCACTGAATTTTTGTTCAGCGGCAAGCATGCCGCCGTACCATTTCGAAGTTTGCAGTCGGTAATCGGCCAGGCAGTCTCTGAGTTGCAACAGGAGGGTCGGTACGTCGGGCTGGATGCTGTCAGTCATTGGCCTATTTCCTTGCGCTGGAGAGCACCTGAGGTCAATCACCAATCAGGGCTTTTTCGGTGGCGCAAGTGTGCAAGGCGATACTGAGAATGGCTGTAAGACGGGTCTAAAGCTGATGGGGGTTTAAAGCGTGTTTTGAGTGAGACGGCTTACTGGTTGATGTCGGCAGTCTCTTACATGAAAAAGGCTGAAGCGCATTCAGGGCATAAAAAAGGCCACATTAAAGTGGCCTCTGGGCGATGCAGGTGGCGGGCAGTCAATAATCGTCGTCTTTATCGAACTGCCGAGCTTCACGCTGCAGTTGATAGACAAAACGTTCGACCTGGCGCTGCACGGCACCGCTGATATTGTGAAAGCGCATGCCGGCAAAGGTGATGTTCAATCGCTCTTCAAAATGCAGGTAACGCATCTCGACCGGTGTCGACATGGCGCCAAAGGGCAGGGCAGCATTAAAACGTTCATACACCTGACCCAATTGCATACTTTGGCTGATATCACCCTCAAAGCGCAGCTTGCAGCCTGTGGCGGAGACGTCCAGCAATTTGCCTTTGATCGGGGTTTTAAGCTTGTCGCCCGCCACTTCGACATTGACCAGATTGGCCAGCCTCAACGCCGCGCGAAAGGCATTTCGGCGCTGGTGATAGACCACTTCGCCAGGCAGGGCGCCGCGATAGCAGCGATGACCGCTGATGTCATCAATAGTCAGTGCGGTGGCGCATTCCCAGGCAATTCGTACGCCGTCATGGAAGCCTTCGACCCGAAAAGGGATACCCGCTTCAAGAAAACGCTCACCGTCTCGCGGGATCATTTCGTCCAGCGTGAGGCTGTTGTTCTCACGGTTTACATCCACCACATAGCTCTGGAAACGCTGGGTGCGGTCCTGGAATGTGATGATCAGCGGGTCATGGCTCTCTTGTAGCAACCGCAGGTTGGAGGCAATTTCCAACGGGGTGGTCAGCACCTTGGGCGGCTGCGGAGCATCTTGGGCATCGAACACGGTTCATCGGTCTCCAGGCAAAGTACAGCAACACAAGAGTGCGGCATTTTGCCATCATGTTGCGCGTCTCGCTAGGCTGCGTGACGACTCGGGTTCACACCTGGCTGTAAGCGCGGGGCTTGTTCAGCATCGATGTGGTGCCGCGTGCGGTGTACAAAGAGGGAACTTCGCCGCCATGCAGGATGCGCAATTGATTGGCCGTAATCGCCTGTTGCGTCTGAATCGATTGGCCATTGAGCTGGTTGGCGGCGTGGCACTGAGCAAGCAACTGGTTCAGGGCATCGCTTTGACTGAGCAACTGCTCACCCACGCTTGAATGGCTGGCGAGGCCTTCAAGCCCCTTGCGATTGGTGCTCAGACCCAGGCTGGCCAAAATCTCACTGCGTTTGCGGCCATGTTGATCGAGCAGAATGATCAACGAATGTTTGCGCGCCAGAATGTATTCCAGGTGCACCATGTCGCGCCCTTTGAGGGCGATGGACTCTTCCTGCAACAAGCCGAGCAGTTGCTCGGCGGGTGCCAGGTCGTCATTGATCAGTTGCAGCAAATTTTCGTCGTGCATGGCGGGCTCTGGGAGTTAAGCGTCCAAAAGCCTGGCACCCGCCCTGAGGGCTAGTGCTGGGCTTCGATGTCTAGCAGTTTGCTGGCGACCCGGCTGCTGTCGACTTTATAACTGCCATCGGCAATGGCTTGTTTGAGGTCGGCGACTCGTTGGCTGTTAACCACCGGTTGATCGCGCAATGAATCGCTGATTTTTTGTAACTGCTGAGCCTGCGGGCTCAAGCTTACCGACTCACCGCTTGGGGCACTGGTGGTGGGTTCAGGGCTTTGTGCGGGGGCCGCTTGCGTGGCGCTGCCTGCTTCCTGATTGGCGTTGCTGCGCGTACTGCCGGTCACTGGCGGCGCGCTGTTAAGACGACTGAAGTCGATAACCATAACGAAAAACCTCTGGGTATTTGGACGCTTGCCATGTTTTCGGCCATACCCGGAAAAACTTTAGGCTCGATTAATCATAGGTCTGAGTAAGCGGGTACTGATCTGGGTCAGGTGACAGTGTAGGAAAGTCACGAGACTGATGCCAGAAAAGCTTACAGTGCCACCTCGACTTGACCGGGCCCGGTGATCCGCGCCTTGATCACGCGTTTGGAGTTCAGGTTTCTGACGCGTATCTGCTCGCTGAGACCGCCGTCCGACAGCGCCTCGCCGGGCATCTTGACGCTTAATGTACCGCTGCGAGCACTGATAACCACGTGGTCGCCTTTTCGAACGGCGGCGTTTTGCTGCAGATGCGTCAGGGTCAACACTTGATCGGTCACTACGGGCCGCAGCAGTTTTTGCCCCACAGCCAGTTCGGTTGCGGTGATATAGCCTTGATTGATTTGGCTGACGTCACGTTCGCGCAGGGTGACATCGGCGTAGTCCACCACCATGCCGCGTTTGAGGGGGTGGGTGACGGTCACTACGTCGCGGAAAAGCCGCACCTGAGCGGGGACAAAGATGGTCCAGGGCGAGGCACCTTCGCAGCGCACCCGCACGATCACTCGGCCCATGGGCTGGGCCGGGCTTTCAAGGGTGGCTGTCAATTCTCTGTCGCACTCGGCCAGACGCAAGCGGGGGTCGAGATTGTTCACTTGAATCTCATAACGCCCATCTATCTGACCAGTGGCAAGGTAGTCTTCGACGCTGAACTCAAGAAAGCCCTGAGTGACGCCGATAAGTTGCGTAGGAGATGTAAAGGCATCTGCGTAGGAATATTTGCCTAAGCTAAGCAGGCACGCCATTGCCAACAGACTCAGGCAGCGACGGCGCAGGCTGAAGGGGTTGGACTCGCGGCAGGAATTTGTCGTTTTGGTGTTCATGAAAGATAAATAGCAAAGCCCGTGCCGATTACCGGGCGGCGCGTGTCGTAACTTAAAGTTTTAAAAGGAGCTGAGTATGGCTGGGGTGATGGATGCGGTTAACCAGCGCACTCAATTGGTGGGGCAGAACCGTCTGGAGCTGCTGCTGTTTCGTCTGGACGGGCCGCAGCTTTACGGGATCAATGTGTTCAAGGTCAGGGAGGTGCTGCAATGCCCCAAACTGACGATGATGCCTCGATCCAATCCGGTGGTGTGCGGCGTGGCGAGCATTCGTGGTGCGACGATTCCGATTCTTGATCTGGCTATGGCCACGGGCTCGGGTCCACTGAAAGAACGGGACAATCCGTTTGTCATCATCACGGAGTACAACACCAAGACTCAGGGCTTTCTGGTTCGCTCGGTCGAACGCATCGTCAATATGAATTGGGAAGACATTCATCCGCCACCCCAGGGCGCAGGCCGTGACCATTACTTGACGGCTGTCACCCGCATGGACGACCAATTGGTCGAAATCATTGATGTGGAAAAAGTGCTGGCTGAAGTGTCGCCTACCCCCGAGACCATTTCTCACGGGGTGGTGGATGTCGACACGCAGGCCCGGGCATTGTCGTTACGGGTGCTGACCGTTGACGATTCATCGGTGGCGCGCAAGCAGGTTGCCCGTTGCCTGCAAACGGTCGGGGTCGAGGTGGTATCGCTGAACGACGGCCGTCAGGCGCTCAACTATCTGCGCCAGATGGTCGAGGAGGGCAAAGACCCGGCCGAGGAGTTTCTGATGATGATCTCGGATATCGAGATGCCAGAAATGGACGGTTATACCCTGACAGCCGAGATTCGCAACGATCCACGCATGCAAAAATTGCACATCATTCTGCATACTTCTTTGTCCGGGGTTTTCAATCAGGCGATGGTCAAGAAAGTCGGTGCTGATGACTTTTTGGCCAAGTTTCGGCCCGATGACCTGGCATCCCGGGTAGTTGACCGGATTAAAGCAGCAGACCACAGCCAGGGTCAGTCCCTGGCGGTCAACACGATTTAAGAGGCAGGATCATTTGTCGACGGCTAATTTGGATTTTGAACAGTTCCGGGGTTTCCTGGAAAAAGCCTGTGGCATTGTGCTGGGTGAGAACAAGCAGTACCTCGTTTCGAGCCGCCTTAACAAGCTGATGGAGCAGCAGGGCATCAAGTCGCTGGGTGAGCTGATTCAGCGCATGCAAAGCCAGCCTCGCAGCGGGCTGCGCGAACAGGTGGTGGATGCCATGACCACCAACGAAACCTTGTGGTTTCGTGATACCTACCCGTTTGAAGTGTTGAAGAACAAGGTGTTGCCTGAGTTCATCAAGGCCAATCCGGGGCAGCGCTTGCGTATCTGGTCGGCGGCGTGTTCATCGGGGCAGGAACCGTATTCGCTGTCGATGAGCATTGACGAGTTTGAACGCAGTAATCCGGGGCAGTTGAAGGCGGGGGCGCAGATCTTTGCCACTGATTTGTCCAGCCTGATGCTCAACACCTGCAAAACCGGCGAATACGACAATCTGGCGATTGGTCGTGGTTTGTCGCAGGAGCGTTTGCAGCGCTATTTCGAACCCAAGGGGCCGGGGCGCTGGGTGATCAAGGCACCGATCAAGAATCGGGTGGAGTTTCGTTCATTCAACCTGTTGGACAGCTACGCCGCGTTTGGCAAATTTGACGTCGTGTTCTGTCGCAATGTGTTGATCTACTTCTCGGCTGAAATGAAAAAAGACATTTTGCTGCGAATCCACAGCACCTTGAAGCCGGGCGGTTACCTGTTTCTGGGTGCGTCCGAAGCCCTCAACGGTTTGCCCGACCATTACCAGATGGTGCAATGCAGCCCCGGGATCATCTATCAGGCAAAATAGGCTTGCGTTCACCCGTAGCAGCTGCCGAAGGCGGCGTTCGGCGACGCAGTCGTCGCTGAGCGCTAAACCTGAGTGTTCATTGTTACGATCGCTGCGCAATCGGACGCAGCCTTCGGCAGCTGCTACGAGGAAGTACGTGCGACCGGGCGGCAGAAAAGCGGCAGTCAGCGGTCAGCCTTTGCCGCTTTTCTGGCATTGCCGCCGCTCATTCGCCCGGCAAAGCCCTTAAACAGGCGATTGTTCAATCTGGCACGAGGTTTGCTCTGTACCTGTCATCCACACCTGAATCCGTTTCAGGTCAGCTGACAAAGGTTTCCCGACATGAGCATCAGCTTCGATAAAGCGCTGGGTATCCATGAGCAAGCCCTGGGCTTTCGTGCCCAGCGCGCTGAAGTCCTGGCCAACAATATCGCCAACGCCGATACCCCGAACTATAAAGCGCGGGATCTGGATTTCGCTTCTGTGCTCGCGGCGCAGAACGACAAAAACCAGAACGGCACGTTTGCCTTGAACAAGACCAACAGCCGCCATATCGAAGCCCAAGGCCTGAGCATGGGCGACGAAACGCTCCAGTACCGCACGCCGATGCAGCCCTCAATCGACCAGAACACCGTGGACGCTCAGCTTGAGCAGTCGAACTATGCAGAGAATGCGGTCAACTTTCAGGCCAGCTTCACCCTGCTCAACAGTAAATTCAAAGGGCTGATGTCAGCCCTGCGCGGGGAGTAATTCATGTCTCTAGCCAGTGTGTTCAATATTGCCGGCAGCGGCATGAGCGCCCAGACCACGCGTCTGAATACCGTCGCCAGTAACATCGCCAACGCCGAAACCGTTTCGTCGAGCCTCGATCAGACCTACCGCGCACGTCATCCGGTGTTTGCCACGATGTTTCAGGGCGCGCAAAACGGCACCGGCGATTCGCTGTTCAATAATCAGGATGCCGCAGGTCAGGGCGTTCAGGTGTTGGGTGTGGTCGAAGACCAGAGCAACCTCGAAGCCCGTTACGAGCCCAATCATCCTTCTGCCGACGCCAAGGGTTATGTGTATTACCCCAACGTCAACGTGGTCGAAGAAATGGCTGACATGATTTCCGCCAGCCGTTCGTTTCAGACCAACGCGGAAATGATGAACACCGCCAAAACCATGATGCAGAAGGTGCTGACCCTCGGTCAGTGATAAGGGGCAAGGCAAATGAGTGTGACCGATTCCACCAGCGGCTTGACCCTCAATCAGGTACTCGCCAACTCCGCCCAGACCGCCACGACCGACAACAGTCTGGCGGCGGCTTCCAAGGCGGTGTCCGGCAGTTCCTCGCTGGGCAAGGACGCATTTTTGCAATTGCTGGTGACCCAGCTGAAAAACCAGAACCCGCTGGACCCGCAGGACAACACCGCGTTTGTCGCGCAGTTGGCGCAGTTCAGTAGCCTGGAAGGCATAACCACCCTCAATGACACGGTGAATTCGATCTCGGGCAACTTCCAGTCCTCGCAAGCCTTGCAGGCTTCGTCACTGGTGGGCCGCTCGGTGATCGTGCAAACCAGCGAAGCCTATGTCGACCCGGCCAGTGGCAAGGCGTTCAACGGCACGGTGGTGGTCGCTGATGCCAACTCCACGCCGACAGTCACCATTACCAATGCCGACGGTGAAGTGGTCAGAACCCTGGATCTGGGCACACAGCAAGCCGGCAACAGTGAATTTACCTGGGACGGTAAGAATGACGAGGGCGTACTGCTGGAAAAAGGCTCTTACACCTTTACCGCAGCGAACAAAACCGACACCGGCAGCACGGCCCTCACCACCTACCTGCCGGCCACGGTCAACAGCGTGACGCTGAGCAAGACCGGGGGCGAAATCATGCTCAACCTCGCGGGTCTGGGCAGCATTGCCATGTCCAAAGTCCAGACTATTGGCCTCTAAACCCTAAGCCGACTCATACGCTTCAAGGAGATAACCATGTCATTCAATATCGGTCTTAGCGGCCTCTACGCGGCTAACAAGCAACTCGACGTGACCGGCAACAACATTGCCAACGTCGCCACCACGGGTTTCAAATCCTCCCGTGCAGAATTTGCCGATGTGTACTCGGCCAGCAAGCTGGGCGTCGGCAGCAAGACCATCGGCAGTGGCGTCAACCTGGCCAATGTGTCGCAAAGCTTCAGTCAAGGTGCGATCAATAACACCGGCAACCTGCTGGACATGGGGATTCAAGGCAGCGGTTTCTTTGTGCTGAGTGACAACGGCGCCTTGAGCTACACCCGTGCCGGCACGTTCAAGGCCGATAAAGATGGCTATGTGACCAGCTCCGATGGCAACCAGCGCTTGCAGGGTTATGGCGTGGACGCCAACGGCAAGGTTATTAACGGCGTGATGACTGACCTGCGCATTGATACGTCCAACCTGGCCCCAAAGGCCAGCAGCACCGTGGACTCGACCATCAACCTCAATTCCACCTCGGACGTGATCGATCAGACGGTGAATGCGTTCGATCCGAACGAAACCGCCAGCTACAGCAAAAAATTCAGCACCACTATTTACGACACGCAGGGCAATGCGCACCCGATGGACCAGTACATGGTCAAAACGGGTTCCAACACCTGGGAGACTTACACCCTGATCGACGGGCGTAACCCTGACGGTACGGCGGTCACGGGTACCAACGCCGTAGCCCCGGTGCCGTCGACCATGGTATTCGACTCGGCCGGTGCGCTGACCAGCGTGACCACGCCCAACCCGGTAGCGGGTCAGCCTGACATCGTCAGCAGCACCTTGACCGTGAGCAACTGGATGCCGGGCGCTACGGTCAATGGTAACTGGGTCTCCAACGGCGCCGCGGCTAACGCTAACGGGATTGCCATCAACATGGCCAAGACCACTCAGTACAACACCGACAGTTCGCGCAATCCGCCGACTCAAGACGGTTACGCCACCGGCCAGATCAACAACCTGAGCATCGACGGCTCAGGCGTATTGTTCGCCAACTTCAGTAACAACCAAAGCCGTGCTATCGGTCAGATCTCGTTGGCCAGTTTCACCAATGAGCAGGGCTTGCAGCCTGCGGGCGGCACCGGCTGGAAAGAAACCTTCGCTTCGGGTCAAGCAGGCTACGACGCGCCGAAAGTGGGTACGCTGGGCGCCATTGTGTCCAGCTCGCTGGAAGATTCCAACGTTAACCTGACCAGCGAATTGGTCGATTTGATCAAGGCGCAGAGCAACTACCAAGCCAACGCCAAAACCATCTCGACTCAAAGCACCATCATGCAGACCATTATTCAGATGACCTGATAGCGGGAATGGTTAACAAAAAAAGCCCTTTTGGGCTTTTTTTGTTTTTGTAGATGCGCGCTCAGGCAGCGGTGAATTCAACGCGCTCAGGCACCCGTGTCATCAGCACCTTGCCACCCCGTATCGAGACACGGGCCTTGACCTGACGGCGCACGGCTTCGTAGTCACTGTCGGCGTCCAGTATCACCAGATTGGCCGGTCGTCCCTCGGCGATGCCATAACCCTCGCCCAAATTGAGGGTGCGGGCGCTGTTGTCGGTGACCAGATCCAGACACCGTTGCAGGTCTTCAAAGCCCATCATGTGGCAGATATGCAAACCGGCGTCCAGCACGCGCAAAATGTTGCCGTTGCCCAGCGGGTACCACGGGTCCTTGATCGAGTCCTGACCCAGACACACATTCATCCCGGCACGGTCCAGTTCCGCCACACGGGTCACGCCACGGCGTTTGGGAAAGCTGTCAAAGCGTCCCTGCAAGTGAATACTCTCGGTTGGACAGGAGACAAAGTTGATGCCTGACATGTTCAGCAAGCGGAACAGTTTGAAGCAGTAGGCGTTGTCGTAAGAGCCCATGGCGGTGGTGTGGCTGGCGGTCACCCGACTGCCCATACCCCGTACCCGTGCTTCTTCGGCCAGCACTTCGAGAAAGCGTGACTGCGGGTCGTCGGTCTCGTCGCAATGCACATCCACCAGGCAGCCTGTGCGTTCAGCCAGGTCCATCAAGAATTTGATCGAACTGACGCCCTGATCCCGGGTGTTTTCAAAGTGCGGGATGCCGCCCACCACATCGGCGCCCAGTTCCACGGCGCGGGTCATCAACTCGCGGCCGCCCTCGTAAGACTCGATGCCTTCTTGCGGGAAGGCGACGATTTGCAGGTCAATCAAGTGGCGGGCTTCTTCACGGACTTCAAGCATCGCCTTGAGCGCGCCCAGCGTCGGGTCGGTCACGTCGACATGGGTACGTACGTGCTGAATGCCATGTTCGGCGAGCATCCGAATAGTGGTGTGGGCACGTTGCTTGGTGTCTTCGTGGGTGATGGTTTCCTTGCGCTGGGCCCAGCGCTCAATGCCTTCGAACAGCGTACCGCTCTGATTCCACTCGGGCTGGCCCGCGGTCAAGGCCGCGTCCAGATGAATGTGTGGCTCGACCAGCGGCGCAATCAGCAGTTGCCCTTGTGCGTCAATATCGCCGGGCTGCGCCGCTACGCTAGCGTTCTGCAAGGTAATGGCGCTGATGCGCTCGCCTTCGCAACGGACGGTGTACAGGCCTGAAGTTTTACGCAAGGTGGCATTGATGATGTTCATGGGCGTTCCTGTCGTTGGGCTGCGGTCATACGCCCTGTGAGCGGCGTGCGAAGGATTGAGGGTGAACAGTGAGCCGCGCGGTGGTGCATTCAGGCCGGGCGTAGGGAGAGAGACTACCCCATTGAAGCCAATTCACCATTCAGAAAGCGGCGCAATCCTGTAGCCGCGGACGAGGCACGAAGGCTGCGCAGCAGTCGCTAAACCTGTCTGCCGGGATCCCGACAGCAAAAACCGCAGCGCCCACGCGAGCTTATCGTCAGCCATCCAGCGTTACGCAGGACTCGCAGAATTGGCGGATGGCCTCACAGGCTTTTCGCAATGACGCATCATCCAGGGCATAGGCGATACGAATGTAAGGCGCCAGGCCAAAAGCACTGCCAGGCACCACCGCCACATTCGCTTCATCGAGCAACGCATGGGCAACGTCTGTGTCGGTGTGCAGCACACGGCCGGCGGCTGAAGTTCGGCCGATCAAGCCGGCGCAGGACACGAACGCGTAAAAAGCCCCGGCCGGACTGACACATTCAAGCCCCGGTGTAGCGTTCAACAGCGCCACCATCACATCGCGCCGACGCTGGAACACGGCGCGAGTGTGCTGGATGAAATCCTTGGGCCCTTGCAGCGCGGCAAGCGCAGCCTGTTGTGAAACGGAACTGGCTCCCGAGGTCTGCTGGCCTTGCAGTTTCTCCATGGCCTGCAACATCCAGCGTGGACCCGTTGCAAAACCGATGCGCCAGCCGGTCATGGCATAGGCCTTGGACACACCGTTCATGGTCAGGGTGCGCGGTGCCAGCCGCGGTTCGACTTGGGCCAGGGAGTAAAACGTCTGGTCGTCGAAGATCAGATGCTGGTAGATTTCATCGGCCAGAATCAACACGTGGGGATGGGCCAGCAGTACCTCGGCCAAACCCTGCAGTTCCTCCCGGCTGTACACCGCACCGGTCGGATTGGAAGGCGAATTGAGAATTAGCCAGCGGGTCTGCGGCGTAATGGCTGCGGCCAGCGCCGTGGGGGTCAGCTTGAAGCCGGTAGTGGCTTCGCAGGTCACGATTCGCGCTTCACCTGCGCACAGATGGACCATCTCGGGGTAACTGACCCAATACGGCGCTGGCACGATGACCTGATCGCCTTCATTGAGGGTCGCGGCCAGAGCGTTAAAAATAACCTGTTTGCCACCGTTGCAGACGAGGGTGTCTTCCCAACTGGTGTGCAGTTCATTTTCGTGGCGAAACTTGGCGGCCACTGCCTCGCGCAATGAACGCTCGCCCGCCACTTGGGTGTAACGGGTATGGCCCTGCTCGATGGCCGCGATGGCCGCATCGCGCACATGGCGGGGGGTATCGAAATCAGGTTCGCCCGCGCACAGTGAAATGATCGGTGCGCCTTGTGCCCGGCGCTGTGCAACACGGTCCATGATCTGATACGTCGCGGAAGGTTGTGCACCGGCCAGGTGCCGATTCAGGCGTTGTATATCAGTGCTCATCCGCGGGTTCTCCAGTGCGCCAGATTCATCAGCTCCAAGGTCGAGCGGCCGTCGCTCAAGGCCTGCATCATTTGCGTTTCCTTGTAGGCGCGCGCCTCGCCTTCAGCCAGGGTGCGGGCCACTTCGGCTTTGGGAACAATGATCACGCCGTCATCGTCGACGACCACCAGATCGCCTTGCGCCACCCATGCGCCGTTGAAGTTAAAGGGTTGCCCCACTGAGGGCGCGCTCGCCTTGACGGTGCCTTTCACCGAGATGGCTCGCGTAAACACGGGAAATTGGCGTTTCTTGATGGCGGCAACATCCCGCACGCCGCCATCAATCACCAGGCCGACCACGCCCGCGGCTTCAGCCGCCACGGTGAGGACTTCGCCCCAATAGCCCGCGATGAAGGCTCCCGTGCCGACCACCAGCACGCTGCCGCGCGGTACTCGCTCCATGGCCAGATGCAGGCCGAGGTTGTCACCCGGCGAGCATTCCAGCGGGTAGGCAGGGGCGGCGATGAAAGCGCCGTCAAACAGTGGGCGAATCGCACTGTCAACCGCGCAAGGCAGGTGCGCCGCTTCGTAAAGTGTTGAGCTGCCCAGTGCTTTTGCGCGCTCGTGAAAGTCCAGCGGGAAGGGGAGCATGGTCATCAGGCTTTTCTCTGTAAATGGTGGTAACCCAGTGCGGCCCTGGCTTCTTTGAGGGTTTGGCCCTGGCTGAGCAGCTCGCGAATATCGGTTTCCACGGATTCGATGTGTCGGGCAACCGCCGCGACTTCGCGGGCGCGGTCCCGAGGAACAATCACCACGCCATTGGCGTCGGCTACCACAATGTCCCGCGAGCAGACCCGCGCCGTGCCGATGGACACCGGCTGGTTGACGGACTGGACCTGCACCCGGTCTTTACCGGTGCGCATGAAGCGGCCTTTGCTGAATATCGGGTAGCCATCGCTCAGGGCTTTGTTGACATCCCGGCACACCCCGTCGATGACGGTTGCCGCGATCTGCCGCTGCACGGCGTACTGGGTCATGATGTCGCCCCACACGGTGCAGTCGGTGCGCCCGGCGTTGTCGATGACCACCACATCGCCCGGCGCCACGTATTCGATGAAGTCGCCCACGGTGCCGGGCGGCACACTGGCCGTCACATACTGCACGGTGAAGGCGGGGCCGACGATGACCTGGCTGTAATTGCCCAGCGGTGCCACGCCCAGGCATTGGCCCGGCAGACCGAGTTTGTCCAGCGCGTCGGATACGCCCGGGGTGTCCAGGCCTTCGAACAAGGCCAGCAGTTCTTTATCGTCACTGTTCATCAGGCGTGCTCCGCTTGGATGGCGTCAAATTGAGTGTCATGCATCACTTCGGTTACAGGGCGTCCACGGCGAACAGCCGTGAGCATGACGTCCTGACGCCGGGCGATACGCTCGCCCAGTTCGAGCACTTGCTCGATGCAGTCTTGTGCCACGAACACCGTGCCGCAGGTGTCGGCAATCACATAGTCGTCTTCACTGACCTCAACGCCCGCCACGTTGAGGGTCACGGCCGCTGCGATCTGGACCACCCGGTTGCGAGCACTGATCATGGTCACGCCACGTCCGTAAATCGGGTAGCCGATCTCGGCATTGGCGTCGATATCGCGACTGAAGCCGTCGATGACGGTGCCGCGCACCCGCTTGCTGACCGCTGCGTTGGCAAGGATGTCACCCCAGCAGGAGATGCCTTCGATTCCACCGGCGATTACCAGCACGCGGTCATCACTGGCGATCTGCTCCACCACCGGGGTAATCAGATGCGCTGTCGGTGTGCTGTCAGTTTTGGCGGCGAGCAATACGGTGCTGGCGCGGCCGACGATCTTTGCGCAGTTCCACAGAGGACGCAGCCCCACCGTGGCCCCCGGCAAACCAAGGAAGTCGAGCGCTTCGGAGACCGTGTTGGTGTCGAGCGCGAACAGTCGATTGAGCAAACATGCTTGGGTCATGGCAGAGCCCTGTAGTGATGAGGGGCTCAGTGTCGGCGAGGCGCTTTGATAGGTATATTCCTATTCACAGAAGCGTTAGATACGTTAAACCTATGGATTGAACATGATCAATTTTCGTCTGATTCGTCATCTCTGGTTGTTCCTGGCAGTCGCCGAGGAGCAGAATTTTGGCCGCGCGGCCAAGCGTCTGGGCATGTCCCAGCCGCCCCTGAGCGAGCAGATTCAAGTGCTGGAGCACGCGCTCAAGGTCAAGTTGTTTGACCGGTCGCGGCGAGGTGCAACCTTGACCCCGGTAGGGGCGGCGATTCTGCCAGCCGTGCGCAAGTTTGCCGAGCAGTTGGAGCGCCTCGAACTGGCGGTGGAGGAGGCGGTCGCGGGGCAGACCGGGATGTTGACCATCGGCGCGATTTCCACGGCCATGTTCGATGTCTTGCCGGGGCTGATCGAGCAGTTGAAGCATGCTTATCCGCAACTCACGGTGTCGGTGCGCGAGATTGACAGCGTGGAAGCGGTTCCGGCGCTGGAGTCCGGGGACATCGACCTGGCGTTTGCTCGCCTGGATGGCGACTTGGGTCATACGATTCGGTCACTGCCGCTGTTGGAAGATCGTCTGATGGTTGCGTTGCCCGGCGATCACCCATTGGCCTCGCGCACCCGAATCAGTCTGGCCAGCCTGGCCAATGAGCCTTTGGTGATGTTTTCCCGCAAGGTCAGCCCGGTCTATTTCGACAACCTGATTGCCACCTGTCGGGCCAGTGGTTTTTCCCCGCGGGTGTTGCATGAGGTGCGTTCAGTCGCTTCGCAAATCGCCTTCGTAAGCTATGGGCAGGGCATCGCGCTGGTGCCGGCGGCGTTGAAAAAGCTGGCGCCGGATAACGTCGTGTTCAGGCCGCTGAGTCAGAAGCTCAATGTCGTCACCACGGCTGTGGCGTGGAATGCCGAGCGCTCTAACCCTCTGGTGGAAGAGGTGGTGGCGCGGTTTCGCCGTCCGTCTTGAGTTGATAGGTTTGGCGTATGAAAGCGTTCGCGATTGAGGAATTTACAGCCCAGCCGATTGCCGTGACATTACCCGCCTGCTTGCCAGCCAGCGTGGCCTGGCACACCTTTTTCTCCAGGAGTTGCCAACGTGCCTTGCCCTGAACCGTTCATCCATGTGCAACTGCCTCTGACGGTGGAGGGGATCGCGTTGAACGTGGCCGCCATCCATCGCGACGGCACCCTCGCGCCGATCGTGTTTCTGCATGGTTTTGGTTCGACCAAAGAAGACTATGCCGACATCGTGCAGCAGCCCGCATTTGCAGGTCATCCCTTTATTGCCTATGACGCACCGGGTTGCGGCGAGAGCCGCAGCGATGATTGCTCTGCTGTTTCGATTGGCTTTTTGGTGCAGACGGCATTACAGGTGCTGGCGCATTTTGGCATTGAGCGCTTTCATCTGGTCGGCCATTCAATGGGTGGGCTGACCGCGTTGATGCTTGCCCATCAGTGTCCGGGCCGGGTGCTGAGTTTCGTTGATATTGAGGGCAATGTCGCCCCGGAAGACTGCTTTCTCAGCCGCCAGATTGTCGACTACCCGAGCGATGATCCCGAGGTTTTTTTCGCTGCCTTTATCGACCGTGTGCGTCACGCTCCGGCTTATGCCAGTGCGCTGTATTCGGCGAGCTTGCGCCATAAAGTGCAGGCTGGCGCGGTGCGCGGGATCTTCCAGTCAATGGTCGATTTGTCTGACAACGGCGACCTGATGAGCACCTTTCTCGGCTTGAAATGCCCGCGCATGTTCATGTACGGAGAGCAGAATGCCTCGTTGTCCTACTTGCCGCATTTGCAGGCTCACGGGGTGCGGTTGGCGCCCATCGCGCACTGTGGGCATTTCCCGATGTATTCCAACCCCGTCGCGATGTGGCAGCAAATCGCCGATTTCCAGGCACACAGTGTTGTGAGTTAACCCGTCTGGGCACACAGCTGAGCCGTGATGGTTATCCCCATAAAACAAAACCCCCGTTTAAACCCAACTGCTACCAGGGTTTGAACGGGGGTTTTTGAGTCAGGCGGTTATCCCGCCTGACCAGCTCAGCTTATTGGCAAGCTTCGCAATCCGGCTCGTCAATCGCACAAGCTTTAGGCACCGGTGCTGGACCGGCTGGAGCTGCAACCACGTCTTCACTGTTTTTGCCGCTCGATACCGCGTTGAGCTTGCCCGTGTTGACGGTCGACTTCTCGGTGCTGGTCGCGGCCAGGGCACGGAGGTAGTAAGTGGTTTTCAGGCCACGGTACCAGGCCATGCGGTAGGTCACGTCCAGTTTCTTGCCCGAAGCACCCGCGATGTACAGGTTCAGCGATTGAGCCTGGTCGATCCACTTCTGACGGCGGCTGGCCGCGTCAACGATCCACTTGGTGTCGACTTCGAACGCAGTGGCATACAGCTCTTTGAGCTCTTGCGGAATGCGTTCGATCTGCTGCACGGAACCGTCGTAGTACTTCAGGTCGTTGATCATGACCGAGTCCCACAGATTGCGAGCTTTAAGGTCGCGCACCAGGTACGGGTTGATCACGGTGAATTCGCCCGACAGGTTCGATTTCACGTAGAGGTTCTGATAGGTAGGTTCGATCGACTGCGATACGCCAGTGATGTTGGCGATGGTTGCGGTCGGTGCGATGGCCATGATGTTGGAGTTACGAATGCCTTTCTGTACACGGGCGCGAACCGGTGCCCAGTCCAGGGTTTCGTTCAGGTCAACGTCGATGTACTTCTGGCCGCGCTGCTCGATCAGGATTTGTTGCGAATCCAGCGGCAATACGCCTTTGGACCACAGCGAACCCTGGAACGTCTCGTAAGCGCCACGCTCGTCAGCCAGGTCGCAGGACGCCTGAATGGCGTAGTAGCTGACCGCTTCCATCGACTTGTCGGCAAACTCGACAGCGGCTTGGGAGGCGTACGGAATGTGCTGCAGGTACAGCGCGTCCTGGAAGCCCATGATGCCCAGGCCCACTGGACGGTGCTTGAAGTTCGAGTTGCGCGCTTGCGGCACCGAGTAGTAGTTGATGTCGATCACGTTATCGAGCATGCGTACGGCCACGTCGATGGTGCGCTTCAGCTTGTCGGTGTCCAGCTTGCCGTCCTTGATGTGGTTCGGCAGGTTGATCGAACCCAGGTTGCAGACCGCAATTTCGTCCTTGTTGGTGTTCAAGGTGATTTCGGTGCACAGGTTCGAGCTGTGGACAACGCCCACGTGCTGCTGCGGGCTGCGCAGGTTGCACGGGTCTTTGAAGGTGATCCACGGGTGGCCGGTTTCAAACAGCATGGACAGCATTTTGCGCCACAGGTCTTTGGCCTGAATGGTCTTGAACAGCTTGATCTTGCCCGGGTACTGGGACAGTGCTTCGTAGTACTCGTAACGCTCTTCGAAGGCTTTACCGGTCAGGTCGTGCAAGTCCGGTACTTCGGATGGCGAGAACAGGGTCCACGGGCCGTCATCGAAGACGCGCTTCATGAACAGGTCAGGCACCCAGTTGGCGGTGTTCATGTCGTGGGTACGACGACGGTCATCACCGGTGTTCTTGCGCAGCTCGATGAACTCTTCAATGTCCATGTGCCAGGTTTCAAGGTATGCGCACACGGCGCCTTTACGCTTGCCACCCTGGTTCACGGCCACGGCGGTGTCGTTCACGACCTTGAGGAACGGAACCACGCCTTGGGATTTGCCGTTGGTGCCTTTGATCCACGAACCCAGAGCACGAACCGGCGTCCAGTCGTTGCCCAGGCCGCCTGCGAATTTGGACAACATGGCGTTGTCGTGGATCGCGTGGTAGATGCCCGACAGGTCATCCGGCACGGTGGTCAGGTAGCAGCTGGACAGTTGCGGACGCTGAGTACCGGCGTTGAACAGGGTCGGCGTCGACGCCATGTAGTCAAACGAGGACAGCAGGTTGTAGAACTCGATCGCACGGTCTTCTTTCTGCTTTTCTTCGATTGCCAGGCCCATGGCCACACGCATAAAGAAGATTTGTGGCAGTTCGAAACGTACGCCGTCCTTGTGGATGAAGTAACGGTCGTACAGGGTTTGCAGGCCCAAGTAGGTGAACTGCTGATCGCGCTCGTGGTTGATCGCCTTGCCCAGTTTTTCCAGGTCGAAGGTGGCCAGCACAGGGTTCAGCAGGTCGAACTCGATACCTTTGGCGATGTAGGCCGGCAATGCCTTGGCGTACAGGTCGGCCATTTCGTGATGCGTAGCGCTTTCAGCCACGTTCAGGAAGTTCAGGCCTTCGGCGCGCAGGGTGTCCATCAGCAGGCGGGCGGTGACGAACGAATAGTTCGGCTCGCGCTCAACCAGCGTACGGGCGGTCATCACCAGTGCGGTGTTAACGTCGCTCAGAGCCACGCCGTCGTACAGGTTTTTCAGGGTTTCGCGCTGGATCAGATCGCCGTCGACTTCTTTCAGACCTTCACAGGCCTCGGTGACGATGGTGTTCAGGCGGCCCATGTCGAGCGGTGCGAAGGTGCCGTCAGCGCGGGTGATGCGGATCGACGGGTGAGCCTGCACTTCAGTCTCGGCCGGTGCGCGAGTGGCGCGTTCCTTGGAACGGGCGTCACGGTAGATCACGTAGTCGCGAGCGACTTTTTGCTCGCCGGCACGCATCAGGGCCAGTTCAACCTGGTCCTGGATTTCTTCGATGTGAATAGTGCCGCCCGATGGCATGCGACGCTTGAAGGTTGCCGTGACTTGTTCGGTCAGGCGCGCAACGGTGTCGTGAATGCGCGACGAGGCAGCTGCATTGCCGCCTTCAACTGCGAGAAACGCTTTGGTGATGGCGACGGTGATCTTGTCATCGGTGTAAGGAACCACGGTTCCGTTACGTTTGATCACGCGCAATTGGCCTGGCGCGGTCGCAGACAGATCCAGAGTTGAATCAGTACCCTGCGAGTTCTCGCGAGTCGTGTCGGTTTGCATGGGTGTCTCCACATTCTCTATGTTTATTTGGGCACCTTTTAGGTGCCCACCGTGACGTCCTGAAGCACTACAACCGATTACAGTACCGGGCATAACCACTTCGGGACGTACAGAAAGGGGGGTTAATACCGCTTCCGTGCCGAAGTTTCGGATGTGCATACCGCCACAAACCGTATTCCTGTCGGGTGACAGTATGTGTACTGCAACACCCGGGCCGCTTTCCGGCTTCAGTGCCGGAAAACAGCTGCCATCCACATAAGCGGCCTGGACTTTGATAATTGCGTTTGATCTAACCCGACAGGCGCGAGAAAAGGGCTTGAAATTCTCGTCTGAGTTGTGTTGGGTTTTTAGCTAAAAACCCTACATATGGGGTTTTTTTACCGACGGGATACAAGATATGCGTTTTATAGGGCTTGTGCAACGTGCCGCCTGTGGATAACCCTGTGTGTAAATTGTGTGTGAAACGCTGAAGATCCATGTAGGCCGCATGGCACCGGGCTTTCGCCGTTTGTCACTACAAATGGCAAGAGAAAAACCGTCGTGCTGGATTTTGAGGGCGCGAACCCTAACATAAAAAACAGCGCTGTCCGAACGCATTTTCAGGCGCGTGCAAAGATAGGAAAGGTCAAGCTCAAATTGCTGCTTTCAGGGGCCGCAAAGGTCGTGGCAGACCGTTGCGGCAATAGCGCACAGTTACAGCAATTGGAAGCTGTTTTGCTGCACGTTTTCTGAATCCAGACCTATTTGCACGTCAAACTCGCCCGGCTCGGCCACGTACTTCAAGTCGGCGTTGTAAAACTTGAGGTCGTCCTCGCTGAGGATGAACTGCACCTCTTTCTGTTCTCCGGCCTTGAGCATGACTTTCTCAAAGTTTTTCAAGCTTTTGACGGGTCGACTCATGGAGGCCGCGACATCGCGCAGGTACAGCTGCACCACGGTTTCACCGTCCCGCTGACCGGTGTTTTTCAACGTCACACTGGCGGTCAATGTCGCGCCCGGCGCCAGGGTTTTACTCGACAGCTTGACGTCTGACAGGCTGAAGTTGGTATAGCTCAAGCCATAGCCGAACGGGTACAGCGGCGTGTTTGGCGCGTCAAAGTACTGCGATGTGTAGTTACCCGGTTTGCCGGGAGTGAAGGGCCGGCCAATGCTCAAGTGATTGTAGTAAGTCGGAATCTGCCCCACCGAACGTGGGAAGGTGATGGGCAGTTTGCCGGACGGGTTGTAGTCGCCAAACAGCACATCGGCAATGGCATTGCCGCCTTCAGTGCCGCTGAACCAGGTTTCCAGTACCGCATCGGCTTGTTGCTGCTGGGTGTCGATGGTCAGTGGGCGGCCGTTCATCAGCACCAGCACCAGGGGTTTGCCGGTGGTCTTGAGGGCATCGATCAGGGCGCGCTGGCTGGCCGGAATATCCAGTTCGGTGCGACTGGATGATTCGTGGGACATGCCCCGCGACTCACCCACCACGGCGACCACGACATCAGCCTGCTTGGCCGCCTTGACCGCTTCGTCAATCATCACCTGGGCCGGGCGCGTGTCGTTGGTCACTTCCGGCGCATCGAAGTTGAGGAAGTTCAGGTAGTCGACAACCTTCTGGTCGTCGGTGATGTTGGCGCCACGGGCGTAGGTCAACTGCCCTTGCTCACCGAGCGCGGAGCGTAATCCGTCAAACACCGTCACCGATTGCGCAGGCTGGCCGTTGGCCGCCCAACTGCCCATCATGTCGATAGGTGCCTTGGCCAGCGGCCCGACCAGTGCAATGTGTGCCTGCTTGTTCAGTGGCAGGGTTTGCGCCTGATTTTTCAGCAACACCAGACTGCGGCGCGCGACATCTCGTGCCTCGGCACGGTGCAGACGGCTTTCGCCCGTGAGCTCGGCCGGATCATCTTCGGCTTTACCGATGCGCACATAGGGATCGGCAAACAAGCCCATGTCATATTTGGCCCCCAGCACCTCGCGTACGGCGTTATCCACATCGCTTTGCGGCACTTCGCCTGATTTCAGCAAGCCGGGGAGTTCTTCGCCGTAGGCTTTGTCGTTCATGCTCATGTCGATGCCGGCCTTGATGGCCAGCTTCGCGGCTTCACGGTTGTCTTTGGCCACGCCGTGCTTGATCAGCTCGATAATCGCGCCGTGGTCGCTGATCGCGACGCCTTTAAAGCCCCAGTCCTTGCGTAACAAGTCCTGCATCAGCCACATATTCGAGGTGGCGGGTATGCCATTGATTGAATTCAACGCCACCATCACGCCTCCAGCGCCGGCATCAATCGCGGCACGGTAAGGCGGCAGGTAATCCTGGTACATGCGTGTCAGGCTCATATCCACGGTGTTGTAGTCCCGCCCGCCTTCTACTGCGCCATACAGGGCGAAATGCTTGACGCTGGCCATGATATTGCCGGGCAGGGCAGGGGAAGTGCCTTGATAGGCGTCAACCATCACTTTGGCGATACGCGAGACCAGATAGGTGTCTTCCCCAAACCCTTCGGAAGTGCGGCCCCAGCGCGGGTCGCGGGCAATGTCGACCATGGGCGCGAACGTCAGGTCGATGCTGTCGGCGCTGGCTTCCTTGGCCGATACCCGACCGCTCAGCGCGATGGCGTCCATGTCCCAGCTTGACGCCAGGGCCAGGCTGATCGGGAAAATGGTGCGATGGCCGTGAATCACGTCATAGGCGAAAAACATCGGAATCTTCAGTCGGCTGCGCATGGCGGCGTCCTGCATGGGACGGTTTTCGGCGCGGCTGATGGAGTTGAAGGTGCCGCCAATTCGGCCTGCGGCGATTTCTTTGCGGATCAGTTCGCGAGGCATGTCGGGCGCGATGCTGATAAGGCGCAGTTGGCCGATTTTTTCATCGACGGTCATCTGCTTGAGCAAATCAGCCACAAACACGTCTTTGGGCGGGAGCGCAGACGGTGGGGTTTGCGCCCACCCCGACGGGCTGGACAGGCTGATGGCGATGCCCAACAAATACATCTTTCTCATTAATTTCTTCTACGCGGCCGCTTTCATCACAGCGAAGGCAACTTGGGCTGTTGAAGCGATATTGTTCTGGTGGGGGATGTAAGACACTCAAGGAAGGAAATTGCCCTATCTTTAGATCAAGTGTTCCTACAAGACTGCCTGTCTTTTATCTGATTCGCGACGAGCAATCCACTGCCGTTCGGAGAATTTGCGTTCAGGTTGAGGAGTTTTTGCGGGGTCAATGGTGTCTATGAACTCAATGAGAATAATGCGGAGCGACACAAACATGGGAATTCAGAGCATTAAAGCCTTGGGCTGGAAGGCCATCGCGTTGATGGCATTGACCAGTGTGCTGACCGGGTGCGGGATTAATACCATTCCAACCCTGGACGAACAGGTCAAAGCAGCCTGGTCACAAGTGCAGAACCAGTATCAGCGTCGGTCTGACCTGATTCCCAATCTGGTCGAAACCGTCAAGGGTGCAGCCAAACAAGAGAAGGCCACCTTGACCGCTGTTATTGAAGCGCGGGCCAAAGCGACCTCCATTCAGGTGGACGCCAGTACGCTGGACAATCCGGAAAAACTCAAACAGTTCCAGGATGCCCAGAACCAGCTGACGGGGGCGTTGAGCCGTCTGATGGTGGTGTCGGAGCGTTACCCGGATTTGAAATCCAACCAGAACTTCCTGTCGTTGCAATCGCAACTTGAGGGTACGGAAAATCGCATCAGCGTGGCGCGACGCGACTTTATTCTGGCCGTTGAACGCTACAACACCGAGATCCGCACCTTTCCGGGTCGTCTATGGCATGCCGTGATGTACAGCGACCTGCCGGTTCGTCCGACCTTCGAGGCTACGACTCCGGGCGCGGACAAAGCCCCAGAAGTGAAATTCTGATGGCTTGCCATTAGCCGCTGCCGAAGGCTGCGTTCGAGGGCGCAGCCGTCGCAAAATCAACGCTCGCGGTCTTGCAGAATAACCGCGTACTGACGTTTTACGATCGCTTCGCAATCGGACGCAGCCTGCGGCAGCTGCTACGGGGCTGTGATTTATCCTCAACTTTCGAGGTACTGATGCGCTTATCACAAACGGGGTTTGGCCTGCTGCTTTGGTTATGTCTGGCCACTGCGCAGGCGCTGACGTTTCCTGCACTCAGCGGCCGGGTGGTCGATGAGGGGCAGATGCTTGATCCCGCCACCCGCCAGCAATTGTCACAGAGCCTTGAAGCCCACGAAAAATCCACGGGCGAGCAAGTGGTCGTGGTCACTGTGCCGGATCTGCAAGGCGTTCCCATTGAGGATTTTGGCTATCAATTAGGCCGCGCCTGGGGCATCGGGCAAAAGGATAAAAACAACGGTGCATTACTGATCGTTGCCCGCGATGACCGCAAACTGCGTATTGAAGTCGGCTACGGCCTGGAAGACCGCCTCACCGATGCCCAGTCTTCGGTGATCATCAATCAGATCATCACCCCGGCCTTTAAAGCCGGTCAGTTCAGTCAAGGCATCAGCGCCGGGACGGCGGCTATTCTCCAAGTGCTGGGCGGTGATCCCTTGCCAGTGGCGTACGCCAGCGGGCAGGGCGATGGCAGTGATTTTGTAGGCGAACACCCCGGCATTGTCGTCCTGTTGTTTGTGTTGTTCGTCCTTGCCATGGCGGCGTGCCAGTTCTACGGCATCTGCACCTCGGGTGGTGGCGGCACGCGCGGCGGCGGCTTTGGCGGGGGTGGTTTTGGTGGCGGTGGAGGCGGAGGCTTTCGCGGGGGCGGCGGTAGTTTTGGCGGCGGCGGGGCTTCAGGCGGCTGGTAACTCACTTATTTAATGAGCATTGATCCTTATGGCTTTATTGACGCAACAGCAACAACAGCAGGTCGCGGAGGCGGTGACCCGTGCCGAGCAGCGCACCGACGCTGAAATCGTCACGGTACTGGCACCGCGCGCCGACGACTACAGCTACATCCCGCTGCTCTGGGCCAGCCTGATCGCCTTGCTGGTGCCGGCGGTGCTGCACTTCTTGAGCAGTGGCATGGCCATTTATTCTCTGCTGATGGCGCAGTGGGCCACTTTTGTGTTCCTTAGCCTGATCTTCCGCATCCCCGCGATCACCACCCGTCTGATTCCGCCGCGGGTAAGGTATTGGCGTGCGAGCAACCTGGCCCGCCGCCAGTTTCTCGAGCAAAAGTTGCACCAAACAGAAGGGCGTACCGGCGTGCTGATTTTTGTCAGCGAAGCCGAGCGTTACGTCGAAATTCTGGTGGATGAAGGCATTTCCCGCCATCTGGATGACAGCGATTGGGGCACGATAGTCAGCGATTTCACGCGCCGTGTAGCCCTTGGACATACGGCTGAAGGCTTTATTACCTGTATCGAGGCCTGTGCCGCGTTGCTGGAAAAGCACGTGCCGAGAACCCAGCCGCGTAATCAATTGCCGAATCGTTTGGTGCTCTTGTAAATATGGCCGCCTGAAATAAGCCCGTGCTCCTGGCGGCCAACACGCCTAAAATGGCCGCCATTCGTTTTTGATTTTCCCTCCTGCACCCCCGAGGCACCTTTTTCAATGTCAGTGACAGCTACCTCCGCCCCGTCTGCGCCGGATCATCGTGCGCAATTTTTGAGCCTGCTGGAAACCAGTCTGGCGCAAAACTCCTTTATCAAGCTGGTGCTGGCCAAGTACGTGGGCCCTGAGGCTGAGTTGCAGCGCATTATTATCAAGCAGGTGACGGTCAAGGATCAGCCTTGCCTGTCGTTTGTGTACCGCTACAAGACCCGCGATATCACTAAAAACTTCCCCCTCGACGAGGCCGTGGCCAACATCGCCGCGCTGTTGCCGGATGCGTTCAAGAATGCGCATTTGCTGACCCTGACCGACGAAGTGCAGCTGGAGTACAGCAAGAAGGGCAAAAGCTCGCTGTTCAAAGGTAAAAGCCAGCAAGAACGTGAGCTGCCATCGGCTGAGCACAACCGCGAGAAAAATCGCTTTGTGGATTTGACCCGACCGTTTCTGGCGGATTTGGGCGTCACCAACAAGCAGCAAGAACTGATCCCGGCGATGTCGCGCAAGTGGAAGCAGATCAACAAATTCATCGAGGTGTTTTCCCACGCCCTGAACAGCTCGCCACTCAAGCTCGATCAGCCGGTCAAGGTGGTGGATTTCGGTTCGGGTAAGGGTTATCTCACGTTCGCCATTCACGATTACCTGCGCCACAGCCTGCAAGCCGAAGGGCGGGTGACCGGTGTTGAGCTGCGCGAAGACATGGTGACGCTGTGCAATAACGCCGCCCAACGTCTGGAACACCCCGGTCTGACGTTCCAGCATGGTGATGTGCGCAGCTTTGCACCGACGCCGATTGACGTGATGATCGCGCTGCATGCCTGTGACATTGCTACTGATTACGCCATTCATATGGGCATTCGCTCGGGTGCAGCGATCATCATGTGTTCGCCTTGCTGCCATAAGCAGATTCGCCTGCAAATCCAGAGCCCGGCGCTGCTCAAGCCGATGCTGCAATACGGCCTGCACCTGGGTCAGCAGGCTGAAATGGTCACTGACAGCTTGCGTGCGTTGTACCTGGAAGCCTGCGGCTATGACACCAAAGTGTTTGAGTTCATCTCGCTGGAACACACCAACAAAAACAAAATGATCCTGGCAGTCAAGCGTGCCGAACCCCAGGACCCGGCGCAGTTGTTGGTGAAGATTCAAGAGCTGAAGGCGTTCTACAACATTCAGGAACATTGCCTCGAAACCCTGCTGCAAGCGGACGGTTTGCTCAAATAAGTCTGTAAGTCGCGTCTGGCAGGTACGTAGTACGTTGCTATTAACCGCACGGGCGCACAGGGTGTACCTTGGCTACTCTAAGTAGCTCAAGGTTCTACCCCACAGGAGCATGCGGCATGGCAGCGAAAAAAATTCTGATGCTGGTTGGCGATTACGTCGAAGACTACGAAGTGATGGTGCCGTTTCAGGCGCTGCAGATGGTGGGGCATCACGTGCATGCGGTGTGTCCGGGTAAAACCGCCGGTCAGACCGTGCGTACCGCCATTCACGACTTTGAAGGCGATCAGACCTACAGCGAAAAACCCGGTCATCTGTTTGCCCTGAATTTCGACTTCGACAAGGTCAAGGCCAGTGCTTATGACGCACTGGTGGTGCCGGGCGGCCGTGCGCCGGAATACCTGCGTTTGAATGAGAAGGTCCTGGAGCTGGTGCGTGAGTTCGACAAAGTGGGTAAACCCATTGCGGCGGTCTGTCATGGTGCACAACTGCTGGCGGCTGCGGGGACGCTCAAGGGCCGCGAGTGCAGTGCTTATCCCGCGTGTGCACCTGAAGTGCGTCTGGCCGGTGGCACCTTTATTGATATAGACGTGACCAAGGCGCACGTGCAAGGCAACTTGGCGACGGCGCCAGCCTGGCCTGCGCACCCGGCGTGGTTGGCGGCGTTTTTGGGGTTGCTCGGCACGCGGATCATTTTGTAACGGGTGATCCGGTACTTGGGTCAGGGCCGGGTGCAGAGGCCAGTGTTGAATAGGGTTTCGCGCTAGCCCTCACCCCAACCCTCTCCCGGAGGGAGAGGGAGCTGAATGGTGGCGTTACGCAGATCTGCTCTTAATCCCCTCTCCCTTTGGGAGAGGGCTAGGGTGAGGGTGCTTCTAAAAAGGTGCTTTAAAAGAACCGCGTCACGCTGATCTTGGCATTGCGCCCTTGGCTGTAGGCGTTATCACCACTGAGCATCGGCTGGTAGCTTTTATTGAACAGGTTATCCACGGTGAAATTGACCTCAGTGCCTTTCAGGTAACGCTGCTGCGGTATCCAGTTGGCAAACAGGCCTTGCACGTTATAGCCGTCGTTGGCGAATTGGTCGTAGTAACTGTCACCCAAGGCACTCAGCGGGTTACTGGAGTACTTGTCGCTCGGCAGCCGGTCGGTCTTGCGAACAAATTCACCTTTCCAGCCCACTCGCGCATCCCATGCCGGTATTTTGGTGCCCAGTACAGCAATCCATTTAGGCGCAGGAATGTCTCGCGCCCAGACATTGGGCCCCCAAGGGTTGGTGTAGGCCCCTTCGTGCTTGCCGGTCATCCATGCATACGACAATGAACCGAATACATACGTCGACTCGTAAAAACTTTCTACTTCAAAACCTTTGATGGTCACGCTGCCAATGTTGCGGTAATTCGGGATATTGCCCGGCCCGCAGTCTTTGGACACGCTGCCGCCGGGTGTCTGGGCGGCACAGCCAACGGCCGTGGCTTTGAAAATCTCATGGTCGACGGTGTTTTGAAACAACGTAGTACGGATCAGCGCGTGGTCGTTTTCGCCAAAAATCTGATCAAAGTTGGTGATGTTGCCCGCACGCCAGCCGGTGATTTCTTCAGGCTTCAAATCCATGCTGGTTGCCGTACGACTGCCAACACCTTGAAGTTCATATTGCTCATCGATCACCGGAGCACGCCAGGTTTTGCTGTAGTTGATAAACAGCGCTGTTTTCGGGGTTATCTTCCAGAAAGCAGACAGGCGGGGTGACCAGCCGGTGTAGGTTTTGTCACTGTAATCGTGACCCAACTCCGGGTGGTTGTAGAACGGCGCGTCGTTTTCTTCACCGCGATTACGTACGTGGTCGTAACGCAGGGAGGGCGTCAGGGTGAAGTTGCCCAGTGTGATTGCGTCCTCAACATAGAAGCTATTGGTATCGACCTTGCCCTTGGGCATGAAGTTGGGCTGGTAATGGCCGTAGTTGTATTTCTCGACTTCGTAGGTTTTGCCCGGCATCCACATGTCGACATCGCGCTCATGCTTGCGCAACTGCACGCCCGTGGTAAGGGCATGGTCCAGAGGGCCTGTGGGAAACAGGCTTACGTTCTCGACTTGAAGCATGTCGTCGGTGTAGCCGGTTTCCATTTTGCGTCCGCCGGTGGCGGGCTGAAAGTAAGCCTGTTCGCCGCGGGTGTCCGTCTGCTCGGTGTTGGAGTGCGAGTACTTCACCTCCAGGTTCACCAGCGGATTGTCGATGGGCTCATAGTTGTATTTGGCCGACCAGGTGGTGTCGATGGTCGAGCGGTTGGACAAGTAACGCTTGGAAGCAATGTCGTAGCCGTATTTGTCGATGTTGGCCTGGCTCGGCGGAGCCGGGTAGCTGATGGCCGAAAAAGGCACCCATAGATAGTTGTTCGAGCGCGAGTAAGACATCCCCACGCTGTGCTCGTCGTTGAGGTGCAGATTGAGCTTGAGCAGTTGCGCGTCAAGGTCCTGAGCGGTGTTGGGCAGGCGCTTGGGGTTGACCGGGTAGACGTTTTTGGGGTCGGGCATATGACCGGCCAGCTTCATGTCGTCGCCATCACGTTTGGTGTAATACACCAGTGCGTCGGCGCGGCCATCGTCGGTGCGGCCATACACGGCGCCGCTGTACACCTGTTGATGGTCGTTGCTGCTGTAGCCGTACTTGAGCATGGCGCCGGTGTTTTTGCCGTCTTCAAGCAAGTCCGGAGCGTCTTTGGTTTCCATGTGCACGGCGCCGGCAAAACCGCCATTGCCGGTGCGCACATCGTGGGGGCCTTTTTCGACTTCAAGGCGCTTGATCAGTTCGGGTTCGATAAAAATCGTGCCTTGCATATAACGCTCAAAGCCGCTTTTGGTCGCACCGTCCACGGTCATCTGCACGTCTTCGGCTTCACCCATGCCCCAGATATTGATGGTCTGACCGCCGGGTTTAAGCGAACCGCCCAAGTTGATGCCGGGCAATGTGGCCAACAAGCTGGGAATGTTGTTGGCTTGATAACGATTGATTTCGGTCTGAGTCATGGTCGACTTGCCGACGTTGCTGGAGTCAACTTCGTTGCCATTGCCCACCACGCTGACGGCGCTTAACTCCAGGCTGTTGCTGGTAGTGGTGGTCTCTTCCCTGGGGCGTACCACGTACGTGCGGTCGACCTGGATCAGGCTGAAATCGGTGTCTTTGAGCAATGCTTCAATAGCCGCCTTTGGCGTGTAGGTGCCTTTGAGGGCCGCGGCTTTCACATTGCGCAACAGCGCTTCATCGAACAACAATTGGATATTGGCGCGCTGCGCCACGTCACTCAGGGAGCTGGCCAGCGATTGCACCGGCAGTTGCAGCTGGATCGAGTCAGCGTGGGCGTACACGCTGAGCGCCATGCAGGCGGCGAGCAGCGTCGAGCGTGTGCAGAAGTGTGAGATGTGATGCGGTGCGCGAAACATGAAATCCCCCAGTGCGGCAACAAAGGCCAAAAAGTCATGCGTTAACAACGCAGACCAGAGGAAGACGCGGCACGGGGAAAAAACCACATATGCGAATGAAAAATATTCGCATATGTTTTTTAGCGGGGTTCGATGCGGATTTTCCCGTTGTCCAGCAGCACGGTTTTGACCGGGATAAGCGCGGGCAGGGCTTTGACCAACGCCAGCGGATCATTGACATCAAGATTGCCCGACACCTTGTAGCGACCCAGCGGTCCGTCAGCCAGTTGAATCACGCCGGGACGGTACAGGTCCAGCTCGTCCACCAGGCTGGCCAGCTCGCGATTGCGAAAGGACAGGTGACCACTGCGCCAATTGGCAATTTCACCCGCGCCGAGGGTTTGTTCCTGCAGCGTACCTTTGCTGTAGTCATAGGTGGCGCGTTGCTGCGCGCCGAGCAGCAATGCCTGGTTGGCGGCGGGCGCAAACGCAACCTGCCCGTGGGCGACACTGATCACCAGTTGGCGCGGGCTGCGGCGCACATCAAAGCCGGTGCCCACGACCTTGATTCGTGCGTCATCGGCATGCACCACCAGCGGGTGTTCTTTGTTGGCCGCGACCTCGATATAGAGCTGGCCCTGATCAAGATAAATATCGCGCTGCTGCGCGTTGAAATCGATGCGCAGCCGCGTGTTGGCGTTGACGTTCAAGGTGCTGCCGTCGGGCAATACAAGGGTTCGCGCACCTTGGCTCAACGTGGTAACGGTCTGTTGATGCAACGCTTGTGGTGTGCCGAGGTTGAGTGCAAACACCGCGCATAGCACCGCGGCGGCAGTGGCCAGCGCGAAAGAAGACGCCCGACGAAGCGGTTTTTTCACCGCCACAGGCTGGGGTGATGGCAGCGCCTGAAGTTCGCCCAGATCAGCCCACAGTGATTCAAATTCGTCGTAGGCCTGAGCGTTTGCCGGGTTGGCCTGCCAAACTTGAAACTCCTCGCGCACGTGTGCCGTGTGCTCATTGCGGTTACGGGCAAACCAGGTGGCCGCCTGCGCGTCGATGCTGTCGTTGTCGATTGATTGAAAAGGGCTCATTTTGGCTGCTCCTTGCCGTTGTCCCGTTGAAGGTGTTGCTTGCAATGCAACAAGGCAAAGGCAATGTGTTTTTCCACCATGCTGACGGAGATCCCCATGCGTTCGGCAATCTGTGCCTGACTCAAGCCTTCAAAACGATGCAGCATAAGGGCTTCGCGGCGACGGGGCGAGAGCTGTGCCAGCACCGTTTTGAGTTGCTCAAGGCGTTGCAGGCGGTGCGCAGCGGCCATCGGATCATCCCTCTCATCGCTCAAAGGCTCGGATTCACTGTCGATTTGCACGCTGTTCACGCTGTGTCGCACCTGCTGACGGCGCCAATGATCGCGCAACAGGTTGCGCGCCATCTGAAACAAAAAAGCCCGCGGTTGCTCGACCTTGGCCCGATCCTGATAACCCAGCCACTGGGTGAACACATCCTGTGTCATGTCAGCGGCATCGCTGGCGTTATCGGTACGCTTGCGCAAGAAGTGCAGAATCGGCGTATAGAGCTCGCGAAAGGATTCGGCCACCAGCGGGTCGGGTTTGAAGCGAGACATGTCAGTCCTTGTGGATGCTGCGATGCAAATAAGTCGCGAATGGTATCGAGAATTATTGCTATCTGTCTCGCTTGATTGTGGGTCATCTCGCCATGCAGGTGTTGCTTACACCTCTATCGGCACCGAATGCTGCGGATAACCCAATGGGTGAGTTTTGGCGTTATAGAAGCGTAATGTCAGCTTTTTGTCAGCAAATAGCGTCGCGTAGTGGTTTTTTTGAAAGCGAATAAACGCTTCACTGCGAGGGTAAATAGAGATGCACAACGTTTTCAGCGGAGCCTGGCGCAGTGCGTCGATCAAGTGCTGATCCTGCTCGCCCAGACTGTGGCCAAATAGGCACAGGGCGTCTTTATGAGTCATCAGTTGCTCAAGACAGTAGGACAGGTAGTCGCATTGGCGTATGGATTTGCGCTTGTCGTCGCTGCTGCTTTCGCTGATAAACAGTGGCACATCGTCCAGCGCGCTGATGGAGTGATTGATCGCAAAGTTGCTCAGCAACGTGGGCTGCGTGCCGGTGAGCTTGCGTGCTTTACCTTCCTGATTTTTGACCAGATGCAGGGCGCCGTGTAGATAGAGCACACGGGTGGCTTTGCTTTTGTTCAACGCGCCACTCAATTCGAAGGTGGCGGCGGCCGTGTCAAACAGATCGTTGAAGTTTTTCGGCGCCTGCATCATGGCCCAAGGGGCGAGCAGGTCGTAGTTGGAGCAGTACACCGTGGCATACCGCGCCAGTTCTTCGCTCCAGCAAGTCAGCGTGTCGGGCTGCATTAAACGCCACGGGATGTGCACGTCCTGCATGCTGTTGATCAGCGCTTCTTTAATGGCGTAGTAACGCTTGCGCGGCGAGGCGGAGTTGATCGCCAGTGCTTTGTTGACCTTGCTCGCCGTTTTAAGGGCGCTCAGCACCTGCTCAAAGTTTCGTGTATTCAGTGCTTCAAATACGCTGAGTTCGGTTTGGCTGAGGGGCTTTTCGGCAATGCTTTTGGTTTTTTCAAACAACGATTCGTAATAAAAGTCTTGCCATACGGCCATGCTTGCACCGTTACCCAGTAACAGCCCGCTGCACGGTGTGCTGGCGCTCAGGGCATTCCAGTCTTCTAGTTGGGCGTCAAATTCCTGGAAAGGAGTCATCACTAATAGGGTCTCAGGCCGTGGGCGGTGTAGGACTTTATCACGCTCATGTGTTGAGCCAGATCAACATTGCGCCATTCGGATTGGGTGAAGCTGTGAGGACCGATTTAGCCAGTGACCCGCCAAGAGGACTCGCCATGACCAGCACTTTCTTTATTCCTGCTGTAAACATTATGGGTAACGGTTGCCTTGATGAAGCCATGACTGCGATCAGCAACTATGGATTTCGTAACGCCTTGATCGTGACTGACGCCGGGTTGGCCAAGGCGGGTGTAGCCACGCTGATTGCTAAAAAGCTGGAGGAGCAGGACATAAACTCGGTGATTTTCGACGGCGCCAAGCCCAATCCGAGCATTGCCAACGTCGAAGCGGGTTTGAAGGTGCTCAAGCAGCATCAGTGTGACTTTATTGTGTCGCTGGGTGGTGGATCGCCCCATGACTGCGCCAAGGGGATTGCGCTATGCGCCACCAATGGCGGGCATATTCGCGATTACGAAGGGGTTGATCGCTCTGCCAAGCCGCAGCTGCCACTGGTTTCCATCAACACCACGGCAGGGACTGCCAGCGAGATGACGCGGTTTTGCATCATCACCGATGAAGAACGCCACGTGAAAATGGCCATTGTTGACCGCAACGTGACCCCGTTACTGTCGGTCAACGATCCTGAATTGATGGTGGCGATGCCTAAAGGGCTGACGGCAGCCACGGGCATGGACGCACTGACTCACGCCATCGAAGCCTACGTGTCGACGGCGGCCAATCCGATTACCGATGCGTGTGCGATCAAGGCGATGGAGTTGATCAGCCAGAATTTGCGTCAAGCAGTGAATGACGGCAAGGACCTGACGGCGCGGGAGAATATGGCCTACGCGCAGTTCCTCGCCGGGATGGCGTTTAACAATGCGTCGTTGGGTTTTGTGCATGCGATGGCGCACCAGTTGGGCGGTTTCTACGATTTGCCACACGGGGTGTGTAACGCGGTGCTGTTGCCTCATGTGCAAACCTTTAACGCCACTGTGTGTGCGGCTCGCCTGACTGATGTAGCGCAAGCAATGGGTGCCGATGTGAGCGGTTTGAGCCCGGAAGAGGGTGCTCAAGCAGCCATTGCGGCCATTCGGACCTTGGCCAAGGATGTTGATATCCCTGCCGGTTTGCGTGATTTGGGGGCCAAAGTGGAAGATATTCCGTTGCTGGCGACCAATGCGCTGAAAGATGCGTGTGGCTTTACCAATCCACGTAAGGCAGATCAGGCGCAGATTGAGGAAATTTTCCGGAATGCGTTTTGACAGTTTTGCCCTCACCCCAACCCTCTCCCGGAGGGAGAGGGGGCTGATTTGAGGCGTTGCGCAGATTTGCTTTTGCTTTAAGTCCCCTCTCCCTCTGGGAGAGGGCTAGGGTGAGGGTGTTTTTGACCAGCAAAAAAAGGCCGGGCTATTAACCCGGCCTTTTCGTGTCTAACGTGTCCGTGCTTATTGCACTTCTACCGCCAGGCTTTCACTGATTTTCTTCTGCCAGATGGCCGGGCCGGTAATGTGTACCGACTCGCCCTTGCTGTCGACTGCCACGGTCACGGGCATGTCTTTAACGTCAAACTCGTAAATCGCTTCCATGCCCAATTCGGCAAAGGCCACCACGCGTGACTTCTTGATGGCCTGAGCCACCAGGTACGCTGCACCGCCCACGGCCATCAAGTACACGGCTTTGTGCTCTTTAATGGCTTCGATCGCGGTAGGGCCGCGCTCGGATTTGCCGATCATGCCCAGCAGGCCGGTCTGATCAAGAATCTGACGGGTGAACTTGTCCATCCGCGTAGCGGTCGTCGGGCCTGCGGGGCCAACCACTTCGTCACGCACCGGATCAACCGGGCCTACGTAGTAGATGAAGCGACCCTTGAGGTCCACCGGCAAGGTTTCACCCTTGTTCAGCATTTCAACCATGCGTTTGTGCGCCGCGTCACGACCGGTGAGCATTTTGCCGTTCAGCAGCACGGTTTCGCCCGGCTTCCAGCTCTGCACGTCTTCTGGGGTCAGGGTGTCGAGGTTGACACGGCGGGCGGACGGGCCAGCTTCCCAAACGATTTCCGGGTAAGCGTCCAGCGGCGGTGCTTCGAGGGCTGCCGGGCCGGAGCCGTCCAGTACGAAGTGGGCGTGACGAGTGGCAGCGCAGTTGGGGATCATGCACACCGGCAGCGAAGCTGCGTGGGTCGGGTAATCCATGATTTTGACGTCAAGCACGGTGGTCAGACCGCCCAGGCCCTGAGCGCCGATGCCCAGTTGGTTGACCTTTTCGAACAGCTCGATGCGCATCTCTTCGATACGGTTGGACGGGCCGCGCTTGATCAGGTCGTGAATGTCGATGGACTCCATCAACACTTCCTTGGCCATCACCGCGGCTTTTTCCGCCGTACCGCCAATGCCGATGCCGAGCATGCCCGGTGGGCACCAGCCCGCGCCCATGGTCGGAACGGTTTTGAGCACCCAGTCAACGATCGAGTCGGACGGGTTGAGCATGGCCATTTTCGACTTGTTTTCGGAACCACCACCCTTGGCGGCGACGTCCACTTCCACGGTGTTGCCCGGAACGATGGAGTAGTGGATAACGGCCGGGGTATTGTCCTTGGTGTTGCGGCGAGCACCGGCCGGGTCGGCCAGAATCGAGGCGCGCAGGACGTTTTCAGGCAGGTTGTAAGCGCGACGCACGCCTTCGTTGATCATGTCGTCCAGGCCCATGGTGGCGCCATCCCAGCGCACGTCCATGCCCACACGCACGAACACGGTGACGATGCCGGTGTCCTGACAAATCGGGCGGTGGCCGGTGGCACACATGCGCGAGTTGATCAGGATTTGCGCCATCGAGTCACGGGCCGCTGGCGATTCTTCGCGCAGGTAGGCTTCGTGCATGGCCTGGATGAAGTCCACGGGGTGGTAGTAGGAAATGAATTGCAGGGCGTCAGCTACGCTCTGAATCAGGTCGTCTTGCTTGATCACGGTCATGGGTCGCGCTCCTCTATAAGACGGGAACATACAATCAATAAGGTGTTTGCGACCTTGGTGCATCGGTCTGTCGAAAACATCTTTGCTAGGCCTGCCGGGCACGCATGACCGGCACAAAAACGGCGCGGCAGTATAACCCGGTACAGGTGTTGATACACCCGCAGAGCGTCAAACGAAAGTAGGGGGGCGTTGAGCGATTCAACCGTAGCAGTTGCCGAAGGCTACGTCCGATGGCGAAGCCGTCGTAGAATCGGCCATCGCGGACTTTCATTCAGGCCGTATTTTCAGTTTTTACGATCGCTGCGCAATCGGACGTAGCCTTCGGCAACTGCTACGAATCAGGAGTCCCCCAAGTGCCCCAGCTCTACGTCGCCGATCAACACTGGACGGTGCCTGAACACGCCAACGTGCTCGATAGCTTGAATCAAGCCGGCATAGCGGTGCCTTACAGTTGCCGCGCTGGCAGTTGCCATGCGTGTCTGGTGCGCTGTGTGCAAGGTGAACCGGCAGACCTCAAGCCTGAAGCCCTGACCCGGACACAGCGAGAGCAAGGCTGGCGCCTGGCTTGCCAATGCCAGGTGGTCGACGATCTGCACATTGAGGTGTTTGATCCGCGTCGTGATGGCGTGCCTGGCGAAGTGCTGTCTGTCGATTGGCTCAGTCCCACGGTATTGCGCCTGCGTCTGACACCGCAACGGCCATTGCGTTATCGGGCGGGCCAGCATCTGGTGTTATGGGCCGATAACCACATCGCTCGCCCTTATTCGCTGGCCAGTCTGCCGGACGAAGACCGTTTTCTCGAGTTTCACCTCGACTGCGCCCATCCCGGTGAGTTTGTCGATGCGGCCAGAGCATTCAACGTGGGCGATGAGGTACGTTTGGGCGAGTTGCGCGGCGGTGCATTGCGCTACGATCCTGATTGGCAAGAACATCCCCTTTGGCTGATGGCCTCCGGTACGGGGCTGGGGCCATTGTTTGGCGTATTACGCGAGGCATTGCGTCAGGATCATCAAGGCCCGATCCGTTTGGTGCATGTGGCCCGTGATGAGCAGGAGCACTACCTGAAAAATGATTTGCTGGCCTTGACGCACATCCACCCCAACATCGAACTCGAGTTCATTGAGCGCAGCCAGTTGCCTGATTTTCTAGTCCGGATGCGGCTTGCTTCACGTCAGACCCGCGCTCTAGTCTGTGGTCACCCGGACAGCGTCGAGGCATTCGCCAAGCGATTATTTCTGGCCGGGCTGGGGCGCAATCAACTGATGGCGGATGCCTTTGTGACCCGTAGTTGAGCGCCGTTTTCAGAGGGGGGTGGGCATGACGCAAGACATCATTGTTGAGCGCGAAGGTGCGGTGTTGACGTTACAGCTCAATCGCACGAACAAGAAAAACGCGTTGACCCGCGAAATGTACAGCGTGCTGGCGAAGGCTTTCGAGCAGGCCGATGCGGATGATTCGGTGCATGCAGTGCTGCTGACGGGCTCCGCGGAGTGCTTCACCAGTGGCAACGATATTGGTGATTTTCTGGAGCAGCCGCCGGTGGATATGCACAGCCCGGTGTTTTGCTTTATGCGCAGCCTGCTGGAATGTCGCAAGCCGGTAGTGGCGGCTGTGGCAGGTGCTGCTGTGGGTATCGGCACAACCTTGTTGCTGCATTGCGACCTGGTGTATGTCAGCACCGATGCACGTTTGCGCATGCCCTTCGTTAATTTGGGGCTAAGCCCGGAGTTCGGTTCAAGTCTGTTGCTGGCGCAGGTGGTCGGGCCGGTGAGGGCGGCGCAGTTGTTATTGCTGGGTGACGGCTTCAGTGGCGAGCAGGCGGCCGAGTGGGGGCTTGCCAATGCGGCATTACCAACCGGTGTAGCAGCGATTGAAAAAGCCCGTGAAGCAGCGCAACGCTTGGCCCATTTGCCCGCCGCTGCGGTACAGGACAGTAAGCGTCTGATCAAAGCACCAGGGCGCGCGCAATTACGTCAGGTGATTGAAGATGAGAGCTGGCTGTTTATTCAGCGGCTGAATTCGCCTGAGGCGGTGGCAGCGTTGTCGGGGTTTATGAATAAGGCATAAGGCATCTTCTTTAAATGGAAAAGCCCCGCCTGATTGCTCAGGCGGGGCTTTTGGCTTCGGCCGGTTAAGGCTTAAACCATTTTGTCGCCGACATGCAGAATCTTCATGCCGTTGGTGCCACCGATGGTGTGGTAGCTGTCGCCCTTGGTCAGGATGACCCAGTCGCCTTTTTCAACGACGCCGCGCTTGAGCAGTTCGTCGATGGCAGCTTGGCTGACCTGTTCTGGCGGCAACGAAGCCGGATCGAACGGTACGGTGTAAACACCGCGGAACATAGCGGCGCGGGCTTGGGTTTCGCGGTGCGGGGAGAACGCGTAGATCGGCACCGAGGAACGAATACGCGACATGATCAGTGGCGTATAACCACTTTCGGTCAGGGCGATGATCGCTTTGACACCCGGGAAGTGATTGGCGGTGTACATGGCCGCCAGCGCAATGCTCTGGTCACAGCTTTCGAACGTCTTGCCGATACGGTGGCTTGAGGTTTTGCTGGTCGGGTGCTTTTCAGCGCCGACACAGATACGCGCCATGGCCTGCACTGCTTCCAGCGGGTATGCACCGGCAGCACTTTCAGCCGAAAGCATCACGGCGTCGGTGTAGTCGAGAACGGCGTTGGCAACATCGGACACTTCGGCGCGAGTTGGCATCGGGTTCTGGATCATCGACTCCATCATCTGCGTTGCCACGATCACCGCTTTGTTGTGGCGGCGTGCGTGCAGGATGATTTTTTTCTGGATGCCGACCAGTTCAGCGTCGCCGATTTCAACGCCCAGATCGCCACGGGCAACCATGACCGCGTCACTGGCCTTGATCAGGCCGTCGAGGGTTTCGTCATCAGCAACGGCTTCGGCGCGTTCAATCTTCGCCACCAGCCAAGCGGTGCCTCCGGCTTCGTCGCGCAGTTGGCGGGCGTATTCCATGTCCGCAGCGTCGCGCGGGAATGAAACAGCCAGATAGTCGACCTGCATTTCTGCGGCCAGCTTGATGTCAGCCTTGTCTTTTTCAGTCAGGGCCGGGGCAGTCAAGCCGCCGCCGCGACGGTTGATGCCTTTGTGGTCCGACAGCGGGCCGCCGATCAGCACGGTGCAATGCAGCGCGTCGTCGGTGGCGGTGTCGACGCGCATCACCACACGGCCGTCATCGAGCAGCAGTTCGTCGCCGACGCCGCAATCTTTAACCAAATCCGGGTAGTCGATGCCGACCACTTGCTGGTTGCCTTCGGTCAACGGATGGCTGGTGGAGAAGGTGAATTGATCACCGACTTTCAGCTCGATCTTTTTGTTGGCGAATTTGGCGATACGAATTTTCGGGCCTTGCAGGTCACCCAGCAAGGCAACGAAGCGGCCATGCTTGGCGGCGATGTCGCGCACCAGCTTGGCACGGGCCTTATGCTCATCGGGAGTGCCGTGGGAGAAGTTCAGACGGGCAACGTCCAGGCCAGCCAGAATCAGCTGTTCCAGCATTTCCGGTGAGTTGCTGGCAGGGCCAAGGGTGGCAACGATTTTAGTTCGACGAACAGACATGCAAAGACTCCTGAGTTCAAGCGCTGCCAAAGGCTACTATGGTCTTTGGCTGTAGTCATTGTTCCTCTGCACTACTTTAGGCTTAAGTTGTGGTGCATACGGTCTGTGGAAGTTTTGTCGGGTTCCTGTAAAGGCGTCAAGAATTTGCCCGTGGGGTCGATACAAGGTTTAGAACAGGAGATACCCATGCGCTTTTTACTCGTTTTGTTGGTGGCCGGCAGTATGGTCGGTTGCACCCGGTGGTCGATGAATCACCATCTCAATAGCGCTTATCGCGCCTATGACCAAGGCAACTGCGAGGCGGTGATGCTGGAGCTGTCCGAAGTGGATCGCGAAAGCCGAAACCGTCCTTATATCTGGCCACAAACGGCGATGATGCGTGGGCTGTGCCTGGAGCGTACGAAGTTTTATCTGGATGCTGGCCAGACTTATCAATGGATCATCAACGAGTTTCCGAAGAGTGAATGGGCCTATCGGGCCAAGGCGCGGATTGAGACACTGCGTATTCTCAAGTTCATTCCCGGTCCTGCAAACAACCAAGCTATTACGACCCTTCCGGGCACTATTTGACGCTATAAACATTTTTCTGGCCAATAGCCATCAAGCGACTATTCTCAAAATGTTTACACGGGTAAACATAAAAAGAGCGTCGCTGGATGTCTTTTATTCCTGTTATCGGGCATTTCACGCAGGTGCGGCCCTGCTTCTATGCCTTCCTATAGTGATGTCACCATGATTATTGAACGTGGTATCCAGCGTCATCAATTGACGTTTTTTTTGAACGTATTCAACCGGATAACGGATAAACCCATAGGGCATTTGGGCGGGGTTTCAGAAGGCGGTTTGATGCTGTTCAGTCACCTGCCGTTTCTGGTGGATGCCACTTTTGACCTGCGGCACAAGCTTCCTGGGCAGGTCATTGATCTGAAAGCGCGCAGTCTGTGGTCATACGAAGATGTGACGCCGCATCACTATGATTCAGGTTTTGTGCTGTATGAGCCACCTGTCGAGTACCGGGTGCTGATCCGTTCTTTGCGCCAATATTTCAGTTTCCAGCCGTGGCAGGCTCCCGCTTAAGCTCGGCGCGTGGGGCTGGTCTTGATCGGGCTTGAACGCCTAGACTGAACAGGTCAACTGTTCAGGAACACCCCGTGACCTCAATTTTTTGGTACGACTACGAAACCACCGGCATTAATCCGCGCTGCGATCGAGCTGTACAAGTGGCTGGTATCCGTACCGATGCCGATCTTAATGAGATTGATCAGCCGCTTAACCTCTACTGCCAGCCCGCCGACGATATTCTTCCTCATCCCATGGCTTGCCTTATAACCGGCATTAGCCCCAGTCGTCTGGAAGACCGCGGTCTGGGCGAAGCCGAATTCATGACCCGTACTCATGCGCAATTGGCGCAACCGGGTACGTGTGGCGCTGGATATAACTCCTTGCGCTTCGATGATGAAGTCACGCGCTACAGCCTGTATCGAAACTTTTTTGACCCTTACGCTCGCGAATGGCAAGGGGGTAATACGCGCTGGGATTTGATTGATGTGGTGCGCGCGGCCTATGCCTTGCGCCCTGAAGGGATTGTCTGGCCTGAGGAAGAAGGGCGGGTAACACTCAAGCTCGAACGGCTCACAGCGGCCAATGGCATCGACCACGGCCAGGCGCACGATGCGTTATCCGACGTGCGGGCAACGATTGCTTTGGCCAGATTGATCCGTGACAAGCAGCCCAAGTTGTATGAGTGGTTATTCAATCAGCGAACCAAACAACGCGTACTTGATCAAGTTCGCTTATTGCAACCGATGGTGCATATATCCGGACGCTTTTCAGCGGCCAAGCATTATGTGGGGGTGGTATTACCCTTGGCGTGGCACCCCAAAAATCGCAATGCACTGATTGTGTGCGACCTGCACTATGACCCTCAGCCTTTACTGGACATGGACGCGGGGGCTTTGCGCCAATTGCTTTATACGCGCCGCGAAGATTTACCGGCCGGTCAATTACCCATTGGGCTAAAGCTGATACACGTTAATCGCTGCCCGGTGGTCGCGCCGATGAAAGTTTTGCGAGCACAGGATCAAGCGCGTCTGCAGTTGGACATGTCCGAGTATCAGGCGCGCGCCGCCCGTCTAATTGAAGCCGCACAAGTTTGGCAAGACAAGTTAGCGATTATTTATGCCAGTGAAGACTTCACCCCCAGTGAAGACCCTGAACAACAGTTGTATGACGGCTTTCTGGGTGAGCGAGATCGTCAATTATGCGAGCGTGTTCGGCTCAGTGATCCGGAGCAATTAGGCAAAGATGCGTGGCCTTTTGATGATGCGCGATTACCGGAATTATTATTCAGGTACCGTGCACGGAACTTTCCCCATACCTTGAGTGAGCAAGAGCAACAACGTTGGCAAGTATTCTGCCAACAACGATTGACTGACCCTGTCAAAGGCGCCCCTCTGACGCTGGACGGCTTCATGAAGGCTGCGCAAGAACTGTCCCGCAGTGCTACACCTGCCCAGCTAAAGCTGTTGGATGAGTGGCAGCGTTATGCTGTGAGGTTGAGCCGTCGTCTTGGATTGGCTGAGCAAGGGCAGGATCAAGGGTAAAAACCAGGCATTAAAAAACGCCAGCAAGCTGGCGTTTTTTTAAATGACGTTGCACCGGGGTGCACGCGGTATCACTTAGTCAAGCAGAGTTGCCCAACCTTCTACCACGTCGCCGCCCCACTTGGCTTTCCACTCTTTCAGAGTCTTGTGGTTGCCACCTTTGGTTTCAATCACTTCGCCGTTGTGCGGGTTTTTGTATTGTTTAACCTTGCGGGCACGTTTGGTGCCGGTGGTTTTAACAACACCGCGCGGTGCTTTGCTTACTTTGGATTCTGGATCCAGCAGGGCGATAATGTCGCGCAGCGACTTTTGATATTCGCCCATCAGGGTGCGCAGTTTGCCTTCAAATTCCAGCTCGGTTTGAAGTTTGTCGTCTTCCGACAGGTTCTTCAGGCGGGCTTGCAGTTCTTTGATAGCTTCTTCTGTTGCGCGGTATTCGTTGATCAAGGACATGAGGATAACCTTATGTTGAAAAGGGATTGCAGGGATACAGTGGGGGCAATAATAGTCAGCCGGTTACAACAAGTAAACCTGTGCGGGCCATTAATTTAAAAAAATAAGTATTAATGCGCGTGATGTTCTATATCAGCGCTATTAAACAACCGGTGCTCGCTGAATGTTAAGAATGATTAATAAATCCCCTCTTTTCAGGTTGAAAACTTCACGTTTCTCATCGCGCTCGGGTGAAAGCGCGTTTGCTCGTCGGGGTGATACACGCGCAGCATCCTTAAGGAATACTGCAGTTTTGCTGCGCACTCGCTAGAATGGCGGCTTTAGTAAAGTTTCTGGAGTTTTTCCCTCATGCGCACTTTTCGGTTGGTGATCGCCTGCCCCGACGGCGTCGGTATTGTTGCCAAGGTCAGTAATTTCCTGGCTTCGCACAATGGCTGGATCACTGAAGCGAGCCACCACTCGGATGATCAAAGCGGTTGGTTCTTTATGCGTCACGAAATTCGTGCCGATTCTTTGCCCTTCGGCTTGCAAGCTTTCCGTGAAGCATTTGCTCCGATAGCTGAAGAGTTTTCGATGCAGTGGCGCATTACCGATACAGCGCAAAAGAAACGCGTGGTATTGATGGCCAGCCGCGAATCCCATTGCTTGGCCGACTTGCTGCACCGTTGGCACAGCGATGAATTGGACTGCGATATTTCATGTGTCATTTCGAACCATGATGACCTGCGCAGCATGGTCGAATGGCACGGTATCCCGTTCTATCACGTACCGGTTGACCCGAAAGACAAAGAGCCAGCGTTTGCTGAGGTCTCGCGTCTGGTCAAGCATCATGATGCTGAAGTGGTGGTGCTGGCGCGTTACATGCAAATCCTGCCGCCGGAGCTGTGCCGTGAATACGCAGGGCAGGTGATCAATATTCACCATAGCTTCCTGCCCTCTTTTGTCGGTGCCAAGCCGTATCACCAGGCATCGCTGCGCGGTGTGAAACTCATTGGCGCAACCTGTCATTACGTGACTGAAGAGCTGGATGCGGGCCCGATCATCGAACAGGATGTGGTGCGTGTCAGCCACAGCGACAGCATTGAAGACATGGTCCGTTTTGGTCGTGACGTCGAGAAGATGGTGTTGGCCCGTGGCTTGCGCTACCACCTCGAAGACCGTGTACTGGTGCATGGCAACAAAACTGTCGTGTTCTGATGAGCAGGTTTTTGCACGGGTAATAACACGTAGCAGTTGCCGCAGGCGACGTTCGATTGCGCAGCGATCGTAATGCCTGAGTACCGGGCTTTCTGGTAGCGGCGAGAGATGCAGCCTTCGGTAGCTGCTACGGGGCATGTTTCTAACCCTAACGAGGCCGTTCGCAATGACTGACCTTCTGGATAAAGCCACTTCAACGCCACCTCCAACGCTGGGAGAGGGCTGCTTAAGCCGCTACGATCCCCAGGCCTTGAACCCGGAGGACGGCACCGAGTTTGCCGAGGCCCGGGCCTTGTGGCTGGCGTTGCATCCGGAGTCGGTCGCGGATCAAAAAAAGCCGGTTGATAGCTGATTCGCGTCAGTTTGCGTCCAGCCAAGCGCTCTTGGTGACGGGCTTGCGGCCGTTGGCAATCAAGCGTTTCAGGGTTTCAAGCCAGTAGTCGCGGGAGAACCGATGACGCATGTCGACAGGGTGTAGGCCCAGTCTTATCAAGGGTGCGTTCTGCCAGCGTTGCTCACGCACATCACTGACCACCTTGGACAAACCTCGCCGCCACGCGCTGCCTGCGCTCCACACCAGTCCCGGTGCCTTGATGGCGGAAAACTCAGGCAAGCGATAAAGATTTTGAGGGTCGCTGGTGTAGCGCAAAGGCAGCTGGCGCAAAGCCTCGCGTGTCCCTTCACTCATCAACCAGGCCGGGGCGACAAACCCCTGTACGGGCCATTGATAGCGCTCAAACACCTCCAGTCCTTGCTGCAACCGGCTCAATGCCTGAGCTTCGGATAACGAATAAAACTCTCCCTCCCACGTATACACCCGGCGCATAAACCAATCGTATGGCGTGCGCGGGGCAGGCTGGTCATCGGCATGAAAATACCCGTGCAACGCCAATTCATCGCCTTTGTCGACACGGTTGTCGAGCATCTGTCGAAATGCATCGGCACCGCTCAGAGAGCCGCAATGGTGAAAGTCAGGCACCACCAGCCAGGTGATGGGTATCGAGCCCAGAGCGTCCACGGCCTCGACAAACGGCTGATAATCGGGCCAGGTCTGCGGGGCCACATCGTGCAGCACAAGCGCAACAGACAGGTCAGACATGGGCAACCACGGGCTGCTCACTGCCGAGCACAGCGTGGTAATGAATGAGTAAATCCTGCACGACACGATCCCACGAGTAATGCCGCTCGGCATGCTGGCGCGCCAGACGGCCGTGCTGTGCCGGGTTGTGGGTGAACAATTCACGCACTGCATCAGCCATTGCATGGGGGTTGTTCGGCTGACACAGAATGCCCACCTCGTCGTGTACCAGCTCGCTAAATGCACCGGCGTCGACGGCGACCACCGGAATGCCACTGGCCATGGCTTCAAGTATCACCAAGCCAAAGGTTTCCTGATCTCCGGCATGCACCAATGCATCGGCGCTGGCCATATAACGCGCCACTTCGGCACCGGGGCAAAAATGATCAATGACGGTGACGTTGTCCGGCACCTGTGACGGCATTTGCGAACCGACCAGCAGGAGATGCCAGGCTTTGCCGAGGTTGCGCATGCAGTCCAGCAGCACGGGAAGATTTTTTTCTCTGGAGCCCCGCCCGGCAAAAATCAGCAAATGTGCGTCTGGGTCTATGCCTAGCTCGGCGCGCAAGCCGGGATCACGATGTTGGGGGTTGAACGTCTGTAGATCGACGCCCAGTGCTTGCACGAACACGTTGTCGACGCCCAGCTCGATTAATTTGTTAGCCATGATCTGGCTCGGGGCTAACACTCGGTCAAAATTACGGTACAGGCGGCTGACATAGGCTTCTGCATTAGGGGTCAGCCAGTTGCCCATACGATTACGCACCAGCAGCGGCAGATCCGAGTGATAAAAGCCGATGACCGGGACGTCCAGCTGACGGCGCGCGTCCAGTGCAGCCCAGGCAGTGAGGTAGGGGTCGCCGACTTCGATCACGTCGGGTTTCAGGCTGTGCAAAATATTGCACCAAGGCGCCAGGCGGATGGGGAAACGAAAGCCATTGCCAAAGGGCAGGACGGGGGAGGGAACCTGATAAATGCCATCTTGAACGATGCGGTCGCTGCCCGGTATCAACAGGCTGTGCCGAATCCCAGGCAAGCGGCTCAGGCGTCGGTGTTTGGCATCCAGGTAAGTGCGCACACCGCCACTGGCGGGGGCATAGAACATCGTGATGTCAGCAATATGCACGGCCTTGAATCCTTTGAATATCCAGCGTCCTTAGGGGTGCCCTTATTGGATGATAGATGTTCGCAAGTTTTTGGCCGGTTAAAATGCCGTTTGACTGCATCCGGCGCAGTCAAACGGTGCTCGGCAGGCGTGATCAGATGCGGAAACTGCCCACCAGTTGCTTGAGGCGCGCAGCTTGCTGCTCCAGATCAGTACAGGCCCTGAGGGTGGACTGAAGGTTTTCAACGCCTTCCTGATTCAGCGTGTTGATTTCAGTAATGTCCATATTGATCGACTCAACCACCGACGTCTGTTCTTCGGTGGCGGTCGCAACAGACTGATTCATGCCATCAATCTCGCCGATGCGCTGAGTCACGCTGACCAGACGTTCGCCCGCGCTATTGGCAATCTCAACGCTGTTTTGGCTGTGACGCTGACTTTGCTCCATGGTGCTGACCGATTCGCGCGCGCTGACTTGCAACTCTTCAATCATGCTTTGCACTTGCTGCGCCGACTCCTGAGTGCGATGCGCAAGGTTGCGCACTTCGTCAGCAACGACGGCAAACCCGCGTCCGGCTTCACCGGCACGGGCTGCTTCAATGGCGGCATTGAGCGCCAACAGGTTGGTTTGTTGAGAAATGCTGGTGATCACCTCAAGGATCTGCCCGATATTCACCGTCTTGGCATTCAACGATTCGATGTGGCTGCTGGAGGTGGCCAGTAACTGCGACAGTTGCTGCATTGATCCGATGCTGCGTTCAACCACTTGCTGGCCTTCTTCTGCCAAGCCACGTGCGTCGCTGGCTTGATGTGAGGCTTGGGCTGCATTGCGGGCAATTTCCTGCGCCGCAGCACCCAGTTCATTGATAGCGGCTGCGACGCTGTTGGTGCGGCTGGCCTGTTCATCCGAGTTGAGCATCGATGAGTTGGAGGCGCTGACAACGCGGATGGCCACTTCGTTGACCTGCTGTGTTGCCGAGGAAACTTGAGTCATGGACGTGTGAATGCGTTCCACAAAACGATTGAACGCATTCCCCAGCGTGCCGAATTCGTCATTGGACTCAATACTCAGACGGCGGGTCAGATCACCTTCGCCCTCGGCAATGTTTTGCATGGCGCGGGTCATCACATGCAGCGGTTGCAGCAGCAGGCGGATCAGCAAGCCCAGCAGAGCTATGATCGAAACCACAGCAATTGCCGTCGCAATGATCGCTGACGTGCGGAAGGTACTCAGTGCGGCAAACGCCTGGTTTTTGTCAATCGACAAGCCTATGTACCAATTGACCGTGCCCAGCCCTTTGATCGGCGCAAAGGTCACGATCCGGGGGTTGCCATCCAACAGGGTCTCACTGATCTGAGTGCTGATCGGCGGGGTGTTCTGCGGATAAATGTCGGTCAGGTGTTTAGTGATCAGGGATTTGTCCGGATGAGCCAGAATTTTTCCGTCAGCGTTGATCAAAAAGGCATAGCCCATGCCGTTGAAGTTCAGGGCGTTGATTGTGTCGCTGATGGTTTGCAGGTTCAGGTCAGCACCCGCCACGCCCAGTGCTTGGCCGCCTTTTTTCACCGCAGAACCAATTGAAATGATCATCTGCCCGGTAACAACATCTATAAAGGGTTCGGTCAGGCTCGCCGTATTGCTGTTCAGTGCGCCTTTGTACCAAAGCCGGGTGCGCGGGTCGAAACCCTCCGGCATCTTGCTGTCCGGGCGCATGGTAAAGCCGCCTTGATTGTCGCCGTAGTAAACGGCCATAAAGGTGCTGCTCAGGGCCTTTTGCTCAAGCAGGCTGGCCAGTTGGGCGGGTTCAGGGTTGATGGCAATCGACTCGGCAAGGTTTTCAACCAGCAGTGTGCGTCCGCCTAGCCAGGTCTGAATATTGTTGGCCGTCACGCTGCCCATTTCCTGCAGGTAACTGTTGAGGTTGTTGCTGATGGCGTTGCGCTGCAGATAGTCGTTGTACACAGTGAAAAGCGAGAACGCGGCAATCACGATCAGGGACGCGGCAAGCAGGATCTTGTGGCTGAAACGCAGGTTTTTGTTCATGGCTTGAAGAGTCCGCAAAGTGAGATGTAATGCCAACACCCCGGAAAAAAAGCGCACTTCCTAAACCGCCGCCAAAATCGGAGGCGAGATTTATAGGTGACGGGTTTATCCGAATAAAATCCGTTTTTTCTGGTCTAGCATTAACGCTATATCGACGCTGGATCGCGAAAGATTAATAAAAGGTGGCAACATGCCGGACTCGTCTTCTCTACTACTTGGCGCTGACCTTGCCGGTCAGCCGATTGCTCAATCGTTGCGCCTGGCAAATCGTCACGGTTTGATCGCGGGTGCCACCGGAACGGGCAAAACTGTCACCCTTCAACGCTTGGCTGAACAGTTCAGTGATGCGGGAGTGGCCGTATTTGCCGCTGATATAAAAGGTGATTTGTGCGGGTTGGGTGCTGCGGGCAACCCTCAAGGCAAAATCGCTGAGCGCATTGGGACCATGCCCTGGCTCAACTATCAGCCCAAGGCGTATCCGGTAATGTTGTGGGATATAGACGGTAAAACGGGTCATCCATTGCGTACAACATTGAGCGAAATGGGGCCGTTATTACTGGGGAGCCTGCTGGAGTTGACCGACAGCCAACAGTCGGCACTGTATGCGGCCTTTAAAGTGGCTGATCGTGAAGGGCTATTACTGCTGGATTTGAAAGACCTCAAGGCCTTGCTTAATCATCTGCGTGACAACCCCCAAGTGTTGGGCGACGACGCGGCCTTGATGACGACGGGGTCAAGTCAAGCGTTGTTGCGTCGCCTCTCGACACTTGAGCAGCAGGGCGCCGAGGCGTTGTTTGGTGAGCCTGCGCTGCAACTTGAGGATATGTTGCAACCTGCCAGCGACGGTCGCGGTCGGATACACCTGCTTGACGCCAGTCGTCTGGTGCATGAAGCGCCCAAGGTGTACGCAACCTTCCTGTTATGGCTATTGGCTGAGCTTTTCGAGCAGTTGCCCGAGCGGGGCGATGCCGATAAACCCTTGCTGGCGCTGTTTTTTGACGAGGCCCATTTGCTTTTCGCCGGAACGCCCAAGGCGTTACAAGATCGCCTTGAGCAAGTGGTTCGGTTGATACGGTCAAAAGGTGTCGGGGTGTATTTTGTTACGCAGTCGCCCGCGGATTTGCCCGATACCGTGCTCGCCCAGTTGGGCTTGCGTATTCAGCATGGGTTGCGGGCGTTTACGGCCAAGGAGCAAAAGTCGCTGAAGGCTGTTGCCGAGGGCTTTCGTCCCAACCCGGCCTTTGATGCGCTGGCTGTACTGACAGAGTTGGGTACCGGTGAGGCGCTGGTGGGCATGCTTGAAGAAAAAGGCACGCCAGCCATGGTCCAGCGTGTGTTGATTGCGCCACCGCAGTCGCGCATTGGCCCGCTGACTGAAGCCGAACGCGCGGCATTGATCGCCAGCTCGCCGCTGCAAGGTCGTTATGACAAACCGATTGATCGGGAATCTGCTTACGAAGTGTTGATGGCTCGCAAGGGGCAGGCGACGCAAGCTACCGAACAACCCAAAGCCGAGCCGGGTTTTCTGGATCAGGCCGGGGATTTTCTCGGGACCACGGCAGGTAAGGCCTTGCAGTCAATGGCACGTCAGGCGGCGAGCCAGATGGGCCGTCAATTGGTTCGGGGTCTGATGGGGTCGTTACTGGGCGGCAGCAAGCGCAAATAGACGAGGTGTCGCTAAGCCCATGGCTACACAATCGCTGTCAGCCTTTAGGCTTGGCGTGACTGGCCAGCCGCTCAAGGGCGGCTCGCAACGCCGGGTCGCTGATCCCATCGGCCGTCGCCTGAATGGTCTGGCCTGCATCCACCGAAAGGTCGAGGGTATGTCCAGCCACTTTGGCCATTACGGTCGGCGGCTGCACTTTAAACAGAATGCGGGTCAGGCTGGCAAACTCGTCAAACGCTTGAAGCTGGCGTTGCAGGCGTTTTTGCTGATAGCGCAAGCGAGTGGCCCAGTGCCCATCAGTGACAATCAACAACAGACTGCCTTCGCGCCATGAGGCCACGTGACAATGTTCACGAGCAGCCGGCTGTAATTGACTCTCAAGCAGGCGTTGCAAGTGCGCCAGGCGCTTGGCGTGGCCAAAAATAGCTTTGAGGGGCTTGGCCTCGCGCAACAGAACGGAGGGAGCCCGTGCCGGGTGTGGGCGAAATGCCATGTGCAGACACCTGATAGAACAGAGCCGCAATCTTAGCAGAATCCGTCCAAATCACTCGTCATGCGCAGGGTTAGATGAAGAATATTTGTGAAATCAATGAGTAACTTATGCGTCTGATGGGTTGAAGTTCGGCCAAAAGGCCTTATTTTAGTGAGGCCCCGTCACAACGCTGCACCAGTATCGTGGAATAACGCCACTTTCCTCACCGACGTTTCCGGGTAGAATGCTCGCTCGCATGCGGCCATCAGGGCTGCTCGGGCGACTCACGGGGCCGCCCTCCATCCCTATGTGTGGAAGATCCTGCCGATATGTTTGCGCCTTTGTTAAAGAAACTTTTTGGAAGCAAGAACGAGCGCGAAGTTAAACGCATGCTCAAGACGGTACAGATCGTCAACTCACTCGAAGAGCAAATGGTTGCTCTGACCGATGAGCAATTGCGCGCCAAGACCGAAGAGTTCAAGGCCCGCATAGCCAAAGGTGAGACCCTTGACCAACTGTTGCCGGAAGCCTTTGCTGTCTGCCGTGAAGCAGGCAAGCGCGTCATGGGCATGCGCCACTTTGACGTTCAGTTGATCGGTGGCATGACCTTGCACGAAGGCATGATCGCAGAAATGCGTACCGGTGAAGGCAAGACCTTGGTAGCAACCCTGGGTGTTTACCTCAACGCGTTGTCCGGCAAGGGCGTACACGTTGTGACGGTGAACGACTACCTTGCACGCCGAGATGCCAACTGGATGCGCCCACTTTACGAGTTCCTGGGCCTGACGGTCGGCGTGGTTACGCCGTTCCAGCCGCCACAGGAAAAACGTGAAGCCTACGCCGCCGACATCACCTACGGCACCAACAACGAGTTTGGTTTCGACTACCTGCGCGACAACATGGCGTTCAGCATGGAAGAGAAATTCCAGCGCGAGCTGAATTTCGCCGTGATCGACGAAGTCGACTCCATCCTGATCGATGAAGCCCGTACACCGTTGATCATCTCCGGTCAGGCTGAAGACAGCTCCAAGCTGTACATCGAAATCAACAAGCTGATCCCGCGTCTTGAACAGCACATTGAAGAAGTCGAAGGCGAGGTGACCAAACAAGGTCACTACACCATCGACGAGAAGACCCGTCAGGTCGAGCTGAACGAAGCCGGTCACCAGTTCGTTGAAGAGATGCTGACCCAGATCGGTTTGCTCGCCGAAGGCGAAAGCCTGTACTCGGCGCACAACCTTGGCCTGCTGACTCACGTGTACGCCGCGTTGCGCGCTCACAAGCTGTTCAACCGCAACGTTGAATACATTGTTGAAGACGGTCAGGTGCTGCTGGTTGACGAACACACCGGCCGTACCATGCCGGGTCGTCGCCTGTCCGAAGGCCTGCATCAGGCCATCGAAGCCAAGGAAGGTCTGAATATTCAGGCAGAGAGCCAGACATTGGCCTCGACTACCTTCCAGAACTACTTCCGTCTGTACAACAAACTGTCCGGCATGACCGGTACGGCTGACACCGAAGCGTTCGAGTTCCACCAGATCTACGGTCTGTCGGTAATGGTTATTCCGCCGAACAAGCCGTTGGCTCGTAAAGACTACAACGACCTGGTGTTTCTGACCGCCGAAGAGAAATACGCGGCCATCGTGGCTGATATCAAGGAATGCATGGCCAAAGGCCGTCCAGTTCTGGTGGGTACAGCGACCATCGAAACCTCCGAGCACATGTCCAACCTGTTGAAGCAGGAAGGTATCGAGCACAAGGTTCTGAACGCCAAGTTCCACGAAAAAGAAGCTGAAATCATTGCTCAGGCCGGTCGTCCGGGTGCCCTGACCATTGCCACCAACATGGCCGGTCGTGGTACTGACATCCTGTTGGGCGGTAACTGGGAAGTCGAAGTGGCCTCCCTCGAAGATCCGACCCCAGAGCAGATCGCTCAAATCAAAGCCGACTGGCAGAAACGTCACCAGCAAGTGCTGGAGTCGGGTGGCCTGCATGTGATCGCGTCCGAGCGTCACGAGTCGCGCCGTATTGACAACCAGTTGCGTGGTCGTGCCGGTCGTCAGGGTGACGCGGGTTCGAGCCGTTTCTACCTGTCGCTGGAAGACAGCCTGATGCGCATCTTCGCCTCTGATCGGGTGAAGAACTTCATGAAAGCCCTGGGCATGCAGTCTGGCGAAGCGATTGAGCACCGCATGGTGACCAACGCGATCGAAAAGGCTCAGCGCAAGGTTGAAGGTCGCAACTTCGATATCCGTAAGCAATTGCTGGAATTCGATGACGTCAACAACGAACAGCGTAAAGTGATTTATCACATGCGTAACACGTTGCTGGCTGCTGACAATATCGGTGAAACCATCGCTGACTTCCGTAAAGACGTGCTTGAAAGCACCGTTAGCGCCCACATTCCGCCGCAGTCGTTGCCGGAGCAATGGGACGTTAAAGGGCTGGAAGCTGCGATCGAAACCGGTTTTGGCGTGAAACTGCCGATCCAGCAATGGCTTGACGAAGACGACCACCTGTACGAAGAAACCCTGCGCGAGAAGCTGCTGGACGCTTTGGTTGAGGCCTACCGCGAGAAAGAAGAGCAAGCCAGCCCTGAAGCGCTGCGTACGTTCGAGAAGCAAATTGTCCTGCGCGTGCTGGACGACTTGTGGAAAGATCACTTGGCGACCATGGATCACTTGCGTCACGGTATCCATCTGCGTGGCTATGCGCAGAAGAACCCGAAGCAGGAATACAAGCGCGAGTCGTTCAACCTGTTCTCCGAGCTGCTTGATTCGATCAAGCGCGATTCGATACGCGTGTTGTCGCACGTTCAGGTTCGTCGCGAAGACCCGGTAGAAGAAGAGTCCCGTCTGCGCCAGGAGGCCGAAGATCTGGCTTCGCGGTTGCAGTTCGAACATGCCGAAGCACCGGGTCTCGATGAGCCTCAAGCCTTGGCTCAGGTGCTGAAAGGCGCCAGTGTGGAAGAGGTTGTGACGGCCACCGAGCCTGCTCGTAACGAGCAGAAGCTGGGTCGCAATGAGCTGTGCTACTGCGGCTCGGGCAAGAAATACAAGCATTGCCACGGGCAGATCAACTAACGCCCGCTCCCATTGCTGAAACACCTGCGCCGCGACCGGCATTAGCCGTCGCGGCGTTTTACCATTGAATTCCCGCCCCTTTGCGGCGGCGCACAGAACTTTTTGAGGAGCGCGTCATGGCTGTTGGTCTTGGTCCTTTGCCTACTTTGCACCCGGTAGCCGGTTTTGAGCTGGGTATTGCTTCAGCCGGTATCAAGCGTGTGGGGCGTAAGGACGTGGTAGTGATGCGCTGCGCCGAAGGTTCCAGCGTGGCCGGTGTGTTCACACTGAATGCCTTTTGCGCGGCACCTGTCATTCTGGCCAAGCAACGTGTGCAAGGTCCGATTCGCTATTTGCTGACCAACACGGGCAATGCCAACGCCGGCACTGGCGAGCCAGGTCTGGTGGCTGCAACCCGCACCTGTGCCAAATTGGCAGAGCTGACGGGCGTTGATGCCAGCGCGGTACTACCGTATTCCACTGGTGTGATCGGCGAGCCATTGCCGGTCGAGAAGATCGAAGGTGCCTTGCAGGCCGCGCTGGATGATTTGTCCGAGAACAACTGGGCGCAAGCGGCCACCGGCATCATGACCACCGACACCTTGCCTAAAGGTGCCAGCCGTCAGTTCGAGCACGACGGTGTGATCATCACGGTCACGGGCATCAGCAAGGGCGCGGGCATGATTCGTCCCAACATGGCGACCATGCTGGGCTACATCGCAACGGACGCCAAAGTATCCCGTGAGGTGCTGCAAAACCTGTTGCTCGACGGCGCCAACAAGTCGTTCAACCGCATCACTATCGATGGCGACACCTCGACCAACGATTGCTGCATGTTGATCGCCACGGGTAAAGCCAACTTGCCGGAAATCACCGAAGCCAGCGGCCCGCTGTTTGGCGCGTTGAAACAGGCCGTCTTGGACGTCTGCATGGAAGTGGCGCAGGCCATCGTGCGAGACGGCGAGGGCGCGACCAAGTTCGTGACGGTTGAAGTGAATGGTGGCGCTAACCATCAGGAATGCCTGGACGTGGGTTACACCGTGGCACATTCGCCGCTGATCAAAACAGCATTGTTCGCCTCTGACCCGAACTGGGGCCGCATTCTGGCGGCTGTTGGCCGTGCAGGCGTGCCGGACCTGGATGTCAGCAAAATCGACGTGTTTTTGGGTGAAGTGTGCATCGCCAGCGGCGGGGCACGCTCGGCTACCTATACCGAAGAGCAGGGTTCGGCCGTGATGGCCCGTGAAGAAATCACCATCCGTATCGAACTGGGCCGTGGCGATTGTAGCGAGACCATCTGGACCACAGACTTGTCCCATGAGTACGTGAAAATCAACGCCGAATACCGTACCTAAGTCGTCTCGACATGGCGGGCCTTTCTGTTAAGTCTGTACGACTGGCCCGTATCAAAACCCTGCGATCGACCTGACTGAAGGAAGCAAAAGAGTGAAACGAGTTCATGTGGCTGCGGCTGTTATCCGAGGCACAGACGGCAAAATTCTGATCGCTCGTCGCGCTGATGCTCAGCATCAAGGCGGTTTGTGGGAATTTCCGGGTGGCAAAGTTGAGGCTGGCGAGTCGGTAGAAGCTGCGCTTGGGCGCGAACTGCAAGAAGAGCTGGGCATTGTAGTGAGCGCTGCGCGGCCTTTGATCAAGGTTCAGCACGATTACCCGGATAAGCAGGTCTTGTTGGATGTGTGGGAAGTCTCGGCCTTTAGCGGTGAGCCTCGTGGTGTCGAAGGCCAGCCACTGGCCTGGGTGTCTGCGCGCGACTTGCCTAACTATGAATTTCCGGCGGCCAATCAGCCGATTGTGACGGCTGCTCGTTTACCCGATCAGTATTTGATTACACCGGACGGGCTGGAAACGCCTGAGCTTTTGCGCGGCTTGCAGAAGGCAATCGCGGGCGGCATCAAGCTGGTTTCGTTGCGCGCGCCTAACGGTTATGACCCCAAATACCGTGATTTGGCGGTGGATGCGACCGGGTTGTGTGCGGGCAAGGCGCAGTTGATGCTCAAAGGGCCGTTTGAGTGGCTGGGGGATTTCCCCTCGGCTGGCTGGCATGTTACCGCTGCTCAATTGCGCAAGTACGCCGCCAAAGGTCGGCCTTTGGCCAAAGACCGCTGGTTGGCCGCGTCATGCCACAACGCTGAAGAGCTGGCCTTGGCTGAGCAAATGGATGTCGATTTCGTCACGCTTTCGCCGGTGTTGCCGACGCAGACTCATCCTGACGCGCAGCCTTTGGGTTGGCAGCAGGCGCAGCAACTGATCGCCAACTTCAGCAAACCCGTGTATCTGCTGGGTGGCTTGGGGCCGGATGATCGTCAGCAAGCATGGGAGGCGGGTGCGCAGGGAGTGGCGGGGATCCGTGCATTCTGGCCGCAAAATCCGGGCTGAAGCATCTGCTGTAGTCGCTGACGAGGAATGAAGGCTGCGATCAACCGCGCAGCTGTCGTAACCCCGGCTGCACCGATCGCAGCCTTCGTTCCTCGACAGCGACTACAAGCGTTAGCTCTCTATTGAGGCTTTGCCGCGGCTTGCCAGAGTATTTCTGCAACGCCCTGACGCTTGGCAATCAAGCGCGCAGCGACAAACAGCAAGTCCGACAACCGGTTGATATACGCTAATCCCACACCGGCTAACGGTTCCAGCGCATTGAGTTGCTGACAGCGCCGCTCTGCGCTGCGTGCCACGCTTCGGCACACATGGGCTTGAGCTATCAGGCTTGAGCCGCCAGGCAGAATAAAATTCTCCAGTGGCCCTACCTCTTCATTCCAGCGATCAATCACGGCTTCCAGTCGTTCAATCTCATGGTTGTCGAGTGCCTGATACACCGGCATGGCCAACTCGCCGCCGAGGTCAAACAGTCGATGCTGGCAAGGCTCCAATACCTCAATCAACTCGTTTAATCCTGGACACTCCGCGCTCTGTTCAACGAGTCCTGCCAGTAGCAAACCCACCTGACTATTGAGTGTGTCGACTTCGCCAATAGCCTCTACCCGCGGGTGATCCTTGGGCACGCGACGGCCGTCACCCAGCCCGGTTTCACCTTTGTCGCCGGTGCGGGTGTAAATCTTCGATAAGCGAAAGCCCATGGTTACAATTCCACTGTGGTTGATTCGTGTGACATCAGATTGACTGCCAGCGGCAGGCGCAGCGTAAAACAAGTGCCTTGCCCCTGTGTTGAGTGCACTTCCATTTGGCCTTTATGGTTGTTGGTAATAATGAAGTACGACACTGACAGGCCAAGGCCGGTGCCTTGTCCGACTTCCTTGGTGGTAAAAAAGGGTTCGAAAATTCGTTTGCGCACAGGCTCCGGCATGCCTGCGCCATTGTCTTCGACCTGGATTTCAGCCCACGGCGGATTGAGCTTTGTGCGAATGATGATATGCCCCGGCTGTTGCTTGTCAGGGCGTTGGTGGATCGCTTGCGCGGCATTTTTCAGCAGGTTCAGTAGCACCTGCTCAAGCTCGTTGGGAATACAGGGCACGGGGCCCAGATGCGGGTCGAATTGACGTGTCACCGCATGGCCCTTGAAGTCAAAACCGATGGTCAGGTCAAAGTCATTGCTGGCGATGTCCAGCGCCTGATCAATCAGTGCGGGTAAATCGCAGGGGCTCATTTGCCGATTGCTGCGCCGACTGAAACTGAGCATGTGGGTGACGATTTTTGCCGCGCGTGCGCCAGCCTGTTGAATCCCGTCGAGTAACTTAGGTACTTCCCGGGCCTGTAAATAGCGGTTGATGGCCTTCAGTTCGATGCCGGCCTGTTGTGCCTGTTCAATATTTTTGGGCAGATCGCTGGACAAGCGTCGGCGAATGTTTTGTACGTTATGCAGAATGGCGCCGAGTGGATTGTTGATCTCATGCGCCATGCCGGCTGCGAGCCCGCCGACAGAGAGCATTTTTTCCGATTGCACCATCAAGTCTTCCAGAGAGAGGCGCTGCGTGATGTCATCGATTCGAATCACCACACCGCGTCCACTTCCGCCTGTCAGTGGATAAAAGGTCAGTGCGTAATGCCGGGCTTCCTCGCCCTGACCCCAGGTGACGCGTTCTATCTTGACCACCCGATGGTTCTCAATGGTGTCTTTAAGTTGCGGTAAAAAAGGTTTTAGAGGTTCGAAGGCAAGGTAGATCGGCTGATTGAGGGCTTCATCCAGCTGTGTGCCCGAGAGGGCGCTGGCTTCCTGGTTCCACTGAGTGACATAGAGCTGTTCGTCCAGAGCGATCAGCGCCGAAGGCATAGAGTCGATAATGCTGTTCAGGTACTTCTGAAAGCCGGTCAGTTTTTTCTCGATTTTGCTGCGAACCTGAACTTCCAGCTCCAGCTTGCGATTGGTATGGCGGGTTTCCTGGGCCAGTGCCTGCGCTTGATCGTAAGCCGCCTGGGCTTCATCTCGGGCGCGTTTGAGCTCTTGTTCGCGCGCTTCAATGCGCGACAGCATGGTGTTAAATGCCTCGGCCAAGCTGCCGATTTCGTCGTTGTTACCCGCGGTTGCGCGCAAGGCGTAGTTTTCTTCTCGGGTAACTTGTCGCGACAGTTCTTCGAGACGGTGAATGGGCTGGGTGATCAGGCGTTTGATCTGTCGGGCTACAACAAACCAGAGCAGGGCGCTGAAAATCAGAATACCCAGGCTGGCGGTGAAGGTGCCGGTGTAAAACGCCATGGGTAACTCACTGCTGGCAATCAGCAACAGATGACCGGGAGGTCCTTCGCCGTGGGGCAGGGGCGTCAGTTGAGTGCTGCGCAGCTCGGTCAGACGCCACGCTTCAACCTGACGAAAGTGTTTAGGCAGAGCAAGGCGCTCCCCCTGTTGAAACTGCGCCAGAAGATCGCCGGTGCCATCGTAAATAGCGGCGGCCCGCAGAGGGGCGTAGGTGCCCATTTCATTGAGCAGGTCTTGAGCACTTTGCTCGGAATTCAGTGCGTTCTCGACCAGCGCAGGTTTTGATGCCAGCTGGCCAAGGGTTTGCAAGGCTTGAGGTGCGGTGCTTTCGTGGGAGATCCAGTAAGCGGCGCTGATGAATGTCAGATTAGCAACGAGCAAGACCGTGGCCAGTAAGACGAGAAGGGCTGCCAGCAGCTTCTGGCCTACCGGAAGGTTTTCTAGACGCTGGCGCAAGGGCATGGTGTTGTCGTCTGCAGAAGAACAAGTCAGCAGGGTAGCGCGGCCCTCAGGCGCAGGGCAATCCGCGCTGTAGCAAGTGATCGCTGAGGCGCCGGTGCAGCGCGTGCAGATGCACGGCCGGAAAATGCGCATCACGTGCAGCGGCGCAGGCGTAGCCCAACAAGTAGCTGATTTCTGTGCGGCGGCCTTGGGCCACATCCTGATGCATGGACGAATAGTTGTTGGCAGTTGCCAGAATGACACGCTCAACTTCCGGGATAAGGTCGCGCGCAGCCTCGGCGTGTCCGCAGTGCGCCAGAAAATTGCTCAGCTCAGCACACAGCAAGTTGACTTCGTCACTGTGCTGTTGCAAACCGCCATTACGGCAGTTGTAGAGGACCGTTAGAGGATTGATCGCACAATTCAACGCCAGCTTGCGCCACAACCGAGTCAGGATACTCGTGCTCCACTCGTGGCTTATACCGCTTTGTTGAAGCTCTTTGAGCCACGGTGCAGGGGCATGCTGATGACTATCGCCCAGCCATATGTGGCCGTGACCGGCATGCACCACTCGCCAGTCACTTTCACGAAAAGCGCCTTCAGTGCTGGAAGCAAAAATACAGCGAGCCTGTGGCACAAGCCTCGCGACCGCTTGTTGGCTGCCTAAACCGTTTTGCAGCAGGATCAACTCGGCACCGGGGCTTAGTCGTGCGGCAATTTGCGCGACGGCGCGCTCGGCGTCATACGCTTTGCACGTCACCAGCAAGCGCTGGATGGGGGCGTTCATTTCCGGGGTTTGCGCCGCAATGTCAAACCGTTGCGAGTGTCCGCCCTCGATCAGTGTTAAGCCCTGTGCTTCTTTATAAGCGCGCAAGCGCGCTGCGTTACGCACGATGAGCGTGACAGGCAGGCCGGCTCGGGCCAGTCGCGTCGCCCATAGGATACCCATGCTCCCCGCACCCAGAATGTGCCAGGTGGTTTGAGCCTGAGCGGTTGTGGGGGGCGAAGTTGGGGGTAAGGTTGAGTCGGGCATGTATGCTCGCAAGTGAATGATGCTTAAGAACCGCTATAATGCTGGCGCATTTTAACTGTCAGACCTGGCGCGCTCCATCTGTGTTGAGCGCGCCCTTTGTTATTGGAGAAAATCACATGCCGTCGTTCGACGTGGTATCCGAACTGGACAAACACGAAGTCACCAACGCAGTCGAGAACGCCGTCAAGGAGCTGGATCGTCGTTATGACCTCAAAGGCAAAGGCTCTTTTGAGTTCAAAGAGAAAGACCTCACCGTCAACATGACCGCTGAGGCTGACTTTCAGCTGGAAGCCATGATCGAGATTCTCAAGCTGGCGCTGATCAAACGCAAGATCGACGCGCAATGCCTTGAAATCAAGGATGCTTATGCTTCAGGCAAGCTGATGAAGCAAGAAGTGGTGCTCAAAGAAGGCATCGACAAAGAGCTGGCCAAGAAGATCGTCGCTCACGTCAAGGACGCCAAGCTTAAGGTTCAGGCGGCGATTCAGGGTGAACAAGTCCGTATCACCGGCAAAAAACGCGACGACCTGCAAGAGGCCATTGCTGCGTTACGTGCCAAGACATTTGACCTGCCACTGCAATTCAACAATTTCCGCGACTGATGACAGGCCTGGGAACCTATGGACGTTGCCGACGTCCGAATTTTCCGGGCACTGCATAAACGACTAGGCTTATATCGTTGCTCTAAATCGTCACCGGAAATGAGGCAAGGAGAAATACGTGGATTTGAATGCTGAAGTTGATCAGTTGATCAAGGCCTCACAGGCCTGGGTTCCGATGATTATGGAATATGGCAGTCGAGTGCTGCTGGCATTGGTAACCCTGGCGGTTGGCTGGTGGTTGATCAACAGGTTGACTGTCAAGATTGGGCAATTGCTGGCGTTGAGAAAGGCCGACCTTGCACTGCAAGGTTTTATCAGCAGCTTGGCCAATATCATCCTGAAGATCTTGCTGGTCGTCAGCGTTGCTTCAATGATCGGTATCCAGACTACTTCGTTTGTGGCCGCGATTGGTGCCGCTGGTTTGGCGATTGGTCTCGCCCTGCAGGGCAGCCTGGCCAACTTTGCCGGCGGGGTGCTGATCCTGTTGTTTCGTCCATTCAAGATCGGTGACTGGATCGAAGCGCAAAGCGTGAGCGGTACCGTCGACAGTATTCAGATCTTCCATACCGTTTTGCGTACCGGTGACAATAAAACGGTCATCGTGCCAAACGGTAATCTGTCTAACGGCATCATTACCAACTACAACCGCCAACCTACCCGCAAGGTGGTGTTTGATGTCGGTGTCGATTACGAAGCCGACCTGCAAAAGGTTCGTGAGGTGTTGCTGGCTTTGGCCGATGATCCGCGTGTGCTCAAGGATCCGGCACCGGTGGTGGTTGTGACCACGCTGGGTGATAGCGCCATTACCATGTCTTTGCGTGTTTGGGTGGATACCCCGAATTACTGGGATGTGCTGTTTATGTTCAACGAGCACGCCCGCGACCGCTTGAAGGCTGAAGGGGTGGATATTCCTTTTCCTCAGCGTGTTGTGAGGGTCGTACAGGAAGTTGCGGCTCAATAAGCAGTTAGCAATGCTGGAATAATCAATTAAAGGGGGCGGCGGCAAAAACTGAGTGCAACACCTGACCTTTCCGGTACGGTGCTGCCCTATGTCTTATTCCGAACTCAGC
>NZ_WIWC01000028.1 GCF_009600315.1 Pseudomonas helleri | reverse complement strand
TAATATCAGGGAAATCGCTTCGCTAACTGTTCGCTATGTCTCCGAACAAAGTGTTCGCGATGTCCCCGGTCCATACACTCCCAAAGGGAGAGGGGACTGACCGTGGTGATTTGAAGCCCACTGTCAGTCTGTTTGAACGCTATCAATTTCGAACGATCCCAAATCAGCTCCCCCTCCCCCTAAATAAAAGGGACTGACCTTGGTGTGTTCGAGTTCCCCGCTGATCCGTCAGGCCGCAGCCAATCAAAAGCATCCCCCAATCAGTTCCCTCTCCCTCCGGGAGAGGGCTAGGGTGAGGGGCTTTTGACTGGCCAAAAAAAATCCCGCACATGTGCGGGATTTCTTGTTTTCGCCCGAACACTCAGAACCTGAATACTTCCATGTCCGTGCGAATTGGTGAGGCCATCGGAATCTTCGGCTTTTCACTGTCCTGCTTGGGAGCTGCTTTCTTTTCCGGTGCTCGCGGTTCAACCAGGGGCGGCTGGTTAGCCAGCGGCTTGAGCGCCACCGCCAATTGCTCGCTCAACTGTTGCAACAACTCACCCTGAGCCTTGACCTGATCAGCAGTCGTACCCTCATGCGGCTTTTCAAGGTGAACCATGCGGTTGTCGCGCACTTGACCACGGCGGTCAATCAGACGCCATTGTGCGTCCAGAATCGCTGGCTGATTTTTACCCGAATCCAGTCGCGTAATGGACAACAGTACTTGCACATCCGGGCTGAAGCCCGCAGGCGCAGGGGCCAGCACGACGCGCTGACTGTCAAGGCGCCACGCCAGTTGACGTAACAGTAACTGGTCAATGTCTGCCGACAAGCTGCCCGCCCAACGACCGTGCAGTGCTGCACTCAGGCTGCCATCGGTCTGTCGTTGCAGCAGGGTTTCGCGTTGCAGGTAATCGGCCACTGTCACCGGGCCAAGTACCACCGACATGCCCGCACTTTGCTTGGGCTGGCCAGGGGTGCCGCTGTCCAGCTGGTACAAGGCCGCGGGCTGGTGCACGCTGCACCCCGCCAGGCCAAGCACGCCAGTCAGCAGCGCAATTAAAGGAAGACGTAGAACGTTCATCTTTCCATCCAGGTGGCCGCCGTGTGGCGCGCCTCAATGTGATTCCAATTCATAGGAAGTTACTTATACGTCGTTTCACAATCGCGGCATATCATCCGCGAATATCGACCGTGACTCCAGCGCTGTTGCGCCGATCTACGCGATAAAACGCAGATCAGACGCTCTAAACAGCCTTAATTGGGCACTTCTACCAGCAAAGCATCAACACGCTGGAAACCTCGCGGTAATTTGTTACCCCGCCGACCACGCTCACCTTTGTAATGTTCAAGGTCGTCAGCTTTGAGCGACAACGTGCGTTTACCCGCTTGTAACACCAACGTGGCGTTGTCCGGCAATACAGCAATGTCGGTCACGTACTCATCGCGGCTGGCAACGCGATCACCGGGAATACCGATGATTTTGTTGCCCTTGCCCTTGCCCAGTTGCGGCAGGTCGCTGACTTTGAAGATCAACAGGCGCCCTTCCGTGGTCACCGCTGCCAGCCAGTTGTGCTCACGGTCTGCCACAGGCCGTGGCGGCATCACGTGCGCGCCCTTGGGCAGGCTAAGCAGCGCTTTACCCGCCTTGTTTTTGGCTTGCAGGTCTTCACCTTTGACCACAAAACCGTAACCGGCGTCGGAGGCAATCACGTACAACGCGTCGTCTTCCGGCAACAGCACGCACTCGAACGTCGCGCCCGGCGGTGGTGTAAGGCGACCTGTTAACGGCTCGCCCTGACCCCTGGCAGAAGGCAGCGTATGGGCCGCCACCGAATAACTGCGCCCGGTGGAGTCGATAAACACCGCGAATTGGTTGGAACGCCCGGCAGCAGCAGTCTTGTAACCATCCCCTGCTTTATAGGACAACCCGGTCGCGTCCAGATCGTGGCCTTTGCCACAACGAACCCAGCCCTTTTCCGACAGGACAACCGTCACCGGTTCGGTGGGTACCAATTCGTTTTCCGACAGCGCTTTGGCTTCAGCCCGAGCAACGATCGGTGAGCGACGATCATCACTGTAGGTTTTCGCGTCTTCGATCAGCTCAGTGCGCACCAGCTTTTTGAGCTTGGCTTCGCTGCCCAGCAACGCTTGTAACTTGGCTTGTTCTTTACGTAGTGCATCTTGTTCGTCACGCAGTTTCATCTCTTCAAGACGAGCCAATTGGCGCAAACGCGTGTCGAGGATGTAGTCAGCCTGGGTTTCGGTCAGGCCAAAGCGGGCTATCAGCTCGGCTTTAGGGTGCTCCTCGGTCCGAATAATGTGGATCACTTCGTCGAGATTCAAGTAGGCGGTGAGCAAACCGTCCAACAGGTGCAGACGACGCTCGACTTTATCAAGGCGGAACTGCAAGCGGCGGCGCACGGTATTGATGCGGAACTCAAGCCATTCGACCAGCAGGGCACGCAGGTTTTTCAGCTGCGGCTTGCCGTCCAGACCGATGATGTTGACGTTAACGCGGAACGTGGATTCCAGCTCGGTCACGGCAAACAGGTGCTGCATCAGTTCGTCGAGATCCACCTTGTTGTTGCGCGGAATGATCACGATGCGGCACGGGTTTTCGTGGTCCGATTCGTCACGCAGGTCAGTGACCATCGCCAACTTGGTCGGCTTGGCCTGCATCAGCGCAGCAATCTGTTCCAACACCTTGGCGCCCGAGACTTGATGCGGCAAGGCGGTGACGACAATATCGCCGTCTTCAACGTGATACACCGCCCGCATGCGCACCGAGCCACGACCGGTCTGATAAATCTTCAGCAAATCAGCACGCGGGGTGATGATTTCAGCTTCAGTCGGGTAGTCCGGGCCTTGAATGTGTTCGCACAGTTGCTCGACCGTGGCTTTCGGTTCGTCAAGCAAACGCACACACGCCGCCGCCACTTCGCGCAGGTTGTGCGGCGGGACGTCGGTGGCCATGCCCACTGCGATGCCGGTGGTGCCATTGAGCAGGATGTTGGGCAAGCGCGCTGGCAATACCGCCGGCTCGTCCAGTGTGCCGTCAAAGTTCGGCACCCAGTCTGCGGTGCCCTGCCCCAGTTCGCTGAGCAGCACTTCGGAGTAACGCGACAAGCGCGCTTCGGTGTATCGCATGGCCGCGAAGGACTTGGGATCGTCCGGCGCACCCCAGTTACCCTGGCCATCGACCAGGGTGTAGCGGTAGCTGAACGGCTGCGCCATCAGCACCATCGCTTCGTAGCAGGCCGAGTCGCCGTGGGGGTGAAATTTACCGAGCACGTCACCGACGGTACGCGCCGATTTTTTGTGCTTGGAATCGGCATCCAGCCCCAATTCGCTCATGGCGTAAACAATACGCCGCTGTACGGGTTTAAGGCCGTCACCGATGTGCGGCAAGGCCCGGTCCATGATCACGTACATGGAATAGTTGAGGTAGGCCTGTTCGGTGAAGTCGGCCAGTGACCGGCGTTCTACGCCGTCCAGGCTGAGATCAAGGGAGTCGCTCATGCGGACCTCATTCAGTTCGTTGTCTGGCGCAGCAGCATGGTGCCGCCGCGCTGGGTAAATTCGAGTTTGTTCAACGCACTCATGCCCAGGAGCACTTGTTCGCCTTCAAGCCCCGGAGCCGCCACTGCACGCACGTTGCGCAGCACAATGGCCCCCAGTTGCAGGCGGTCGATTTGAGTGCGATAGCCCTGCGCGCGGCCATTGGCCGTGCTCAAGGTGACAGGCGCGCCTTTGGGCAGCGCCAGTTGTTCTGCCAGATCCAGCGGAACCGCCACATCGGTGGCTCCGGTATCGAGTAAAAATTCCACCGGCACGTTATTGATACGGCCACTGGCAACAAAGTGCCCCTGCACATTGGCGAGCAGTTTGACTTCAATGAAGCCCTCGCCCTGTTGCGAGATGACGTCGGTATTGGGGTTGTCCTGACGCTGTTCCCAGCGCCCGAAAAACTGTGTCGCCAGATACAGACCGGCGCACCAGGCGACGATCATGAACACACGTCCCATGCCTTTTCCCGGTGCTTGCTGGCTCATGACTTGGCGCCCCAGCCACCTTGCGGGGCAGCAAAACGCCAGACGATAGGACGCTTTTCGCCATCCGCCCGTACATGGTTGCCGTTATCCACACCGATCCAAGCGCCTTTGGCGTCCAGGCTCAGCGCCTCGGCGGTGCCATAACCGGAGTTGTAGCGCCGCGCATCGGTCAATGCATCGTTGGCAAACGACCAGCAGCGCTCCACTGCCCCGGTGGCTGGTGTACGGCGGCAAATGCGGTAGGCCATGCGCTCAAGGGTAAACAGCTTGCCGTCGAACAGCGCCAGATCGGCAAAGTCCTTTTGTTGCGCCTTGGCCTTTAAGCGAGCGGGCGGCTGTTCAAGCCCACCCTCGCTCATCACCACACACCCGCCTTCACAGTTCCATACGCTTTGTTGCTTGCGCAGGGTCAGCAAGCCTCGGCGTTCACGCTCGGCCGCCAGCCACAGCTGGGTGCCTTGCGGGTTGACGGCAATGCCTTCAAACAACGCATTGAAATGCAGCAACATGCCACTGCCTCGCGCCTGACGCACCAACGCCGGGTCGATCTTGAGCCAGGCAGGTTCACCAATAGGCGGCACTTGCAGTACCGCCGCATGGGTTTCGCTGACGACATAACGGTTGCCCGCCTCGTCACAACTGATGCCTTCGAAATCCAGGTCGCCACCGCGCAACGGGCTGACGGCTTTGTGCATCATGCGCACACCCCACGGCAAACCGCTTTCGGGGGGTGGCGGCACGTCGATACTCAACGCTTCGGCTTGCCATTCGGCATAGCGGGTATCGAGCCGGTAAATCTGATCATCATCACGGTCAGACACCGTCCACATCTCACCCTGACACAGCGCCAACCCGGACAGGTTGCCGCCGCGCATGCCTTCGACCGGATGCTCGGCTTGCAGCACCAGCTCAGGCCATGTATCGGCCAGCACCGGCGCAGCGCTCAAGCACAGACCCAGCAGTAACGCTCTGCCCATCAAGTCAGAACCTGCGCCAGATTGCCCTTGGATTCGAGCCAGCTTTTACGATCACCCGCGCGTTTTTTGGCGAGCAGCATGTCCATCATTTCAGAAGTGGCGGCGAAGTCTTCCAGCGTGAGTTGCACCAGACGCCGAGTGTTCGGGTCCATGGTGGTTTCACGCAGTTGTGGCGGATTCATCTCGCCCAGCCCCTTGAATCGTGTGACTTGTGGCTTGCCGCGTTTCTTCTCGGCCACCAGACGGTCAAGAATCCCGTCGCGCTCGGCTTCATCGAGGGCGTAGTAGATCTCTTTGCCCAAATCGATACGGTACAGCGGCGGCATCGCGACATAGACGTGACCGGCATCCACCAACGGACGGAAATGCTGCACGAACAAGGCGCAGAGCAAGGTGGCGATATGCAAGCCGTCGGAGTCGGCGTCGGCGAGGATGCAGATTTTGCCGTAGCGCAGCTGGCTGATGTCAGCAGCGCCCGGATCGACGCCAATGGCCACGGCAATGTTGTGCACTTCCTGACTGGCCAGCACTTCGCCGCCATCGACTTCCCAGGTATTAAGGATCTTGCCGCGCAAGGGCAGGATCGCCTGAAACTCTTTGTCCCGCGCTTGTTTGGCCGAGCCGCCAGCGGAGTCACCTTCCACCAGAAACAGTTCGGAGCGCATCGGGTCCTGCCCGGCGCAATCCGCCAACTTGCCCGGCAAGGCCGGGCCTTGGGTGATGCGCTTGCGCTCAACTTTTTTGCTGGCCTTGAGGCGACGCCCGGCGTTGTTGATCGCCAACTCCGCCAATTGCATCCCCAGCTCAGGGTTGGCGTTAAGCCAGAGGCTGAAGGCATCCTTGACCACGCCCGATACAAATGCCGCCGCTTCGCGCGATGACAAGCGCTCCTTGGTCTGACCCGAGAACTGCGGTTCCTGCATCTTCATCGAAACAACGAAGGCAATGCGCTCCCAGACATCTTCAGGCGCCAGCTTGACGCCACGGGGCAGCAGGCTGCGGAACTCGCAGAATTCGCGCATGGCGTCGAGCAAGCCCTGACGCAGGCCGTTGACGTGAGTGCCGCCTTGGGCCGTTGGAATCAGGTTGACGTAGCTTTCCTGAACACTGTCGCCACCCTCGGGCAACCACAACAGCGCCCAGTCGATGGCTTCTTTATTACCCGCCAGGCTGCCGCAAAAGGGTTCGTTGGGCAGGCGCTCAAATTCACTGACCGCGTCGACCAAATAGGAGCGCAAGCCGTCTTCGTAATGCCACTCGATTTTTTCGCCGGTGCTTTTGTCTTCAAAGCTGACCAGCAGCCCCGGACACAATACGGCCTTGGCTTTGAGCACGTGCTTGAGACGGCTGACCGAGAACTTGGGCGAATCGAAGTATTTGGGGTCCGGCGCGAAATACACGCTGGTACCGGTGTTGCGCTTGCCGACCGTACCGATGACTTCAAGGTCGGTGGCTTTATAGCCATCGGCAAAGGTCATCTGGTATTCGTTGCCGTCACGCTTGACCTTGACCCTGACCTGCGTCGACAGCGCGTTGACCACCGAAATACCCACGCCGTGAAGACCGCCGGAGAACTGGTAGTTTTTGTTGGAGAATTTGCCGCCCGCGTGCAGCTTGGTCAGGATCAGCTCGACACCCGACACGCCTTCTTCGGGGTGAATGTCCACGGGCATGCCGCGCCCGTCGTCACTGACTTCCAGCGAGTGGTCAGCGTGCAGGATGACTTGCACCGATTTGGCGTGACCGGCCAGGGCTTCGTCGACACTGTTGTCGATGACTTCCTGAGCCAGGTGATTGGGCCGGCTGGTGTCGGTATACATGCCGGGGCGCTTGCGCACCGGGTCGAGGCCCGAGAGGACTTCGATGGCGTCGGCGTTATAAGAGCTAGCGCTGGGAGTGGCCATAAGGTCTCGTCGTTAGTCGTAAATTAAGAATAAAGGCCATGACCGGGGCGCCTAAAGGGCCGCAAAGTCGATGGCTTGAAAGCGGTGTGCACTGATGCCGGCGAATGTCAGAAGCTCGGGCAACTGCTGGGCGAAGCCCTGGTAGCTGTGATCACCGCCTGCCTGAATACGTAAGGTACACGCCTTGTAGTATTGCTCAGCGTAGCGGTAGTCCAGGGTTTCATCGCCTGTTTGCAACCATACCTTATAACGCTGCGGGTCCTGAGGGGCTGGCACTTCAAGTTCGGCAAGGGCCGCCACATGGTCGAGCGTCAGCTCCCAGGTTTCGCCGCTGTAATGATTGGTTTGCGTACCCAGATAGCCGTCGAACATCCGATGCGGGCTGACGGCTGGATTAATCAGCAGGGCCTTGAGGCCCAACTGTTCGGCCAGATAGGTCGCATAGTAGCCGCCGAGCGAGCTGCCGACCAGCAGCGGCCTGCCAAGCTCCTGAATTGCCCCCTGCAATTGGGCAATGGCCTCACGCGGATGGTGATGCAAAGCCGGCACTTGCAAGTGATGACCGAGGCCGATGCGCTGCATCACCGTGGCGAGCTGGCTGGCTTTGGTGGACTCGGGCGCGCTGTTGAAACCGTGGATGTACAAAATGGAACCGGACATGCAATCACTCCCGAGTACAGGTTAGCCGAACGCTACATCAACAAAGACGCGCAGTTTAGCCTGACTCGGCATCGGGATATATCCGGTCTGCAACACTCAGTAATTATTGGCGCTGTAATCGGGCTTGAAGGTGAAATCTGCCAGCCGCGAGATGCCGGTCTGCACATCACCATCAGGCAACAGACGCAGCCAGCGATACCCCGGTGCCTGGGTGCTGACCTTGAAGTCCGTGCTACCCGGCTCGAACTGAAGACAGGTTGAAGGTGTGGCCAATAGCCTCACGCCGTTGCGTTCCTGATCAAATGTTTGGTGCACATGCCCCCACAGCACCGCGCGCACCTGCGGGAAGCGGTCGACAACGGTCCAGAACGCAGTGGCATTGTGCAAACTGATCGCGTTCATCCACTCGCAGCCAATGGGCACAGGGTGGTGGTGCAAGCAAACCAGGTGATGACGTTCGGGCGCCTCACTCAGGGCTTGAGCGAGCCGTTGCAGTTGATCGTCTTCCAGATAGCCGTGAGCTTTGCCCGCAACAGACGAGTTGAGCAGCGTAATGCGCCAATTGCCAATATCGACCACAGGTTCCAGCAAACGGCTTTGCACGGCGGCTTCGGCCATGGGTATGAGGTCATCATGATTGCCCGGCAGCCAGCGCGCGGGGGCTGCCAGCACGTCGGTCATCTGACGAAAGCGCTGATACGCCTCAACGGTTGCGTCCTGAGTCAAATCCCCCGTTGCCAAAAGCAGGTCGACCACGGGCTGTTCAGCGCGCACAAGATCGATCACTCGTTGCAAGCTTTCAGCTGTTTTAAGCCCCAGTAGCGAACCGTCTGCGTCAGCAAACAAATGGCTGTCTGTCAGTTGCACCAGCAGCACCGGATCGAGGGTGGTCAGCGTGGAGACATTGGGCAAGGGGATTTCTCCGGGTCACGGTTATATAAGAGCGAAGACATGAGATAGATCTTTATCGGACTTGCGCGTACTCATGACCGCAGGTCAGGCAATGACTGAGCCACTCACCCAAAAAGATATTGAGCTGGGCCTTTTCATCCGGTTGATGCATGGCCACATTGGGATAGGCATAGATACTGCGAAAACGTCGCGCATGTTCTGCGCCGATCACTTCCGCCATGCGTGCATCGTGGTAAACCTGCACCTGCAATTCAGGCACGGGCAACCAGGGCAAGCTGTGTTCCTGACGCACGCGCAGAGTGCTGGTGTACGGGCAATCGAGCACCACTTCAAGGGTCAGGACGCCCAGCATCTGGTCGCCCTGCGTCACCGCAATTCGCCGCGCACTGGGTTGTTCACGCATATCGGGCAGCAAGCGCATCAAGCGTGCAAAGTTAGCCTCGCAGGCTGCCTGCAAACCAATCAAATCGACCGTATAGCGATCGCGTCGCGCCGTTACTGCCATAACCCCCTCACTTCAGCGCGATTAAGCGCCAGCCATTGCAGGGCGATAATGCTCGCTGCATTGGAAATACGTCCATCTCGTACTGCTTGCAGCGCATCTTCGTACGCCCAAACAGTCACACGGATATCTTCTGCTTCTTCTTCCAGTCCATGCAAGCCGCCCACGCCTTCAGTGCTGCAGCGGCCCAGGTACAAATGGACAAATTCGGTGCTGCCGCCTGGCGACGGGAAATAGCGCGTGATGGGCCATAGCGACGAGAACGTCAGCCCCGCCTCTTCTTCACCTTCGCGGTGAGCCACTTCTTCGGGCTCTTCGGCCTTGTCGATCAGGCCAGCGACCAGTTCGATCAACCACGGAGTATCGGTCTTGCCCATCGCACCGACGCGGAACTGCTCGATCAGCACCACTTCATCACGCTGCGGATCATAGGGCAGCACACACACGGCATCGTGGCGCACAAATACTTCGCGGCTGATCTCACGGCTCATGCCGCCGGCAAAGAGTTCATGGCGCAGGTGAACGCGATCAAGTTTGTAGAAGCCCTTAAAGCACTCTTCGCGTTTTACGACCTCGACAGCGCTGGGCGTGGCGCGGGTGATATCAGTCATTGCAAACCTCTGGCTGGCGAATTCTTACCGGGGCGAACCCCAAGCATCGCGCATCCTAACGCGCCTGATGTTCAGCATGTAGCCTCTTTTTTGCTACGGGGATAGACGGATCGCCTGCAAACCCTCTCTAATTGACATCCCTAAGCTTAGTGGCGAACTGACGCCTTTGTTGGCAGTCGAACACGCATAATTTCACCTTTACTTTCGTTGATGAAGGACGACCATGTCGCTTTTAAAATTTGCCTCCATGGCGTGTATAGCTTTGACACTGGGCGCTTGCCAGAGTGTTTTCCAGCCCAAGCCGATGGCGTTCACCCAGGACGCCTCGGAGCAAGTCAAGACAGGTTGTGAGGGCCAGGATTGCCCGCTGGTGAATATTGACACCTTGCACTTTGCCGATGCGCCGCAGCTCGACGCACTGATCGAAAAGCGCCTGCTGCAAATGACCGTGAATTCGCCTGACGAAAAGCTCGCGCCTTCACTGGACGCCTACCGCGAACAGTTTCTGCGCACAGCGCAACCCCGCAACAGCACTTACCTGCAGGCCAAAGTACGCGAACAGCATGACGATCTGGTGGTGATCGAGCTGTCCAGCTACCTGGACACCGGCGGCGCACACGGCATGCCGGGGCGCGGCTTTATCAACTACTCGCGCACAGCCCAGAAAGAAGTGACCCTGCAGGACATGTTGCTGCCTGGTCAGGAGCAAGCCTTCTGGGGCGCGGCCAAGGTGGCGCACAACAACTGGCTGATCAAAACCCACTACGGCAGCGACCCGGAGTACGTGAAGAACTGGCCATTCCAGAAAACCCCTCACGTGGCCCTGCTCAAAGACAACGTAGTGCTTAAATACGACGTGTACAGCATCGCACCGTATTCCGAAGGGCATGTTGAACTGAGCATCCCATACTCGCGACTGCGCGGAATTTTGAAGCCTGAGTGGGTGCCGGCCGAGGGTTAAACCAGAGCGACCCTCACCCCAGCCCTCTCCCAGAGGGAGAGGGGGCTGATTTGTGGTGTTCTTGTGGTTGTGCGCGGTCTGTTCCCTCTCCCTCTGGGAGAGGGCTAGGGTGAGGGGCTTTTAATGTTTACGCCCCAACACCCACTGCAACACCCCCGCCAGCATCAACGCCGGCAACGTTGCGCCCACATCCGGCATAAAATTCGCCAGCATGTGATACGTCACCACCCCGCCCAACCAGGCCAATAACGCCGAACCGCTCAATAACCTTGGCGCCACCTGAGCACTGCGTTTACGCAGGATAAAGTGGTCCACCAGCACCACGCCAAACAACGGCGCAAACACCGAGCCGATCAACAGCAAAAAGTTCTGGTACTGCGCCAGTGGCGCGAAGCAAGCAATCAAGGTGCAGATCACACCGATGATCAACGCCAGATGCTCGACCTTCAACCGCAGCAATAGCCCGCTGGAGACCGCCGCCGAGTGAATATCGGCAAAGGCGTTTTCCGACTCGTCCAGCAGAATCAGCAACAAAGGAATCCCCAACCCAGCCCCGGCCAGCGCCAGCAATAGCGCATTGACTTCACCGCTCGGAGCAAACGCCAAGGTGTAAGCCACGCCCAGACTCATCAACCAGAAGTTGCCAATCAAAAAGCCTAGCGCCGTACCCCCGAATACGCTTTTGGCGCGTTTGCCGAAGCGTGAATAATCGGCAATCAAAGGCAACCACGACAGCGGCATGGCGATGGCAATATCAAAGCCCACGGCAAAGGGCAGCGAACCATCGCCCTTTTGCGCCCACAGCGCAGGCAAATCGGCTTTGCTGAAGAGGTTCCAGGTCAGCCACAGGCACGCGCCCAACAAAAGCCAGATACCCCATTTGCGCAAAATTTTACGCACAAAGGTCAGCGGCCCACTGACGGCCAGCAAGGTCGCCAGGGCACCGAAGAACAGCGTCCACAACAAGGGTTGGCTCCACAGGCTGGTGTCGCTGAATGCCCGCGCGCCCAACAAACTGGCGGCGTCGCGCATGACGATGATTTCAAACGAACCCCAGCCGATCAGTTGCAACACGTTGAGCAATGCGGGAAGCATTGCGCCGCGACTGCCAAGGCTGAGTTTCAGGGCGGCCATGGACGACAGGCCGGTGTCGCTGCCGATGACCCCGACTGACGCCAGTAACGACACGCCCACCAGCGTCCCGAGAAAGATTGCAAATAACGAACCCGATAGCCCCAGACCCGGTGCCAGCAGCGCGCCGGTCTGCAACACCATCAGGCCAATGCCCAGAGAAAACCACAGGGAAAACAGATCGCGACCGCCGAAAACCCGCTTGTCCAAAGGGACAGCAAGGTCTGGGGAGTAAGTACTGGGTGTGTTCAAGGTATGAATCTCAAGAAGAGCAGGATAAACACTGACCCTGTAGCAGCTGCCGCAGGCTGCGTCCGGCGAGGCCGTCGTCGTAAATTCAGAGATCGCGGTGCATCTCGTAGACCGCACGCTCAGGTTTTACGATCGCTTCGCAATCGGACGCAGCCTTCGGCAGCTGCTACGGGGTTAGCGGTTCAGATCACACTTTTTTGTACAACTGGCTGCCTTCCTGCTTGAAGCGCTCTGCCTGTTCAGCCAAACCTTTAGCCACGTCGACGTCGATGGCGTCAATACGCTGGTTAGCCGCGTAAATCCGCACTTCCTGGGTGATTTTCATCGAGCAGAATTTCGGCCCGCACATGGAACAGAAATGCGCGACCTTGGCCGAGTCTTTTGGCAAGGTTTCATCGTGATATGAACGCGCCGTGTCCGGGTCCAGCCCCAGGTTGAACTGGTCTTCCCAGCGGAACTCGAAACGCGCCTTGCTCAAGGCATTGTCACGGATTTGCGCACCGGGATGGCCTTTGGCCAAGTCGGCGGCGTGGGCCGCAATCTTGTAGGTGATGATCCCGGTCTTGACGTCATCTTTGTTCGGCAAGCCCAAGTGTTCTTTAGGCGTGACGTAACAGAGCATGGCGCAACCAAACCAGCCGATCATTGCCGCGCCAATGCCCGAGGTGATGTGGTCGTAACCCGGCGCAATGTCGGTGGTCAACGGCCCCAAGGTGTAGAACGGCGCCTCGTCACAGCACTCCAGCTGTTTGTCCATGTTCTCTTTGATCAACTGCATAGGCACGTGGCCGGGGCCTTCGATCATGCATTGCACGTCGTGCTTCCAGGCGATTTTGGTCAGCTCGCCCAGAGTTTCCAGCTCACCGAACTGCGCCGCGTCGTTGGCGTCGGCAATCGAACCGGGACGCAAGCCATCGCCCAGCGAGAAGCTGACGTCGTAGGCTTTCATGATTTCGCAGATTTCGTCGAAATGGGTGTAGAGGAAGTTCTCTTTGTGATGCGCCAGGCACCATTTGGCCATGATCGAACCGCCACGGGACACAATCCCGGTCACACGCTTGGCGGTCAGCGGCGCATAACGCAGCAGCACCCCGGCGTGAATGGTGAAGTAGTCGACGCCCTGCTCGGCCTGTTCGATCAGCGTGTCGCGGAACAATTCCCAGGTCAGGTCTTCGGCCACGCCGTTGACCTTTTCCAGCGCCTGATAAATCGGCACGGTGCCAATCGGCACGGGCGAGTTGCGGATGATCCACTCGCGGGTTTCGTGAATGTGTTTGCCGGTGGACAAGTCCATGACTGTGTCCGAACCCCAGCGAATGCCCCACGTGAGCTTGGCCACTTCTTCTTCGATAGAGGAGCCCAGCGCGCTGTTGCCGATGTTGCCGTTGATCTTCACCAGGAAGTTGCGGCCAATGATCATCGGCTCCAGCTCAACGTGGTTGATGTTGGCCGGGATGATGGCGCGACCGCGGGCGATTTCGTCGCGCACAAACTCAGGGGTTATTTCTTTCGGGATGTTGGCACCGAAACTGTGACCCGCGTGCTGCTGGTCAAGCAAGCCGGCGGCACGGGCTTCTTGCAGCTTCATGTTTTCACGGATGGCGACGTATTCCATCTCGGCGGTGATGATGCCCTGCCGTGCGTAGTGCATCTGGCTGACGTTGGCACCTGCTTTGGCCCGACGCGGGTTCTTCACATGGGCGAAGCGCAGTTTGGTCAGTTCGGCGTCTTCAAGGCGCATTTGGCCAAAATTCGAACTCAGGCCCGGCAAACGCTCGGTGTCGTTACGGTCATCGATCCACGCCGAACGCACATCGCCCAACCCTTTGCGCACATCAATTTCTACGGACGGGTCGGTATAGGGGCCGGAGGTGTCGTAGATCAATACCGGGGCGTTGATTTCGCCGCCAAAATCAGTCGGCGTGACATCCAGGCTGACTTCACGCATAGGCACCAGAATGTCCGGGCGTGAACCCTGTACGTAGACTTTTTGCGAGCGGGTAAAGGGCTTGACCGACTGTTCGTCGACCTTGGCTGAATCACTGAGGTTGATTGCGATTTTTGATTTTGTACTCATCACGGCTCTCCAGACTGCATCCAGGCGGATTGTCGGAGGGAGAACCTGAAAAAAGCACGGACGCACCCAAGGACTGGATGCTGAGTGGCAACCTCGAACGACTGATCATTTTTTGACCAATCGATCCCGGACAGCACTCAAGAGGACTCGCCGGGAGACGAGAAATCTTGTTCCCTACGCAGGCGTTAACCTGATCAGGTTCAACGGGATCCGAAATTATTCGATCTCAGCCTCATAGCAAGGCACCCCGACAAGAACCCGGCCAGTCTAGAGGCAATAACGCCCAACGCCAACCCCCGCCATTCATGCCGGGATAAAAGGTTCAACAACGGCATTGTTGCAAGGTGTCACGGCAACTACACTCGCTACGTCTTGAAACCGCGAGTCGGACTCGGGCCTTTATTTATCGCATTCTTGAACTAGGGATCGCTCATGCTGCGCAAACTATCACTGGCTATCGCCGTGTCTTGGGCGACCAGCGCAATGGCTCTGGACACCACCGCCCCGTTATCCACTCAAAACGGTCTGGTCAGCGTTTACCACGAAGCGGTCGACAACAACGCTGATCTGGCGGCGGCACGCGCCGATTACGCAGCACAGAAAGAAATAGTCCCGCAGGCCCGCGCCGGTTTGCTGCCCAACCTTTCTGGTGGTGCCGAGTCAACCAACGTGCGCACGGCTATTGATCAGCCATCACTGACCACCACCCGCAGTGCCGTGGTGTATCAGGCCACCTTGGCGCAGCCGATCTTCAGGATTGATCGCTGGTTCCAGTTGAAGGCGGCCGAATCGGTCAATGAGCAGGCTGCTTTGCAGCTGTCGGCGACCGAACAGAATTTGATTCTGCAATCAGCTAATGCCTATTACTCGGTATTGCGCGCCCAAGACACACTGGCCGCCACCAAAGCTGAAGAAGAAGCCTTCAAGCGCCAGCTGGACCAGTCTCGCGAACGTTTTGACGTGGGCTTGTCGGACAAGACCGACGTGCTGCAATCCCAGGCCAGTTATGACACCGCACGCGCCAACCGGATGCTGGCTCAGCGCCAGGTTGAAGACGCTTTCGAAGCACTGGTGACGCTTACCAACCGTCAATACAACTCGATTGAAGGCATGCGCCACTCCTTGCCGATCTTGCCGCCGTCACCCAACAACGCCAAATTGTGGGTCGACACCGCCGGGCAGCAAAACCTTCAATTGCTTGCCAGCAACTATGCGGTGGATGCAGCAGAAGAAACCCTCAAGCAACGCAAGGCCGGCCACGCGCCGACCCTCGATGCGGTGGCACAGTACAAAACCGGCGACAACGACGGGTTCGGCCTGAGCAACCCCAATGCCTTCAACCAGCGCTATGGCGGTGATGTATCGCAACGCAGCATCGGCATTCAGTTGAACATACCGATCTATAGCGGCGGGCTGACCAGTTCACAAGTGCGTGAATCGTATTCGCGCCTTGATCAGACCGAGCAACAGCGCGAGCAGTTGCGCCGCCAGGTGGTCGAAAATACGCGTAATTATTTCCGCGCGGTGAATACCGACGTTGAGCAGGTAAAGGCGCGTAAACAGTCGATCATCTCCAATCAAAGTGCGCTTGAAGCGACTGAAATCGGCTATCAGGTGGGTACGCGCAATATCGTCGACGTGCTTGATGCTCAACGCCAGCTGTACAACTCGGTGCGTGATTACAACAACAGCCGCTATGACTACATTCTCGACAACCTGCGTCTCAAGCAAGCAGCTGGCACGTTGAACCCTGGCGACCTGCAAGCCTTGGCGCAATATTTGAAAGCCGACTACAACCCGGACAAGGACTTTCTGCCTCCGGACTTGGCCAAGGCCGTGGAAGCGGACATGCGTTCACCGGGCAACTGAAGGGTTGGTATACGCGTCGTGGTACACAGCGCATATCCCACTACCACCTGCACTTGAGGTTCACAGCGGTAAATACGACTCCGGTCGTTTGACCTCTGTGAACTCAAGACAGGAACACTCATGCCGCTACCTTCCGACGCTTCATCCCCCATCACGCCCGTCGTGCCGATGGCAAACGCTGTAAAAGCACAATTCGCCAACCCACCGTCACTCGTCACCATCGTTCGCACAACGCTTGCAGAGGCTATCGGGCAACGCTACCCCTCTCTGGTGTTTGACCTGCACAACACTCAAGTCGCCACGCCGGTTTCAGGGGGCAATTACCATTTTTATCCGTTAATGCCTTGGGTAATGGCGTATCTGGGCAGCGGTAATGCCATTGATTTTAGTCCTGCCCACAACTCTCCTTATTACCTCAGTGAGCACATGCCGGACAGGCTTGAACCTGCCGATGGCACTCTGGATATGAAGGTGATCGAAGGCCTTATCAAGGAGCTAACGTGGCGTGTGCCAATCGTCCTTCAAGGTGCAGTGAGTGACTTCTGGGAACAGCACTCACATATTTGCACCAGTCGCTGGCTGTGGATCAGTGATGTGTTCAAAGACACCCTGACCGTCAGTGCGCTCCACCATACCGGCCTGTCTGACAGAGAGCGCTCGGCGATTAACCAAGTGCTTATTTGTCCTGAACGGGAAGACCGGATTCTTCAATACGGCGAAAATGCGACTCGGGTCTATTTACTGAAAGCAACGATTACGAACGCTGGTGTCAGTCGCTCCGCCGTGAGCTCAAGAATCGCCCTGGTCAATGCAAATCAAACACTGGTGTACAACTCCAACGGCAAAATCAGTGCCTATAGAACTTCGGCGTCCCACTCCCAGTCCATTGCCAAGCGATTCGCTCGCCTCTATCAAGCGGATGAAGTAAGAATCAAGCGCTACGAATTGGACGGTAATGCTTTCGAAACCCATGCCGCGGCGATACTGAACCGCCAACTGGAACTGCTGGGATCGATCAAACTACCGGCCCATATAGGTTGGGAGACATTGGAATCTACCTATCGCGACATTGTCGATCCGTCTGATTTTTTCAGAGAAGCCCCTAACGCCAACCCGCAAACCCTTGACTCACTCAAGCAGCACCTGCCCGACTGGCTACAAAATGCGTCTATCGCTGATCAGTCCATTTACCGTCAATACTGCCTGGCGTTATCCAGCGCCAAAAAAAATAGCCAAGGGCGAACGTACCTCAGCGAAATAACAGACATCCGCACCTATGCCGCCGACGTTCTGCATCAGCAGATGCAACGGGACCAAGAGCAGTTCGAACACGACATGCTCAAACACATTGTCATTGAGCAATTCCATCCTGATGACATTGAACTGACCTTTGTCACAGTGACCGGCCCCTTCGGCACGATCGGTATCAAAGAGCCCGTAACCATGAGCCTCACCGATCTGGCGCTGAAAAATCTGAGTGGCCGCCCTAAAGGCGAACTGACATTACGGCATCGTCGAGGACTGTCGCTGCCTTTCTGGCTTACACCCAACTACATAACCGATCGCAACGGCCTTATTGAACAGGTCAATATCGGTGAAGCCTATCCCTCACGACTTGAAGACCTGCTGTTGAGTGCAACACAGGATGCGAAATTACGTGAGCGACTGTTCTCTGAACATGTGCGTTTACTACTGCCTCTACAGGCACTGGAGTTCAGTCTCAAACATGAGAACGGCATGACTCCGGTGGGCGCACGCTATGTCGCCGCCGTGATGAAGACGCTGGCGGCCGACCGTGAGGTTGAAGGGCAAGCCATCGTGATGAAGCACTTGGCGCTGGTGCGTAAACATGAGGCCACCCCGGATGTCGTGAGCAATATGTACATCATTGAGCCCCTTGACATTCACGTCGGGCCACACGTGTTGTACCGCCCGTTTTATGCACAGTCACTGATTGAGTTCCCAACGCGTGCCGCACTGCTGGATGCCATTGCGCACCCCGGGGATTTGCAGAACAGCGTACTGACCTGGCTGAGTGACAGTGCCCGCCCCATCTACGACAACGGGGGGTTCAAAGAGCCGCATTACGTTCGGTTTGGGCTGGGCGATGAATTTTCGCCCCTCGAAATTCCGGCGCCCGCTGAATTGGCAACTGACGGGGTCAGTAGCGAGCTTCTGCAATATCTGCAAAACGGTCAATTGATGCTATTTCTGTATGGCAGTAACGCCAGGGCGCTGGTGGATCAGGCCAAAGCTGAATCCGTGTCGAACAGTGAAAGCCGCTGGGCCGTACTGCTCGAAGGCGGTGGGCTGATATTCAACAGCTTACTGCTGATACCCGCTTTGCCTCGTCCGTTAATGTTGGCGGGCTGGCTATTCAGCCTTGCAAGCTCTGTCAACCAAGACATCCCCGCGCTGGCCAGCAACGACTCCGCCACCCGCGAACTCGCGGTAGCCGATGTGCTGCTCAATCTGGGCATGTTGCTCTTTCACCTCTTCCCCTCCGTAACACCTGAACCCACACCCTTGACGGCAGTGAACCGAGCACAAGCACTGCACCCGTTCATGCCCGCTTCCATCGTGGACGAATGGCCCGCTCCGCCGCCCCCTAAAGTTGTTGAGGGCATTGTTGCCTTAGCGGGTGAGTTCCCCAATACAGAAAGCACCACCCTGGATTTCAGCTTTTCGAGCGCCCGCAACCGCCTTACCCACAGTCAGCGCGAACGGCTGGACCTGCTGAAGGTGCCGTACACTCTCCCGCTGCCAGCACCTGCAACCGGTGGTTTATATAAGGGTCTGTACGAGATCGATAAACAATGGCACGTGCTGATCGGCCAAGACCTGTTTGCCGTCCACATCTCTGCAAGCAACACGGGTGTCATCATTGCCCCTTCAGGCATCGACCACCACGGCCCCAATGTGCGCGCTGACAGCAACGGCAACTGGTCTCTTGATTTGCGCCTGCGCCTGCAAGGCGGGGCGCCAAATGAAACAATAGCGGGTATTCAACAAAAAAACGCCGCTCGCAGACTAGCTCTGGAGGCTGAGCTAGAAGCTTTTCACTTGCAAGAATTCACTCTGCACCGAGCGGTCAACATTTCACATCAAATACTTGAACGCGCCATCGCCGACCCACGCTTTAGTGCTGAGCAGTTGGCCAATATGCGTGAGCAATTCGCAACCTCCCTGCAGAAACAGCTGAGCGCCTTATTGCAACTGTTAGATAGCACTGAAGAACGAATTAAACTCAACATACCCTTCCCAAAAAAAATCGTGATCTCCCTGCTTGGCAAGGCGTTTAAAAACCAGACCTCATCCCTGGCGCTCTCGTCCTATGAACAAAGGGGCTTGCAAGCCAAGTGGCCTCAGTTCACCACCCCAGACCGGGGAGTGGATGTAGCCGGAGAAGCTGATCCTGAAGGTTTCATCCGCTACCTCAAAGAACAAATCGAAGTCACAGACCGCACTATTGCCAAGCTGGAACTCAGAAGTACTTATGGGGAGCAGTTGTACGCCCTCGGAGGCGAGGGCACCGAAAATGCCAACAACCTTTTTTCGGAACTACCTCTGAATGCTCACACCAGCCTCACTCTTAAAGGCGTTCAATTGAGTTGCCTGAAACTGACCAGCTCAAAAGTGTCAGCCGTCACCCTGGTCGAGAGCAGCCTGGATGAGGCAATAGATCCCCTCAAAGAACAGGTACGGACCCACAACGAGCTTAATACGCTTGAGCTTAGCACCAGCAACCGCATCGAAGTTTTGGACAACCTGGTCAAGCAATATGGTCAAGCTCTGGACGCCTTGCAAGGCATCAGCATCGTCAATGCCGAGGACCTGGAACTTGACTACTTCGACAAGCTTCAAGTGCTGGTGAAAGAGCTTTACCAAGACGTTGTTAAGCAGCTGGCTGCGGAAATCGCCCCCCCCCTAACGTTGCAAAAACGGGCACGAAAACGCAATCCGTCCTCGCTGGGCAGACCACAGAAAAGGGTGATCAATACCCGCAAAAAAGGCCCGTTGATTGGTGAAGTGAAGCCCGCGGGAAGCGAGTGGCCAATTGAAGTCATTGAATTACGCTCCAGTTATGACAATCAGCTGCTCTCCACCTATTCGCAACACGGAGATGAGTGGGTCGAGATAGTCACCCAGCGCGCCGAGGCCCCTGCTGCAAAACGGATGTTGAACATCATTAAAGGAGATGCGCGCAAACTCTTTGACATGCTCGATGGGCATATTCAAAAGGCCAGGCAATATAAAAGGCAATCACAACACCCCGTAGAAGTGGAGGAACTGCTGAACCATGAGGCCGGAAAGCTTAAAAAACTGGCCACTGAACTGCACGGCGCTCTACTGGCTCAACCTCAGGACACAAGGCTGCCCGCAGACCAATTGCTGGTCGACAATATGGTGCGTGGCGCAACTCAAATGATCGATGAAGGCAAGGCGTTACGTATCCAGTTGAGCCTGGAGCTGCCCCCGACCGACGGCAACTTGCGCTACCTGCTTGATCAAGAGCGTGTACAGATTGCAGGCCTTGGCCGCCGGATACACTTACAGGGCGAGCGCCAGGATTACATACAGGAATATGCCATCAACGACCGTCAGGGGGCTGCGCTTTGGTATGCCCATTTTCACTATGCCCAAGCTGACACCCCTAAAGCGGATTACTCGCTTGCCCATTTGAAGACCAAAGAACAGCGCACACTCAGTTACTTCACGCAGCTGGCTACCGCTAAAAGCGGGCAGGCCATTGTGAATATTCATCGCGGCCAAATAGGTAAAAAACTTGCGGAGCGTGAGTTTCTGCCACTGGCTACTTGAGCCTAACCCCCTGCAGAGGGATTAACGCGACATCAAGCGCTTTAACCCCTCTAACAAACGCTGCAAAGCCCCCTGATTGGCCTTCATCACGATCAATCCTGCTTCGGCCATGCGCTGGGCGTCTTGCGGCAATTCAAACAAACGCTGTATGGCAACTGCCAACCCCTGCGCGTCTTCGACCTCCTCTAAAGCGCCCGCTTCACGCAATTGAGCAGCAATATCGAGAAAGTTAAACAGATGCGGACCACTCAACACGGGCTTGGCCAATGCCGCCGGTTCCAGCAGGTTGTGCCCACCATTGGGAACCAGACTGCCGCCGACAAATGCGCTATCCGCCAGTGCATATAGAAAAAGCAACTCGCCCATTGTGTCGCCCAGCAACACTTGAGTCGCAGCAGTGACCGGCCCGCCACTTGAGCGGCGCACCGTCACGACGCCATCACGTTGGCACAGTTCAAAGACCGAGTTGAACCGCTCAGGGTGACGCGGCACCAGAATCAGCAGCGCATTAGGATAATGAGCGAGCAGTTGTCGATGGGCGCAGAGCACGATTTCGTCTTCCCCGGCGTGGGTACTGGCGGCAATCCACACGGGGCGATCCTGGGCCTGCCAGTGCTCACGCAGCTCACGGGCCTTAATCAACAGCTGTGGATCAATCGTCAGATCGAATTTGATAGATCCGGTCACTTCAACGCATTCGGGGCGTGCTCCCAACTGACGAAAACGCTCAGCTTCCGTTTCAGTTTGTGCAGCAATCAAGCTCATTTCTTGGAGCATTGGCCGGGTAAGCCTGGCAAAGCGCGCATATCCCTTGGCAGATCTGGCTGATAGCCGCGCATTGGCCAAGGCAACCGGAATACTCCGTTTCGCGCACTGGTGGATATGGTTTGGCCACAGTTCGGTTTCCATGATCACGGCCAGTTTTGGCTGCACACATTTCAAAAATCGGGCCGCGGCCCAAGGCAAGTCATAAGGTAAATAGCAATGCTGGATTCGCGGCTCATCTGCGAACAGGACCTGGATGCGCTCCGATCCGGTAGGCGTCATGCACGTCACCGTTATGGGCAACTGCGGATACTGTTTGAGCAGTGCACGAATCATCGGCGCTGCGGCAATACTCTCGCCTACCGATACGGCATGCACCCATATACCGCCGGGCTGCATCACGGGTAAATCAAGAGCGAAGCGTTCCCCGACACGCTGAGCATATGCTGGCGCCTTGCGCGCTCGCAGCCATAAACGAAGCGCCACCAACGGCAGGCCTAGATGAAACAGCAAGGTGTAAAGAGTTCTATTCATGGGCGCAGAGTTTACTTGAAAACCAAGAGGGCGATCAGTTAGCTGGCGAGCGACTAAAGAGCCCACTGAAGCTGTCGTAATTAAAACGCCTACACACTTTTACAACCACTAGAATCCCTTGCTGATAAATTGCCCCGCCTCCCCTTTCAGGACATCACCATGAACGCTTACTACTATTTGGCCATCGCCATTTGTGCCGAAGTGATTGCCACCGTCTCGATGAAAGCCATCAAGGGCTTCAGCACGCCGCTGCCACTGATTTTGGTTATCGCCGGTTACGCCACAGCGTTCTGGATGCTGACGCTGGTGGTACGCACTATTCCGGTGGGCGTGGCGTATGCCGTATGGGCGGGCATGGGCATCGTGATGGTGAGTGTCGCTGCGCTTTTTATCTACGGGCAAAAACTCGATGTCCCGGCCATCCTGGGCATGGGCCTGATCGTTCTGGGCGTGGTAGTGATCCAGTTATTTTCCAAAACGGCGGGCCACTAAACCCCTCTAGCCTTACTGCCGACAGAACGTCAGAGTCCGGATCAGGCTGTATACTCCCAGCCTTGTCTTTCAACGCTGAGGTCGCCCATGCCATCTGTTATTTCCACCGACGTGCTGATTGTCGGCGCTGGTGTTGCCGGCCTCTGGCTCAACGCTCGCCTGCGCAAACAGGGTTTTTCCACGATTGTGGTCGAGCGCGACAGCCTGGGTGGCGGGCAAAGCGTCAAGTCTCAGGGCATCATTCATGGCGGAGCAAAATATGCTTTGCATGGCGCGCTGACAGGCGCATCGGAAGCCATTGCCGATATGCCGCGCCGTTGGCGTGAAGCCCTTGCCGGTGAGGGCGAGCTGGATTTACGCGGCGTCAACATCCTCTCTCAAGCTCATTACCTCTGGTCGCCCGGCACACTGGCGGGCAACCTCACCAGCTTTTTTGCCAGCAAGGCCGTGCGTGGCCGGGTCGATCAGGTTAAAGGCGATCAACTGCCGCCAGCCCTGCAAGATCCGCGTTTCAAGGGCAAAGTTTATCGCTTGGCTGAACTGGTGGTCGATGTGCCCAGCCTGATTGAGCGTCTGGCGGAACTGGCCGGAGACGGGCTGCTCGCGGCGCAATCCATCGAGCCCCTGATTGAAGACGGTGAAATGATCGGCCTGCGCATTGATGATCGCGAAATTCACGCTCAACGCATCGTGTTCAGCGCGGGGGCAGGCAATGCCGAGCTGCTGGCCAGCGCCGGTATCAGCATTCCTGCACAACAGCTTCGCCCTCTGCATATGGTGCTGGTCAAAGGCCCGACCCTCAAACCGCTTTACGCGCATTGCCTGGGTGGCGGACCAAAACCGCGCATCACCGTCACCACTCATCCTGCGGCCAATGGCGAGTGGGTGTGGTATCTGGGTGGCGATATTGCCGAAGCCGAGGGCGTCGCGCGCGAGCCTGCCGAACAGATTGCCGTCGCCCAAAAGGAACTGGGCAACTTGCTGCCGTGGGTTGACCTGAGCCAAGCGCAATGGGCCACACTGCGAGTCAATCGTGCCGAGCCTGCACAATCGGGACTGGTACGACCGGACAATGCGTTTATAGCCGATCAGGGCCGCCTGCTGGTGGGCTGGCCCACCAAGCTGGCGCTGGCTCCGGACTTTTCCGACCGGGTATTGCAAGCGCTGGAGCAGGACGGCATCCGGCCAGGCAATGCGCCTGTCCTGCCACAACTGCCTCGTCCGCCATTGGCGAAAACCGCGTGGGAGCAACTGCTGCCATGAGTCAGCCAACGCTGCACGATTTACATCGTCCACTGGGCAGCACCGGTCTTATGGTGTCGCCGCTTGGGCTGGGCACTGTCAAACTGGGTCGCGATCAGGGCGTGAAATACCCCAGCGGTTTTCAGATCCCGGACGACGACGACGCCCGCGTGCTGCTCAAGCTCAGTCGCGATCTGGGCATTAACCTGATCGACACTGCCCCCGCGTATGGTCGCAGTGAAGAGCGCCTTGGCCCTCTGTTACGCGGCCAGCGCAAGGACTGGGTCATTATCAGTAAAGTGGGCGAAGAATTTACCCACGGCGAGTCCAGTCATGACTTCAGCGCAGCCCATACCCGATTATCGGTTGAACGGAGTTTGAAACGTCTCGAAACAGACTTCATTGATCTGGTACTGGTGCATTCGGACGGCAACGACTTGGCTATTCTTGAGCATCACGAAGTGTATGAAACCCTCGCGGCCCTTAAACGCGAAGGCAAAATTCGCGGGTTCGGCCTCTCGGGGAAAACTGTTGAAGGTGGACTCAAAGCGCTTGAAACAGGTGACTGTGCCATGGTCACGTACAACCTGAATGAGCAAGCCGAGAAGCCGGTGATTGATTATGCCGCTGCCCATGGCAAAGCGATTCTGGTCAAAAAAGCGCTGGCCAGCGGGCATGTCTGCCTGAGCCCCGGTGTTGATCCGGTGAGAGCCAGCTTTGAACTGGTATTTGGCCATCAGGGTGTTGCCAGTGCTATTGTCGGCACCATTAACCCGTTGCACCTGGCCCATAACGTGGCGATCGTTGCGCAGGTTCTGCGCCAAACCTAATGCCGCCGACGCGGCCGACCCCGACGCAAGAAGGAGCCGACATGCCGCGTTCGCTCATCCGCAAGAACCCCAACGACTTTAAAACCCTGTCTTTGTTTGTCGAGGCCACGCCGGAAGGCTTGAGCTATCAAAGCATTGGCATGCCACTCAACTTTGCACAAACGTTGCACAAACGCCGTCAAGTCAACGTGGCAGACAACACGCGCTTTGGTGTAGAGCTGGCCAATCTCGGGGTATCGATCCGCCTGACGTTGAACTGGCAGGGGCGTGACTATTGGGTGCTGGTTCGCCAACGCCGTCAGGACCGGGGCGACGTGGTACTTAAGTTGATCTCTGGTTATGTTCCGGCCCACGAGATCAACTTACCGTTGCATACCGCCATCCAGGAAGTCGCTGAAGAGTGCTTGCTCGAAACCCCTGAGGGGTGGCTCAGCGGGCGTTTCAAGGAAACCTGGCTGCCTGCACCTTATGCCAGCGCGCTCCATTATCGCGAGGCCCTGCCCTTTTTACTGACACCCTTGTCGGGCGCGGCGCTTGCAGTCCGTTGTGGCAGCCAGACGTTGCTGGAGCGCCCGCGGGCCTATGTGCATCTGCCGACGGCTTCGCTGCAACTGATTTACGACTTGCGGCTGGAGGTTCCCAAAGAGGCCAAATCGCTGAGCTTGCTGCACGTCGATGAGCGTCTGGAGGGTGATCAACTGGTGGCGAGGCTCGATCGCAAGCGTCCAGACCTTTACTTGATGCCGCTGATTGACGGATTACCCAGCGCCGAGCTTTACACCTTGCACAAGGACAGGCTGCACCCGGTCAATACACGCGGTATACATTTGGCTGAAAGTTTTGCGCCGCAGGAGGGCTGGGTGGTCAGCGATGAACGCATTCGCTGGAAAGACTGGCTCAAGCAGCAGGGGTTGAGTGCGCCGGAGAAAGAATCAGGCCTCAGGCGCCTGACGGGCAAGGCTCGGCAGATATTCAAGAAAGTACTGAGACCCAAAGCCCCTCACCCTAACCCTCTCCCCGAGGGAGAGGGGACTGACCGCACGCAGATTCAAGATCAACACTAATCAGCTCCCCCTCACCCAAGGAGTAGGACTGACCGCACGCAGATTCAAGGTCAACACTAATCAGCCCCCTCTCCCTCCGGGAGAGGGTTGGGGTGAGGGGGCTTTTCTCTTACTGACCGCGTATTTTCTCGACAATAGCCGTGGTCGAGCTGTTTTCAACCAATCCCAACACTTTCACGATGCCGCCATAAGCCGTCACGATGTCCGCACCGACCACCTGGTCAATACCGTAATCGCCGCCCTTGACCAAAACATCAGGCTTGACCTGAGTCAGCAAGTTTTCCGGGGTGCCTTCAGGAAAGCTGATCACCCAATCCACCGCACCCAAACCGGCCAACACCGCCATGCGACGATCAACACTGTTGATCGGACGCCCCGGCCCTTTCAGACGGCTTACCGACGCATCGTCGTTAACCGCAACGATCAGGCGATCGCCTTGGGCCCGCGCCTGTTCCAGATACGTCACATGCCCGGCGTGCAAAATGTCGAAGCAACCGTTGGTAAAGACGATCTTTTCGTTGTGGGCGCGCGCATCATCAATCGCCAACAGCAACTGATCGAGGGTGACTACGCCGCGCTCCGAACCTTCTGAACGCTGAATCGCACGGCGCAGCTCAGGAGCACTGATGGCCGCCGTACCCAGCTTGCCCACCACAATGCCGGCCGCCAGATTGGCCAACGCCACCGCGTGAGGCAACTCTTCTCCGGCAGCAATAGCCGCTGCCAAGGTTGAGATCACCGTGTCACCGGCACCCGTCACGTCAAACACTTCCCGGGCACGAGCAGGCAAGTGCATGGCAGGAAAGCCTGGGCGCAACAAGGTCATGCCCGATTCGCCGCGAGTCACCAGCAAAGCACCCAGATCCAGGTCTGCCATCAGCTTGGCACCCTTCGCGACCAGGTCGCCTTCATCGGCACAACCACCGACTATGGCTTCAAACTCGCTGAGGTTAGGTGTAATCAGACTCGCACCGCGATAGATCGAGAAATCTTTGCCTTTGGGATCTGCGAGCACGGGGATGCCTCGGGCACGTGCAGCTTGAATCAGAACCTGATGGTTTTTCAGTGCACCTTTGCCGTAGTCGGAAAGCACCAGCACCTTGATGCCTTCCAGCAGGTTTTCTACTTCGGCACCCAACGCCAGTGCATCGGTGGCAAAGGGTTCTTCAAAGTCGATACGCAGCAGTTGCTGGTGACGGCTCATCACCCGCAGCTTAACGATGGTTGGCTGATGGGCAATGCGCTGGAACAGTGCACGAACACCGGCACCTTCAAGGCTGTTGGCCAGACTGTTGGCGGCTTCATCGTCGCCGGTCACACCCACCAGAGAGGCCGGTGCGCCCAGAGCAGCGATGTTCAGAGCCACGTTGGCAGCACCGCCCGGGCGGTCTTCGATTTGCTCGACCTTGACCACCGGCACCGGCGCCTCAGGGGAAATCCGTGAGGTCCCGCCATGCCAATAACGGTCGAGCATGACATCGCCTACCACCAAGACAGGGGCTTGATCGAATCGCGGCATGGACAACTTCATGGAGAACCCACATACAAAATGAACAGGGGCGCGATATTAACACAGGGTGAACGCTGGTCAGTTCACCTGTTAATCGCAACGAATGAGAATCAGAGGTGGGCTAAAAAGCCCGGCCAAGCTTAAACAAACCTGCGGGAGTCAGCCCCCACAGGCCTGGTTTACATCCTAGGGGTCTGTACGAAATGTTTTCGAGCGAAGGTTAGGCAAGGCGAAAACAGGCGAGGAAGCGGAGTTTACAGGTTGTAAATGAGCATTCCGAGCCTGTTTTCAACGCCGCATAACCGAGCGCAGATACATTGCGTACAGAGCCTAGGTCATATCACCCGCGGCTTGCGGGGTATCCAGGCCCATAGAGTGCAAACGTGCGTAATATCCGCTCAGCGCCATCAACTCGACATGAGTGCCGCGTTCGACAATCTGACCCTGATCCATGACCAGAATCAGATCGGCTTTTTCGATGGTCGTCAGGCGGTGAGCAATCACCAACGTCGTTCGACCTTTCATGACATGGTCGAGGGCCGCCTGAATATGACGCTCGGATTCGGTATCGAGGGCCGAGGTGGCTTCGTCGAGAATCAGCAACGGTGCATTTTTAAGCAAGGCTCGCGCAATGGCCAAACGCTGGCGCTGACCACCGGACAGCAGCACGCCGTTCTCACCCACAGGGGTATCCAGCCCTTGCGGCAGTTGCTCGATAAAGTCCATCGCGTAGGCATCACGCGCAGCTTTTTCAATCGCTTCACGCGGCGCTCCCGCCAAGTCGCCATAAGCAATGTTATTGGCCACAGTGTCGCTGAAAAGGGTCACGTTCTGGGTTACCTGCGCAATATGGCGACGCAGGTTAAGCAAGCGATAGTCTTCGATCTCCACGCCGTCGAGCAGGATTTCACCTGAAGTGTGGTGATAGAAGCGCGGGATCAGGTTGGCCAGTGTCGACTTACCACTGCCGGAGCGACCCACCAGCGCCACCATTTGCCCTGGTTCAACCGAGAAGGTTACATCCTTGAGAACCTGGCGTTCGGTGTCCGGGTAGGTGAAGTTCAGATTACGCACATCCAGGCGACCCGTGACATGGTCACGCACAATGGTGCCGGTATCGACTTCAGGCTCTTCGTCCAACTGCTCGAAGATACTTTCTGCGCCCGCTACCCCTTTCTGGATGGTCGAACTGACTTCCGACAACTGGCGAATCGGTTTGGGCAACAAACCGGCCAAGGTGATGTAGGCAATCATGTCGCCGGCCGAAGCATCACCGCGCAGGTACAGCACCAGAAACATCAGGATGCCCATGGCGATGTAAATCACCAATTGCAGCATCGGGGTGTATATCGCCCCGGTACGTGTCATGCGCAGTTGCTTTTCAGTGTTGCTGAGGCTGGCCTGAAGGAAGCGCTTTTCTTCGTAAGTCTCGCCACCAAAGCTGCGAACGACGCGATAGCCCTGAATGGTCTCAGAGGCCACGTGGGTCACATCGCCCATTGCTACCTGAATTTTCTTGCTCTGCTTGCGAAATTTCTTGCTGGCCGTGCTCACCATGACTGCGATCAGCGGCAAGATGGCGATCATCACCAGCGTCAACCGCCAGTTCATCCACAGCAACGAAGCAAACAGGAAGATAACGGTCATGCCTTCCCGGATAACCACTTTGATGGCATCGGTAGCAGCACCGGTCACCATGGTGACGTTGAAGGTGATTCGCGAAATCAGATGACCTGAGTTGTGCTTGTCGAAATAGCGGTTGGGCAATGTCAGCAGGTTATTGAACAACTGAACCCGCAGATCATGCACCAACCCCAACGACACCTTGGCCAGAAAGTAGTTACCCAGAAACGATCCAAAACCTTGCCATGCGGCAATCAGGACGATCAATATCGGCACGGCCTGCAACAGTCGCAGATCCCGCAAATAGGGGATAGACGGGAACAGCACTGCATCGGGATTGGACAGGCCATCGACGAAATACTTGAGGATGTAGCCAAGCATTGGCTGTGTCGAAGCGAAAATCAGAAACCCGACAATACTCAGCAGGAATAGGCCGATGTAGGGTTTGACATAGCCCAAGAGCCGAAAATAAATTTTCAGACTTGAACTCTGTTCCGCTGGTACATCACTCATCGTGGAGCTCACTGAATTAAGGAAAACGCGAAATTTTATCACAGGCGCCACTGCACGCCTTATTAGCCGACAAAAGAGTCGCAAGGGCTATTGGCAGCCACGTAATGAACCATTCGGCGCGCGGAGTTCCCATCAAACTGGCCGCATCAAACTGCATGGCCAGCATCGAGAAAACCCAAGCGCCTATAACGCCTTGACCCAGTAAGGTGGCCCGGGCACGCCACGCATAGAAAAACACCGAGAACCAGGCAATGCACCAGAAAAACAACCCCGGCAACCCCAGCTCAATTGCCACACTGGTGAATAAATTATGCGAATGATCAAAGGTTATGCCGACCGCAGAGACGGTAAAGTGAGTCCCTAGGCCCAATCCTGTCCAGGGGTGCTCCTTGATCATCTGCAAGCTGCCCATGAATATTTCCGGGCGGTAAGATGCCCCGCGTTCAAGCACGAGCGCCTGCATATACCAGAACACAGCCATTGCACCGATCAGTGCCAACACTGCAATCGTCACAGTACGCCGATCAGGTCGCCACAATGGCATGCAAAGCACCGTGAGCAGCAGCGCCAGCGCCGCGCCACGGCTTTGAGTCAGCACAACAAAAAGTCCCAAAAAGCCCAATGCAACCAACCACAAGGCCTGCATCGCGCGCTGCTGAGGCACCCAGTGCAGCATCAAAATGCCTACGATGCCGATCGCGTAAGCGCCCAAAATCGGGTGAGACAACTGACCAAGCCCTTCAAGGCGACCTACCCAGGCGTTTCCATCGATAAAGTAAAAACGAACGATTGCAATCAATGCACTGGCGGAGAGCCCAAGGCCAGCCCACTGCATCAGACGCACAATGCGTTCTGGGCGACCATTGGCCAGAATTGGAAATGACAGAACAAACACAGCGATATAGGCAAGCGGCTTGGCTTCATTTAAAGGCTGACCACTCCAACTCAAGCTGATGACAGCCCAGGCTGCCAACCCCAAAAGCCCAAAACATAAAGCCCGCTGGCCTTTCCAGACCTCGACGATGCGGGCACGCGCCGACCACGCTACAAGCAACGTCGGTAACCACAGAAAAGCCACCAACCCTTGCTGATACAGCTTATTGGTGGGCGCAAATGCAATCGCTAACATAAACCACAATAGACCTATGGTCATAAGGAATTGCGCCCAGCGACGTTCGTACATAAATACCGCTCCTAAAATCGATCGCCTGCCACCCTGGCATGGTTAAAACCTGTTTTTTTCGGCATCATTGCCGGTCTGACTGCTCGCTAGGGTTTAACGATGCAATGCTCACGGCTTCCACAAGCCGCCTTGAATCAAATGATTGAGGGCGCCAAAGTTCTTGAGGCCGACAGCTTCGGCGCGAAAGTCTACCTGCTGAATGACGGAAATATCGTGAAAGTGTTTCGTCGCAAGCGCCTTTTCTCCTCTGCTTTGTTACGGCCTTATTCGAAACGCTTTATTGATAACGCCGCCAAGCTGAAGAAACTTGGCATTCCAACGCTCACCGTGCTGGCCTTTTATCAGTTGGACGAACCGGGCAAGACGGCGGTTCTGTATGAACCGCTGCCAGGCGAAACCCTGCGTCAAATTGCAGAGAAAAATGGCTTTGACTGGGAAGACAACCTGCCCAAGCTTATCGAGCTGATACGCAAGCTGCACAACGCCGGTGTTTACTTCCGCTCATTACACTTGGGCAATATCGTGATTACACCGCAACATGAATGGGGCTTGATTGACGTAGCTGACATGCGCTTTTTCAAGGGGCCGCTCTCTAAAAAATTAGCCCGGCGCAACCTGCAACACTTCTTGCGCTACATCCAGAGAGAAAACCTGAGCCACAAATTTCCTGCTCAGGCACTTGAAAGCGCTTTATTGAACGACTGATAGTTCGTCAGCGCATGCCAGCCTAAAACGTTGCCATGCGCTTTGCGGATCAAGCGCTGCATACTGGCTTGATGCTACTTCTTCTGTCACAAGGGAGGCGGTCATATCAATGGCTTTGGTCCAGGCAGCAACATCGTCAACGGGTATGTAATAACCCGCGTCCCCTAACTGCTCATGGAAAACTGTCAGATTACTGGCCAGCACCGGTATTCCCGCGATAACCGACTCCTGTACTACCAAGCCTAAACCTTCTGCTTGTGACGGAATCACGACCCAATCGAAAGCCCGGTACAAGCTGGCTACGTTCGCCATGTGTCCCGGCAACAACACCTTGTCTTGCAGGCCCAGAGCGCTAACCGTGGCTTCCAGTGCAGTGCGGGCAGGTCCTTCACCGATGATCAGCAACAACTGATCAGGGCGGGTCTGCAAGCTTTGAGCAAACGCCTTGATTAACGTATCGAACCCCTTGGACTCAACCAGTCGGCCAATTGCGCCGAACACCTGCTGATGGCGTGCGCCAGTCCCCAGCACTTGGCGCGCCTGTTCCCGCGACAACAGTTGTTGCTTGAAGGCTTGCGGGTCCAGCATGCAGCGCAGAGGCACAACCGCCAGTCCCATTGTCGCTTCAATCGAGGACGCCAATGTCTGCGACACGGCGCATAACGTCAGTTGCTCAGGGGCAAACTGACGAAACAGGTTCACATCCTTACGGTCAAGCCGCGTTGATCCATGAAACACAACCACGACACGCACCTGAGGCAAATCACGCAAGGCAGGTAGCAGCGCACGCGCCACGCCCAGACCATCCAGCAAGACCAGTCGGGCTTGATGCTTGAGTAAAGCATTGTAAAAAAGCCGGTTACGTAATGGACGGGACACCATCCAGACTCCGCGACCCTTCAAAAATCGAGACGCCAAATGCCAGGCTTTTACTTCTCCCAGCACTCCCAGGCATGCCGTTGCCTTGTCCTGCAGCAGCCAGGTTTTGATCAGTGTTCCAGGAGTTGCCTGCGCGAGAATCTGTAGATGAACCTTGTGTACAGACGCGTAGGCAGGCCCTCCAGACCACATCACATTGATGACACTTTTCATACACTTCCTCGCGGCTTCGACATCAAGGCCTTAACCCCCATAGGCTTAGCTGATCACAATACCAATCACCACACCCAATAACACGGCACCGAATAGTTTTATGCGCTCTCGACGGCTTCGTCGAGCTTTACGCAGGCGTTCTTCAGGCACTTCGACATGAGTCCCAAAACCTGTGTGCAAGACCGCATCGGCCTCCAGCGCCATGGCTATCAGGTTCAGTTCTGCATAACGCTTGGATAGCGCTTTTTCGCCACCATGACCGCTAAAGGGCGCGCACAAAAGGTAATCCTTGTAACGACGCAATCCCGGATTCAGCGAAAAGCTCTGCCATTCAGGCTTATCGGACAGCACCGGATAGCACGCCACACCGGCGACCACTTCACGCTTGCCGTAATGCAGATAGGGGCTGTGAATGCGCAAGTCGTGGGCATAACTGCGCAACCAGACCTGTAAAACGTTCGGTTTATGCTCAAGGATGACGATTGAATCCTCGACAAAGCCTGGACGGTAGAACTCCCAGTCGTCCTCGCAATGAAAAATATAAGCAGTGCTTACTTTAGAGTAGGCCAGATCGATAGATGCCAACTGCCCCAATTTCGGCTTGTTGACCAAGACCGTACAGTGTCCGGCCCAGCTGGGTGGAACAACCGCATGTACAGCCTCGTCGCCAGAGTCTTCAGTGATGATGACTTCACGAATCGGGGCAGTGTTGAAACGCTCAAAGCTGTCGAGCGTTAGCTTGAGCAAATCAAAACGACCGCAACTGGTCACGACCAGGGTGACATCACTTTCTTGGCTGAACTGCACGCCCTTCTCCTGTAATAATTGGTAAATCCCTTTCAGGCATTACTGAAGCCCTTGTAGGGCGAGCCTAAAAACCTGACTTCAAACGCACACGATCCCACCAGGACAGGGGTGGATGGCTCCGTAAAGGCGGTTGTATCGCCTCAACGATACGCTGGCCAATGCGTGCGAAGCTGTAACCTGAAACAGCCAGGTCACGCCCTCGACGAGCAATGCTCTCGGCTAACTGCGGGTCACTGCGCAAACGGGCCAGTTTTTCCTGCAACTGGGGAATGGTTCGATAAAAAACCACGTTTTGCATATCTTCGAAACCCAGCGCGCGGTTTTCTTCTTCGCCCTGATCGAAGGCCAGCAGCACACAACCGCAGGCCATAGCTTCAAAATTCTTGATCATGTATTCACCCATGCCTACATCCGCACTGACAAAAAAACGGATTCGGTTGAGGGTGTCACGGTATTCATCGCCGGACTTGGTACGTGTCACCACCAGCGGCTCAACACTGGCCAATTCATCAAGCAAGGCTTTACGGCCACTGTAGGCCACGCTGTTAGTGCTGCCGACAAAGGCCAGTTCGATGTCGCGTTCGCGTCCGAAGTCCTGTAACAACGTCTGATCGTAACCTTTAGGCACGAAAACCGCGTCGAACCCCTCCTCGCGCAGGCGTTGAGTGACCATAAAGCCAGAACTGATGACTCGGGCCCAAGGCAGTTGACGGTAATGCGCACTGAACTTGCCGGTGTACTTGCATTCGATGTAATTCTGGTAAGCGTCGTGCTCAAGAATCACCAGATTGGGCAACGTGCGAATAAAACTAACTTGCCGGATTTCCTGTTTGAAGCGCAGAAAAAATACAATCCGATCGTAACGGCTGACATCGACCTCGCGATGAAAATAGCGGCGCAAATGGCGCTGCTCATCACTGCTCAGCCAACGGATATCACAGTCGCAATGCGCCGCAACACCCTCATACAAGCGATCCAGAATGGCACGCTGGTCTTTCTGTACTAGAAATAGAACTTTCATGGTTTTCCTTGCGGTGCCGAAAGGCGCCAAAACAGCTCATGGCGTCGCACTGCTTTACGAAAGAATTCATTTTCGCCGTAAGGCGAAGGCTTTCTGCCCGCCAAAAGCTTTTGTAACAAACGCCGAAGCCGCCGCTTGAACGGCGCGGGTGGTTGCAGGTCGTGCATCATGCCCAACGCCATGGCTTTGTCGCGTTGATGGGCGAGGTTCAGCGATACGCTGTAGGGCTGTAGCACCTGCTCAGGATCAAAAACCGGCGGCAAGGTGATCCCCTCCCCGCTACTCCCCATCGGCCAGCGGTCATTATCATGCAAATGGTTGGCATACCCCAGGACGGTGAGCGGCTGCCACTCAAGCCCTTGAAGCGCTTCAAATACTGCCGCCTGTGCGCAGACATGATCAGGGTGTGGATCCAGTGTCGGGTGCGGTAAAACGATCACTTCGGGGCGAGCCTGCACGATCAATGCACGCAAGTCCGCCAGCAAATTATTCCAGGTGGGCGCACCATCCACATCGCCGGGTAGCGGGAACGAGTTGAACTGGCGAAACAGACGCGTATCGCACAGGTCGGCTTCGCGTGACGCGATCGGTTCATCTGGCGCTGCCTGCATGGCATGCAGTTGCATGCAAAAGTAGCCCAACTGTGCGCATTGAGTTTCGGGCACGCCCGCCCAGCGCGGCACGGCCAAACTGTCCCATGCGCGCAGACGCCCCTTTAAACGGGCTGCTTCTACATGACCCAGGCCCATGTCCTGATAATGCTCAGTTTCGATTTCGCCAGCCGTCAATGTGACGATCCAGGCGTCTTTAGCTTGGCTGTACAACCCGTATGCCGCCAATTCGGCATCGTCGGCGTGAGGCGCAATAACCATGACCCGCTGCTGACGATAATCAGGCTCGCGAAAAACCCAAAGCTGCGGGGTTTGAAAGCGACAAAAATGCCCGCGAAGGCGCAACTCGCCAGCACTCAGCGCTGAAGCACTGCCACTTAAATTCAGATAACGCAGGCCATTGACTCCACGTTCGAAGGTCTGCTGGTCGCTTGCCTCGCCACCCGCAAGGTTTATGTACGGGTCGATAAAGCGCCCTAGCCAACCACTTTTGATCTTAAGTGCAAGAATGATCGTTTCGTCACCGACCAAACAAAGCGGCAGATCAGCATGCAATCGGCCTTTTTCCAGCCTGACGCCCGGTCGCTGGCTGTCCGCAGGAAACTGGTACTGGTAATCATCTTTGGGTGAGTAGAACAAATGGTCGGCAAACCAGGCCTCATGCGCGACCCAGCTCAGCACCGCCACTAACAGTGTCGCCCACCAGGGCAGCAGCACCGCACAGATGATCAGCACCAGCAACGCCACCAGCAAGCCAAACCGCTTGTAGCGCCGATGACGTTTAAGGAGTTGTTGTTTGCGACTGACCGGTTGGCTCATGAAATGGCTCTTATAATGTGTCCCGTAACGGGCGCCGACCGCCAGCGCCTGCCAGTTTTGCGTTGCCTCGACTCACACCCGATAAACAGGCACCGGGTTGCACCAACGCTCCTTGTACTCGCGGTCGGCACGACCGAACGAGAAACGCAGAGGCTTGTCGACGCTACGCGCCTGCTCCCAAGCGGACTGGGTGTTGAGAAAGCTCAACACGCTACCGGGGCTGAAGGCTCGTGTTTCGGGGTCTACACCACCGTTGACGTATTCGACGCTGATCCACTGCGGCGACTCCACCCGGTACACCAGCTGGATGGCTATCGGCGCATCGTTGAGGTAGATCACTGAACCAATCAACAGTTCGCGCAGTAACTCAATCACCTCGGCCATACGCTCGGCCCCTGTCGCTACAAACCCCCAACGACGCAAAAACAGATCGCAGTAGATCGTCGCCAGTTCGACGCTGGACAGCTCGCTGACAGGACGTATCACGCCACCAGCTTCTTCCAGCAACCGTAATTCACGCCGCTGGTTGTACCGGAATTTCTTGGACAGCTCCTCCGGAGTGCGTGACATCGCCAATTGCTCGGCTTGCAGCACCAGATTGCCGAAGCGTCCTTCATTGAGCTGCGACAAATAACGGCCCCGATGACGTAACGGCGCGGCAGCATCAGCCGCCGCAGGCAAGATAATCTCGGCGTTACCGAGGTCAAACAGGCCTTTTTTGCCCTGACGCTTAAGCACATCCTTGGACAATGCCAAATCCCGCCCCCAGGTCGGGATAGCCGCTTGCAACTCACCGCCCTGCTCCCAAGCCAGATAGCGCACGGGGATCCCGGCCAAATGCGCCAAACGCTCAACAACCAGAGGGTGCGTGGCAACACTGCCACCAAAACGCTGCCAGGCATCGGCATAGATTGGAGCGTCAATCACGCTCCAGCCACGCTCGCGCCAGCCTTGAAAACGATTGAGCATCAAGACTCCGCAGTTAGGTCGGTGACTTGCGGCAAGCGCCAGAACGCATCGCGAACGGCTTCATCACTGAAGCGCTCATGCAGGCGGCCCAACATACGCTCGGCGCAGTCTTCGCGCTGCTCATCGGTGAGCACCGCCAAATGTTGCAGGCCCTGAGCCAAACGTTCGGCATCGCCCAGCGGGAACAGAATGCCCACGCCTTCCACAACTTCGATTGCCCCGCCGCAGGCAGTCGCCAGCAAAGGTACGCCGGCCGCCATCGCTTCCAGCAGCACCATACCGAACGGTTCATGGTCAGAACTCAGGGCAAACACATCAAACCCACGGAAAAAACGGCGCGCCTCGGGCACTTGCCCAAGGAACTTGACTTGATCACCGATGCCCAGCTCGTTGGCAAGCTCTTTAAGGTCCTGTTCCAGACGACCCTTGCCGAGAACTGCCAGCAAGCTGCCTTCAGGGAGCGCAGGCAATGCCTTGGCAAAGCCTCGAATCAGCGTGGCTTGATCTTTATCCGGGTGCAGTCGCCCAACGTTACCGACGATAAAGGCATCGTCAGGCAAACCCAGCGCTTGGCGGGCCTCATGACGAGGCAACTGGCCGTCTTGAACCGCATCGATATCAATGCGGTTATACAGCGTGCTGATGCGACCTTTCGGCCACTTGGGCAGGCTTTTACGGATGTCATCGCGCACAGCGTTTGACACACCGAGCAGGCTCAAGCGTTTGCGAAACAGATGTGCAAACAGCTTGCGGCTGCGACGCTGATAGTCGCCAAACGCATGATGCACGCCAATCACCGGCAAACGGGTCGCCAACAACGCGACATACACCGGCTTAAAGCGATGAGCGATGCAAAAGCTGAAATCCCGCGAGGCTGCGATGTTACGCAGCTTGCGGATCGCACCGAGCTTCAGGCCACGAATGTCCCTGGAGCTGAACTCCATAAACAGCACTTCGTCAGAAGCGCAGCCCTCGGCCACCTCGGGATCGGCCGCCCCGGTCAAAAAGACCGTGGTGACGCGATACCCGCTGCCTGCAAACAGGCTGGCGTACTGGCGCGCGCAGTCCAGAAACGGCCCGTCATAGCCGTGACAGAACTGCAGCACATGACGCTCAGTCGAGCGATTCATAAGTCGGCGCACCTTCTTTAACGACCAGAATGTCTTCCATGATCAGGTACTGAAGATCGGAACCGAAGAACATGTTCAACGCGTCGGTCGGCGAGCAGACCATTGGCTCGCCGCGACGGTTGAGCGAGGTGTTCAGCGACACGCCGTTGCCGGTCAGCACTTCAAGCGCCTTCATCATGTCGTAGTAGCGCGGATTGTATTCGCGCTTGAGCACCTGGGCACGGGACGTACCGTCCTCATGCACAACCTCGGGCACGCGGGTTTTCCACTCTTCAGCCACTTCAAACGTGAAGGTCATGAACGGTGCGGGATGATCGACCTTGATCATCTGCGGGGCCACGGTGTCGAGCATCGACGGGCAGAAAGGCCTCCAGCGCTCGCGGAACTTGATCTGTTCGTTGATGCGGTCAGCCACGCCCGAGCTGCTTGGGCAGCCAATGATCGAACGCCCGCCCAACGCACGAGGACCGAACTCCATGCGGCCCTGAAACCAAGCCACCGGATTACCGTCGACCATGATCTTGGCGATGTTCTCAGGGGTGTTGTTGATTTTGCGCCATGCAGGGTTGCCCGGATGACGGGCACACGCAGCGATCACGTCTTCGTTGCTGTACGCAGGGCCGAGGTAGACATGTTCCATCTTCTCGACCGGCACACCCCGCGCGTGCGACACATAGGCCGCTGCGCCGACCGCCGTGCCGGCATCACCGGATGCAGGCTGAACGAACAGCTCCTTCACGTCAGGACGGGCGATGATCTTCTGGTTCAGCTTCACGTTCAACGCGCAACCACCGGCAAAAGCCAGCTTGCCCGTCTCTTTGAGAATGTCGCCCAGGTAGTAATCAATCATTTGCAGCGACAGTTTTTCAAACAGCGCTTGCATGCTGGCCGCGTAGTGGATGTATGGCTCGTCGGCAATATCGCCTTCGCGCTTTGGCCCCAGCCACTCGATCAGTTTTGGCGAGAAGTAGAAGCCCTTGCCGTTCTCTTTGTAGCGACGCAGGCCGATGACGTTGGCGTACTCGGTGTTGATCACCAGTTCGCCGTTTTCAAACGAGGCCAGACGCGAGAAATCGTATTTGCTGGCGTCGCCGTACGGCGCCATGCCCATAACCTTGAACTCGCCGTCGAGCATCTCGAAACCGAGAAACTCGGTGATAGCGCCGTACAAGCCGCCCAATGAGTCAGGATCGAAGAATTCCTTGAGCTTGGTGATCTTGCCGTTTTCGCCATAACCGAAGAAGGTCGTCGCGTATTCGCCCTTGCCGTCGATGCCCAGAATCGCAGTTTTCTCTTTGAAACCCGAGCAGTGGTAAGCACTGGAAGCGTGCGCCAGGTGATGCTCAACCGGTTCGATCTTGATTTTCTTCGGATCAAAACCCAGTTGCTCAAGGCAGAACACAATCTTGTTGCGATAGCGCTTGTAGCGACGGTTGCCCATCAGGATCGCGTCAAGGGCGCGGTCCGGGGCGTACCAATAGCGCTTGGCGTAGTGCCAGCGCGCCTTGCCGAACAAGCTGATCGGCGCGAACGGAATGGCCACGACATCAACATCTGAAGGCTTGATGCCAGCTTGCTCAAGGCAAAACTTTGCAGATTCGTAAGGCATGCGGTTCTTTGCATGCTTATCGCGTACGAAACGCTCTTCTTCGGCCGCTGCGACCAACTTGCCGTCGATATACAGGGCGGCGGAGGGGTCATGGCTCAGGGCGCCGGACAGGCCAAGAATCGTCAATGCCACAGGTTGTGCCTCTTAAAGTTGCAGGCAGGCGGCGGGCGCCTGAGAAAAATGGTGTGCTCCCTTTACAGCGGGAAACAACTAAAGGGCGGGATTATAGCGTAAAGACGCCGGGAATGACCCTGCGCGATTTGCCCAGCCCAGCCCCGTCGATCCTTCTCAAACAATTCTCAAGGCTAGCTTTATATAAGACCTATGCATGAGTGCTTTGAGATTTCCTGTGAATACACCGACGTTCGCGTCAGCTGACAGGAAAAACACATGTCTAACGCCCTGGATTTTCTCAACGTGGCTGAGCCCAAATTGCGCTCTCTCATTAACGCGCTTCCCAACCTGGACACATCCCTGGACCACCGTTTACGGATGTTTTTTGCCCAGTTACCTGAAGACATTTGCACAGATTTTCTCTACATCAATGAAGAGGCCCAACCAGAACCCGGCCAGTCTCCAACCATCGTCAGCCAAAAGCTCACAGCCTTGATCGACCAGTGCTTTGTGACAGGTCAGATCCCGACCTTTGTGCAAGGCGCAACTCGCGTTTATAACTACGCCTACACACTGGAGGATGAAGATCTGGCCGCGGCCATCAGCGCACCCGAGCTAGAAAAATACCTTGAGTTTGCCACCCGCTCGCCTGAGCGTTGTGTACGGGACGCCCTGAGCGACTTCTGGAAAACACCCCATCAAGATTTCAACGCACTGACACCCAAGGAGTGGCTATCGCGGTTCGCCGTGAATCTGATTCTCTGCGAAGCCCGCTTACGTCATGCAGACGGCACATTCAGCGCCAACGGCCTGGAGCTTGTCGAGCATGTGTTTGCCACGCCCGTCGCACCGGATCCACCCTTACAACCCGGAAGTTATGGCTGCTACACAATGGTTCTAAATGGCCACCCTGTGCAGAGGCCGACCTTCTTGCACGGTGCCTTTGTAATCACCACTAAACATCTGCCTACCGTGTCTGCCGAGTTCCACGACGAGCTCATCATCAAGGACGCCACGCCACGCTCGGTGGTGCTTTACACCCCAAATGTCGGCTTGGAAACATTCGATTCAATCGCCGCCCTCTCACAGGAGTTAGGCGCCAGAATCAAAGACCCTTACCAGCGCGAGTTATTGTTCGATTGCCTGTTAACAGAGGACCGCGCCCGCGCTCTGGTTCACGAGCACGTCGACTACAGCCCCGTCGAGGACGAAAGGGTTGCCACGTTCTACAGCACCCAACTGATCGAAAAACAACAGCGCGATCTGCGTCATGCGTGGTCGATCGCGCGCACACACAAATACGACACCACCCTTGATCAATTGTCCGAATACGTGGATCTGTTTCTGAACTCAAGCCTGCCCCTCAAACCTGCCAATATTTTAAACAACCGTTACACCCGACTACTCGAAAGCCAACTACCTGGCTGGTTAAGAAACGCACCTGACGAACAAAAAACCCAGTGGCGATTGGCTGTCGAACGCTTGAACCACGAGCGATTAGCGTCTGTGACACCCGACGCTCAGCCCCTTGGCGAAATCGGTCAAAAACACACACTGCTGGGCTACGCCCGCATTCAGCTCCAACAACAGATCAAAAAAGACCACGGCATCGAGGTTAATCCCGACACCATTTACATCTCCACCACAGAAGCTGTGCGCACAGGCCCGCTGTTTAATCCGATCAGCGGTTCAGGCTTTGCCGCGGGTGTCAGTCTGGACAAAACCGGGCCGGTGATCAGCTACCAAACAACCCGTCGCAGCCTGAGTGAGCTGGCCTTGGCCAACGTCGGCATCTGGGATGTGACCTTTACCCTGACCGCTCAGGTCAAGGACAGCACGGGCAGGACGCATCCCATCTTGGCCTCCCAGTACGTCAAAACACTGGTCCGCCAATTGGATATCGGCGAAAGCTACAAAAGAAATCTGAACAACCTGTTGATCAACTCAGCGCAGGCCCATTGGCGCAAAGAGCGCTATGTTGCCGTCAAAAAAGCCCAGCTACACCTGGACCTGCTGGAAGCAACGCTGTCCGGCACCTTAAACGCCGAGCAAACAGAATGGGTCAAGACCGCACTGGCCCACCCCGTTGAAAGCACGCGCCCACGGATCAACGGCGAACAGGTCAAGGCCCATCTTCTGATGATGCGTTACAAGCCATTGCCTGGCGTTCTGGTTTTCAGTTCGACGGCCTCAAGGGAGCTGTTGTGTTACACCCCCGACGCCCCGGATAAACGCTGGTTTCTGGTTGCCAATACACGCAATGAGTTGGGTCAGAAGCTGTCACATCCCCATTGGCGGGCCTACGTAATGCGCCGCGTGACATTGGCTCAACAGGCCTATATCAAACCGTTGCTGGAACAAGGCTTGACCGACAGCAACCTGCAACTTCAGGGCATCGGCCATAACTTGTTTGAAGCCTCCTACGATACAGAAGCCTTGCACGCCATCCACGATGCCGACGAGCAATCGACTTCCACCTGGGAAAGCAATCTCAATACCGCTAAAGACACCGCCCTGACGGTGATCGATATCGTATCGTTCGTGCTGCCGACGCGAGTGCTACTCCCCATCGTCCTGTCACGTTTTATTTATCAGATACTCCAAGGCATCGACGCCCTGCAACGTGACGAAAAACACGAAGCATTGCTGCATTTTATGGAGTCCATCACACACCTCACCGACGGCGCCTCGGACTTCACCGGGTCGGCGATTTTCAGCAAGTCCATACGCCAGCGTATCCGTCAGCCCAGAGCCACGTTAAGCCTGGGCGCTGCCAGCACGCGCCCGGCTACGGGGCTCCAACTGCGTACGGGCGATGAATTTGGCGTCGGAGTGTTTGAACAGGCGCCTTCAGGCAGCCGCCCGGCCGCCTATTACACCAAGGACACGCGAGGCAATCTCTACCGCAGTCAGTACGATAATCTGGATGAACTGTGGCGTGCGCTGGATGCGCGCAACCCTAACGCGACGTACAGCATCCCCTTGCGGGAACTCTCGGCCGGGCTATGGGATGTAGACCCGACAACACCGCTGCTGAAACAAAAACTCAGTGTTCAACGGGTGATAGAAAGCGCGCAGGTTCGCGACCTTGATCTAAGCCGCAGCCCCCCTGATGAACAAGGCCTGTATCGCGTCAACAACAAGCTGTATATCCAGCAAAACGACGTGATCCTGGAGGTCTATAGGGGTTGGCTGGGCCGTAACTTTTACTTGCAGCGACCAACAGGTTCGAGCAGTGGCATTAGCGCCCAATACAAAGTTCGGCGCACGGCAGGACAATGGGAAATCAAACATAAACTTGCTGACGGCGCCAAGCGCTGGGAACCTTTATCGCTGGATCGTGCAAGTCCTTCAGTCGACTTACCCGCGATCAAATACAGCGATTACGACATCCCCGATGAATACAAGGAAACACTTCACGGCATCATCAGAGATCACACAAACCTATTCATAGGGGACAGAGACTTTGTAGATTTGACCTCGCAACTCAGTATTGCTCATCGCGCGTTCAAAAAAATGAGAGTCAAGCTGCTCGCCGATGCAAAAACTTTCTTCGTATCAAAACCGGCAAAACCACAGGTGACACGGCCGCAACTGGCCAGCAATACTTCTGCCCCAGACCTCTTTAAAAGCCTCCACGAACATTCCCCAGGGATCATTCTAGGGGAAGCTCACGCCCACCAATCAGGCAAAAAACTCCTGATTGACAACATGGCTGAACTTGCCAAAAGCGACGTCAAAGTCATTTATCTGGAGCACCTTCAAACGGATATGCACCAGAGCCTGCTGGATGACTTTTTCAAGACCGGAAAAATATCTCTGAGGCTGGATGAGTTTCTGACAAATCAGGATTTAGGCCACGGTATTGACCCATCAAGTCGCTACAACTTCAGCCAACTGGTGCGTCAGGCTCGCCGGCACGGCATAGAAGTCAAAGCCCTTGATTGTGCGGCCAGTTATCACGAAAGAGGCACGCTAAGTGAAACCCCTTGGCTCAATCGCGGTGAAATGTTCAGTTACTTCGCATCGCAGATTATCCGTGCCGACCAAACGCGGACCGGTGGCCATAAATGGATTGCCTTAACCGGCAACACCCATGCCAATACGTTTCAAGGTATTCCCGGATTGGCAGAACTTGAAGGCGCTATTGGCCTTCGCGTTTCGGATTCAGTTCCAGGCACCAGCCAAGGCTTGCGTCAGGCCCTGGGTGAAGTCGTTCCACCCAATCTCCCGGGGCGCGACTACCACTTTTTAAAGAATGACTACTGGCTAGAGGTTGATATACCCGGCACAAAACCTCGCCCTCGAGCACTTACCCTCGCGCAAATCAATGACAGGCTTAAAGCCCCTGGTTACTTCCGACTCGACAATGACTCAGCCGCCGGACCGCAATTGACTCATCGCGCCAGCAACCACGAAATTATTCACACTCCCGTGCACACAGACGCCGATGGCCTGATTTTCATCGAGCGTGCAAGCTGGCCGACTATTCACCAGAAACGCTACGGCGCACTGAAGCAGTTGATCCGTGACTTGCAGAACACCAACAGCATGATTCAAGTGCAATAACCGTTCAGCTCGCTGCTCGTTAACCAAGGACGACACCAAGTCGTCCTTGTCGTTTAGTTTTGCTGGATATCCCCCCGTCAGCCGCTAAACTGCGCGCCCTCTGCTAGCCTGATACCCGTCGCCCGGACGGGTCGCTTCACACGGAATCCTGAAACCGCCCATGAAATGTTTTGTACCTGTTCGCCTCGCCCTGCTGCTGCCCGGCTTCTGCCTGACGACCCTCAGTGTTGCCGAGCCGCTGGAACTCGACCCTAGCGTCATTACCGGCTCACGCAGCGCCAGCCCAAGCTTTGATGTGCCGTACTCGGTCGACAGCATCAATCAGGAGCAGATTCAGGACGGCCAGCTCGGCATCAATGCGTCCGAGGTACTGTCCCGCGTACCAGGACTGGTGGTGCAGAACCGACAGAACTACGCACAGGACTTACAAATTTCATCCCGTGGCTTTGGCGCCCGTTCGGCATTTGGTGTGCGCGGTATCAAATTGATTGCCGACGGTATTCCCGCCAGTACGCCGGACGGTCAGGGGCAAGCAGCCACATTTAACCTCGACACCGCTGAGCGCATTGAAGTACTGCGCGGCCCGGCGGCGACTTTATACGGCAGCAACGCGGGTGGCGTGATCCAAATGTTCTCGCGTGACGGCGAAGGTCCGCCGCGTATTGGCGCCGAAACCCTGGTGGGCAGCGACGGCATGAGCAAAAACCACCTGACGGCTGAAGGTGCGGTTGATGACGTGGGCTTTGTACTCGACGCTTCGCGTATGGACACCGATGGTTACCGCGAGCACAGCGCCGCGCGCCGCGACCAGACCTTTGCCAAGCTCAACCTCAAGCCCGACGAAGACAGCAAACTGGCACTGATTTACAGCAGCCTTGAGCAGAACGGTACCCAAGATCCGCTGGGGCAAAGTTGGGAAGCGTATAAGGCCGACCCTCGCTCGGTGACGCCCAACGCGCTGATCTACAACACCCGCAAAAGCATCGACCACCAACAACTGGGCATGAACTACGAACGCTACATCGGTGACGCGACCTTGCAGGTCAATGCGTATACCGGCACGCGGAGTGTGATTCAGTATTTGGCGATACCCAAGTACATAGGTAACACCACAACATTAAACCCGGCCAACGAACGTGGTGGAGGTGTTGTGCAGTTCGACCGTAAATTCTACGGGGCCAATGTACATTGGATTCAACCTATAACAAGTGCACCGGGAGATCTGACAATTATCAGCGGCCTAGACTTCGATCAAAGCCGAGATAATCGACACGGTTATCAAAACTACAATGGTGAGCAATTTGGCGTGAAAGGCGAGATGCGCCGCGACGAAGTAGACACGGCTCGTAGTCTTGACCCGTTCGTACAAGCCAATTGGGCCATCGATAACTGGACAGTTCAAACAGGCTTGCGTTACAGCACGATGGAAATGGATGTCGATGATCACTTTTTGAGCAACGGCGACGCCAGCGGCACCAAGCGCTACGAAAAAGCCACGCCTTCCATCAGTGTGATGTACGCCTTTACCCCTGAATTACATGGGTATGTTAGTGCAGGAAAAGGCTTCGAAACCCCGACACAGGCAGAACTTGCTTATGCGCCGGGCGGGCAGGAAGGTTTTAACTTCGGTCTAAAACCTTCTGAAAGCACTCAGTACGAAGTTGGCCTTAAAGCACAACTTAATAACACTCGCATTAATGCCGCTGTTTTCCAGATCACCACAGAGGATGAATTAGTTGTTGCAGGTTCCGAAGGCGGAAGAACTAGCTATCAAAACGCTGGCCGCACGCTGCGTCGTGGCTTTGAACTGGGTATCGAAAGCCAACTGAGCGAGCACTGGACAACAACTTTGGCCTATACCCGTCTTCAAGCAACTTATGACAGCGACTTCGTAAGTGGCACCGGGACCAACAGAAAGGAAGTAGACAAAGGCAACTACCTGCCCGGCGTACCGCAAACCACCTTGTTCGCTGAAGTGAACTGGAAGCCCACTGACTGGTTGAGCACCGCATTCGAGGGCATGTACCGCAGCAAGGTGTACGTTGAAGACACCAACACGAAAAAAGCGGCCCCGGCCTACACCGTCTTCAACTGGCGCGCACAATTTGAACAGAAGGTTGAACACTGGACCTTCCACCAGACCCTGCGTCTGGACAACTTGCTGGATCGCCAATACGTGGGGTCGGTGATTGTCGGCGACAGCAATAATCGCTATTACGAGGCGGCACCGGGCCGTTCTTGGTATGCGGGCGCCGGGGCGCAGTACAGCTTTTAAGCGCCCCTGCCCCAAGATGCCTTGTGCCTCACATCCCTTTGGGCAAGCGCTGATCAATCACCTGATACAGGGCACTGCCCACCGGCCAGTTGCGCATAAAGCGCGCTCGGTCGCGGGCGTAGGCCTTGGCGAAGCTGCTCAAGGATGAGTGCTGGCACATCGAGTCCAGATCTATCAGCGCCCAGCGGCCGTTGTCCCAAAACACGTTGTGACCTTTAAGGTCGCCATGGCTGATGCGTTCGCGAATCAGGTCAGCAAACAACTGATCCAGCGCTTGCAACTCGGACTCAGGGGCATCACCGCGCTCTTGATAAGGCGCAAAACGCTCGATGATGTCCGGGCCCGGCAGGTATTCAGTGACGAGAAACGCCTTGCAGCGCAGCCATAAAAAGCGTGTTTCCAGCAGCGCCAGCGGTTTGGGCGTGGCGATGCCGAGGAAGGCCAGACGATTGCCTTCACGCCACGAATGCCAGGCCCGGCTCGGCCGCCAACAGCGGTTCAGCCAATGGGCAAAACCTTTGATGTTGTAGCGTTTCACCACCAGCGGGCGCCCCGCGACCTCAACCTTGCCCACGGTTGCTGTACCGCCGGTTTTGTACAGATGACTGTTGCCCAGCAAGGTATCGGCATTGGCCAGTACCGGCAGCATTGCGGCCTCTTCCTCGCGACGCACAGCACGCAAGACGAACGGCCCGCTCTGCACACTGAACAGGGTGCAATCGCGTCCGGTTTTGTTCAGAAAATCGTTCAACCGCCAGGCGCGGACTTTGTCGACCTGTTTAAGCAGGGCTTCAAGTGGCAACGCGTTTTCGCCGTTGCTCAGTAGGTAATGCACCAGCAACTCTTCAGTGAACGGTTCAAGGGATTTAGGCAGTTGCGCAAAAAACACCCCGAGGTTTTCCAGCACTTTGTCACGAGACAGCGGTTTACCCGGCTGCTCAGCACAAATACCCGCACCATCGATCAGGTACAACTGACCGTTGTGACGCAGCAGGTTGTCCAGATGTAAATCTTCCTGCCATAGGCCCTTGAGGTGCATCTGGCCAATCGCCGCCAGGGCTTGCCCCAGCACCGCTTGCTGTTCATCCGCCAGCACCGGCAAATCCTGCACCGCCTTCCAGGCTTCATCGAGGCTTTGCGCGCCGTCCAGAAACTCGAACAACAGCCAGCCGCCCTCGCCGTCCAACAAGCCGTCAGCCAGCAATTTGGGGGTGGTCAGACCTTGCTCGGCCAGCAGTCGCACACCCGCCAGTTCACGCACGAACTCACGCGCTGCTTTGCTGCCGACCATCAACTTGGCCAGCACCGTACGCCCGCGCCACACGCCCGCACCCACATACCGCTGACCCGGCAGCACGCGCAGCAAGGTCAGCATTTGCAACTGCGCAGGCCCGGCAGCGTCTGCCAGTTCAATGCTCAGCGGCAAGCCGGGCGAACGCCCGGCGTGTTGCAGTTCGGATAAGCGCATCAGCGAGTTTCCTTATGAGTGCGACGACCGTTCAAACGCTCTAGCCAGGCGCTCACCAGAGCGCTGTCGTGGGGTTGATCGAGATAGGCGGCCAGCAAGGCGCGCACCTCGGTCTCGCTCCATACATGGGCGCGGCGCAATAACGGTTCGAGGTCTTTGACACGATCGCGCTGACCCAGCAGCAAAGGTCGGGTTTTCTCCAGATCGATCAATTGCGCGCGGTAGGCGTCGCCGTCAGCCTGCAAGAAAATATGCTTGGGATAGAAACACCCGTGAACCTGACGCAACGCGTGCAGCTGACGCGCCAGTTGGCCGCAGGCCAACACAATGGCCTGCTGCTGTTGCTCGGTCAGTTGCGGCCATTGGGCCAGCAATGAATCAAGGTCGTTCCAGCCATCCAGCGCACGGGTCATCAGAATCGCCCGTCGCTCGCCCGGCACTTTGCGCTCGCCAAAAAACGCGGCTTCGAGTGCTGGGATGCCTAACTGCTGATAACGCTGAATATTGCGAAACTCGCGGGCAAAACTCGGCTCGCCCAACGGGCTGTGCAACGTGCGCGTCAGGTAATTGCTCTGACGTTTGAGGTAGAAACCCTGACCTTCGCAATCCAGACGAAAAACACGGCTCCAGCCGCCGCCACTGGTGTTGGGCTCGTCCACCGCATCGAGTTGCAGGTTCCACAGCGCATCAAAATCAGCCAGCCCATTGCGTTCCAGCAGGGCGCGGTCGGCGTCTGCGACAAAATCAGTCATTCCCGGCCCTCAAAAAAACGCACGATATGGCGGACCCGTTCCTTGTCTGCGGCGTTGAGCGTCGAGCGCCCGGTGTATTGGAAATAAAAGCGTAAACGCTGAGTGTAAGACAGGTGGTATTTAGCCACTTTGTCCAAACACGCCAGGTCTTTGGTAATGCGGTACTTGAGCCAGAAGCCGCGCCAGAAATCGCCATTCGGGCAGTCGATCAGGTACAGCTTTGGCTGCTCGTCGATCAGCAAGTTGCGCCACTTCAAGTCGTTATGAGTGAAGCGGTGGTCATGCATGGTCTTGGTGCAATGTGCTAATTGACGACTGACGCAATCGACCCATGCGCGATCCTTGAGCAACGGATCGTGAGTATCGGCCAAGTCTGACAAGTCGCGGGTGTTGGGTAATTCACGCGTGATCATGGCGCCACGAGCGTAGGCAAAGCCGCTGCGCTCAAGGCCCCACGCCACCACTTCAGCCGTGGGAATCCCCCACTTGGCGAAGCGCTTGAGGTTCTGCCACTCCGACTTCACCCGTGGGCGTCCCACGTAGCGGCGCAAGCCTTTGCCTGCGCCGGTGTAGCGTTTGACGTAGTAATTGACCCCGCCACGCTCGACACGAATCACTTCAGACAACGGATCCCGGGTCAGGTGCTCGCCTTGCAAGGCAAACACGGCATCCAGACTGCCAAAGTCCGCCGCCAGCGCGCTGTATGCCGGGTCAAGGTTCCAACCTGCCATTACAGTGCATCTCCGTGACGCAGTTTGCGGGCGTAGAGTTTGCTCGCCTTGCCTTCCAGCCATTTCAGCAAGTTGGCTTCATCACGCAGGATCTGGCGCAGCGGCTGCTGGAAATAACCGCGCAGAAAACGCAGCTTGTCGCGCTGCGTCAGGCCAATGTCCAGTGCCGAGAAATACAACGCAGCCAAGTCCTTGTTACGCCAGCGGTTGCTGATCACCCGGTGAATTTGCGCACGGTGCAGGTCAATGATGGACAGGCGCAGCGTGTTGGCGGTCACCGGCTTATCGGTGTGCAGCAGGAAATGACAGATGTAACAGTCGCGATGGTTCACACCGGCGCGGTGCATCATGCCGGTCATGCGTGCCACTTCGGCGATCAGCGCGCGCTTGAGCTGGGGCTGCGGTGGTTGCTTGACCCAGTTGAGGGTGAAGTCTTCCAGGCTGATCGTCGGTGCCAGCTCTTCAGTGACGATGAACGAATGCTGAGTCGCCGGGTTGTTGCCTTTTTCGCCATACGCGACGGCGGTCATGGTCGGCACGCCGACTTCAGTCAGGCGCTGGATGGCCCGCCACTCCTGACCGGCCCCCAGCACGGGCAACTTGGCCGACAGCAGGTTCTTAAACACTTCGCCCCAGCCAATGCCACGGTGGATTTTTACAAAATAACCACGCCCGTCGACTTCGGTCCGCAAGGTCCGACGCCCTTCCAGTTCGCGGTACACCTCGCCCTCCAGACGCTCGACTTCGGTGAACGCGTCGCGTCCGGCCCACAAGCTTTTGAACGGTTCGGCAAGTATCAGTTTCATCAGTGTTGCTCCGCCAGAATCACATCCGCAGCATGCTGCGGCATGCTATAGAGGTCGGCCGTCTGCGCGTAGGCCAGGCCATTACGGCTCCAGGCTGCGCGCGCAGCATCATCGGACAACATGTGGGTCAAATAATCGTTGAGTTGCGACTGCTCGAACGGTTCGTCCAGTACACGCCCCGCGTCAGCATCGGCGATGTAATGGGCATAGCCACACACCGCGCTGACCAAGACCGGCAAGCCTGCCACCAACGCTTCAAGCAGCACGGTGCCGGTGTTTTCGTTGTAGGCCGGATGAATCAACAGGTCAGCACCCAACAGGAAGCGCGGAATATCGCTGCGTCCCTTGAGAAACTGCACATGCTCGCCCAGCCCCAGCGTCGCGCTTTGCAGTTGGAAAACCTTGGGGTCGTCCTGACCAATCACAAATAAACGCGTACGTTTTTTCAGCTCGGCTGGCAACGCGGCCAGCGCTTTAAGGCTACGGTCGACACCCTTGGTCTTGAACCCCGAACCGATCTGCACCAACAGTAAATCGTCGTCCGCCAGCTTGAATTCGCGACGGAATTCAGCACGAATCTCGGCCGCATTCGGCGGCGCACGGCGGTCCAGCGCAATCCCCGGCGGCAGCAAGTGAAAGCGTTCCAGCGGGGTGTGGTAATGCTTGATAAACAGCGGCTGCTGGACTTCGGAAATCATCAGGATTTCAGTCTTCGCGTCCTTGTCGAACACCGCCCGCTCGTACTCGGCAAAGTGCTTGTAGCGCTTGAAGAAGCGGTAAAACGAATGACGCAGGTTCTGCGCCTTGTCTTCAAAGCAGCCATCGGCGGCGTAGTAGACGTCCAGCCCCGGCATTTTATTGAAGCCAATCAGGCGATCGACCGGACGCTTGGCCAGATCGGCCTGCATCCAGGCGAGCATTTTCTCGTTGCGAGTGTGGTTATGGAACGCCTTGACCGGCGCCACCAGCACTTCAAAACCGGGCGGAATGTCGCCTTCCCAAATCATCGTGTACACACGGATTTGATGGCCACGCTGCTGGCATTCCAGCGCGATGCGCATGAAGTCGCGTTGCAGCCCGCCAAACGGGAAATATTTGTACAGCACAAAAGCCAGTTGCATCAGCGCAGTTCCTCAGCCAGTAACAACGTGCTTAATCGACTCGCGACACGCTCAGGGTTCAAACGGGTGAAGCACAAAGGCCACTCGTTTTTCAGATCAAACCGCTGCTGATCCTGTGCAGTCGGCGTGTAGGTGCATTTCTTTTGCAGGCACGGCGCACACGGAAAATCGCTGGCCAAATGGATTTGCGCCTTGCCATAGGCACCCGTCAAACCGGGATTGGTCGGGCCAAACAGGGAGATGGTCGGCACATCCAGTGCCGCCGCCAAATGCCCCAACCCGGTATCGACCGCCACACACGCGCTGGCGCTGGCCAGCACCTTGGCCACGCCTGCCAGGTTCAACTTGGGCAACACCACGGCGTTAGGCAGGCCGTTGGCGATGCGCTCGGCGCGGGCTTTTTCTACTGGGTTGCCCCAAGGCAAACGTACTTCTACCCCCAAGTGCCCCATGCGAACGGCCAAATCACGCCAATACACTTCGGGCCAATGCTTGGTGTCCCACGTAGTGCCGTGCAGAAACAATACGTAGGGTTTCTTGCGCGGTAATTCAATCAAGCGTTCAACATCGAGGCCGTAATCACCCAGCCCTTTGGGCAGGTCGTAACCCAGCGCAACGGCAAATAACTGACGCAAGCGCTCGACCGCGTGCTGCCCACGAGCCACGGCCAAACGGCGCTGATAAAAGCGACTGGCCAAGGGTTCGCGGGCCGAGTTTTTATCCAGCCCGGCCACCGGCGCGTTGACGTAACGGGTCAGCCAGGCGCTTTTGACCAGGCCTTGAGCGTCGATCACCAAATCGTATTTTTCGGCGCGCAGGTTCTGTTTGAAGCGCTTCCACTCGCCGCTTTTGAGGGTTTGCCAGATATTTTTGCGCCAGCGACGAATGGCCACCGGAATCACTTTACCCACCGCCGGGTGCCAGGTCGGAATCTCGGCAAAGCCCTCTTCCACGACCCAGTCAAAGGTAATGCCCGGAATCGCCCGCGCCGCATCGGTCAACGCCGGCAGCGCATGAATCACGTCCCCAAGGGACGAGGTTTTTACCAACAGAACGCGCACTATTGAACCTCTACCGGCGACGCCTGCACGCGCTGCAAGGCTTCTATCACTGGCTGCGGCATCAGCTCGCGCAAACAGTTGTAGTGGCCGAAACGGCAGGTGCGCTCAAAGCACGGGCTGCATTCGAGGCCCAGACGCACGATCTCGACTTTGTCGGCCAAGGGCGGGGTAAAGCCCGGCGAGGTCGAACCATAGACCGCCACCAGCGGGCGATTGAGCGCTGCGGTCACGTGCATCAAGCCTGAATCGTTGGACACTACAGCGTCCGCGCACGACAGCAGATCAATGGCCTCGGCCAGCGAGGTGTCACCGCTCAGGTTCACCGACTCTTCACGCAGGCCGGGAATCAGCCGGGCGCGGATGTCTTCACCCACGGCGTGATCGTTTTTCGAACCAAACAGCCACACTTGCCAGCCTTCACGAATTTTCTCTTCGGCCACTTTGGCGTAGTGCTCGGACGGCCAGCGCTTGGACTCGCCAAACTCGGCACCGGGGCACAGCGCCAGCACTGGGCGATCCAGTGTCAGCCCAAACTTGGCCAAGGCGGCGGTGCGACTCTGCGGGTCAATTTGCAAGGCCGGGCGCGGATACGGCCGGGGCAGGTCTGCACCCGGCTCATAGGCCAGCGCCATAAAGCGCTCGATCATCAGCGGGTAACGCGTTTTATCGAGTGTGCGCACGTCATTGAGCAGGCCGTAGCGGAATTCGCCGCGCCAGCCGGTGCGCTTGGGTATCCCGGCGAAAAACGGCACAAGGGCCGATTTCAGCGAGTTAGGCAGCAGGATGGCTTGATCGTACTGGCCCTTGAGGGACTTGCCGATCTTGCGCCGCGTGGCCAGTTCCAGCGCGCCGTGGCCGAGCGGAAAGCTCAAGGCCTGACGCACTTCAGGCATGCGCTCAAGGATGGGCCGGCTCCACTCGGGGGCCAGCACATCAATTGCACACTCTGGGTGACGCTGTTTCAGGCACTGGAACAGTGTCTGCGCCATCACCATGTCACCGACCCAGCTGGGCCCAACGATCAAAATATTCATAAGTTTCCATAAACAAGCAAGGGAGGCATTCGCCTCCCCGCTGTGATGCCATATCGCTTTATTTGACCAGTGTACGCCACTCTGGGTGGTTCGATGTTTTGCCGGTCACTAGATCAAAGTAGGCTTTTTGCAGTTTTTCGGTAATCGGGCCACGACGGCCGATACCAATTTGACGACCGTCCACTTCGCGAATCGGCGTCACTTCAGCGGCGGTGCCAGTAAAGAACGCCTCGTCGGCGATATACACCTCGTCGCGGGTAATACGTTTTTCTACAAATTTGTACCCGTGCTCGGTCGCCAGTGTGAGGATCGTGCTACGGGTGATGCCATTGAGGCAGGCTGTCACGTCCGGGGTATAGATCACGCCATCCTTGACCAAAAACACGTTCTCGCCCGACCCTTCGGCCACGAAGCCTTCCGGGTCCAGCAGCAGCGCCTCATCGGCACCCCCGGAAATCGCTTCCTGCAAGGCCAGCATCGAGTTGATGTAATGGCCGTTGGCTTTGGCGCGGGTCATGGAGATGTTCACGTGGTGGCGAGTGAAGGAGCTGGTACGCACCTTGATCCCGACTTCCAATGCTTCAGCGCCCATATAGGCACCCCAGCTCCAAGGCGCGATGATCACGTGAACCTTCAGACCGGTGGCACGCAGGCCCATGGCTTCGGATCCGTAGAACACCATCGGGCGAATGTAGGCGCTGTCGAGGTTGTTTTCACGCACCGCGAGGCGGGTCGCTTCGTTGATTTCGTCTTTGCTGAACGGGATCTTCATGCCCATGATGTGGGCCGAATCGAACAGGCGGTCAGTGTGCGCCTGCAAACGGAAAATCGCCGCGCCTTGCGGGGTTTCGTAAGCGCGCACACCTTCAAACACGCCCATGCCGTAGTGCAAGGTATGGGTCAGCACGTGGGTTGTCGCATCGCGCCACGGCACCAGCTTGCCGTCATACCAGATCACACCATCACGATCAGCCATCGACATCATTACGCTCCTCAAAGAATCCAGCACCTGCGCCACACGGCTTCAGGCAAATTGGACGGGCCTTATGGACCCGCCGGATACGTTCTTACAGCTTTAACTCTGTGTGTGAGCCAGCAAGCTAGCTCAATCCTAGCTCGGACCAAATGCGCCGGACGTGTTGACGTTCGAGCACAAATTGATCCCCCGTGACCACCCCGGCCTCCTTCTGCAAGGCTTGCCGGTGGGCGACGGCGCGAAAGGCTTTGTAAGCCTCGCGCAACAGGCTGGCATCAGCAGCGGGCATCAGCCCGGCCTGCTCCAGCCCTTCCAGAATGCGAATGTTGTCGGTGTAGCGCAGTAACGCCGGGTGCTCCCTGGACCACGCCAGGGCCGCGTATTGCACCATAAATTCAATATCGACGATACCTCCGGCGTCTTGCTTGAGATCGAAGGGCACCGTGGGCTGGAAGGCATTTTGCGCCGTGCCGGCAGACGTAATGCGGGTGCCCAGGTTGTCACGCATTTTGGCGCGCATCTCGCTGACTTCCTGACGCAGCGTCGGCAGATCGCGTTCACGTCCCAATACATGGGCACGGACCTTCTCGAACGCGGCACCGACCTGTTTGCACCCTACCAATACACGCGCCCGCACCAACGCCTGATGCTCCCAGGTCCAGGCTTCGTTCTCCTGATAACGTTCAAAGGCGCCCAGGGAACTGACCAACAAGCCGGAGGCACCTGACGGACGCAAGCGCATGTCCACTTCATACAACTGACCGGAGTTGGTTTGCGCGGTCAGTAGATGAATGATTCGCTGACCCAGACGCGTGAAGAACTGCGCCCCGTCGATGGGCTTGGCACCATCGGTTTCGGCATTGGGATCACCGTCATGAATAAACACCAGATCCAGATCCGAGCCATGCCCCAATTCGATCCCGCCGACCTTGCCGTAGCCGACAATAATAAAGCCGGGGTCGCACAGGCTGCCGTCGCTGCGCAGCGGCGTGCCGTACTTGGCCACTGTCTGGCGCCAGGCCAGTGCCAGTACTTGCTCCAGAATGGCTTCGGCCAGCCAGGTCAGGTAATCGCTGACTTTCATTAAGGGCAGGCTGCCGGCGATTTCCGAGGCGGCCACCCGCAGACGGTGGGCCAGCTTGAAGTTGCGCAGCGCTTCCATTTGCTGCTCAAGGTCATCTTCGGGAATGCGGGTCAAACGCTCGCGCAACTCAGCGGCCAGCTCAGGCGCCAGCGGCGGCTTGAACAGGCGGCCTTCATTGAGCAGTTCGTCGAGCAGCAGCGGGAAACGGGTAATCTGCTCGGCAATCCACGGGCTGGCGGCGCACAGGGTCAGCAAACGGCGCAGTGCATCGGGGTTTTCGGTCAGCAACACTAAATAAGCAGAACGACGCGCCACCTTTTCAACCAGCGGTAATACGCGCTCCAGCACCAGATCGGGGTTGGCGTGCTCCACCGCCTGGGCCAGCAAACGCGGAATAAACGCATCCAGACGCTCGCGACCCAAGCGCTGCATGGCGCGCAATTGCGGACTGGCACGCAGGCTGGCGAGTTGTTTCAAGGCCTTGGGCGCATCTGCAAATCCGGCTTCTTCCAGCTGGGCACACGCGGCGGCATCATCCTGAGCCTCTTCCCACAATGGCAACCACTCTCCTCCGACGATCAACTCACCTTCATCGATGTCTTCGTCTTCATCCGGGTCGGCAATCACCTGACGGAAATGCCAGTCGATTCGCCCGCGCCATGCCATCAACTGTTCGTGGAAGGCGGTCCAACTGTCGAAGCCCATCATGAAGGCGATACGCGCCTGATCCAGCTCGGAGTCGGGCAGCATCTGGGTTTGCCGGTCGGCAATCGCCTGTATCGCGTGCTCGGTGTAACGCAAGAACTCGTAGCCTTCACGTAACTCGTCCACCACGGCGGCGGGCAAATAGCCCTGCCCTTCGAGGATTTTCAGCACTTTAAGCAGCGGGCGCTGTTGCAGGCTGAGGTCGCGCCCGCCGTGAATCAGCTGAAATGCCTGAGCAATAAACTCGACTTCACGAATCCCGCCCGCCCCCAGCTTGATGTTATCGGCCATGCCCTTGCGCCGTACTTCCTGCTGAATCAGCTGTTTCATGGTGCGCAACGCTTCGATGGCGGAGAAATCGAGGTAGCGCCGATAAACGAAGGGCCGCAGCAAGTCGAGCAACTGCGCGCCCATCACCTGATCACCTGCCACTACACGGGCCTTGATCATGGCGTACCGCTCCCAGTCACGCCCTTGGTCCTGGTAGTACTGTTCCAGCGCGTTAAAGCTCAACACCAACGCACCGGATGAGCCATACGGGCGCAAGCGCATGTCCACGCGAAAGACAAAACCGTCGACCGTCATCGGGTCCAGTGCTTTGATCAGACGCTGACCCAGGCGGATAAAAAATTCCTGATTATCCAGCGGGCGCTTGGCACCCACCGTTTCACCGCCCTCGGGATAAGCAAAAATCAGGTCGATGTCCGACGACAGGTTCAGCTCTACCGCCCCCAGTTTGCCCATGCCCAAAATCACCATCTGCTGCGGCTCGCCACTGCGGTTCCCCATAGGCGTACCGAATTGCTGGCAATGGCGCTGATACAACCAACGGTAGGCCTGATCGATAGAAGCATCCGCCATGTCGGAAAGATCGCGGCAGGTTTCAATCAAATCGGCCTGACGGGTGAGGTCACGCCAGATAATCCGGATTTGCTGGCGGGTACGCTGACGGCGCAGCTCACGGCCCAGTTCATCATCTGTGACGGCTTGCTCAACAGCCGCGCCAATCTGCCCGCACAGTTCACCGGGGGCAAAACGGCGATCCAGCTCACCGCTGTTCACCAGCGCCAGAAACATCGCCGGGTCACGTAATACGTGCTCACTAAAAAAATCACTGGCCGCACTGACCCGATGAAAGTCAGACCAACGCTGCGACGACCAGTCATCCAGCCCGTGCCCGTCCACAAGGTCAGCGACCGCCGTTCGCCATGCGTGCTCTGCACGGCTGGCGAACGGCGACAAAAGGCTGGGAATGGGGACTAGCGAGGGAAGGCTCATGGTCTATCCTTGATCGGCGACAGGGTTGCCGGGTACGGTGACAGGAAGAAACAGCGGTTAAACCCGACTGTCCAACAAAGGTTGTAAATAGCTTAATTTTGATTTTTATTGGCAGCAAAAATCTACGCCAAAGGCTTTCAAGTCAATATCTCACCAACATTAACGATTTTTCCCACAACGCAACAGACCGCCAGCAGAGCACTTCGTGTAGTTTTACTACTGACCTGCACACTCGAAAGGCTGAAATGGCCGACGATTTGTAGTAAAACTACACAACGCCGGAAAACAACCTTTCGGCGATCCAAGAATTTATGTCGTCTGCCCACAAGGCCAGTCGCAAACTCAGGCAACCGATTCTGGAAGCCTTTCCGCCCTGGAGCAAGCCATGCAAGACCTCGATCCCGTCGAAACCCAGGAATGGCTGGACGCCCTGGAATCGGTTCTCGACAAAGAAGGCGAAGAACGCGCTCATTACCTGATGACCCGTATGGGTGAGCTCGCTACCCGCACCGGTTCGCAACTGCCGTACGCCATCACCACGCCATACCGCAACACGATCCCCGTTACCCACGAAGCACGCATGCCTGGCGACCTGTTCATGGAACGCCGCATTCGCTCGCTGGTACGTTGGAACGCGATGGCGATGGTTATGCGCACGAACCTGAAAGATTCTGACCTGGGCGGTCACATCTCCAGCTTCGCTTCCAGCGCAACCTTGTATGACATCGGCTTCAACTACTTCTTCCAGGCCCCGACCGAAGAACACGGCGGTGACCTGATCTACTTCCAGGGCCACACCTCTCCAGGCGTTTACGCCCGTGCGTTCATGGAAGGCCGTATCACCGAAGACCAGATGAACAACTTCCGTCAGGAAGTCGACGGTCACGGTTTGTCGTCTTACCCGCACCCTTGGCTGATGCCTGATTTCTGGCAGTTCCCGACCGTGTCGATGGGCCTTGGCCCGATCCAGGCGATCTACCAGGCTCGCTTCATGAAGTACCTGGAAGCGCGCGGTTACATTCCAGCCGGCAAGCAAAAAGTCTGGTGTTTCCTGGGCGACGGCGAGTGCGACGAGCCGGAATCCCTGGGTGCCATCTCCTTGGCAGGCCGCGAAAACCTCGACAACCTGATCTTCGTCATCAACTGCAACCTGCAGCGCCTTGACGGCCCGGTTCGCGGCAACGGCAAGATCATCCAGGAACTCGAAGGTGTGTTCCGCGGTGCTCAGTGGAACGTGACCAAAGTCATCTGGGGCCGTTTCTGGGACCCTCTGCTGGCCAAAGACGTCGACGGCATCCTGCAACGTCGCATGGACGAAGTCATCGACGGCGAGTACCAGAACTACAAGGCCAAAGATGGCGCATTCGTGCGTGAACACTTTTTCAACACGCCAGAACTCAAGGCGATGGTTGCGGACCTGTCCGACGACGAAATCTGGAAACTCAACCGTGGCGGCCACGACCCGTACAAGGTCTACGCGGCGTACCACGAAGCGGTCAATCACAAAGACCAGCCAACCGTCATTCTGGCCAAGACCATCAAAGGTTATGGCACCGGCGCCGGCGAAGCGAAAAACACTGCGCACAACACCAAGAAGGTTGATGTTGAAAGCCTGAAGCTGTTCCGCGACCGCTTCGACATTCCGGTCAAAGACGACGAAATCGAAAACCTGCCGTTCTTCAAACCAGAAGAAGGCAGCGCTGAAGCGCGCTACTTGATGGAGCGTCGTACAGCACTGGGCGGTTTCGTGCCTCAGCGTCGCGCCAAGAGCCTGAGCATTCCGACCCCGCCACTGGACACCCTCAAGGCCATCCTTGACGGTTCAGGCGACCGCGAAATTTCCACCACCATGGCATTTGTGCGCATCCTGGCACAGCTGGTGAAGGACAAGGACATCGGCCAACGCATCGTTCCGATCATCCCGGACGAAGCCCGTACCTTCGGTATGGAAGGCATGTTCCGTCAGTTGGGCATCTACTCGTCCGTTGGCCAGCTCTACGAGCCAGTCGATAAAGACCAGGTGATGTTCTACAAGGAAGACAAAAAAGGTCAGATTCTCGAAGAAGGCATCAACGAAGCAGGCGCCATGAGCTCCTTCATCGCGGCCGGTACTTCGTACTCCAACCACAACCAGCCGATGCTGCCGTTCTACATCTTCTACTCGATGTTCGGCTTCCAGCGTATTGGTGACCTGGCCTGGGCCGCTGGCGACAGCCGTACCCGTGGCTTCCTGATCGGCGGCACCGCCGGGCGTACAACGCTCAACGGTGAAGGCCTGCAACACGAAGACGGTCACAGCCACATCCTGGCCGCCACCATCCCGAACTGCCGCACCTTCGATCCGACCTACGGCTATGAGCTGGCGGTGATCATTCAGGACGGCATGAAGAAGATGACCGAAGAGCAACAGGACGTCTTCTATTACATCACCGTGATGAACGAGTCTTACCAGCAGCCAGCCATGCCGGCCGGTGTTGAAGAAGGCATCGTCAAAGGTATGTACCTGCTTGAAGAAGACACCAAGGAAGCGGCGCACCACGTGCAGCTGATGGGCTCCGGCACCATCCTGCGTGAAGTACGTGAAGCGGCCATCATCCTGCGTGAACAATTCAACATCGGCGCTGACGTATGGAGCGTGACCAGCTTCAACGAACTGCGCCGTGACGGCCTGGCCGTTGAGCGTCACAACCGCCTGCACCCTGGCCAGAAGCCTCAGCTGAGCTACGTTGAAGAGTGCCTGACAGGCCGTAAAGGTCCAGTCATCGCCTCTACCGACTACATGAAACTGTTCGCTGAACAGATTCGCCAGTGGGTACCGGTCAAGGAATTCAAAGTGCTGGGCACTGACGGTTTCGGCCGCAGCGATAGCCGCAAAAAACTGCGTCACTTCTTCGAAGTAGACCGTCACTTCGTGGTGTTGGCAGCCCTGGAAGCACTGGCTGACCGTGGCGACATCGAACCTAAGGTGGTTGCGGAAGCCATCGTCAAGTTCGGTATCAACCCGGAAAAACGCAACCCACTGGACTGCTGAGGAGAATATTTGTGAGCGAACTCATTCGAGTACCTGACATCGGCAGCGGTGACGGTGAAGTCATCGAACTGTTTGTAAAAGTTGGCGATCGCGTCGAAGCGGATCAGAGCATTCTGACGCTCGAATCGGACAAGGCGAGCATGGAAATCCCTGCTCCCAAGGCCGGCATCGTCAAAAGCCTGAAAGTAAAGCTGGGCGACCGTTTGAAAGAAGGCGACGAATTGCTGGAGCTGGAAGCCGAAGGTGCTGCTGCAGCGCCTGAAGCTGCAGCCCCTGCTGCTGCCCCTGCGGCCGCTGCTGAAAAGCCAGCTGCCGCACCTGCCGCCGAGGCCGCAGCGGCCCCGGCTGCTGCACCTGCAAGCTCGACTGTTCAGGACATTCATGTCCCGGACATCGGTTCGTCGGGCAAAGCCAAAATCATCGAGATTCTGGTCAAGGCGGGCGACACCGTTGAAGCGGATCAATCGCTGATCACCCTCGAATCCGACAAGGCCAGCATGGAAATTCCATCGCCAGCCGCCGGTGTGGTGGAAAGCATTGCGGTGAAGCTGGATGACGAAGTCGGCACTGGCGATTTCATCCTCAAGCTGAAAGTGGCGGGCGCTGCGGCGCCTGCGGCACCGGCCCAGGCTGCGCCAGCACCTGCTGCCAAAGCTGAAGCGCCAGCCGCTGCTGCACC
>NZ_WIWC01000027.1 GCF_009600315.1 Pseudomonas helleri | reverse complement strand
GGTTACACCCACATCCTGGCCGCCGCAACGTCCAACGGCAAAAACATCCTGCCGCGCGTTGCTGCGCAGCTGGATGTGGATCAGATCTCCGAGATCGACTCGGTGGTCAGCGCTGATACCTTCACGCGCCCGATCTATGCCGGCAACGCCATTGCGACCGTGCAGTCCACTGCACCGGTCAAAGTGATCACCGTGCGTGCTACCGGTTTCGACCCGGTTGCAGCAGAAGGTGGCTCGGCCGCAGTTGAAGCGGTGAGCGCTGTTCACGATGCAGGGACTTCGTCGTTTGTGAGCGAGGCGTTGGTCAAATCGGACCGTCCTGAACTGACCGCCGCCAACATCGTCGTGTCCGGTGGTCGTGGTATGCAGAACGGTGACAACTTCAAATACCTCTATGCATTGGCAGACAAAATGGGCGCTGCGGTGGGAGCTTCCCGTGCGGCCGTGGACGCAGGCTTTGTCGCCAATGACATGCAGGTTGGCCAAACCGGAAAAATCGTAGCGCCACAGCTGTACATTGCGGTCGGTATCTCCGGCGCGATTCAACACTTGGCGGGTATGAAAGACTCCAAAGTGATCGTCGCGATCAACAAGGACGAAGAGGCAGCGATCTTCCAGGTGGCCGATTACGGTCTGGTTGCGGATTTGTTTGAAGCGGTGCCTGAGCTGGAGCGTGCAGTCTGATGCGGTCCAAGGGGGAGACGATTTTTGAAACAATGCTTTTGGTAGCCTGTGCTGTGCCTTCTTGAAGTGATGTGTACATTCCCGGGGGTGTAACCCAGTTGCACCCAATCACTTATTAAGAGAATGAGTTATGTCGGGAATAAATATAAAAACTGTCACTGCTGCCACTGTCTTGTCCCTGGCAGGCGTTGCCAATGCGGCGGTCCCGGACCCTTTGCATATAGCCGGTGACTATAAATGCACGGGCTTTGACAGCCATGACGGTTCATTCAACGGCGACCTGACGTTTACGCTTGATGACAAGGCCAGCCATTTCGAGAAGAGCTTTGGCGCCTATACGTTCAAACTGATTGTGGATCTGGGCGGCGAAAAAGCGACCTATAGCGGTTATGCCGCTGCTCAAGGCCAGTCGTTGTCGATGTTCTTTGCCAACGACAGCCTGGAGGCACCGACGGATCAGGGCACGGGTATCGCTGTGATCACCCACGATCAGGACAGTGCAGGCAAGTACATCACCACGTTGCATAAATCGTATTACCTGCCCGGCTACAAGGGCGGTGGACGGGGCACCGAGAGCTGCATTAAAACAAGCACATCTCACTAATGAAAAAGGCCCTGGAGGGTATCCAGGGCCTTTGAGTCACTACAGGATCAGCTGTAGCTATTAACCTTGACCAGCGTTGACCCGGTTTGAGCTTGTTTCCAGCTCAGGGACAGCGTTTGCAATACACGCTCAAGGTATTCTTTATCGGCGGCTGCCTTCTTGCCGACGTAGCCATGGCCACGGCGATACATTCTCAGACGGGCACGCATTTGCGGGTGTTGTTCTTCGAATCGGGTCTCTTCTTCACCGCAGGGCAGCGGATCCAGATGTACATCACCGGTTTCGTTGATCCACAGAATGTGATTGTCGAGCGAGTCTTTACGGGTGGCGAACAGTTTGGCCAGCGCATTAACAGACGGTTGATTATTCAGGTTCATAGCAAACTCCTTGACCACGCGTTGATCTGTCTAATTGATTCGCGCAACTGCACGTGCAGCGCTACGTAGTGTTAATCCAAAGCAGATCGGGTCTTGAGTTCGTCAATATGTAGCCGATTTAAAAGGCACTACATATACAGCGTAAAGCGAGGGAGAGCAGCGTGAACCAGGATGCCTGAGTGACATGACGCATCAGCCACAAGCTTCTTGAGGACGTTTCGCTAGCACCTCACGCCACTAAACGTGGACGATCAAGCCAGGTCAGCTTCATCAATTCTGCCTTGTGGGCAGTACCTATCCCGGAACAGCCCGACAGCTCGTCGAGCATGCTTGCAACAACCCTTTCCAGCGCTTCCGGTGGGGAAGACGTCTGCATAATGCGGCGCGGTAATCGGGTCGTCAAGACATATGTAGTGATTATTTCATGGCACTACATGTGTGACTTGGCAGTCTCTTTTCAGCCTTCCGGTCATCCGCTGCAACACGCCTCATTGGCCAAAACAGTCAGCCAGCTTGCGCGGTTTGACCATTGTGGCAATGGCCCTGCAAGGCGATTATCGGCGGGATGTTTCACGGCTCCCATCCTAAAAACAAAGACCGAGGGATTCTGTTGATGCGTGACTATCTGACCGCGATGAATGACTTCGAGTACCCGCGTACGGTCATGGATGCACTCCATGGCCAACTGACCGCGCTCAATGCGTGTGTTGAATGCTGCGACCGCCATGCCTTGCCCGGCCGAATCGCGCTGTTCTGGGAGGGCCGCGATGCCAGCAGCGCGACGTATTCCTTTACGGAGTTACAGGACAAAAGCGCCCGTTTTGCCAACTTTCTGCTGGCTCAAGGGGTCGGGCAGGGCGACAAGGTAGCGGGTTTACTGCCGCGAAATGTCGAGTTGTTGATTGTAGTGTTGGCCGCCTGGCGCATTGGTGCGATCTATCAGCCGTTATTCACCGCCTTTGGCCCTAAAGCCATTGAGCACCGACTGAACAGTTCTGGCGCGGCGCTGGTGATCACCGATGGGACGAATCGGTCCAAGTTGAGCGACGTCAGTGACTGTCCGCCTGTCGTCACCGTGGCGGGGGCTAAAGGGCAGGGTCTGGTGCGCGGGGATTTCAGTTTTTGGGCCGAACTGGACAATTATTCCCCGGTCTGCGAACCCGTGATGTTGACGGGCGAAGATCCTTTTCTGCTGATGTTCACTTCAGGCACAACCGGGCCTGCGAAACCGCTGCTGGTGCCCCTCAAAGCCATTGTGGCTTTCCAGAGCTATACCCGCGATGCGGTGGACTTGCGGCCCGAAGATGCGTTCTGGAATCTGGCCGATCCGGGCTGGGCCTACGGGATCTATTTCGGCATCACCGGGCCGTTGTCGATGGGGCACCCCATTACGTTTTACGACGGGCCGTTCACAGTCGAAAGTACCTGCCGGGTGATCAAAAAATACGCCATCACCAACCTCACCGGCTCACCCACGGCTTATCGTCTGCTGATTGCTGCCGGGGAGGCGTTCTCAAGCAAGATCAAAGGTCAACTGCGCGCGGTCAGCAGCGCAGGCGAACCGCTGAACCCGGAAGTGATCCGCTGGTTTGCCGAGCAGCTCAACGTCACCATTCATGACCACTACGGCCAGACCGAAGTCGGCATGGTGCTGTGTAATCACCACGGGCTTGCACACCCGGTGCACAGAGGGGCCGCAGGATTTGCCTCGCCGGGCCACCGGATTGTGGTGCTCGATGACAACCATCAGGAACTGCCGGTCGGTCAGCCGGGTATTTTGGCCGTTGATCGCAGCCAGTCGCCGATGTGTTGGTTTGATGGCTATCTGGGATTCAAAACCAAGGCTTTCGTCGGCAATTATTACTTGAGCGGTGACACCGTGGAGCTGAATGCGGATGGCAGCATCAGCTTTGTCGGGCGCAGCGATGATGTGATTACCACGTCCGGTTATCGCGTCGGCCCCTTCGATGTAGAAAGCGCCTTGCTTGAGCACCCGGCGGTGATAGAAGCCGCTGTGGTGGGCAAGCCGGATGCCGAGCGTACCGAGTTGGTCAAAGCGTTCGTGGTGCTCGGTTCGCACTACCCTGGCGACGCCCAGTTGGCTGAAACCTTGCGCTTGCACGTGCGCCAACGACTGGCGGCCCATGCCTATCCACGAGAAATCGAATTTGTCAGCGAATTGCCGAAAACACCGAGCGGCAAATTGCAGCGTTTCATTTTGCGCAATCAGGAAATCGCCAAGGCTGAAATGGCCGCAAGCGCCAAAAACATTGCCTGATAATTTTTAATGACGTAGTTCAGGACATTCCATGCAGATTGAAAACAAGGTTTTTATCGTCACTGGCGGTGCTTCGGGGCTGGGGGCCGCCACCGCTCACATGCTGGTGAACGCCGGTGCCAAGGTGATGCTGGTTGATATGAATGCCGACGCCGTAGCGGCGCAAGCGCGCACTCTGGGTGTGCAGGCCAGCAGTGTGGTGGCTGACATTAGCCAAAGTGAAGCGGCGCACGCCGCAGTAGCAGCGAGCGTCGCGCAGTTTGGTGGGGTTAACGGGCTAATTAATTGCGCAGGGATTGTGCGGGGCGAAAAGATCCTCGGCAAAAATGGCCCCCATGGCTTGGACAGCTTCAGTCAGGTGATTAACGTTAACCTGATCGGCAGTTTCAACATGTTGCGTCTGGCGGCTGCCGCGATGGCTGAAACCCCGGCCGACGCCGAAGGCGAGCGCGGTGTGATTATCAACACGGCGTCTGTTGCCGCGTTTGATGGCCAGATAGGGCAGGCGGCCTATGCCGCCTCCAAGGGCGCCATTGCCAGCCTGACATTACCGGCGGCGCGAGAACTGGCCCGCTACGGTATTCGAGTCATGACTATCGCTCCGGGTATTTTTGAAACGCCGATGATGGCGGGCATGACCCCTGAAGTGCGCGAGTCTCTGGCCGCTGGCGTGCCGTTTCCTCCGCGTTTGGGCAAGCCCGCCGAGTATGCCTCGCTGGTGCGCCATATTATTGAAAACAGCATGCTCAATGGCGAGGTGATCCGTCTCGACGGTGCCTTGCGCATGGCGGCCAAATAAGGAGTGAGCAATGACTGTCAGCAATGACCCGATTGTGATTGTGAGCGTTGCTCGTACGCCAATGGGCGGCTTTCAAGGTGAGTTGAAAGGTCTGACTGCCCCGCAACTGGGCGCTGTCGCAATTCGTGCCGCGGTTGAGCGCGCCGGTGTGGCGCTTGATGGGGTTGAAGAAGTGTTGTTCGGCTGTGTGTTGTCTGCCGGTCTTGGTCAGGCGCCTGCCCGGCAAGCAGCCTTGGGGGCAGGGCTGGATAAGGGCACTCGTTGCACCACGCTGAACAAGATGTGTGGCTCGGGCATGGAGGCCACCATTCTGGCCCATGACCGGCTATTGGCAGGCAGTGTCGAGGTGGTGGTCGCAGGGGGCATGGAAAGCATGTCCAATGCGCCATATCTGCTCGACCGCGCACGCAGTGGCTACCGCATGGGCCATGGCCGGGTGCTGGACCATATGTTTCTGGACGGTCTGGAAGACGCCTATGACCGTGGTCGCTTGATGGGCACCTTTGCTGAAGATTGCGCTCAAGCCCATGGTTTTTCACGTGAGGCCCAGGATGCCTTTGCCGTGGCATCGCTGACCCGTGCCCAGCAGGCAATCAGGGACGGGCGTTTCAGCGATGAGATCGTGCCGGTGCCGGTCACTGTCGGCAAGGAATCACGCCAGATCATCGATGACGAACAACCGCCAAAGGCCAACCTTGCAAAAATTCCGACCCTCAAACCCGCTTTCCGCGAGGGCGGCACGGTGACCGCCGCCAATTCCAGTTCCATTTCCGATGGCGCCGCAGCGTTGCTGTTGATGCGCCGCTCACACGCGCAAACGCTGGGCCTGCAACCCTTGGCGGTGATTCACGGCCATGCGGCTTTTGCCGATGAGCCGGGACTATTTCCGACGGCCCCCGTGGGTGCAATCAAACGTTTGATGAGCAAGACCGGCTGGAACCTGAGCGAGGTTGATCTGTTTGAAATCAACGAAGCGTTTGCGGTGGTCAGTCTGGTCACCATGAGCGAACTGGACATCCCTCACAGCAAGGTCAACATCCACGGTGGGGCTTGTGCGTTGGGGCATCCCATTGGAGCCTCGGGCGCGCGAATTCTAGTCACGCTGATTTCGGCGCTGCGCAAACACAAGCTCAAACGGGGTGTTGCCGCGATCTGCATTGGCGGCGGCGAGGCCACGGCCATCGCCGTGGAGTGTCTGTAAGTCCTTATGGCTTCGCGCCAGAACGTTGCAAACCTTTGACGGTTATGGCTAGTTGAGCGACTGCTCGCTGGAGCGGATCTATACGGTATTCGGCGCAGGTTCACCTCGCGCAATCTTTGAATCGAGGACGATTTCGATGAGCTACGAAAGCATTTTGTTGGACATTCACGGGCATGTCGGCCTGATTACCCTGAACCGGCCGCAGGCCTTGAACGCCCTCAATGCGCAGTTGGTCAGTGAAGTGAATCACGCGCTGGATGAACTGGAGGCCGATAGCTCGATTGGTTGTATCGTCATCACCGGTTCCAAAAAAGCCTTTGCGGCGGGCGCCGACATCAAGGAAATGGCGGACCTGACGTACCCGCAAATCTATTTGGAAGACCTGTTTTCAGACAGTGATCGCGTGGCAAGCCGGCGTAAGCCCATCATTGCTGCGGTGGCCGGATTTGCCTTGGGTGGCGGCTGTGAGTTGGCGATGATGTGCGATTTCATTTTGGCCGGTGACAACGCCAAATTTGGTCAGCCTGAAATCAATCTTGGCGTACTGCCCGGCATGGGCGGCACCCAGCGTCTGACCCGTGCCGTGGGCAAGGCCAAGGCGATGGAAATGTGCTTGAGCGGACGTTTGATCGGTGCTGAAGAGGCTGAGCGCTCTGGTCTGGTGGCGCGAGTGGTGCCGGTTGATGAGTTGCTGGACGAGGCACTGAAAGTGGCAGCGTTGATTGCCAAGAAATCCTTGCCGGTGTTGATGCTGACCAAGGAAAGCGTCAACCGTGCGTTTGAAGTCAGCTTGTCTGAAGGCGTTCGTTTTGAGCGCCGGGTGTTCCATTCGCTGTTTGCGACCCAGGATCAGAAAGAAGGCATGGCCGCGTTCGTCGGTAAGCGTGAGGCTGAGTTCAAAAACCAGTGAGTGTGCGCGACAGGCAGGATTAGCGACTGCTGTGCAGTCGGACGTAGCCTCGCGGAGCTCGTCAACTGCTACGGATCGTGGCCGCGATTGGGGATTTTTGATCTGGCTTTTGATCTTTGGGCCCCGTTAAACCACGCTGGCCGCAGGCGGGTATTGCGCAGTGGGTAACCCGGCAGGACGCCGGGTTAGCCGCGACACGGCCATGGATGGCCGATCGCGGCGTGCCCACGGAGCAATGCCTGCGTGCGGGTATGCCGAGCCACGGCGAGGCGCCGAGTGGAGGGGCCGGGACCTTTTGGTTCCTTTTGGGTCCTTCTAAAAGGGACGCGCCGTAAGGGCGCAACCCTGAGTGGCCGTTACCGCAGTAACGGATATACACCCAAAATACCGAGTCGCAGCGGCAAGCTCTGCGGTCACTGGGCGCGTTACACCCGCAAAATCCGCCCGCTGATGGCGACGGCCACTAGCAGTGTGGCAATCAACAAAAAGGCCGTGCTCAAACTGCTGGCATGGGCAATGAAGCCGATGGCCGCTGGCCCAGCCAGAATACCCGCATAGCCCAATGTCGTAATGGCCGGTACGGCGATGCTCATAGGCATCAAGGTTTGTTTGCCCACGGCGGTGTACAGCACCGGCACGATGTTGGAACACCCTATGCCTACCAGCCCATAACCGACCAGCGCAACCTGCCAGCTTGCAGCCAGTGTGGCCAGCACCAGCCCGGCGGCGGCAAACAACCCGCCCAACACAATGACCCGGCGTGCCCCCAGACGGCTGACGATGGTATCGCCCAACAACCGTCCAACGGTCATGGTCAGCGCGAAAGCGGCATAACCCAAACCTGCATAAGCCTCATCAATCTGTTTGTCGGCGGTCAGAAACACGGCGCTCCAGTCCAGCATCGATCCCTCTGCCAGAAACACCACAAAACACAGCAAACCGATGAACAGCACCACCCCGTGCGGAACAGCGAAGGCAGGCCCGTTGCTTTCACTGCCGTAGGGCAGCAGATGCGGTGCCGCTTTGATCAGCGCAGCGAGGATCAGCACAATCACCACCATGATCGCCCACAGGGGCGTCAAACCTAACGCCAGCAGGGCACTGACCCCGGCGGCCCCGGCGATGCCGCCCACACTGAACAGCCCATGAAAACCCGACATCATCGTGCGCCCGCTGGCGCGCTCGACGATGACCGCTTGCAGGTTGACGGTTGAGTCAACCGCGCCAAGACCGGCACCGAATAAAAACAGGGTTGCGATTAAGAAGGGGACTGAGCTGACAGTGGCCAGTAACGGCAGGGCCAGACAAATCAGGAGCGTGCCTGCGCTGAATACGCGGCGACAACCGTAACGCGTCGCGAGCACGCCGGAAATGGGCATGGCCAGAATCGAACCGGCACCCAGGCACAGCAGCAAGAGTCCCAGCGTGGCGTCATCCAGCCCGGCCCGGGCCTTGGCGTAAGGCACCAGCGGTGCCCAGGCCGCAATGCCAAAACCGGCGATGAAAAAGGCAATACGGGTGGACATCTGTTCGAGACGCCCAGGTACAAAGGGCGTCTGGGTGTTCATGGCGGTCATGGGCTTCCTTGTCGATATAGGTGTGCAAAAGCCGTGTAGTCGCTGACGAGCAGCGCGAGGCTGCGATCGGTCGCGAAGCGATCGTAAGCCGGACACTGACGTTTTATCAGCTGTGCCGGATTGAATGGTTTTACGACGGCTGCGCCGCCGATCGCAGCCTTCGTTCCTCGTCAGCGGCTACGGGACGATCTGCCCCAGGTCAGACCTGCAACAAGCGCTCCCTGAGTTTGCCGATTTCATCACGCATTTGTGCGGCTGCCTCAAATTCAAGATCCCGAGCCAACGCGTACATTTTTTCTTCCAGTTGGCGAATGCGCTTGCTGATCTCACTGGGCGAGCGCAATTCATTTTCGTACTTGGCGCTTTCCTCGGCGGCCTTGGCCATGCCTTTGCGTTTTTTGCTGCGCGATCCCGGTACCACCGCGCCTTCCATGATGTCCGCGACGTCCTTGAACACACCTTTAGGCGTGATGCCGTTGGCCAGGTTGAAGGCTATCTGTTTCTCGCGACGACGCTCAGTCTCGCCAATGGCGCGTTCCATCGAGCCGGTTATACGGTCGGCATACAGAATTGCCCGGCCGTTCAAGTTTCGCGCGGCACGACCAATGGTCTGGATCAATGAACGCTCCGAGCGCAGGAAGCCTTCTTTGTCGGCATCCAGAATCGCCACCAGTGACACCTCGGGCATGTCCAGACCTTCACGCAGCAAGTTGATCCCCACCAGCACGTCAAAGACGCCCAGACGCAGGTCGCGGATGATCTCGACGCGCTCCACCGTGTCGATGTCCGAGTGCAAATAGCGCACGCGCACACCGTGGTCGGCCAGGTAGTCGGTAAGGTCTTCGGACATGCGCTTGGTGAGCGTCGTGACCAGCACGCGTTCTTCCAATGCCACACGCTTGGCAATCTCGGAGAGCAAATCATCCACCTGCGTCAACGCCGGGCGGATTTCAATTTGTGGGTCCACCAGACCAGTAGGGCGCACCACTTGCTCGACCACGCGGCCCGAATGTTCGGCCTCATAGTTGCCCGGTGTCGCCGAGACGAAAATGGTTTGCGGGCTGATGCGCTCCCATTCATCAAAGCGCATGGGCCGGTTGTCCAGCGCGGACGGCAGGCGGAAGCCGTACTCCACCAGGGTTTCCTTGCGCGAGCGGTCGCCTTTATACATGGCGCCGACTTGCGGCACGCTGACGTGGGATTCATCAATCACCAACAGCGCATCAGCTGGCAGGTAATCGAACAGGGTAGGCGGCGGCGCGCCGGATTCACGACCCGAGAGGTAGCGCGAGTAGTTTTCAATACCGTTGCAATAACCCAGTTCCATGATCATTTCCAGATCGAAACGGGTGCGCTGTTCCAAACGCTGAGCTTCCACCAGTTTGTTGTTGGCGCGCAGGTATTCAAGGCGCTCCTGGAGTTCTTGCTTGATGCCTTCGACTGCATCGAGCAAGGTCTCGCGCGGTGTCACATAGTGGCTTTTCGGGTAGAAGGTAAATCGTGGCATTTTGCGGATGACTTCGCCGGTCAGCGGATCAAAGGCGCTGATGCTTTCGACTTCATCATCGAACAGCTCGATGCGCACAGCTTCCAGGTCGGATTCGGCCGGGTAGATGTCGATCACGTCGCCGCGCACGCGGAAGGTGGCGCGGGCAAAATCCATGTCGTTGCGGGTGTATTGCAGGTCGGCTAGACGGCGCAGCAGTTCGCGCTGGTCGAGCTTGTCGCCGCGATCCACGTGCAAGACCATTTTCAAATAGGTTTCCGGGCTGCCCAAGCCGTAAATGCACGACACCGTGGTGACGATGATGGCGTCTTTGCGCTCCAGCAATGCCTTGGTCGCGGACAGGCGCATCTGCTCGATATGGTCGTTGATCGACGCATCTTTCTCGATAAAGGTATCGGAGGAGGGCACATAGGCTTCGGGCTGGTAGTAGTCGTAGTACGAGACGAAGTACTCCACCGCATTGTTCGGGAAAAACGCCTTGAACTCGCCATACAGCTGAGCGGCCAGCGTCTTGTTCGGCGCCAGCACCAGGGTGGGCCGGTTCACATGGGCAATCACGTTGGCGATGCTGAAGGTCTTGCCCGAGCCCGTTACACCGAGCAGGGTCTGGTGCGACAGACCGGCTTCAATGCCCTCGATCAATTGACGGATGGCTTCGGGCTGATCGCCTGCGGGCTCAAAGCGGGTAACGAGCTGAAAATCGGACATATCTGACCTCTGGGTTCGCCTCTCTACACACATTGACCGCAGAGAAACGCGAAAGACTGCATACGACGCACGCCGCAGGAAAAAACAGGATACGGCTTTATATGGAGCCAATGCCTGATTGTTTCAAGGCAAGCGTCTGACACGGCAGGTTGGACGAGGAATGCAATTAGACCAGTGGCCTGTCAATAAATTGAAATACTTGGGTAAATACCGACAATCGCCTGTTGCCCGATTCGTGATCGGCCTTATACTTGCTCCCCGTTTGTGCACCGCTCTAGTGCAATCGGCTGGAGCGTTGTCACCCCCTCCATACTCCATTCAGAGCCGCCGTAATAATGAGCCTGTTCTCCGCTGTCGAAATGGCACCACGCGATCCTATCCTGGGCCTCAACGAAGCATTTAACGCCGATACGCGTACCAGCAAAGTCAATCTGGGGGTCGGTGTTTATTGCAACGAGGAGGGACGAATTCCACTCTTGCGTGCCGTTGTCGAAGCCGAAACGATCCGGGTTGCTCAGCATGCCTCGCGTGGCTACCTGCCCATCGATGGCATTGCTGCCTATGACCAAGCTGTTCAGACCTTACTGTTTGGTGCGCAATCGCCACTGCTGGCGGCTGGCCGGGTCATTACCACGCAAGCCGTTGGCGGAACGGGCGCGCTGAAAATCGGTGCCGACTTCCTCAAGCAATTGCAGCCTGACGCTGTGGTTGCCATCAGCGACCCAAGCTGGGAAAACCACCGGGCCCTGTTTGAAACGGCGGGCTTTGCGGTCCAAAACTACCGTTACTACGATGCGGCCAGCCATGACGTCAACCGTGCGGGCATGCTGGAAGACCTCAATGCCTTGCCAGCCGGTTCCATCGTGGTGTTGCACGCCTGCTGCCACAACCCGACCGGCGTTGACCTGACCCCGGCCGACTGGCAGAACGTGCTGGACGTGGTCAAGGCCAAAGGCCTGGTGCCGTTCCTCGACATGGCCTATCAAGGCTTTGGCGACGGTATTGATGAAGACGCTGCGGCAGTGCGCCTGTTCGCCGAGTCGGGCCTGAGCTTCTTTGTCTCCAGCTCGTTCTCCAAATCGTTCTCGCTGTACGGCGAGCGGGTTGGCGCGCTGTCGATCATCACCGAGTCAAAGGAAGAGAGCGCGCGCGTTCTGTCCCAGGTCAAACGTGTCATCCGCACCAACTACTCCAACCCGCCGACCCACGGTGCAAGCATCGTTGCGGCCGTGCTCAACAGCCCTGAGTTGCGCGCGCAGTGGGAAGCCGAACTGGCTGAAATGCGCCTGCGTATTCGCGGCATGCGTTTGCAAATGGTTGAGCTGTTGGCCAAAAAAGCGCCCGGGCATGATTTCAGCTTTGTTGCCCGTCAGCGCGGCATGTTCTCGTACTCGGGCTTAACCGTTGAGCAAGTGGCGCGCCTGCGCACCGAGTTCGGTATTTACGCGCTGGACACCGGTCGCATCTGCGTGGCGTCCTTGAATCAGCGCAACATTGACGCCGTGACTGACGCCATTGTTCAGGTGATCTGAATACTGCAAAGAGAAGTCATCCGCAGTGTTGACTTCTCTTTTTAGATCAGTAAGATAGACGCCATTCCGCGATAGCTCAGTTGGTAGAGCAAATGACTGTTAATCATTGGGTCCCTGGTTCGAGTCCAGGTCGTGGAGCCAGACGTTAAAAAAAGCCGCTAGCAATAGCGGCTTTTTTTTGTCCGCGATTTGAGTGCTACGGCATCGATCATCACGCGCTACGCCTTGCTCTTGAAAGGGCCGGGCCGTTATTGTGCTGAATCCTTTTTTGTCATCTACGTCGCTGGCCATGGCTGAGCGACCTCAATGGATCTGTTGTGATGAATCCTGCGCGTACCGTTGTTCGCCCGATCAAGGCGGTGATTTTTGATATGGACGGGTTGCTGCTGGACACCGAGGGGATTTACACCGAGGTGACGCAGATGATCGCGGATCGTTATGGCCGCACGTACGACTGGGGTGTCAAACAGCACATTATCGGGCGCGGCGCGCTGGATCTGGCCGAGTTTCTGGTCAAGGCGCTGGAGCTGCCGATCACCGCGCAAGAGTTCCTGACGGTGCGTGAACCTTTGCTCAAAGCGCGCTTTCCCATGGCGCAGTCGATGCCGGGGGCTGAAGCCCTGGTGCGGCATTTGAAAGCGCATCACATCCCGATTGCCGTCGGCACCAGTTCATCGGCTCATTCCTTTGAGCAGAAAACCACGCTGCACGGCGAATGGTTCGACTTGTTTGACGCCATTGTCACGGCGGACGACCCCGAAGTAGGGGCGGCGAAGCCTGCGCCGGATATTTTTCTGACCGCAGCCCGACGCCTTGATGTGGCGCCCGAAGACTGTTTGGTGTTTGAGGACTCGCCCTTCGGTGTGACCGCCGCCAAGGCAGCAAATATGACGGCGATCGCGGTGCCGGATGAAGCCATGGCGGACAGTAAGTACCATCACGCAGATCAGATTATCCGCAAGCTGGCGGACTTCGATCTGGCGGCCTACGGTTTGCCGCCGCTGCGCTGAGCAGCGACGACCGATATTTACCGAGGGAGGCTGGCCAGTGCTGCACGCAACTCGTCAGCGCTGGCATATTCTTTTTGCGCGGTGACCACCCCGTTATCGAGCTGCATCCACAGCACCTTGTCTTCGGCACCGGGGTATTGGGCAGCAATCTTGCCGTCACGGTCGAGTACAACGCGGTAGTTGTAATCACGCATGGCCGGGATGGCGATGAGTTTGCCGATCAGTGAAGGCATGCGTTGAATGTCTGCCAGAAATACAACGTGACGAGACTCCAGGTAATCTTTAGGTTGATCCTGCAACGCAGCCTTGACCAGTTTGGAGCCGTCCATGTTGCGCGCCACCAGCAGAACGCGGGTTTGGTTATCCAGTGTGTAGGGTTTATCGTGCTGGTCGCTGAGCGTCCAGGGGGCCAAGCGTTCGCCGATAGTGGCCGCTTGAACCGTCAGGGTGAACAGGCTTAATAGCAATACTATGGCAATTTTCATCGTTAAAGGTCTTCTCGGTCAGGGGGCGGGGATGTCCGCTGTGGGCTTGCGGGGCTTAACAGCCTTGCCGTCGAACGTTTGCAGGTAATAGCAGTCGGATCGCAGGCTGGGGTTTTAGCAGAGTGTTGCGGTCTGCTCTATCATCGATTCTGCCTTTTCAACAAATTGTGACAAACAAGGTACGTGTGAAATGGCCAATTGGCTGCGGTCTGAAGGTTTGATGGCTGACAAAATCAGAAGCCATGATTGGGCCAGTACTTCGCTCGGGCCTTTACACGCGTGGCCGGACGTGTTGAAAACCACGGTTTTATTGATGCTGGACTCGCACTTTCCCAAGTCGATTGTGTGGGGCCCCGAACTCATCACCATTTATAACGATGGTTTCTTGCCCATTCTGGGAGATAAGCCTGAAGCGCTTGGACGGCCTTTCAGTGACGTTTGGCATGAGGTATGGGACGAAGTAAAGCCCATCGCCGATGCAGCCTTTGCCGGGCATGCCACCTATATCGAGAATTTCCCGCTGATCATTCAGCGCACTCAGACGCCTGAGCCTGCGTATTTCACCTTTTGCTACAGCCCGATCCGTGATTCCAGCGGTAATGTCGTGGGCATGTTGGATACGGTCACTGAAACCACCACTACGGTGCTGTTGGGTCAACGTCTGGCGGTACTGGATGCGATTGCCAGTGCGGTTGTTAACCTCACTGAGCCTGAAGAAATTCTGGCCGTCACCATGCGTTTGGCGGCCGAATACTTGAAGGTGACGCATTGCGCCTACGCCGATATGGAAGCCGATGAAGATGCGTTTTACATCCGTGACAACTGGACCGTCGCGGGAGCGGCCAGCATCGTCGGCCCCTACCATTTGCGCGATTTTGGTGAGCTGGCGGTCAGCCGGTTGCGTGCGGGCCAGCCCTTGGTCATCAATGACCGGGCAAAGGATCTCATGCCGCAGGCTGCTGCCAGTTTCGAAGCGATAGGCGTTGCCGCCACGATTTGCCTGCCACTGATCAAAGGCGGGCGTCTGACCGCCTTGATGGCTGTTCATGATCAGGCGCCGCGGGTGTGGACGACCTTTGAGTTGGGGTTGCTCAGCGAAGTCACCGAGTTGTCCTGGGCGCATATCGAAAGGGCGCGTGCCGATTCTGCGGTGCGCGAAGGGCTGGCTGAGCTGGAGCTGCTCAATACCACGCTGGAGCAACGGGTTGAAGAGCGCAGTGCGCGTTTGTTGCATACAGAGGCCGCGCTGCGCCAGTCGCAAAAGCTCGAAGCCATCGGCCAACTCACGGGCGGCGTGGCTCACGACTTCAACAACCTGCTGACCATTATTCGGGCGTCAGTGGACTTTCTGCGTATGCCCAACTTGTCCGCTGCTCGGCAGACGCGCTACATGAATGCGGTGTCGGATACGGTGGATCGAGCCAGCAAGCTGACCAGCCAACTGTTGGCGTTTTCACGGCGCCAGCCCTTGAACCCGCAAGTCTTCAATGTGGGGGAGCGTATCCGCTCCATCGGCGAAATGCTTGATGCGCTGACCGGCGCGCGCATACACGTCAACGTCGAGCTGCCCGACCAGCCCTGTTATATCAAGGCGGACTCCAGTCAGTTTGAAACGGCACTGGTCAACATCGCCCTTAACGCCCGGGACGCGATGGAGGGTCATGGTCAACTGGTCTTGCGCCTTGAGCAGGGGCTTGAGCTGCCGCCTGTCCGTGGTCATGCTGGCTCCAGCGGACCATTTATAGCGGTGTCATTGCGTGACACCGGAACAGGTATTTCGGCGCGGACCCTTGAGCATATCTTTGAGCCCTTTTTTACCACCAAGGAAGTGGGGAGAGGCACCGGGCTGGGCTTGTCCCAAGTATTCGGATTTGCCAAACAGTCGGGTGGCAATGTCGAGGTATCGAGTGTGTTGGAGCAAGGGTCGGTCTTCACCTTGTACCTGCCGGAAGTCGAGGTTGAGGCGATCATTCCAACCCTTCCCAATGAACATGAAGAGGTGGTGCTGGCCGCTGCTCCAGGCCGATACCGGGTGCTGGTGGTTGAGGACAACCTTGAAGTGGGCGGTTTTGCTAATCAAATCCTTCAGGACCTGGGTTATGAAACCGCGTGGGCTGCCAATGCCGAAGAGGCGTTAGTGATGATCGGGCCCAAGGCATTGGCGTTTGATGCCGTATTTTCTGACGTGGTGATGCCGGGCATGACGGGAGTGGCGCTGGCCGGGGAGTTGCGCCGTCGCCGGGCTCAACTGCCGGTGATTCTGGCCTCTGGCTACAGTGAGGAACTAGCTGAGGGTGGTTATTCTGCGTTTGAGTTTCTGGCTAAACCCTATTCTGCGGATCAACTGGCGCGGGTATTGGCTCGCGTGTTGGGCAAAGGCTGAGACGACAGCGCACGCCCTTTTCGGGTATACAAGAGGCACCATCCGCTGTCAGAGGATCTGCCTGATGCCACGTCTAACTGCGAAAGACTTTGCCCCACAATTGCTGGAGCTTTACGACTATTACGCCCACGGACGCATCAGCCGCCGCGAATTCCTTGACCGGGCAGCGGTGTTCACGGCCGGGGTCAGCGCCTTGTCAGTGCTCGGTGCGCTGAGCCCCAACTATGCGCTGGCTGAGCAAGTTGCCCCCACCGATCCGGCTATAGTGGCCGAGTACATCACCTATCCTTCGCCCAAGGGGCATGGTCAGGTTCGCGGTTATCTTGCTCGGCCGGCGAACGCCAAGGGTAAGGTGCCGGCGGTTGTGGTGGTGCATGAAAACCGCGGCCTTAATCCCTATATCGAAGACGTTGCGCGGCGTTTGGCCAAGCAGGGCTATATGGCCCTGGCCCCTGATGGCCTGTCGTCCGTGGGGGGGTATCCGGGCAATGATGAGGCCGGTGTAGCCTTGCAAAAAACCGTCGACCCGCAAAAGCTGATGAACGATTTTTTTGCGGCCATCGAATGGTCAATGCAGCACGAGGCCAGCACCGGAAAGGTCGGGATTACCGGTTTTTGTTATGGCGGCGCAGTGGCGAATGCAGCGGCGGTGGCTTATCCCGAACTGGGCGCGGCCGTTTCATTTTACGGACGCCAACCCGACGCTAGTGATGTGAGTCGTATCAAAGCGCCCGTCATGGTGCATCTGGCCGAGTTGGATACGCGCATCAATGAAGGTTGGCCGGCCTATGAGCAAGCCTTGAAAGCCAATAAAGTCACGTACCAGGGCTATATTTACCCTGGCGTGAATCATGGCTTTCATAACGATTCCACGCCGCGCTATGACGAGGCAGCGGCCACGCTGGCCTGGGACAGGACGCTGAGCTGGTTTGCCAAGTACCTGTCTTAAGCGTTCTTCTTCTGAAGGCTTTTAAGACGAGCCGTCGCGCGTTGCACGGCGGCCATTTTTTCGGGCCGCTTCATGCGCTTCCATTTGCGGATGTCTTCTTTGTTGCGTCCGCAACTGATGCACAGGTCACCGCTTAGCTGGCACACGGCGATGCACGGGTTTTCAATATCCTTGGCCATTTAGCGTTTGTGCGACAAACGTTTTGGCCAGTCGCCACCACAGGCCCGCTGGCATTCTTCTTCGGAATCGAAGTACACGTGGGCGGCGGCTTTACGCACGTTGATTTGCGCGTTCTTCAGTGCCTTTTCAGTCAGTTCGGCCATGTAACTGGCTTCCCCGTCCGCCAGGGCGAAGTCTTTGCTGACCTGAGTGTCGAACACCCATACGATTTTGAGGCTGGCAGGGAAGGCGGCGTAGTCGACCACGTGGGTCAGCCACACAAAACCGTTAATTTGCCCTTTGGCCTTTTCGCAAGCTTCGGTCAGGGATTTAACCAGGCGTCGTTCAATCTGAGCCTGATTACGGGTGCTTAAAGACATGGGTGAATCCTGTTGGCGGGTGGGGCAAAGCCGCGATTATACCCATATGCTCGACGCAAATCCCTGTAGCCGCCGTCGAGGCACGAAGGCTGCGGCTATACGCGTTGCCCGCTGTGAGTCACGACCTTGGTGTAATTGCGTTTTCGTCCAAAGTGCCACCTGAGGTAATATGTCGCGGCCTTGAGCGGGTCAGCGCCGATTTTCACGTCTGCGCAAGCTCTTCGCAAGGAGCTCAACGCTGGCCGCAGGGCAATGATGCCGCATGAACACAGCATAAATGTCACCCAAGTAGCTGAAGCCAAAACCAATAAGAGATCAGCGCCCAAGGTACATATAAGTGAGGCCCGGAGTGTTCAGGGGCCTCTTAGGTCTGCCCAGGGTATCGGGCAGATGGCGTTTTATCTTAGGTACGACAACATGTTAAAAAAAATGAACAAGGGGCTACTGGGCTTGGCACTTAGCATGGGGCTTAGCTCTGTGCACGCGGCTGAAACCAAACACGTTGATGTCTTGCTGATCGGCGGTGGCATCATGAGTTCCACCCTTGGGGTCTGGCTCAATGAGCTGGAACCGGGTCTGTCCATGGAGATGATTGAACGTCTCGACGGCGTTGCCCTGGAAAGCTCCAATGGCTGGAACAACGCGGGTACGGGTCACTCGGCACTGGCCGAGCTGAACTACACCCCGGAAGACAAGAACGGCAATGTTGAAATCCCCAAGGCCATTGAAATCAATGAGGCCTTTCAGATTTCCCGTCAGTTCTGGTCCTGGCAGGTCAAGAACGGCGTGCTGAAAAACCCGCGCTCGTTCATCAACTCCACGCCGCACATGAGCTTTGTGTGGGGCGATGACAACATCAAGTTCCTCAAGAAGCGTTACGAGGCCCTGCAAGCCAGCCCGTTGTTCGCAGGCATGCAGTACTCCGAAGACCCGGTTCAGATCAAGAAGTGGGTGCCGCTGATGATGGAAGGGCGTGACCCGAACCAGAAAGTCGCGGCCACCTGGTCGCCGATCGGCACCGACGTGAACTTCGGCGAGATCACCCGCCAGTTTGCTGCTCACCTGCAAGCCCAGCCTAACTTCTCGCTGAAGTTGTCGAGTGAAGTCCAAGACATCAAGCGCAACGAAGACGGCACGTGGCATGTGGTGTACAAAAACCTGAAAGACGGCACTGAAACCGCCACTGACGCCAAGTTTGTATTTATCGGCGCGGGCGGTGGTGCATTGCACTTGCTGCAAAAGTCCGGCATTGCTGAAGCCAAGGAATACGCGGGCTTCCCGGTCGGCGGCTCGTTCCTGGTGACCGATAACCCGACCATTGCCGAGCAGCATTTGGCCAAGGCTTACGGTAAAGCTTCGGTTGGCGCGCCGCCGATGTCGGTTCCGCACCTGGACACCCGCGTGCTGGATGGCAAGCGCGTGATCCTGTTTGGCCCGTTCGCAACGTTCTCGACCAAGTTCCTGAAACAAGGTTCGTACTTCGACCTGCTGACCAGCACCACGACTCACAACATTTGGCCAATGACCAAAGTCGGTATCGAACAATACCCGCTGGTTGAATACCTGGCCGGTCAGTTGATGCTGTCGGATGAAGACCGTTTCAATGCACTGAAAGAGTACTTCCCGAACGCCAAGACTGAAGACTGGCGCCTGTGGCAAGCCGGTCAGCGTGTACAGATCATCAAGCGTGACGAAGAGAAGGGCGGCGTGCTGAAGCTGGGCACCGAAATCGTCAGCGCCAAGGACGGCAGCATTGCCGGTCTGTTGGGCGCATCGCCAGGTGCATCGACTGCTGCACCGATCATGCTGACCGTGCTCGAAACCGTGTTCAAGGACAAGGTTGCGACGCCTGAGTGGCAAGCCAAGCTGCACCAGATCGTGCCGAGCTACGGCACCAAGCTGAACGGTTCGCCTGAGCGTGTTGCGCAGGAGTGGGCGTACACCGCCGAGGTTCTGCAACTGACTCCGCCGCCGGTTATCCCGGCTGCAACGGCTGCCCAAGAAGCACCTGCTGAGCAGGCCGCGCCTGCACCAAGCAATCCAGCGGCCGACATGGCGCTGTAATAAAACAGCCCCGCCCGACGCTGTCGGGTGGGGCTGCTTGTATCGTATGTCCTCGCTTTAACGCCTTCGCACTATCTCCCTCGCACTATCTCACCATGACTCACTGGGTGCCGAACAAGGCCGTCCAGTAAATCCCTGCGTCACTTTTTGGGTCCAGCGCATAGGCCGCGCCCAGCTCGCGAAACTGTGGGTTCATCACATTGGCGCAATGACCGGGGCTGGCCAGCCAGCCATCGACGACCTTGCGTGCGGTGTCTTGACCGGCGGCGATGTTCTCACCGATCTGTTGGCCACTGTAGCCAGCCAGTTCGGCGCGATCGCCCGGCGTGTGATTGTCACGGTCTTTGTGATCGAAGTAATTGTTATTGGCCATATCCCGTGAGTGCGTCTCGGCGGCGGTTGCCAATGTAGCGTTCCAGGTTAATGGCGCCGTGGCAGCAAAGGCTTGATTGCCACATTGACGGGGCTGATTGCGGGCGCTGTTGATCTGCTCCAGCACTTTCTGGCCCTCAACCTGTGCGTCGCCTAAACCGTGGGCGAGCAGAGGGCGAGCCAGCACGATGCGCCAGTCTCGTTGGTCGTGGCTGATGCCAATGTCGACAAACTGCGGGTCCAGCACGACGCGGCAGAAGCTTTCCTGAACAGCCTTCATGGCCGCTTGCGCATCGCGGGGGCCGGACAGGCTAATGGCCTGCACACTGACCATCGGATAGGCGGCTTGTTTGAGGGCGTCCTGCAAATTACCAAAGCCTGTGACGGGCAATATCAGGCGTGTATCCGCCGTCAGTGGCGGCAGTTCTTGCGAAGACTGGCCGTCACACGGTTGGCTCTGGCTGCGCCAGGCGTTGATCGATGAGATGAGCTGCGATTCTTCACTGGCCAGCGCCGGAGCGCCAAACGCCAGCATCAGGGTCAAAACGCCAAGACGAGTCAGGGGGGTATAACGCATAAAAAAGTCCTTTTGAAGCAAGGCGCCTATCATGCGTTATTTCACCCTGACAGGGGCAAGGGCTTTTTAGCCTTGGCGTTCGGCCACAAAGGCTTTGGCCTTGGCGGTCAACTGGTCGATCTGCCGATCACGTTTCTTTTCGGCATCGAGCATGGCTTTTTTACCGTTGCGTTGCAGCAAGTACGTATGAATCTGCCGCACTTCGGTCGAGCTGTAAATCGGCGCAACATCCAGCACGCCCATCAAGCCGTCGGTGCTGTGGTCGAAAGTGTTCATCAGCACTTGCGGGCCGCGGCTGCCGATGACTTGAAAACCCATGGCTTCGAAAGCACCGACTTTGCTCACGCCACACGTCAGTTCAGTGTGAGGGTAACGGCGCACGACGTCGTTGACCAGTGTTTGCAGGACACCCAGGTGCCGGTGGCTGGCGCGCTCGGCCATGTACGCAATACCGCAGGCGTGCGGGTCGTCCTTGACCGGCAAGTACAGGGCAAAGCCGGTCACGGTGTCGGGGTCATGTTCGTCGGTGGCGACAATCAACTCGACCGCAATGCCCTTGGCTCCGCCGAGCGCTTCCAGATACAGATGCACTTCAAAGCCGATGGCATATTGGTAGATGCTGTAGAGCAGATTGCTCGGCGCGATTTCCATCGCACTGATGTCAGTGAGGTGATCGACCACCAGTTGCAGGATCTGGCTGTTGATCGCCTCGCCCGGTGGCGTGTTGAAGTGGGTAAGGGCATTCATTTAACGCTGGCTCATCCAATAGCTGTGCAGCGCCAGTGCAGCCGGTGCCAACGCAGCAACCCGTTGCTGGTGAGCGGTCACATCCAGATCCTGTGGCAATTCAAAATTATCTTGCTCGGCGCAATCGCTGATGGCTTGCAACAGGGTCGCCTGCACTGCGGGCAAGGCTGACCAGTTGGCCACGGCGACACCGCGCAGGTAGCCGAAGCACCACTCTTCGGCGAGTGTGACGGTTTGCCCCAGATGCTCGGTTTGTTCAAAGCGCGGTGTAAAGGCGCTGCGCTGTTCAGCCAATTGGCGGGCCAGGGTGTTGATATGGCGCACGCTCAACTCAATCAATTGCTTGGCTTCGTCGGTGGTTTGCCACTGTGGGTTCTGGCCACCCCAGATCCCCGGGAACCATTCGGCAATGTCCAATTGTGTCGGGCTTGATACCAGCGCGGTGAAGTAGCCGTCCAGTTCACACGCGTTGAGCACTGAATGGTCGTCGCCGTATTTGAGCAGAATTTCGTCGATGAGGTCGAATTCAGCGGCGATCAGGGGAAGGTTTTGCATGGGCGGTTTCCTTGGCGCTGCTTGGCATACAGGCAGAGTCGGGTGGGCGTCGATCAGTCAACCTGAACGATGGAGTCAACCACAAAGTATTTGTAGCCGGCTTTGGCCAGCGCCTTTTTGGCTTCCTGCTCGGCATCGAAGCGACTTAACAATTTGGAGTCGTGGACGAACAGGGTTTCTTCGCCGTCGAACACTTTACTGACCTGCATAGTGACGCGCAGCACAGGCCCGCGGCGCTTGACCGGTGCACGAGGTGCGGGTTTGGCGATGACAGGTGTATCGACGGTGGGCGCAGGCGGGGCAGCCGGGACAGGGGCAGGTGCTGCAGGGGCTGCGGCAGGGAGATCAAGGCCCAGCGCTCTGCGCATTTCGTCCTCGGTGAATCCGGTACTCATGTGTTGACTCTATTTAGTTTAAAAAACGGGCTTATAAAGAATATTTTCTGATTAGACAAGGTAAATCCTCTTACCAGACGTCCTTACCAAGGTTTCCGGGCTCAGGTATCACGCAGCAAGTCGTGACCATCGAGCAGTTTCCAGGCGATTTCGGGGCGCTTCTCGAGGGCTCTGCGGATGGCTGCGGGGATGGCTTGGCGGGTTTTACGGCACAGTCCCGGCTGTTCGGCTATGAGGATGGCGATACCGCGCATGGTACGCACTTCATTGAAGCCCGGCTCGATGACCACTTCAATGCCTAACTGATCGTGCATGCGCCGCTGCAAATGCTCCAGCTCGCTCAAGCTCTGAATGTTTTCCAATCGCTCAACAAGCACTTTTTCGGCCTGGCGATTGAGGCTCAAAATGCGCAGGTCGGGGTCAGGCGCGTCGATCAGACGCTCCCTTTCGCAGATGCAGGCTCCGGGCGGGCAAGGCTGGCGAATTACAGGGGATGGGCTCATGGGCATGAGCATAGCGACAATTGCCGGCTCATACAGGCCAAATTGTTGGGCGCGCAGGTACGCCAGTATCCGATAAGCGTGTGCACGCTTCTTTAGACGTTTATGTGCCTTTGCGCGTGCAGGCAGTACAATCGTGCACTTTTACCGGGCATGCAGGCTAATCGGCACATGCTCAAGAGAACGCCCATGGTTTCTGCTACTTACTCCCCCGCGTTGGTGTTTATTTCTCTGTGCGTCGCCATTCTGGCCTCGTATACCGCCCTTGATCTGACTGGCCGCATTGCCACCGCGCGCGGCCGCAGTGTGTACCTGTGGATCGGCGGTGGCGCGCTGGCCATGGGCTTTGGCGTGTGGTCGATGCATTTTATCGGGATGCTTGCGCTGGAGTTGCCGATCACCCTCGGTTACGACCTGGGGCTGACGTTGTGGTCATTGCTGGTGGCGATTTTGTCCTCAGGCTTTGCCTTGTGGCTGGTCAGTCAGCCACGCTTGCCCGCCCTGCAATTATTATTCGGTGCCTTGATCATGGGTGCGGGGATCAGCGCCATGCACTACAGCGGCATGGCCGCGTTGCGAATGCAGCCGGGCATCGATTACGACCCGACGTTATTCAGCCTGTCTTTGTTGATCGCGGTGGGTGCTTCGGCGGCGGCATTGTCGATCGCTTTTCGCCTGCGCAAACAAATGCCTTATGTGCGTCTGGCGCGGGCGGGCGCGTCCATCATCATGGGGCTGGCCATTGTTGGCATGCACTACACCGGCATGGCGGCGGCCAATTTTCCACAGGGCAGTTTTTGTGGCGCGGCCTTCGACGGGTTGAGTGGCAAAGGTCTGGATACCCTGGTGCTGGTCAGCAGTCTGGCGGTGCTGGTCATTGCCTTGCTGACCTCGATTTTTGATGCGCGGCTTGAGGCGCGTACAGCGGTTTTGGCCACCTCCCTGAGCCAGGCCAATGAAGAATTGACCCAGTTGGCGCTGCACGACACGCTCACCGGCTTGCCCAATCGCATTTTGTTGGCCGACCGGATCAGCCAGGCGATGGCTGAAACCACAGAGCAGGGGGGTTTTTTCTCCTTGATGTTTATCGATCTTGACGGCTTCAAGCCGGTCAACGATGCCTTCGGCCATCATGTGGGCGATCTCCTCTTGCGCGAAGTCGCCTTGCGTTTACGTGAGCAACTGCGCAGTCAGGACACCTTGGCGCGTATTGGCGGCGATGAGTTTGTACTGCTGTTGCGCTTGGGTGAGCCAGACGATGCCCCGCGAGTGGCGGCACGCCAGGTCAGTCTGTTGTCAAAACCGTTTCGGGTGGGTGAGCATGATTTGCAGATTTCGGCGAGCGTGGGTATTGCCCTGTTCCCCGGCAATGGATTGACGGCAGAAGAGTTGTTGATGAACGCCGACGCGGCCATGTATCACGCCAAAGGCGCCGGGAAAAATGGCTACAGCTTCTTCGATGTGTCGATGAACACCAATGCGCGCAAGCAACTGCAACTGCTGCAAGACTTGCGTCAGGCGCTGGTGCACATGCAATTCCGTTTGTATTACCAACCCAAGTTTGACGCCAGCACGGGCCAGCCCGTGGGCGCGGAAGCGTTGCTGCGCTGGGAGCATCCACAGCAGGGGTTGTTGTTGCCGGAGGACTTTATCGAGTTGGCGGAAAAAACCGGACTGATCATTCCGATTGGCGAATGGGTGCTCAACGAAGCGTGCCGGCAGATGCGGGTCTGGTTTGACGAGGGGTATACCCACTGGCGGATCGCGGTCAACCTGTCGGCCTTGCAGTTTTGCTATGCGGGGCTTGTCGACAGTGTGGTTTCGGCGTTGGAGCGTCACCAGCTACCCGCCAACAGCTTGACCCTGGAAATCACCGAAACCACGGCCATGAGCGATGCCGATGCGAGCATGACCGTGTTGCAACGGCTTTCGCAGATGGGGGTTGACCTGTCCATTGATGATTTCGGCACGGGCTACTCCAGTTTGATGTATCTCAAACGCTTGCCTGCCAATGAACTCAAGATTGACCGAGGCTTTGTGCGTGATCTGGAACATGACAGCGATGACGCGGCCATCGTCTCGGCAATTGTGGCGTCGGGTCAGGCGCTGGGGCTGAGGATCGTGGCCGAAGGCGTTGAAACCGACCTGCAACAAAGCTTTTTGACCACGCTGGGGTGTGATGCCTTGCAAGGATTTTTGCTGGGCGAGCCCCGGCCTGCTGAGCAATTCATGGCTGATATTCATCATTCTGAAGATGCGTCCTACAGCAAATCCACACCTTCCTGACAAATCCGGGCGTTCGCGGTTATTCTGGTGGCCACATTTGCACCGTTGATGAGGGAGCGCGTATTTATGGACAAAGTCATCGTGATCACCGGTGGCAGCCGTGGCATTGGCGCAGCAACGGCAGTGCTGGCGGCGCGGCAGGGTTACAAGATCTGCATCAACTATCTGGCCGACGATGCGGCGGCCCATGAAGTGCTGGCGCAGGTGCGTGCTCTGGGGGCCAAGGCCATTGCCATACGCGCCGATGTGAGCGACGAAGAAGACATCATCCGCCTGTTTCTTGAGGTCGATGAGCAGTTGGGCCCAGTGACTGCGCTGGTCAACAATGCTGGCACTGTGGGCCTTAAGTCGCGGGTTGATGAGCTGTCTGAGCTGCGGATCATGCACACCCTGAAAACCAACGTGCTGGGCCCGATATTGTGTGCCAAGCATGCGGTGTTACGCATGTCACCGCGCTACGGCGGGCAAGGCGGCAATATTGTCAATGTCTCGTCAGTGGCTGCACGGCTGGGATCGCCCGGCGAATATGTCGATTACGCGGCCTCCAAAGGTGCGCTGGATACCTTCACCCTGGGCTTGTCCAAAGAGTTGGCGGGCGAGGGCATTCGAGTCAATGCGGTGCGACCGGGCTATATCTTCACCGACTTTCATGCATTGAGTGGGGACCCGGGCAGGGTCAGCAAGCTCGAACCGATCATCCCCATGGGCCGGGGCGGGCGCCCGGATGAAGTGGCCGAAGCGATTATCTGGCTTCTTTCGGATAAAGCTTCTTACACCACGGGTACCTTTCTGGATCTGGGTGGCGGCCGATAAAGGCATAAAAGGGCAGATATACCGTAGTCGCTGACGAGGAACGAAGGCTGCGATCGAGCGCGAAGCGGTCGTAAACCTGACACGCTAAGGTGTCCCATTTTGCGAACACTGTGCGCTCGATCGCAGCCGGCGTCAGCGACTACGGTGCTGTTGCACGGAGTCAAACAGTCCCGGCAAAACAGGGCATTGCATTTCCTGTTGATAGGCTGATAATGCGACTTATTGCTATTTGAGTCTGGTTATTATCGTGCCTATCATTGTGGAATCCGACACCGCGCTGACACGCTCCCACCGCGCGCATGATGGGGGGTGGCTCGACGGGTTGTCTGGCGAAGACTCGCGCTTGGTTCGCGCCGCGATTGAAGAGATCGACCGCGCACTCGCAGGCTTGCCTGCACGGGTCAAACGCTCGTTTTTGCTCAACCGTCTCGAAGGCCTGACGCAGCAAGCCATTGCCGACCAATTGGGTGTTTCGTCAAGCACCGTCGAACGTGAGTTGCGCCGCGCCTTTGTGCAGTGTGTGGCGAAGGGCAGAGCCAGACTCGATGCTACAGCGCAAGCCGCTATTGAGTGGCTGTTACGACTGGAGTCCGGGCACGCATGCCCTTCGCAGCGTCAGGTGTTCAAGGCCTGGCTGCTTGAAAACTCCGAGCATTTGGCGGCCTGGCAGCGGGTGGCCGGGGTGTTGAAGGTTCCGATAACGACGTTGCACGCAGTCGCGCAGCACCGTCCAGAGCTGCTGGAGGCCGCGCAGCAAGCCCTGCTGAGAGGCCCCCGTACTTTCCACAAAAAAATGCTGCAAGGCGGCCTGTTTTTACTCTTGCTCGGCCTGTGATTCAGCAACGCAATTTCAGCGCACTGGCCAGACTGATCGCCAGAGGCAGGCGCGGCAGCAACGTCGCCTGATAAGCGTGGTAGAGATCGGGCTTGCCGGGCCAGATCGTTTCAGAGGGCAGGTTGTCGTGGTCCAGCTCGTGATGCCAACTGCCGTACTGGCGATCAATCATATGCAGGTCGATGTAGTCCCAAAAGCGTTGGTACCAGACTTCGTACATCGGCTCACCCGTACGTTGCAATAGCGCGGCCGCGGCCGCCGACGCCTCGGCCAGCGTCCAGTGCAGACGTTCGCGAACCACCGGGCGGTTATCCCAGTCCAGTGTGTACACAATTCCGGGGCTGCCATCGACATTCCAGCCAAACTGGCACGCGCTGGCGAATAGTTGGCGAGCATCGCCCAGCAACCATTCAGGCGAGGGCAGACCGCGCTGTTGGCGTGCGGCCTCAAGGTGCAGCAACAAGCGGGCCCATTCAAACCCATGGCCTGGGGTCTTGCCGAAGGGCCGAAAACCATCCGCCGGGTTGTCCCGGTTATAGTCAGGCAAAGGGCGCCAGTGCGCATCGAAATGCTCAATGGGCAAGAAGTCGGCGTCAGCGGCGTGCTGGTGAATCACCCGTTCGGCCATGCGCAGGGCACGGTCCAGCCACAGGTCTTCGTCAAGCACATCGGCCAGGGCCAGAAACGTTTCGGTGCCATGCATGTTGCTGTTCGCGCCCCGATACGCTTCGCAATCGCTCCAGTCGCGCGCAAAGCTTTCGCGCAAGGCGCCTTCGTCTTCGGCCCAAAAACGATCTTCGAGAATGGCCACGGCATCGCCCAGCAACTCAGCTGAGCCGCCCCGTCCGGCCACCGCTGCGGAGCTGGCCGCAAGAGCCACGAAGGCATGCAGATAAGCGGCTTTGCGAGTATTACCGTCTTGTGCATGAGGGCTGGCAAACCAGCCGCCGTGTTCGGTATCACGCAAAGGCCCGGCCAGTGCTGCCAGCCCGTGATCGATCAAGGGGGCGCAACCCGGCAGGCCTTGTATATGGGCCAGCGAGAAACTGTGCACCATGCGCGCGGTGGTGATGGTGTCGGCTGGCGCCGTATCTGCGCGGCGGCCAAAGCGGTCGAGTTGGGCAAATCCGAAAGGCACGCGTGCGGCTTTGGCGAAGTCCAGCAGTGTCTGCCCCTGATCGTGCAGCCACTGTTGATGGGGCAGGGATGTCAGCCAGCTGTCGCTGGCCCGGGTAAGGTCGGTCATGGGCCACCTGTATTATTATTTGTGCGATGTTCTGCGCACGCAGACTAGGCTCTGTACGAAATGTATCTGCGCTCGGTTATGCGGCGTTGAAAACAGGCTCGGAATGCTCATTTACAACCCGTAAACTCCGCTTCCTCGCCTGTTTTCGCCTTGCCTAACCTTCGCTCGAAAACATTTCGTACAGAGCCTAAGGGATCAGTTGCAAAGCTGAAAGCTTTCATCTGTATCCGATGCGCTTAAATTTCGGCGCCCCAGCGCTGTGACCAGTCGCTGTCTTGCTTGACCCTTTCGCGCAATAACACAATGGCCTGCTGCAAGGCGGGGCTGTCGCGTTCGCGTGAATACACCAGATAGGTCGGATAGGTGAATTCAGGGGCTTTGGGCACGCGCTCCAGAGCGCCACTGGCCAGGTAGCTTTCAACCACTCGGGTACGAAAGTAGCCGCTGCCGCCGTTATCCAGAATGTAGTGCAGCGCCACCGGCCCCAGATTAAAGCTGATGGCCGCACGGGCTTTGTCGGGCAGGGCGGCGTCGTGTTGCTGACGGAACTCGTCGCCCCAGTCCACATAGACGTAAGGCTCGGGCAGGTCAGGACGACGAATCTGGATCAGTTTTTCTTCAAGCAACTGCTCCACTTGTACACCCGGCCAATAGGCGGGCTGGTACACCAGCGCCGCGTCCAGCAGGCCCATTTCCACTTGGCGCAGTAACTGTTCGCAGTCGCGAATCTGCACGCGCAGGGCATGGGTTGGCAGGTGTTGGCGAATCGTTTTGGCCCAGTTCAGGATCAACGGGTTGCACAGGCTGACTTCGCCGCCAATGTGCAGCCTTTGGTGCAGGCCTTCGGGGCGCGGTAAATCGCGCCGGGCGGCTTCCCAGGTTTGCAGCAGTTGGTTGGCGTACACCACAAAGGCTTCGCCGTCGGGGGTCAGTTTGGCGCCGGCGCGGTTGCGCACGAACAGCGTCACGCCGAGCAGGTTTTCGAGCTTTTGCACCCGTGCAGTGACGGCTGTCTGGGTGACGTGAAGTTGCTCGGCCGCGCTGGCGAGGCTACCGCTACGAACGATTTCGAGGAAAGTACGGGCCAGGTCGAGGTCCATGATCGCGCCACTGTGCAAAAGAGCACTAGTTTGACTCACTAATCGAGTTAGCGGGAAGTGCCGGTCGTTCAGCCGTTATGCGAAGAAGGGCACTCATTCTTTCTGCCGATGTTGAACTCCTGCGTCAGTGAGTCGGTCAGCAGTCAATGCCCTCTCACAAAACAGGCGCTGACAACCATGCAGATATCTCTTGCTCAACAGGTCGCTCTGGTCACTGGCGCAAGCTCCGGACTGGGGGCGGCCAGTGCCCGCGCACTGGCCGCCGCGGGTGCTGCGGTGGTGCTCAATTACCATTCACAGGCCGCTCCTGCTCAAGCGTTGGCCGATGAGATTAATCAGTCCGGGGGCAGGGCGATCGCATTGGCAGGTGATGTCTCCAAAGAGGCGGATGTCGAGCAACTGTTTGCCCAGACCCTGGATGCTTTCGGTTACCTCGACATTCTGGTGGCCAACTCCGGTTTGCAAAAGGATGCGGCGGTGGTCGATATGACCCTGGAGCAATGGAATACGGTCATCGGGGTTAATCTCACTGGCCAGTTCCTCTGTGCACGTACTGCGTTGCGGATTTTCAATCGCCAAGGCATTCGCCCCGGCGTGTCCTGTGCGGCGGGCAAGATCATTCACATGAGCTCGGTGCACCAGTTGATTCCCTGGGCCGGGCACGTTAACTACGCGGCCTCCAAGGGCGGCGTCGAGATGCTGATGCGCAGCCTCGCGCAAGAAGTCAGCCATCAGAAAATTCGCATCAATGGCATCGCACCGGGAGCGATTCGTACCGCAATCAACCGCGACGTCACGCAGGGTGAGGCTGAGCAAGCGCTATTGAAGTTGATCCCTTATGGCCGAGTCGGCGAGGCTGACGATGTGGCTAACGCCGTGGTGTGGCTGGCCAGCGATGCTTCTGATTATGTGGTCGGCAGCACGCTGTTTATTGACGGTGGTATGAGTCTTTATCCGGAGTTTCGTGGCAATGGTTAAACGATCTGATGAGTCACAAAGTGCCATAGAAGCCCACGGTATCATTGGTGACATGCACACGGCTGCGTTGGTCAATGATCAGGGCAGCGTGGATTTTATGTGTTGGCCCGAGTTCGACAGTCCGTCAATTTTCTGCTCGCTGCTGGACTCACCCCAGGCCGGTATTTTCCAGTTGGCACCGCAGTTGCCGGATGCTCGCCGCGAACAGATGTACCTGCCTGACAGCAACGTTCTGCAAACCCGCTGGCTGGCGCAGGAGGCGGTGGTGGAAGTGACGGACCTGTTGCCCGTGAGCGACCATGAGCATGAGCTGCCTTTGTTGATGCGCCGGGTGCGCGTTATCAGCGGCACTGCAACCTTTGACCTGCGTTGTGCCGTGCGCCATGACTATTCGCGGGCTGACACTCACGCCAGTGTGGACGGTGCAGATGTGTGTTTTCAGGCACAGGGCCAGCCGACGCTGCGATTAGCCTCCACCCAGCCCTTGAACATCGAGGATCAAGCGGCTTGTAGCCGTTTTACTCTGAACGAAGGCGAAACCGCGGAATTTGTACTGGGCGCGGGCGACGATCCACGGGTGAAAGTCGGCGAGGGTGATTTGGCCTTGCAGCGCACCCTGCATTACTGGCGCCGCTGGATAGCGCAATCGAGTTATCGAGGTCGCTGGCGAGAAATGATCAACCGTTCGGCGCTGGCCCTCAAATTACTCACCGTTCGGGATACCGGCGCGATTATCGCTGCGGCCACCTTTGGTTTGCCGGAAACCCCCGGCGGCGAGCGCAATTGGGATTATCGCTACAGCTGGATTCGCGACGCGTCCTTTACCGTGTACGCCTTTATGCGTCTGGGGTTTACCGAGGAGGCCAACGGGTTTATGCGCTGGTTGCGCGGTCGGGTAGGGGAATGCTGCGCTGAGCCGCTCAAGCTTCACATCATGTATGGCATCGATGGTCGCACTGAATTGGCCGAAACCACTCTGGATCATTTGTCTGGCCACGGCGGGGCGACGCCTGTGCGCATCGGCAACGGTGCTGTTGACCAAGTGCAGTTGGATATTTACGGCGAGTTACTGGACGCGGTGTACCTGACCAATAAGTACGGCGAGGCCATCAGTCATGAAGGTTGGCAGCATGTGACCCAAATCGTAAATCACGTCTGCGACATCTGGCATCAGGCCGATGTCGGGATTTGGGAGATGCGCGGTGAGAAACATCATTTTCTGCATTCGCGGCTGATGTGTTGGGTGGCACTGGACCGGGCTATCCGCCTCGCGTCAAAACGTTCATTGCCTGCACCGTTCGCGCAATGGAACGACACCCGCCAAGCGATTCACAGTGATATATGGGCTCATTTCTTCAATGCCGAGCGCGGTCATTTTGTGCAGTACAAGGGCGGTACGGCGCTGGACGGCTCGATGTTGTTGATGCCCTTAGTGCGTTTCATCGGCGCCACAGACCCTGCGTGGCTGGCCACGCTGGCCGCCATTGAAAAAACCCTGGTGCGCGATGGCATGGTCTACCGCTACCGCAACGAGGACAGCGGTATGGATGGCCTGCAAGGCACTGAAGGGGCCTTTGCCGCCTGTTCATTCTGGTACGTGGAATGCCTGGCCCGCGCCGGACAGGTTGAAAAAGCCCATCAGGAGTTCGAACAGTTGCTGCGTTATGCCAACCCGCTGGGGTTATACGCCGAGGAGTTCGATTGTCACGCCCGACATTTGGGCAATACACCGCAGGCCTTGACGCATTTGGCCTTGATCAGCGCAGCGAGTTTTCTGGACCGCAAGCTGGATCACCAAAAGACGCAGTGGCAGCCCTGAAACGCAAAAGCCCCGGATCATTGAACCGGGGCTTTTGCGTCGAGGACCGATACGTTTAGAACGTGTACTTGGTGGTCAACATCAAGCTACGTGGCGCGCCGTAATACGTGGTGTTGAAGTTACCCAGGCCTGACAGGTATTTCTTGTCGAAGACGTTGTCGGCATTCAAGTTGAAGGTCAGGTGGTCGTTGTACTCGTACCGGGTCATCAGATTGACCAGTGCGTAGCTGTGCTGCTCGATGATGTCGTAGTCGCCCTTGGCGTCGTTGTAGATCTTGCCGTAGAACGGGCTTTGCCAGTTCACGCCGCCGCCCACGGTGACCTTGTTCAACGCGCCCGGCAGGCGGTAGGTGGTGAATAGCTTGGCGACGTTTTCCGGTTTGGTGGTTTCCAGCGGGTAGCCATACACCCGTTCGCCATCGTCGGATTTGGTCTGCGCATAGGTGTAGCCGGCGATCACGTTCCAGTCGCGCATCACTTCGCCGGTCAGTTCAAACTCGATGCCTTTGGTCGTCGCACCATCCAGAGACTCGTAGATGCCTTCATTGGTATTCGGGTTGGTACCGACCTGAATCGGCAGTTTTTTCTGTTCAGTGCGGAACGCCGCCACGCTGGCATTCAGGCGACCATCAAAGTATTCGGCCTTCAAGCCCATTTCATAGCTGTTGCCTTCTGTAGGCGCGAGCGTGGTGCCGGTAATGCTGCGGTCAGTGACCGGTTTGTAGATCGAGGTGTAGCTCGCATAGGCCGAGTAGGTGTCGTTGATGTCATACACCACACCCGCGTACGGGGTGACACGACCGTGCTGTTTGGAGGTGGTTTTGTTATCGCTGAACGTACTCGTTTGCTCGTAGTACTTGTAGGTGCTGTTGTACTGAAAATCGCTGACGCGGGTGCCCAGGATCAGCGACAAATCATCAGTGGGCCTGAAGCGCGCAGCGATGTAAGCACTGTTCTGGTTCTGGTTGGTTTCGTACTTGCCGTTTTTCGGGAAATTCGGCTCCGGATAATGACCGTTCCAGTCAAAGATGCTCCCCGGCACCATTTCGAACAAGCTACCGTCGAAGGTCGCGCCAGTTTGGCGGGAGTCTTGCGAGGTGTAGCCGACAACCAGCTCATGTTCGCGGCCGAACAGGGTAAACGGCCCGCTGGCGTTAATGTCGGCGGTGGTCTGGACGCGGTGACCTTCCCACTTGCCCCAGTAGAAGAACATGCCTTCACCAGTGACCGGGTCAGGCATGCCGCCACTGGCTGAGCCCAGTTGGGTGTCATGGTCGTTGGTTTGCTGGTTCAGCGTGCCTTTGATTTTCCAGTCATTGGCAAAGCGGTGCTCAAGGGAGGCAAACGTGGTTTGCGCCTGAACGTCGCGACGGCTCCAGTCGGTGGCCGGGTTGAACGAGCGGCTGAAGTCAGTTTTGCTGTAGTCCGAGAAGTAGTACGGGTTACCGGTCCAGGACGAGCCGCGAGGCTTGATGTTCTGGTAGTCCATGCCAAACGTCAGGGTCGTGTCCGGGGTCAGGTCGGCCTCGATGATGCCGTAGAACACGTCATTCTTTCTGGAGTAGTGGTCGATATACGAATCAGCATCCTGATACACCCCGACCAGTCGTCCACGCACGCTGCCATCTTCATTCAACGGCCCGGAAATATCGCCTTCGGTGCGGTAGTTGTCCCACGAACCGACACTGCCGGTAATCGATGCCTTGAATTCACGGGTCGGTTTTTTACGGATCATATTAACGGTCGCCGACGGCTCGCCGGACCCGGACAACAGACCGGTGGCGCCTTTGACGATATCAACCCGGTCATACAAGGCCATGTCGACCTTGGTGGCGCCCTCATCAAACACGCCGTCATACATCGAGTTGACGCCATCAAACTGGTAGTTGGTGATGGCATAGCCACGGGCCGAGTATTCCATGCGGTCACTGTCGTAAGCCTGGGTGGAAATACCCGGCGCATTACGCAGCACGTCGCCAATGCTTTGCGCGCCCTGATCGTCCATGTTCTGACGGGTGACCACTGTGACGGTCTGGGGGGTTTCGCGAATCGACAACGGCAGCTTGGTCGAGCTGTTGGTGGCCCCTGTTGTGTACGAACCAGTGTCTTCCGTGGTCAGAGAGGTGCCCAACCCTTGGCCGGAAATGGTCGTGGCGCCCAGCTCAAGGCCTTTGCCTTGAGGTGCGTTCAGTATCACCGTGTCGCCATTGAGCTGATACGAAATGCCGCTGCCTTGCAGCAAGGTTTCCAGTGCCTTGACCGGCTCCAGCGACCCCGAAACGCCACGCGACGTGATCCCCTGCACCTGATCCGGGCTATAGAGCACTTGCAGATTGGCTTGCTTGCCAAATTCATTCAACGCGCTGGCCAGTGACTGTGAAGGAATGTTCAAGGCAACCGGAGCCGCTTGGGCCATTGAAGACCCCAATAGAACCGAGGCAACCAACGCACTGGACAACAGGGTTCGGCGAACCGTCTGGCGTTGGGTGGCAATCGAAAGGGGGGTCCGGCTCAAGTGTGGTCGTTGCATTGCGTGCCTAGGCTCCAAGGGGGGGAATTATTTTTTTGTTAATGGGAATAGTTATTAGACGCAGCGCGATTAAGAAACCGGAATGAAGTTCCTGAATTTGTGGGAATTATTTTTTGCAGCCTCGGTTGTCGCTGCCACAGGCTGTGGCAGCGACGTGGATGTCAGGCCGTTTCCAGAGCGGTGGAAACTTTGCCGCTGTCCATGCGCACCAGTTGATCTGCCACGTCGAAATAGCGGTCGTCGTGGGAGATCACGATGATGGTCTTGCCCAGTCGCTTGAGATCCGGCAGCAGCTCGGTGTAGAAAATGCGCCGGAAAGTGGGGTCCTGGTCGGCCGCCCATTCGTCAAACACCAGTACGGGGCGCTCTTCAAGCCAGGCGTTGACCAGCGCCAGGCGCTTGCGCTGGCCAGTCGAGAGGTCGGTGGTACTGAACTGGCCGTCGGTGATGCTGACCTTATGCGAAATCTCCAGACGCTTGAGGTATTGCTCGGCGTCCTGGGGGATTTTCATGTCGCCCTGCACCACGTCGTCGAACAGGTAGTAGTCGGCAAAAATGGTGGTGAACAGCTGGCGATAGTCATCACGGTTACGGGCGTCAACAGCCTTGCCGTTGAGGCGTATCTCGCCCTGTTGCGGTGCATACAGGCCCAATAGCAATTTGATCAGGGTGGTTTTGCCGCAACCGTTCTCGCCGACGATAAACACAATGTCGCCCTGATTGATCTTCAGGTTCACCGGCCCCAGACGAAACGGAGCACTGCCCTCCACGGCGGCGAAGCTGTAATTGACGTCCACCAGCTCCAGGCTGTTTATGGTCTTGTCTGGCGTGTCCTGACCGTTGAGCAACAAATGCGGTTCGGGTGAGTTGAACTGTTCGGACAGATCGGCAATACGGCGGAATGCAATTTGTGCGCGGCTGATGATTGGCAGGGTGCTGATCAAATGCTCCAGCGGGCCTTTCATGTACAGCAGCACCAGCACGAAGCCGCTGATCACGCCGGGGTTATTGCTTGGCCACAGTGACTGCATGGCCAGCGCCAAGCCGATGACGACAAAAAACAGCATTGAACCCAGGCTTTTGGCGATCACAAAGGTGTTGATCGAGCGAACCTGAATGTCACAGATTTTTTGCGCGGTGTGGGCAATGCCCGAGGCAAACATCCGCTGGCGGCGCGGTCGATGAATGCGCAGTTCCTTGGCGCCTTCGGCGATGGCGTTGTAGTGCTTTTGCAATTCGTCTTCGGCTTCGCGGGCTTCAGAGAAACCGTTGAGGCCATAGCCTCGGGCGATGTACTGAATGATGGTGCCGATGACAATCGCCACCAGCATCATCAAGAACATCGGCCATGACAGCATGGCCAGATAACCCATGCAGCCGAGGGTTACGGTCAGTGAAATGGCCAGTGGCGCGAAGGCGAAGGCGAAGTCGCTGATGGTGTCGACGTCATGGGTCAGCACTGGAATCAAACGGTGACTGCGGTAGCGTTCGATTTGTGAGATGGGCGCCGAGAGGACTTTTTCGCCGAGTTCCTTACGCAGTCTGGCGATGATGTGCTGGCCGACATAGTTGCTGCCGATGTCTGAGCAAATGGTGCTGAGCAGGGCCAACACACACAGCCCGGCAAACACCGCGACCACCTGTTGGGTGAGGCCGCCTTCGGTATGCAGCGCGTTATTGATGGTTGCCAGCAGCACCGTCACGCTTAACCCGCCGATCATGCCCAGCAGGATCGACAGGCAGACGATAAGGCGGAACGGTTTGAGCAGGGTTAACAGCTCTCGAAGAACCCCGGGCGAGGTTCGGGGTGTTGCGCACTGGCTCATAAACAAGAGTTCCTTGGATCAAGGGGAAGACGGTCTCTTGTGAACGAGTGATTGGGGGAAGGATTTAACGGCTGACCCTCACCCCAGCCCTCTCCCAAAGGGAGAGGGGGCTTTTATGCGGTGAATGACAGGTTTGTGAACGACCCAAATCAGTCACTTTTCGGAGGAAGAGGGGGCGACTCAATTCAGTCCCCTCTCCCTTTGGGAGAGGGTTAGGGTGAGGGGCTTTTGATCCCTAAAGATCGCGCTGCACCCGAAACCCGATCCAGTCGCCGCGGGTCTGTGGGTAGATGTCATTGCGATTGCCCGAGCGCGAAAACACCGGCGCTTCACCCCAGTCATTGCCGCGAATCTGACGCAGCTCACAGGTGCTGCCCGTTACCCACGCACTGCCATCGGTTGGTGCGCCTACGTAGTCACTGTGTTTACAGTCCTGCACAAACTCATACACATTGCCGTGCATGTCATACACCCCAAAGGCATTGGGCGGGTAACTGCCAACCGGCGAGGTATAGCTGTAGCCATCAGCAGGTCCGTAGGTGTTGGCATGTTGGGCGATGCTGTAACCCTTGCCTTCATCCATCGGGAAGGGGAACGGCCCGCTTGAGCCTGCACGCGCGGCATACTCACGGGTGGCTTCGCTGACCATGCGGTACGGCTTGCCGGTTTTCTTAGAAATCCACGCCACATAGTCTTCAACGTCCTTGAAGTCCATGCACACCGCAGGCTGTCGAGGCCCTTGCGGGTAACGCGGTTTGCTGGCAATACAGGCGCGGCCAGGGCGATCGTCGCCATCGGCAATCTTGACCCCGGTTTCTTTGATGTAGGCGTCGAACTCAGCCGCTGTCACTTGAAAACGGCTTATGGCTATCGGCTTGTTAAAGGTCACTTTATGCATCGGCCCTTCATCGGGCTCGCGGCCGACTTCATCCTCTGGCGTTCCCATCATAAAACTGCCGGCGGGCAGTACGACCATTTCCGGACAATGTTTGCAGTCCTTGAAAACGGTGCCGGGTGCATCGGCATGGGCTGCAGGAGCGCCCAGCAAGGCGAACAGAGGCAAGTAATACAAGGGTTTCAACGTAGGCATGGTGAGTTCACTTAATCAGTAGACATGGGCTTGGCAGCTTTTTGCACGGTGTCCCAAACCCGAAGGAAGTTGCCGCCCCAGAGCTTGGCAATATCGCCCTCGGAGTAGCCGCGTTGCAGCAGCTCGGCAGTGACGTTGCGGGCTTCGCTGACATCCTTCCAGCCGTCCAGACCGCCGCCATCGTTGAAGTCGGAGCTGATGCCGACATGATCAATGCCGATTTTCTTCACAGCGTAATCAATGGCATCGCCGTAATCCTTGAGGGTGGCTTTGGGTTCTTCTTCGACAATGCCGTACAAGCCGCTGGCGTATTGGCCGAAACGCTGCTCGGGCCACACGGTGATAATCGCGTCGCCCGGCATCAGCGCCATTTCGAGGTTGTGCAGCGGCGGTAAATCGAACTGGCTGCGCAGGGCATTGAGTTTGTCCTGACTGCCTTGGCTCAAGGGCCGCAGGTAAGTGCCGAAGCCCACAATTTGCACCACGCCACCGCTGGCCTTGATCAACTGCATTTCCTTGTCGCTGAGGTTGCGCGGTATATCCACCAGTGCCCGGGGCGCCGAATGTGACGCCACCAGCGGCGCGCGGCTCAACTGGCTGACTTGCTCCAGCGCCTTGCTCGACATTTGTGAAACATCAATGATCACGCCCAGATCGTTAAGGCGCTGCACAGCCTGTTTACCGGTTTCTGACAGGCCATTCAGAGCATCGGGCGTGTCATTGAAAAACGGCAGCGGGCGTGAAGAGTCAGCCCAGTCGTTGTTGCCGACATAACTGAAGCCAAACATGCGCATCCCCCGTGCGGTCCATTTATCCAGTTGGTCGATATCGTTACCCAGCGGGTAGGCGTTGAGCATGCTGATAAACACCGCAAACTTGCCCTCACCATGCAAGCGGCGGAAGTCGTCCGGGGTGTAGGCAATGGCTACTTGATTGGGAAAGTCGCGCACCATCGTGGAGATGATCCTGTAACGGGCTTCCTGTTCGTTGCGCGCGGCTTCGACAAAACCCGCAGTAGGGCGGTGTGGGGCATTGGGGCCATTCCAGATTTCCGGCCAGCCAAAAATGGTCAGCGCAGCGCCGGATAGACGGCCTTTTGCCGCTTTGACCAGATCAAATTGCCCGGGCCCGTCCTTGTCGGCCTCATTGCCTGCGGTGCCGAACTCAAGCGGGATGGTGATGTGGCTATCAAATGACAGCAGCCGCTCTTGAAGCTCGTCAGCCTGTTTGACGATTTTCAACGGGTAACCGGGGTTGCCCTTGTAAAAAGTGTCCCAGACCAGAAAACCACCCCCAAGGGCAGCCACCAAAGCCAAAGGGACACCTATCATCAGGCCTTTTTTTGTACGGGGTTTAGTCATTGCCATCTCAGTCAGAATCCGCCGTCAAGGGGCCGGCGCACGGCCTTTGCTATCAGGAGAGAACGAGGGGCAAGGCGCAGGATTTAGACTGACCAGCGTAAGAGTCAAAGCTAACTGTTCTATTTATGGAACGCTGAGTTTCAAAAAGAACGTCTACTCACTTCGGTGGTGCGAATCTATATTGTTACCATGAATTACAGGAGGTGCTAGATGAAAAAAATCCTAGGTGTTTATGCGGCTCCACGTGGCCATTGGGTCGGTGATGGTTTCCCGGTTCGCACCATGTTTTCCTACGACAGCATGGGCAAATATGTCAGCCCGTTTCTGTTGCTGGATTACGCGGGGCCAGCTGAATTCACGCCGACTTCAGAGCGTCGTGGCGTAGGTCAGCATCCGCATCGCGGGTTTGAAACAGTGACCATTGTTTATAAAGGCGAAGTGGAGCACCGCGACTCCACCGGCAATGGCGGTGTGATTGGCCCGGGCGATGTGCAATGGATGACCGCAGCGTCCGGGATCCTGCACGAAGAGTTTCACTCTGAGGCCTTTGCCCGCAGCGGCGGAACCCTTGAAATGGTGCAACTGTGGGTCAACCTGCCCGCCAAGGACAAAATGGCCGAGCCGGGCTACCAAGGCATTCTGGATCGCGAAATTCCTGATCTGGAACTCAAGGACGGTGCCGGTCGGTTACGTTTGATTGCCGGTGAGTTCGACGGCCAGCGTGGCCCTGCGCGCACCTTTACGCCGATCGATGTCTGGGATGTGCGCTTGAACGCAGGCAAGTCGGCCACCTTTGATGTTCATCAAGGTCGTAACACCGCAGTGGTGGTGTTACACGGCGCAGTTGAGGTCAATGGTCAGGAAGTCGTGCGTGAAGGGCAATTGGCCCTGTTTGACCGCGAGGGTTCGAGCATTCGTCTTGAAGCCAATAACGACGCTGTGTTGCTGATCTTGAGTGGTGAACCTATCGACGAGCCGATTGTAGGTCACGGCCCGTTTGTGATGAACACCGAGGCTGAGATTCAACAGGCCTTTATCGACTTCCAGTCCGGTAAGTTTGGGCGGATGCCCGGCTAACGCCGGGCTGGCGTTCAGACCCGCTCGAAAATCACCGCTATGCCCTGACCGCCGCCAATGCACATGGTGGCCAGCGCGTAGCGGCCTTTTATCCGGTGCAGCTCGTGGAGCGCTTTGGTGGCGATGATCGCGCCCGTAGCGCCGACCGGGTGACCCAGCGCAATGCCCGAGCCATTCGGGTTGAGCCTGGCCGGGTCAAGTTCCAGCTCTTCCATCACTGCACACGCCTGCGCCGCAAAGGCAATGTTGGCTTCAATTACGTCCATATCGCCAATCCGCAAACCCGCACGCTTGAGTGCCAGCCGCGTGGCCGGTATGGGGCCCAAGCCCATCAATTCAGGTTCGACCCCGGCGTGGGCATAGGCCACCAGCCGCGCCATGGGGGTGAGGTTTGCTGTCCGTACGGCATCGCCACTGGCCAGCACCAGAGCCGCCGCGCCGTCATTAAGGCCTGAAGCATTGCCCGCCGTCACGGTGCCGTCCTTTTTGAACGCAGGCTTCATCTGCGCCAGTTGTTCCAGCGTGGTCGCACGCGGATGTTCATCGACATTGAACAGGCTGGTGCCTTTTCGACCGGGAACCTCAACCGCTGCGATTTGTGCAGCGAAATAGCCTTGGGCGATAGCGTGGGCGGCACGTTGCTGATCGGTAAAGGCCAAGGCGTCTTGCGCTTCACGACTAATGTGATTGCGTTGCGCCACATTTTCGGCCGTGATGCCCATGTGAATGCCGTGGAACGGGTCATGAAGAATCCCGAGCATATAATCCTGCACCTGAGCATCCCCCATGCGCGCGCCCCAGCGGGCTGACGGCAGCAGGTAAGGGCCACGGCTCATCGATTCGGCGCCACCGCCAATGGCGAAATCGGCATCACCCAGTTGCAGGGTGTGAGCGGCAGAAATGATCGCCTGCAAGCCGGAACCGCACAGGCGGTTGACGTTATACGCCGGTGTTTCCTTGGGGATCCCCGCGTTGATCGCGGCGACCCGCGCCAAGTAGGCGTCTTTGGGTTCAGTGGCAATCACGTTGCCCATGACCACGTGCCCTATGCGCTCAGCCTCCACGTGACTGTCGATGAGCGCGGCCTTGACCGCGGTGGTGGCCAAATCGCACAGCGGCATATCCTTGAGCGCGCCGCCAAACGTGCCAATGGCCGTTCGCCGGGCGCTGAGGATGAAAATTTCAGGGGCTTGCATGGCAGGTCCTTATTCTTGTTGTGGGTTGACGTGAAGCGGATTATTTCATGCTGCCCGGTCAAAACGATTAGTCCGTTTGAGGGCGTTGTAGCCCTTGCAACAGTTAACCTTGCAGCAGCGCTCGAAACTGAGCTAATGGCACCGGTCGGCTGTGCAGATAACCTTGGTAAAAGTGACAGCCCAGACTTTGCAAAAACTCCAGCTGGGCCTTCTGCTCCACACCTTCAGCGACCACTGTGATTTTCAAACTGTGTGCCATCGCCACAATGGCGCGGATAATTTCGGTATCGCTCGGGTCATTGATGGCGTCCTGTATGAACGACTTATCAATCTTTAACGTGTCCACCGGCAGACGTTTCAGGTGGGTCAGAGAGGAATAGCCCGTACCAAAGTCATCCATGGCGAAGCTTACGCCCAAGGCCATCAGCTGGCGCATTTTGCCGATGGTGTCCTCCAGATTTTGAATGACGATACCTTCGGTTATCTCAAGTTTGAGAATCGAGAATGGCAGCGTGTGAGTGATCAGGCTGGAATGCACCCGGTCGACAAAGTCGTGTTGGCGAAACTGCAGAGGGCTGATGTTGACGCACAGTCTGAAGCTGTTCGGGTCAATCAAGTCATCATCAAGTAACAGACGTAATGAACGGCAGGCTTCTTCGAGCGTCCAGGTGCCGACGTCAACCATCAGTCCGCTGTCTTCAAGGATGCTGATGAATTCAACCGGAGCTTGAGCACCCCGTTGCGGGTGATGCCAGCGCAGCAGCGCTTCGGCCCCGACGATGCGGTTTTCGCGAGCGTCGACTTGTGGTTGAAAGTGCAGGCTGAACTCGTTGCGGGCTAATGCGGTGCGCAAATCGCTTTCCATGCGCATCCGCTCAGTGGCGGCGGTTTGCATCGCAAAGTCGAAAAGCTGGACGGTATTGCGGCCGCAGTCCTTGGCCCGATACAAGGCAATGTCGGCCCGCTTGAGCAGATCGGCAGGCTGTGTCCCATGCTCAGGCAAGATAACGATGCCAATGCTGGGTGTGACTTGCAGGCGTTGGCCGTCCAGAAACATGGGTTCGGCGAGCAACTGGCGCAATTCATCTGCTGTATTGCGCACGGCGTGTGTCACCTCCTGGAGCGTCCCCTTGAGGCCGGTCAGCACCACCACAAATTCGTCTCCGCCCAGTCGGGCCACAGTGTCTTCGCTGCGCACGCTGGTTTCAAGGCGGGCGGTGATGATGCGCAACACCGAATCGCCCACGGGATGGCCCAATGAGTCATTGATGTGCTTGAAATGGTCCAGATCAAGAAACAGCAAAGCCCCGCGCAGGTGATGACGGTTGAGCAGCGAGGTTTGCTGGCTCAGACGGTCCATCAGCAGGGCACGATTGGGCAAATTGGTCAGAGGATCATGGTAGGCCAGGTGCCTGACTTGCGCCTGCGCAATCTTTAGCTGGCTGATGTCTCGGGCCGTCAGCAATATGCACGGCGTGTCGTTGAGGGTGATCGGCTCGATGGACACTTCAACGTGGAGCACATCACCATTTTTTGAGCGCCCCAGGATTTCCCTGTGGGAGATTCGGCCCTTATCGTGGAGTTCGTCCAATAAAGCCTGGCGCTTTGCACCGTCTCCCCAAATGCCCAATTCATAAGGGCTGTGACCAATGGCTTCAGCGCTGCTGTAACCCGTCAGCCGAGTAAAACCTTCATTGACTTCCAGATAGTGGCCACTGACTAGCTCGCTGATCGTGATGGCGTCGGGGCTGGAATGGAACGCCTTGGCGAATTTGTCTTCAGAAACAGTCAAGCGCTGACGTTGAAACGTGACTTCACGAATGACGCCCAGCATGAGAGGCCTGGTGTTTAACGTGTCAATGAGGCTCCCGCGCACCTCCAGCCAGTGCAGACTGCCGTCTGGCCAGCGGATCCGGTGGTGGATGAACTTGTGCCGCGCAGTACCATCGATCACCCCCTGGAATGCGCGCTGTGCCTTGGGCCAGTCCTCAAATGCGAGGCGGCTTAAATTCTTGAGATTGTCAGGTAATGCCTGCGTGGCATCCAGACCAAACAACGCGTGGACGCCTTTTGACCAACTGATCTCGCCGCTGTCGAGATCCCAGCTCCAGGTGCCAGATTGTGCGGCGTTCAGAGCTGCGAGCAAGTGGCTTGCATTGCTCCAGCATAGCGCCTTTGTGTCTAACGGTTGCTCATCGTCCGTGGGGTTTGCCATGTACTGCGATCCTTGAACTCGAAACCTGGTGGCGGATTCAGGACAGCTCGTTGCAAGGGGATGAGACCTGACTATCGAGTAATGTCATGAAAGCGTGTGCGGCATTCGACAGCGTTCTTTCAGTATGTACGATGTAGCCCAATTGTCGGGTCAATTGAATACCCGGCAAACTGATCGAGGCTACTTGCTCATCCAGCATGGTACGTGGCAGCACGCTCCAGGCCAGACCAATGGACACCATCATCTTGATAGTTTCCAGATAGTTGGTACTCATGGCGATGTTCGGTGTCAGCCCCTGTGCTTCAAACAGGCGCTGCACAATATGGTGGGTAAAGGTATTACCCCCCGGAAACACCGCTGGATGATGTGCAATGTCAGCCATATTGACCACAGGTTGACGGGTAAGAGAGTGCTCGGGGGCGACCACAAAGTCCAGCGGATCATCCCACACCGATACGGCGCGAATCAGCGAGTGAGGTTCAGGTGCCAGAGTGATTACGGCCAACTCCGCGCGACCGTGAAGAATTTCTTCGTAGGCCACTTCTGAATCGAGAAACTGAATATCCAGCGCAACTTTGGGATACAGACGCGTGAACTCACGCAGCAATGGCGGCAGGCGGTGCAGGCCAATGTGATGACTGGTGGCCAAAGTCAGTCGGCCACTGACCTCACCATTGAGGTTGTTCAAGGCCCTGCGGGTGTCATCCAGCACATTGAGAATCTGATAAGCGCGCGGCAGCAACGCCCGTCCTGCTTCGGTCAAGCTGACTTCACGGCCCAGGCGGTCGAACAACCGGAGTTTGAGTTGCTGCTCAATGCTGGCAATACGTTTGCTGATAGCGGGTTGAGTCAGAAACAGCCGCTCGGCTGCCCCGGAAAAGCTTCCGGTTTCAGCAATGGCAATAAAAGCATTGAGATTCGCGAGATCCATCTATTCGAATTCCTGTTGGTTATCCAAAGCATAAAAATTATGAATTTGAGTTATTCACTGTAACGCCATAGGATCGACCTCACAAGCCAAGTGGTTATTGGCACAGAAAAGTAGCTGATGAGGAAACCGTCTGATGGCCGGCAAAACGCTCTACGACAAGCTCTGGGATTCGCATTTGGTCAAGCAGCGTGACGATGGCTCAGCGCTGATCTACATCGACCGTCACATCATCCATGAAGTGACTTCGCCGCAAGCCTTTGAAGGCCTGCGTCTGGCAGGGCGCAAGCCTTGGCGCATCGATGCCAACATTGCCACCCCGGACCATAACGTACCGACCACGCCAGAGCGTAAAGGCGGGATCGAAGCCATTGCCGACCAGGTTTCGCGTTTACAGGTTCAGACCCTGGACGATAACTGTGACGAATATGGCATCACTGAATTCAAGATGAATGACGTGCGTCAAGGCATCGTTCATGTGATCGGCCCGGAGCAGGGCGCGACATTGCCCGGCATGACGGTGGTCTGTGGTGACTCACATACTTCGACCCATGGTGCGTTCGGTGCCTTGGCCCACGGTATTGGGACGTCCGAAGTCGAGCACGTGCTGGCCACTCAGTGCCTGGTCGCCAAAAAAATGAAAAACATGCTTGTCTCGGTAGAAGGCCAACTGCCGTTTGGTGTCACCGCCAAAGACATCGTGCTGGCTGTGATTGGCAAAATTGGCACCGCCGGTGGCAATGGGCATGCGATTGAGTTCGCTGGCAGCGCGATTCGCGACCTGTCGGTTGAAGGCCGCATGACTATCTGCAACATGTCCATTGAAGCCGGTGCCCGCGTGGGCTTGGTGGCGGCGGATCAGAAGACGGTGGATTACGTCAAAGGGCGTCCTTTCTCGCCCAAAGGCGCTGAGTGGGACTTGGCAGTCGAGGCGTGGAAAGACCTTGTGTCGGACGCTGATGCGGCGTTTGACACAGTCGTCGAGCTGGATGCAACACAGATCAAACCCCAAGTCAGCTGGGGCACGTCGCCTGAAATGGTGTTGGCCGTTGATCAAAACGTGCCTGACCCGGCGCAGGAAACCGACCTTGTTAAACGTGGCTCCATCGAACGCGCTTTGAAATACATGGGCCTGAACGCCAATCAAGCGATCACCGATATTCAGCTCGATCGCGTGTTTATCGGCTCATGCACCAACTCGCGGATTGAAGACTTGCGTGCAGCTGCGGTAATTGCCAAGGGCCGTAAAGTCGCCTCCACCATCAAACAGGCAATTGTGGTGCCCGGTTCCGGGCTGGTGAAGGCTCAAGCGGAATCGGAAGGTCTGGACAAAATTTTCATTGAGGCTGGATTTGAATGGCGTGAGCCGGGCTGCTCGATGTGTCTGGCGATGAACCCGGATCGCCTGGAGTCGGGCGAGCATTGCGCTTCGACCTCCAACCGCAACTTCGAAGGCCGTCAGGGTGCCGGTGGTCGTACCCACTTGGTGAGCCCGGCTATGGCCGCCGCCGCCGCTGTAAACGGCCGTTTCATCGACGTCCGTGAATTGATCTAAGGAGCGCAACATGAAAGCTTTTACCCAGCACACCGGGCTTGTCGCACCTTTGGATCGTGCCAACGTCGACACCGATCAGATCATTCCCAAACAGTTTTTGAAATCGATCAAACGCACCGGCTTCGGCCCCAATCTGTTTGACGAGTGGCGTTATCTGGATGTCGGGCAACCGTACCAGGACAACTCCAAGCGCCCGTTGAACAAAGACTTTGTGCTCAATGCCGAGCGTTATCAGGGTGCCAGTGTGTTGTTGGCCCGTGAAAACTTCGGTTGCGGCTCCAGCCGTGAGCACGCGCCCTGGGCGCTTGAAGAATACGGCTTTCGCAGCATCATCGCGCCAAGCTACGCCGACATCTTCTTCAACAACAGTTTCAAAAACGGCTTGTTGCCGATCATTTTGAGCGACGCCGAAGTGGATGAGTTGTTTGCTCAGGTTGAAGCGGAACCCGGTTATCAGCTCAAAATCGACCTTCAAGCGCAAACGGTAACCCGTCCTGACGGCAAGGTGCTGAATTTTGAAATTGATGCCTTCCGCAAGCATTGCCTGCTCAACGGCCTCGACGATATTGGGTTGACCCTGCAGGACGCTGATTCGATTGCTGCATTTGAAAGCAAGCACCGGGCGAGCCAGCCCTGGTTGTTTCGTGACGCGTGATTGGACGGGATCTGCGTAGTCGCTGCCGCAGGCTGCGACTGCTACAGGTTTGGCGCTACTACTTAAAGGATTATCAACATGACCAGCACTGCCCAGCACACCCAGGTTGTCCAAAAACAATTCGGTGAACAGGCTTCGGCGTATCTAAGCAGTGCCGTGCATGCACAAGGTGCTGAGTTCGGTCTGTTAAAAGCCGAGCTGGAGGGCAAGTCTTCGGCGCGTGTGCTGGATTTGGGCTGCGGCGCAGGTCATGTCAGTTTTCATGTGGCAGCACTGGTAAAAGAGGTGGTGGCTTACGACCTCTCTCAACAGATGCTCGATGTGGTCAGCTCGGCCGCCGTTGATCGCGGGCTGAACAACATCAGTACCGTTTGCGGCGCCGCTGAACGCTTGCCGTTTGCCGACGGCGAGTTTGATTACGTGTTCAGCCGTTACTCGGCTCACCACTGGAGCGATTTGGGCCTGGCACTGCGAGAAGTGCGTCGGGTGCTCAAACCGGGCGGCGTGGCGGCCTTTATTGACGTGATGTCGCCGGGCAGCCCGTTGTTCGACACCTATCTGCAAAGTGTCGAAGTGCTGCGCGACACCAGCCATGTGCGCGACTACTCGGCGGGTGAGTGGATGCACCAGATCAATGAGGCCGGTTTGCAAGTACGCAGCACACAGCGTCAGCGTTTGCGTTTAGAGTTCGCTTCCTGGATCGAACGCATGCGCACGCCGCTGGTCATGAGCGCGGCTATTCGCCAGTTGCAGCAGTCAATGGGCACTGAGGTGCGCGCGTATTTTGAAATCGAATCCGATGGTTCGTTCAGTACCGATGTGCTGGTGCTGTGGGCCGAGAAGTAACCCTGACTATTAAAAAGATGCGCCTGCGGGGGCATCCCCAGACAATAAAAGAGGAACCCATGAGCAAGCAGATTCTGATTCTCCCTGGCGATGGCATTGGTCCGGAAATCATGGCCGAAGCCGTCAAGGTGCTGGCGGTAGCCAACGACAAGTTCAATCTGAACTTCGAGATGACCCATGACGTCATTGGCGGTGCAGCTATCGACAAGCACGGAGTACCGCTTGCTGATGAAACGCTGGAGCGTGCTCGCGCCGCAGATGCGGTGCTGCTGGGGGCAGTGGGTGGCCCCAAGTGGGACACCATCGAGCGTGATATTCGCCCTGAGCGTGGTCTGCTGAAAATTCGTGCCCAATTGGGCCTGTTCGGCAATCTGCGTCCGGCGATCCTTTATCCGCAACTGGCGGACGCATCGAGCCTTAAGCCGGAAATCGTTTCGGGCCTGGATATTCTGATTGTTCGCGAGTTGACCGGCGGCATCTACTTCGGCGCGCCACGTGGCACCCGTGAGCTGGAAAACGGCGAGCGTCAGGCCTATGACACGCTGCCCTACAGCGAAAGCGAGATTCGCCGCATTGCCCGCGTCGGCTTTGACATGGCCCGCGTGCGTGGTAAAAAGTTGTGCTCGGTCGACAAAGCCAACGTACTGGCGTCCAGCCAACTGTGGCGTGAAGTGGTCGAGCAAGTGGCCAAGGATTACCCGGACGTTGAACTGAGCCACATGTATGTGGACAACGCAGCCATGCAGCTGGTGCGAGCGCCCAAGCAGTTTGACGTGATTGTCACCGACAACCTGTTCGGCGACATCCTGTCTGATGAAGCTTCCATGCTGACCGGTTCCATTGGCATGCTGCCGTCGGCATCGCTGGATGCCCACAACAAAGGCATGTATGAGCCGTGCCACGGTTCAGCGCCGGACATTGCAGGGCAGGGCATTGCTAACCCGCTGGCAACCATTTTGTCGGTCTCGATGATGCTGCGTTACAGCTTCAATCAGCAGGCTGCCGCTGACGCCATCGAGAAGGCGGTAAGCCTGGTTCTGGACCAGGGACTGCGTACCGGCGACATCTGGTCGACGGGTTGCACCAAGGTCGGAACACAGGAAATGGGCAATGCGGTAGTCGCGGCGCTACAGAATCTGTAATCTCTCGGGCCCGTTACTTCCTGTTGGTGGAAGTAACGACCCCACTTTTTGTTAAAGGTGTCGTTGCGATGAAGCGTGTAGGTCTGGTCGGTTGGCGCGGTATGGTTGGTTCCGTGCTCATGCAGCGGATGCTGGAAGAGCAGGATTTCGATCTTATTGAGCCGGTGTTTTTCACCACTTCCAATGTCGGTGGACAAGGTCCGTCTGTGGGCAAGGAGATTGCTCCGCTCAAGGACGCTTACAACATTGAAGAGTTGAAAACCCTCGATGTGATCCTGACCTGCCAGGGCGGCGACTACACCAATGAGGTGTTCCCCAAACTGCGTGAGGCAGGCTGGCAAGGTTACTGGATCGATGCTGCATCGAGCCTGCGCATGCAGGATGACGCGGTCATCATTCTGGACCCGGTCAACCGCAAGGTTATTGACCACCAACTGGATGCGGGCACCAAGAACTATATCGGTGGTAACTGCACAGTCAGCCTGATGTTGATGGGCCTTGGCGGTCTGTTCGAAGCCGGTCTGGTCGAGTGGATGAGTGCCATGACGTATCAGGCGGCCTCGGGCGCCGGCGCGCAGAACATGCGCGAACTGATCAAGCAAATGGGCGCGACCCACGCGGCGGTTGCCGATCAACTGGCTGACCCGGCCAGCGCAATTCTGGATATTGACCGTCGTGTGGCTGACGCCATGCGCAGCGAAGCTTATCCGACTGAAAATTTCGGTGTGCCGCTGGCAGGCAGCTTGATCCCGTGGATTGACAAAGAGCTGCCCAACGGCCAGAGCCGCGAAGAGTGGAAAGCGCAGGCAGAGACCAACAAAATTCTGGGCCGGTTCAAAAACCCGGTTCCGGTGGACGGTATCTGCGTGCGTATCGGTGCGATGCGCTGCCACAGCCAAGCGCTGACCATCAAACTGAACAAAGATGTGCCAATTGCGGACATCGAAGGCCTGATCAGCCAGCACAACCCTTGGGTCAAGCTGGTGCCAAATCATCGTGACATCAGCATGCAAGAGCTGAGTCCAACCAAGGTGACAGGCACCCTGAACGTGCCGGTTGGCCGTCTGCGCAAGCTGAACATGGGTTCGCAGTTCCTCGGTGCCTTCACCGTGGGCGACCAGTTGTTGTGGGGCGCGGCTGAGCCGTTGCGTCGCATGCTGCGGATTCTGCTGGAGCGTTGATTCGCTGATGCATTACAAAAACCGTGTTCTCTGCAAAGAGGCACGGTTTTTTTGTGCGCGCGATAACTGATATATCCATCTAGCACCTCACTTTGCAGCGTACGGGCATAAATGCGTGATCGGCTACACGACCGATCCCATTTAACGAGGACTTTTTATGCCTGCACCTACTACATCTTCTCCACTCGCTTTATCGATCAATGCTGTCAGGGCACAGTTTGTAAGTCGTCCAACCTTGGAAAGTGTCACCCGGCAACTACTTGCGGCGGCATTATCCCAAAAATACCCCACCCTAAAGATTGACTTGGCGCGCACCCGGCTGGCCGTGCCCCGGGCGGGTGGTGGCTGGGAGTTGCAGCCATTCGTGGCACGGGTTATGGATTATCTGGCCAACGGCAATGTATTGAATTTAGAGAGGGTCAATGGTCAGTCCTACTATCTATGCGATAACGCGCCCGATTGGCTGGAACCTGATCTACTTGATATGAAGGTCATTGACACCCTGCTGAAGGAATTGACCTGGACAGTACCCGTCGGCTTTCAAAATGCGCTGGTCGAATATTGGTCCGGCCAGGCAGACTCGGGTGTCAGTCGCTGGCGCTGGTTCAGTGATGTGCTCAAAGAGCTTTTGAGCATTGCTCTGATCCGCCAGGAAGATCTGACTGACTTGGCTCGCGAAGCCGTCAACCAGGTGATTCTGTGCCCTGAGCGAGAAGCACGAATAAGTCAATACGGTGAAAATTGCACGCAGGTTTATTGTCTGGAATCCACACTCATCGGTGCGCAACTCAGAAGTACTCGGTTGACAGCATCCATCGTGCTGGTGCGTAGCAACCTGATTCTAATGTGTCGGCCTAATGGCACTCTAAAGTCTTTCCCCACCGTGGACGCAGTCATCGAATATGGCGGACAGCGCATGGGCGCAGCCTATTTGGCTGATGAAATCCGTATCAAGCGTTACGAGCTAGAGGGCAATGTTTTTGACATTCAAGCAGCGATCATATTGGGTAGGCAGCTGGATGGCCTGGGAGCACTGAAATTACCAGCCCGAGTTGGGGTTCAGACGCTGCAAACAGTGTGTCAGGACCTTAGTGATCCTGCACGTTACATACTAGGTGCGGCCGCGACAGAGGGCCTTGCCGTTGGCACTCTTAAAGCACATTTACCTGATTGGTTGAGGCGGGCATCTGCTGCAGAGCAGTCCCTGTACCGCCAATACAGTCTGGCTTTGGCCCGCGCCAAGAAAATCAGCCAAGGCCGTACTTTCCTCAGTGGTATTGCAGATATTCGCTCATTTGCTGTCGATGTTTTGACGCAGCAAATGCAGCTTGACCAAAAGTATCTGGAACCTGATTTATCCCGACATGTCTCTGTCGAAGTGTTTAACCCTGATCATATAGAGTTGACTTTTTTTTCCGCTGCCGGCTTCCCCAATGCCATCCCCGTCACTGAAGAGGTGACTATGAACCTCACCGAGCTTGCGTTGAAAAACCTGGTGGGGCGGCCACAGGGGCTGTTGAGTCTGAAACATTCACACGGGTTGGAATTGCCTGTTTGGCTGACGCCTAACTACATCATCAGCAGAAATGGCCTGATTGAACGGGTTGACGTCGGCAAGGTTTATCCCGAGAGACTGCAAAGTTTGCTGTTGGGGGCTACAAGTGATGCGCGCAAGCGTGAACAATTGTTCGCAGAACAAATCAGTGCATATTTACCGTTGCAGGCGCTGGAGCTTAGTCTCAAGAACGAAAACGGCCTCAGCCCACTCGGTGCTCGCTACGTTGCAGCTTTGATGCAGAGCAATAATGCCGACCGCCAGGTCGATGGTGCGCCGGTGGTTATTCGGCACCTGGCAGTGGCTCGCAAGGCTGACGCAGCCCCGGATGTGGTCAACAATATGTTCATCATTGAACAAGTTGATATGAGTGTCGGCCCGCACTTGCTATACCGGCCTTTCTACGCTCAATCGCTGCATGAGTTTCCTACTCGCGCCGCACTGCTGGAGGCTATTGCCCAGCCGGGAGAGCTGCAAACCAGTGTGCTGATCTGGTTGAGCGATGTCGCCCGTCCGATATACGACAATGGCGGCTTTCAAGAACCCCATTACGTGCGTTTTGGACTGGGCAGCGATTACGCCCCTATTGAAGTACCGCAACCTGCAACGCTGTCCGTCGATGGTGCCAGCGACGAGTTATTACAATATTTGCATAACGGCAAGTTATTGCAGTTTCTCTACAGCAGCAATGCAAGTGCGCTGGTGAGACAGGCCGACATAGACTCTGTTTCCAATACCGAGAGTCGCTGGGGTGTATTACTTGAGCAAACCAACCTGATATTCAACCTCGTGTTGCTGCCTTTTCTGAGCGTTCCCACCATGCTCACTGTGGGGTTATCAGTCATGTTGCTGGCTGCCATCAAGGACATTCCGGCACTCAATAGTGAAGATCCGATCACTCGCGAGCTCGGATTAGTCGATCTACTGCTTAATCTGACAATAGTTTTGTTCCCGCCTCCTGCGCCGGTTCCAGCGCGTCCGTCGCTGGCCGATGGCGTCAGGGAGCAGGTTGTGAAACCTCGTGCACCTGAGCGCAGTGCTGACCGTTGGCCAGAGCTTGCGTCGCCGCAAGTGAGTGCAGGAGTCGTAGCATTGGCAGGTGAATTACCCGATATACAGAGCACGCCTCTGGATTTCAGTTTTGCAAGTGCCCAAAATCGGCTGACCCCCGGTCAAATAAAGATGCTGTCCCATTTCGAGGTAAAGAAGCCTGCCCAAATGCCGCAGCCTGTCTTGCACAATCCGACTGCTGACATGCCTCGTAAGGGGCTTTATGTGATTAACGATAAATGGCATGCCTTAATTGAGGACAAGCTGTATGAGGTCAGTGTGGGAGCCGAAGGCGTTATCATTGTTGACCCCGCTGACAGCACTCATTTAGGTCCCTATTTGAAGTCAAGTGGCAACGGTCGATGGTCTCTGGATCTGCGTCTGCGTTTATCTGGCGGCATGCCGAAGGCTCGATTACAGGCTTTGCGCGAGCAAAAAGATGCGCGAAGAGGTGAGTTTTTAGACCAGTGGACTGAGCTAAACGCGCGCACGCCGAGGATGAACGCAGCATTCAAGGTCGCGATATCCGTGATGCAGCGCGCTGAAGAAGATCCGCGTTTCACGGAAGAACAACGCAGTGTTTATCGCCGCAAAGCCGAGAGTGCAACCCAGGAGATGATTGACTCGTATCTTCTTTTGCTGACGAATCTCGATGAGTTTAAAAGCCTGTTCCCGGATGTAAAGAAATACGATATTGATGGCCGTATATTGGCGCTGGCAACTGAGTGCAATCACCTTATGGTTATTTACGATTACGACTTGAAGGGGGTGCCTTTTAGAATATTTGAGACGGCCGCCAGCACTAGCAATCTACGGTTCGATCAAGTCATGAAAGCCTATATCGACATTTATGAAAAGATGATTGCTACGCTTGAACTCAGAACTCGCTATCTGGAGCGTCTGGATGAGGCGGGTATGCAACGATATGAAAGTTCTCTCAAAGACGTCAGCCTCAGGAAAACCAATGTCGATTTTTATGATGTCCCCATTAAGAACGCTTATTTGAATTGGCTGATAAAACCCAGCGTTAAAGATTGGCACAGTAATACCGCGTTGGTTGAAACTCTGGAGACTCTCGTCACACCAGTGAGAAAACTTATCAGTACTCATGCGGAGCTCAATACGTTTGATTTCAGCAGCGGTGAAAGCCTGGAAGTATTGAGTAGTCTTGTTGAATCTTATGCTCAATCGTTGGATGCCTTGCGAGGCTTGGGCATCATCAGTGCGGATGAATTGGATAGCGCCTTATTCAACAAAATCATCACGATGCTGGATGGCCTTTACCAAGACGTCACAAAAAAAATGGCGGCCGAGATTAAACCGGATGCAAAGGGGGCTCAATTGCCGCGCAAGCCCCAGCGTGCAGCTGCATCAGATGTACCCAAACGAATTATTAAAACCCGCCATAGCGGACGGTTGATCGGTAAGTTAATACCGGCGGGAGGTGAGTGGCCTGTTGAGGTCGTTGAAGTCAGGTCTGAAGAAAACGATCAGCTACTCGGTACGTATTCAGAACACGGTGAGGTATGGGAGGAAATTAAAGCAGTGACGCCTAAGGCACCTTCAGACACTCGGCCACTCGATTTTCTTAAAGGTGAGGCGCGCAAACGCTACGCCGACCTGGATAATCATCTGCGCAGGGCCGAGGAATATAAAAAAATATCCAGATACCCGCAGGAGGTTGAAGAGGTTCTTCAACACGAGGCCGATGGCCTCAATCACTTGGCTGGCGAACTGAGCAAAGCTATCGATGCTCAGCCTCTGGATGCAGTTGTGCAATCGGATTTGGTCTTGGTCGAGAACCTGCGCAGTGGAGCCAAGCGTTTGACGGATAAAGGTAAAGAGCTACGCATTCAGTTGAGCCTTGAATTGCCCCCGACTCACGGCAACCTTCAGTATCTGCTTGAGCAGGATCGTGTGCAGATAGCGGGCTTAGGCAAGCGCATAAAACTGGCTGGCGAGCGTCAGGACTTCATTCAGGAATACGCGATCAATGACAAGAATGGTATCCCGCTCTGGTATGCCCATATTCATTATGCGGCCGAGGATACGCCAAAGGAAAACTACGGTGTGGCCCATTTGAAGCTCAAATCCCAACGCAGAGAAAGCTATTACTCCCAGCTCAAAAAATCGAATAGTCCTCAGGCCACAGTCAACGTTTATCACGGGGTGATGGGCAAAGATCTTGTATCGCGCTGGTTTTTGCCCCTTGATAATCATTGATGCATGGCCGCATTTGACTTCAAAGCAATGGTAAGGCTGTAGGCTTAACCCCATCCATCGCTTTAATTGCCTGGCTTGCGCCGGGCAGTTAAAGTGCGCCTCCCCACGTTTCGCCTGAGGTAGATCCATGAGTCAGTCCTTTGATATCGCCGTCGTCGGCGCCACCGGCACTGTCGGCGAAACCATTGTGCAAATCCTTGAAGAGCGCAATTTTCCGGTAGCCGACTTGCACCTGCTGGCCAGTAGCGAGTCGGCTGGCAGTTCGGTGCCTTTTCGTGGCAAAAATGTCAGAGTGCGTGAGGTCGATGCATTCGACTTCAGCAAAGTCCAGGTCGTTTTCTTTGCTGCCGGGCCAGCAGTGACTTCCAGCTACGCAGCCAAAGCTTCTGCTGCGGGGTGTACGTTAATTGATTTGTCGGGTGTTTTGCCTGCCTTGCAGGCCCCGCAAGTGGTGCCCGAGGCCAATGCTAAGGTCCTGGTCGGTTTGCCCAAGCCTGTAAAAGTGAGCAGTCCAAGCCCATCGGCGACTGCTTTGGCAGTGGTGCTGGCGCCATTACGCGATTTATTCGATTTTCAGCGAGTGACTGTAACTGCGTGTCTGGCCGTTTCCGCTCAAGGGCGCGAAGCCGTTTCCGAATTGGCGCGCCAGACTACAGCGCTGCTGAACCTGCATCCGCTTGAATCGAATTTCTTTGATCGTCAGATGGCCTTCAACTTGCTCGCACAAGTCGGTACGCCGGATGCACAAGGCCATGTTCCGCTGGAAAAACATCTGGTCACGCAACTGCGCGAAATATTGGATTTGCCGTCACTCAAAATTTCAGTGACATGCATTCAAGCTCCGGTGTTTTTCGGCGATAGCTTTAGTGTGTCGGTGCAAATGGCCGGGCCAGTCGATCTGGAAGCTGTTAATGCAGCGCTTGAGGCCGCAGAGGGTCTTGAGTTGGTTGACGCAGGCGACTATCCGACGGCGGTGGGTGATGCCGTTGGCCAGGACGTGGTCTATGTAGGACGAGTTCGCCATGCTGTGGACGATGCTTGTGAACTTAATCTTTGGATAACTGCAGATAACGTTCGTAAAGGCGCGGCCTTGAATGCCGTGCAACTGGCTGAGTTGTTGATAAAAGACTTGCTGTAAAAGATACTTGGCGTCAATTTCCAGCTGGGTTCAAGAGCCGCTTCGGGGTCATGTGTCTAAACACGCAAGTCTTGGGCACACTCTTCGGGCAGTAGCTATTCGGATCTCGCAGGACGAGGTCTGTACCAATAAGGATGAGGCGATGCTTCAGGTTCGCAAATTAGTGTTAGCAATAGCTGCCGCATCGGCGCTTTCATCCGGTATGGCGCAGGCGCTTGGGCTCGGAGAGTTGACGCTGAAATCGACTCAGAACCAGCCTCTGCTGGCTGAAATCGAGCTGCTGGATGTCAAGGATCTAACGGCCGCAGAAGTGGTACCGAGTTTGGCGCCTGCGGACGAGTTCACCAAGGCAGGTGTGCCACGGCCAGCCTTTTTGGATGAGTTGCGTTTTACCCCGGTGATCAATGCCGATGGCAAGAGCGTGCTGCGAGTGACGTCCAGTCAGCCGCTGTCCGAACCCTTTGTAAAGTTTCTGGTGCAAGTGATGTGGCCAAGCGGTCGCCTGTTGCGTGACTACAGCGTCATGCTCGACCCCGCGAAGTTTTCGCCACAAACCGCTGCGGCGGCCTCAGCTCCGGTTGCGCCCGGCACTGCCGGTGCGCCTGCGCAGTACACCACTACGGCCCGCGACACCTTGTGGGAAATCGCGGCAAAGGCGGCCAATGGTGGCTCGGTTCAACAGACGATGCTAGCCATTCAGGCGCTGAATCCTGATGCGTTTATCAATGGCAATATCAATCGTCTGAAAACCGGCCAGGTATTGCGTCTGCCTGATGCCTCGCAGAGTGTTCAGTTGTCGCAGGCCAAAGCGCTCAATGAAGTGGCCTCACAGAACGCCGATTGGCGTAATGGTCGCCGTACGGTGCCACTGCCTCAGCAGCTTGATGCAACACGACGTCAGCCGGTTGAGGCTCTGCGCCCGGCCAAGGCTGCGAGTACTGACAGCTTGAGCCTGGTGGCGGCACAATCCGCTAATGGTAAAGGTGCGGCCGGGGACGCCGCAAATATCGCTGCACAACTGGCGATGGCTCAGGAAGGTCTGGATTCAAGTCGTCGTGAGAATACCGAGCTGCAAAGCCGGATGAAGGATTTGCAAAGCCAGCTGGACAAGCTTCAACGCTTGATCGAGTTGAAAAATGATCAATTGGCCAAGCTGGAGGCGGGCGGTGCTGCTTCCGGTGACCCCGCCACTGCGATCCCGGCTCAGTTGGCCGCACAAGCCGTCGATGCTCCAGAGGCGGATATCGAGCCCGCGCTCGAAGGTTCGCCCGCCACCGCTGTGCCGCCCGCGCCTGTGCAGGGCGAGCATTCTGTCTCAACGGGGGAACGTAACCTTCAGGCTCTGCTTGGCAGTCCAATGCTGATGGGGTTGGCGGGTGGTGCAGCCGTTTTGCTGTTGTTGCTGTTACTGCTGCTGGCCCGTCGCCGCAAGGCCTTGCAAGCGGCGCAACGACACGAGCGCATGGCACGGGAGCTGGAGGATGACACGCATTTTGCGTCTGATCTGGACCTGCCAGAAAGTGACTTCGCTGGGCTTGAAGTGCCACCGCCAAGCCCCATGCTCGATGAAGCTCCAGCTCCAGCTCCAGCTCCAGCTCCAGCTCCAGCTCCAGCTCCAGCTCCAGCTCCAGCTCCTGCGGCTGTTATTGCGCCCGTCATTGGCGCTTTGTCGCTGGCCAAGCCAGGAGACGATGTACTGGTGCACGCAGAACGACTGATTGAGCTGCAACAGCTGGATGAGGCCGTCACGCTGCTCAGTCATGCAATTGAAAAAGAACCTCAGCGCAGTGACTTGCGTCTCAAGCTGATGCAGGTATATGGCGAGCAGGGTGAGCGTGAGGCTTTTATAGCGCAAGAGCGTCAGTTAGTCGCAAACGGCAAGAATCACGCTGAAGTCGAACAACTCAAGGCGCGTTACCCGGCCATGTTGGCGGCGGCTGCTACAGGGATCGCCACGGCTGCTGTTGCCGCGCAACTTGAAGAGCAGTTCGTTGATGAAATGCTGCGTGATGACAGTGCGGTCGGGCCCGAGTTTGATCACGACTTCGACCTGAGCTTAGACGAGCTGGAAACCGCATCACCCACCGAGCTGTTGCCTGCACAACCACTGGATCAACCAGTGCCAGATTATGAGCAAAGCTTTGAAGAGGTGCTCAAGCAGCAAGCTGAGGTTCAGGCGCCCAGAGATGGACTGCCAGATCTTGATTTAAGCCTGCCAGCTGACTTTGATCTGTCGTTGGCGCCGGAGAGTGAAGTGGCTGAAGCTGAGCCCGACAGCTTTTCCATTGAGTTGGACAAGGTCAATGCCGAGTTGCAGCGCTTGTCGCAAAGCCTGGAGCAACCGTCTCTTGTGTCAGCGTTTGCCGATGATCCCGAGCCCGATTTCTTGTCCGGTTCGGATGAAGCCGCGACCAAGCTCGATTTGGCTGAGGCTTACATTGACATGGGTGACGATGAAGGGGCACGGGATATTCTGGCGGAGGTGATAGCTGAAGGTAATCCTGAGCAGCAGGCAGAAGCCCTTGAGATGTTATCCCGGCTGGTCTGATCACTTGACCCGTCACCCAGCGGCAGCCCATAGGGCTGCCGTTGTTGTATCTGGCATCAATATTCTGTCAGTACTCTATATTTCCGGTCATGCGCCAACGCATTTGTCGCGCGCTCATCATTTGTTTCATGGCGTCTGGCCGGTGTCGCCTTATAATGGCCGACTTTGCGTTCATCAGCAGGCTGTAACTCCTTGGCAAATATAGATAACCCAGTAGCCGAAATGGCCGCCGAAGGCTTTTACCGAATCGCGCTGGGCGTGGAATATAAAGGCTCGCGCTACAGCGGCTGGCAGCGCCAGGCCAATGGTGTGTTGACCGTTCAGGAAACCCTTGAGAACGCGTTGTCAAAAGTCGCTGCATCACCGGTGTCGTTGATGTGTGCGGGTCGCACTGACGCTGGCGTGCACGCCTGCGGGCAAGTAGTGCACTTTGACACTCAAGCCGAGCGCTCGCTCAAGGCGTGGGTCATGGGCGCCAATATCAACTTGCCCCATGACATCAGTGTGACGTGGGCCAAAGTCATGCCGGCGGATTTTCATGCGCGCTTCAAGGCCATCGCCCGCCGTTATAGGTATGTGATTTACAACGATCAGATCCGCCCGGCGCATTTGAATCAGGAAGTGACCTGGAATCACCGCCCTCTGGATGTTGATCGTATGGCTGAGGCCGCCCAGCATTTGCTGGGTATACATGACTTTAGTGCCTTCCGTGCCGGCCAATGCCAGGCAAAATCGCCGATCAAGGAAATGCATCACCTGCGAGTCACCCGTCATGGGCGGATGATTGTGCTGGATATTCGCGCCAGTGCCTTCTTGCATCACATGGTGCGCAATATTGCAGGGGTTTTGATGACCATTGGCTCAGGCGAGCGGCCGGTTGAGTGGATAAAAGAAGTCCTTGAAAGCCGCGCCCGTCGTTCTGGCGGCGTAACGGCGCACCCCTATGGTCTGTATTTGGTCCAGGTTGAGTACCGGGAGGAGTTCCCGTTACCAGAGCGTTACATTGGCCCACATTTCTTGACGGGTTTTACCGAACTCGACGGCTGACGCCCGGATAAGCATTTGTTACCATCCGGGACTTTCGCGCTCAACTGTTGGGGTGTTATCGAGATGTACGTTGTTCGCAGCAAGATCTGCGGTATTACCCGCATAGAAGATGCATTGGCTGCGGTTGCGGCCGGTGCTGATGCCATCGGCTTTGTGTTCTACGCAAAAAGCCCTCGGGCAGTCACCGCAGTGCAAGCACGGGCCATCATTGCGGCGCTGCCGCCTTTTGTGACAACGGTCGGGTTGTTCGTTAATGCAAGTGCTTGTGAGCTGAACGAAACACTGGATGCCGTACCCCTGGACCTGTTGCAGTTTCACGGCGATGAAACCCCCGAACAATGTGAGGGCTATCACCGTCCTTACATCAAAGCCCTGCGGGTGAAGGCGGGCGACGACATCGCCGGTGCCTGCAATGCCTATGCGAGTGCCAGCGGTATATTGCTCGATGCGTATGTCGAAGGCGTGCCAGGGGGAACTGGTCAGGCGTTTGACTGGTCTTTGATACCGCAAGGTTTATCCCGGCCCATCATCCTGGCGGGCGGCTTGACCGTCGACAACGTCGTACAGGCTATTGATCAGGTGCGTCCTTATGCCGTCGATGTCAGTGGCGGGGTGGAAAAGAGCAAAGGCTTCAAGGATCACGACAAAATTCGTGCCTTCATGCATAACGTGCGCGCAACAAACTGATGCGTGATGTGACGGTTGGCAGTCTGCCACCGTCCATCAATACCGCTGCGTAAAGCAGACGGGCCCTGTGGTTTGACGGGCAAAAATTAACATGGCAGCCGCTCTTGGGCGTGTTGTCGGGAAGGCTGAGGGTTTCTTGGGGTTATGCTGGTTTGCCCTGTGCTGACCGCTGCCTTCAAGCATCATCGCCGCACATCTATTGAAATTAGCTCAAGGGCATACACGGGGCCTGAACCCAAGTGTTCAGGTCGCCGGTACTGGAGAAAAAAAGCATGAGCAACTGGTTGGTAGACAAGCTGATTCCTTCGATCATGCGTTCCGAGGTCAAAAAGAGCTCGGTACCTGAAGGCCTGTGGCACAAATGCCCGTCTTGTGACGCTGTGCTTTATCGTCCTGAGCTGGAAAAGACCCTGGACGTTTGCCCTAAATGTAATCACCACATGCGCATTGGCGCGCGTGCCCGCATCAATATTTTCCTGGATGCCGAAGGTCGCGACGAGTTGGGCGCAGACCTGGAACCTGTTGATCGCCTGAAGTTTCGCGACAGCAAAAAGTACAAGGACCGTCTGGTCGGCGCGCAGAAGCAGACCGGTGAAAAAGATGCACTGATCTCGATGAGCGGTACGTTACTGGGTATGCCCGTGGTCGTGTCGGCGTTTGAGTTCTCCTTTATGGGTGGCTCGATGGGCGCCATCGTTGGCGAGCGCTTTGTCCGTGCCGCCAACTATGCACTGGAAAACCGCTGTCCGATGATTTGCTTCGCGGCCTCCGGTGGTGCGCGCATGCAGGAAGCCCTGATCTCTCTGATGCAAATGGCCAAGACCTCTGCGGTGCTGGCGCGTCTGCGTGAAGAAGGCATTCCGTTTATTTCGGTACTGACTGATCCGGTTTACGGCGGTGTATCGGCCAGTCTGGCGATGCTCGGCGATGTGATCGTGGCTGAGCCCAAAGCACTGATCGGCTTTGCCGGGCCGCGTGTTATCGAGCAAACCGTGCGCGAAAAGTTGCCTGAAGGCTTCCAGCGCAGTGAGTTCCTGCTGGAACACGGCGCGATCGACTTGATCATTGCTCGACAGGAGCTGCGTCCACGTCTGGGTAACTTGCTGGCACAAATGATGGGCTTGCCGACTCCGGTATTCATCGCGCCGCCTGTTGAAGCTATCGTTGTTCCGCCAGCGCCAGCCAACCTATGACCCAGCGCACCCTTGGCGAGTGGCTCGCCTATCTTGAACAGTTGCATCCAGCGGCCATCGACATGGGGCTGGATCGCGCGCGCGAGGTAACGATCCGCATGGGCTTGCAAAAGCCCGCGCCTCGGGTGGTGACGGTTACTGGAACGAACGGCAAAGGCTCGACCTGTGCGTTTGTTGCATCATTGCTGCGGGCGCAAGGCCTCAAAGTGGGCGTTTATAGCTCGCCGCATTTGCTGCGCTACAACGAGCGTGTGCAAATCGACGGTGCCGAAGTTTCGGATGAGTTGCTCTGCGAGGCGTTTGCGGCGCTGGACGTCGGTCGTAGCGAGACCTCACTGACGTATTTTGAGATGGGCACGCTGGCGGCCTTCTGGCTATTCGAACGTGCACAGTTGGACGCCGTGGTGTTGGAAGTCGGCCTGGGCGGGCGACTGGATGCGGTCAATCTGGTCGATGCCGATATGGCGTTGATTACCAGCATCGGTGTTGATCACGTCGAGTACCTGGGCAACACCCGTGAGTCAGTGGCGTATGAAAAGGCCGGTATCTTTCGTGCTGGCAAGCCCGCGCTTTGTGGTGACCTGAATCCCCCGCAACCCTTGCTCGACAAAGCGGCTGAGTTGGGCTGCCCGCTGTTTTTGCGGGGGCGCAACTTTGATCTGACGGTGGCCGGATCGGTTTGGCATTGGAAAGGGGAAAGTGCAACGGCTAGCACGCTTGAATTGCGAGACTTGCCGTTGCTGGATTTGCCCATGGAAAACGCGGCGCTGGCCTTGCAGGCTTATGCCTTGATGGACTTGCCTTGGCAGCCTGAGCAGATCGTTGAAACCTTGCTGAGCACGCATGTTACTGGACGTCTGGATCGCCGGCGTTTTGACTGGCAGGGCAAGACGCTCAATGTGCTGCTTGATGTGGGCCATAACCCCCATGCAGCTCACTATTTGCTTCAGCGCTTGCAGCAACGTCCGGTGGCCGGTAAACGTCTTGCGGTGTTTGGCCTGCTGGCGGACAAGGATCTGGATGGCGTAGTGTCAACCCTTGCCCCTGTTTTCACTCATTGGGCCGTGGCACCGTTGAACACTGGGCGCACACGCCCGGCAGAGGAGCTTGAGGCTGCGTTGAAACGCCTTGGGGCTTCGGTGTCGGCGTTTGGCAGTGTTGATGCTGCCCTTGAAGCGCAGTGTGAGCGTGCAGCCCCGGAAGACGAAATTGTGTTGTTTGGTTCATTTTATTGCGTCGCACAAGCGCTTGAATGGCTGGGGCGGCGCGCCACGGAGGAGTCGGCAAATGGCTTTGCTGGATAAGGTATACAAGCAACGGATGGTCGGTGCCCTGGTGTTGGTGGCGTTGGCTGTGATTTTTTTACCGATGCTGTTCAACCGTGAAGATGAGCAACGGCAAATTCAGGTGGATGTACCCACGGCACCTCAAGTTCCGGTGATGCCTCAAGTGCAGGTGGAGCCTGTTCCGGTGCCTGAGCCGCAGCCTATTCCTGAAGAGCCGGCGCCACCCGAAGAAGTGGCTCCTGTGCCTGCTGCTCCGGCGCCTGCCGCTGTGGTGAGCAAACCTGTTGCAGCGGTCAAAACTCCGGCGGTCACTCCAGCTCAGACCGTAGCGCAAGCCCCTGCGAAGCTCGATACCACGCAAAAGCGTGTAGACGCCAATGGCTTACCCGTTAGTTGGTCGGTTCAATTGGTGAGCCTGTCTAATCGTGCAAGCGCTGATAACCTTCAAAAAACCCTTCGTAATCAAGGTTATAACGCTTACGTGCGTTCATCAGGCGGTATGAATCGGGTTTTTGTCGGCCCTTTGCTTGAGCGTGCGGAGGCTGATCGTCTGCGTGACTTGCTCGGCAAACAGCAGAATCTCAAGGGTTTTGTGGTGCGCTTCCAGCCTGAGCGCGGTTAAGCGCTGCCAAAGGTTCAATCTGATTGTGAGTGCGGTGATAAATCGGCTTACCTGAGTGGCGGCGCTCTGCTAAAATGCGCCGCCTTATCTGACCGTAGGCTGAACCGTGCCATTTACCTGGGTTGACTGGGCGATCGTTGCAATCGTCGCCATCTCCGCATTGATCAGCTTGAAGCGCGGCTTCGTTAAAGAAGCATTGTCGCTGTGCACCTGGATCATCGCCGGGGTCGTTGCCTGGATGTTTGGTGGTTCACTGTCCCAATATCTGGTCGCCTACATCGAAACACCTTCCGCCCGCGTCATTGCCGGGTGCGCCATCATGTTTGTCGCCACCTTGCTGGTTGGCGCCATGATCAATTTTCTTATCGGCGAACTGATTCGCGTCACCGGACTTTCCGGGACCGATCGTTTTCTCGGCATGGCCTTTGGCGCTGCACGCGGTGCATTGCTGGTGGTTGTGGCGGTCGGGCTGCTTAGCCTGGGGCCGGTACAGCAAGACTCGTGGTGGCAGGAGTCCAGGCTCGTGCCACAATTTCTATTGGTTGCCGACTGGTCCAAAAACCTCATTTTGGGGTGGAGCAGTCAGTGGCTCGCCAGCGGAATCAGCGTTCCTGCTGATATTCCGTTCAAGGAGCACCTCTTGCCGGCTACCCAGCCCAAGTGAGCGGTGTTCAGTACAGATCCATAAAGTAGGGGTTGCGTCGCATGTGTGGCATCGTCGGTATCGTCGGTAAGTCGAACGTCAATCAGGCGCTGTATGACGCGCTAACCGTCCTTCAGCATCGCGGCCAGGATGCTGCCGGTATTGTGACCAGTCATAACGGCCGGTTATTTCTGCGCAAGGACAACGGGCTGGTGCGTGATGTGTTTCATCAGCGTCACATGCAGCGTCTGGTCGGCAACGTGGGCATTGGTCACGTGCGCTATCCAACCGCTGGCAGCTCGACTTCAGCTGAAGCCCAGCCGTTTTATGTCAACTCGCCCTATGGCATTACACTGGCGCATAACGGCAATTTGACCAACGTTGAACAACTGGCCAAAGAGATTTACGAATCTGACTTGCGCCACGTCAACACCAACTCCGATTCGGAAGTTCTGCTTAACGTTTTCGCCCATGAGCTGGCTCAGCGCGGCAAGTTGCAGCCGACTGAAGAAGACGTGTTTGCCGCGGTGACCGATGTTCACAACCGTTGCCGTGGTGGATACGCCGTGGTGGCGATGATCACCGGCTATGGCATCGTTGGCTTCCGTGACCCTAACGGTATTCGCCCGATTGTCTTCGGTCAGCGCCATACCGATGAAGGCGTCGAGTACATGATCGCTTCTGAAAGCGTTTCTCTCGACGTGCTGGGCTTTACCCTGATCCGCGATCTCGCGCCGGGCGAAGCGGTCTACATCACCGAAGACGGCCAGATGCACACTCGTCAGTGCGCGGTTAACCCGCAGTTGACGCCATGCATCTTTGAGCACGTATATCTGGCTCGCCCGGATTCGATCATCGACGGTGTGTCGGTCTACAAAGCGCGTTTGCGCATGGGTGAAAAGCTGGCTGACAAGATCTTGCGCGAGCGTCCGGACCACGATATCGATGTGGTTATCCCGATCCCGGACACCAGCCGTTGTGCCGCACTGGAGCTGGCCAACCACTTGGGCGTCAAGTTCCGCGAAGGCTTCGTCAAAAACCGTTACATCGGCCGTACGTTCATCATGCCGGGCCAGGCGGCGCGTAAAAAATCTGTGCGCCAGAAGCTCAATGCCATTGAGCTTGAATTCCGTGGCAAGAACGTGATGCTGGTCGATGATTCGATCGTGCGTGGCACCACCTGCAAGCAGATCATTCAGATGGCCCGCGAAGCGGGTGCCAAGAATGTCTACTTCTGCTCGGCGGCCCCCGCAGTACGTTACCCGAACGTATACGGCATCGACATGCCAAGCGCTCACGAACTGATTGCCCACAACCGCACGACGCAGGAAGTGGCCGAGTTGATCGGTGCTGATTGGCTGATCTATCAGGATCTGCCTGATCTGATTGATGCGGTGGGTGGCGGCAAGATCAAAATCGACAAGTTCGATTGCGCGGTCTTTGACGGCAAGTACGTGACAGGTGATGTTGATGAAAACTACCTGGATAGAATCGAGCGTGCGCGCAACGATGCGTCCAAGGTGGTTGCTCAGGGTGTTGGTGCGACGATTGGCTTGTACAACAACTAAGTGTTTACCAAACCGGCCCTGATGGGCCGGTTTGCATTTGCAGACAAAGTAATCAATACAAGCAAGGAGTGGGCAGCATGAGTCAGGATTGGGATGCCGGTCGGCTGGATAGCGACCTTGAGGGCGTAGCGTTCGACACCTTGGCTGTGCGTGCTGGCCAGCACCGTACGCCAGAAGGCGAGCACGGTGATGCAATGTTTCTGACGTCCAGCTACGTGTTCCGTACGGCAGCCGATGCCGCTGCACGGTTTTCGGGGGAAGTGGCAGGCAACGTCTATTCGCGGTACACCAACCCTACTGTGCGTGCCTTTGAAGAGCGCATAGCAGCGCTCGAAGGGGCAGAGCAGGCCGTCGCGACGGCCACGGGCATGGCGGCCATTTTGTCGGTGGTCATGAGCCTGTGCAGCGCGGGCGACCATATTCTGGTGTCGCGCAGCGTATTTGGCTCAACCATCAGCCTGTTCGAGAAGTACTTCAAACGGTTTGGCGTAGAGGTCGATTACGTGCCGCTGGCCGAGTTGTCGGGCTGGGATGCCGCCATCAAGCCCAACACTCGCTTGCTGTTTGTTGAGTCGCCGTCCAACCCGTTGGCCGAGCTGGTCGACATTGCCGCACTGGCGGAAATCGCACACGCCAAGGGCGCGCTGCTTGTGGTCGACAACTGCTTTTGCACACCGGCTTTGCAGCAACCGCTGAAACTGGGTGCAGACATCGTGGTGCATTCGGCGACCAAGTTTATCGACGGTCAGGGACGTTGCATGGGCGGGGTGGTTGCCGGTCGCAGCGCGCAAATGAAGGAAGTGGTTGGTTTTCTGCGCACTGCCGGGCCGACCCTCAGTCCGTTCAATGCCTGGATCTTCCTTAAAGGTCTGGAAACCCTGAACCTGCGCATGCGCGCTCATTGTGCCAGTGCTCTGGCGCTGGCGCAGTGGCTGGAGCAGCAGGACGGGGTCGAGAAGGTTCATTACGCCGGTCTTGAAAGCCATCCGCAATATGAGTTGGCCCAGCGTCAGCAGCGGGGCTTTGGCGCGGTTGTCAGTTTTGAAGTCAAAGGCGGTAAAGAGGGCGCCTGGCGCTTTATCGACGCTACCCGACTGATTTCCATCACGGCCAATTTGGGTGACAGCAAAACCACCATCACTCATCCGGCGACAACGTCTCATGGTCGTCTTGCGCCTCAAGAGCGTGAAGCCGCTGGCATTCGCGACAGCCTGATCCGTATTGCCGTAGGCCTGGAAGATGTCGGCGACTTGCAAGCCGATCTGGCGCGGGGTCTGGCAGCACTGTGATCGAAATGACTCTAGAAGCGCCGGTTGCCGGTAATGGGCGGGTTGCGCTGGTGACCGGTGCCGCGCGCGGGATCGGTCTGGGTATCGCAGCCTGGCTGATCAGCGAAGGCTGGCAAGTAGTGCTGACCGATATTGACCGCGCCCGCGGTTCGAAAGTGGCCAAGGCGCTGGGTGAAAATGCCTGGTTTGTGGCCATGGATGTATCGGTCGAAGCCGATGTTATTCAGTGTGTGGCGCAAGTACTGGGTCAGTTTGGGCGTCTTGATGCGTTGGTGAGCAATGCCGCAATTGCCGATCCACACAATATGACGCTCGAAAGCCTCGATCTCGATCACTGGAATCGGGTGCTGGCGGTGAATTTGACCGGCCCTATGTTGTTGGCCAAGCACTGCGCGCCTTATTTGCGCGCGCATTGCGGATCGATCGTCAACCTGGCCTCCACCCGCGCCCGCCAATCTGAGCCTGATACTGAGGCGTATGTGGCGAGCAAGGGCGGTTTGCTGGCCTTGACTCACGCGCTGGCCATCAGCCTTGGGCCGGAGATCAGGGTAAATGCGGTCAGCCCGGGCTGGATTGATGCGCGAGACCCCTCGGTGAGGCGTACAGAGCCACTGACCGACGCCGATCATGTTCAACACCCGGCAGGTCGGGTAGGAACGGTGGAAGACGTTGCAGCGATGGTTGCGTGGCTGCTCTCGCGTAACGCGGGTTTTGTCACGGGGCAGGAGTTTGTGGTTGACGGCGGTATGAGCAAGAAAATGGTGTACGGGGAGTAAGAGAGTTCCGGCGTTGAGGGCAGATGTTTTTTTGCCTTTTTTGAAAAAAACTCAATCTTGTCCTTGACTTAGGTTCAATACCTGCGTAAATTTCGCGGCCTCAACGAAGCAAAGGGTGATTAGCTCAGCTGGGAGAGCATCTGCCTTACAAGCAGAGGGTCGGCGGTTCGATCCCGTCATCACCCAC
>NZ_WIWC01000026.1 GCF_009600315.1 Pseudomonas helleri | reverse complement strand
GCTGAGTTCGGAATAAGACATAGGGCAGCACCGTACCGGAAAGGTCAGGTGTTGCACTCAGTTTTTGCCGCCGCCCATCCATAACATGACCAAACGGTCAACTACGGATGCCCATGATTGTTATTGGAATAGTTGAATAGACTTCGCGAAATAAAACTTCAACGCCAAGTGTATCCCACTTCATACCTCACGACCTGATCGAGGCCAAGCATCGAAACGAAGAGCCCGCACGTATTACAAAAACAAACAGTGGCACATGCCGTTTAAATAAAAACTACCCGCGCAGTGCACCAAATGTTTAGAACTTTAAACGGCTCTAAAACGCAATCAAACACCCGCTAAAAATGCAGTACCCGGACACCCATGAAAGATTATGAAAGTTTCATATGACCGATTTACAAACTTTGTTACATCCCTTAGAGTCTGTCGCACCGGGCACTACAGGTTTGCAGGCTCACTCGAACGTTGTATTGAATTTTTAATATTTGACAGACTTGTTTGATTGACTTCCCGGAGATCGTAAATTGGAAACAATGATCGATGCTATCTTGTGCGCCTTGGATAACCCACTGCAAAGCACAGTGCGACAAATAACTGTTATTGAAGAGAACGGGGAAGAAAAAAGTATTTCCTATGCAGCGCTGGCACAACAAGCGTTAGCCATCTCTTCAGCTTTAACCGAACTGGGTGTTGTTCGTAATGACTTGGTTATTCTTGCCCTGCCGGCATCAATCGATCATTTGTTATTACTGACAGGCTGCGTTTTGATTGGTGCTTTACCTTGCACTGTCGCGCTGCCTGGAAGACTGATGGCAGACTCACCGCGCAACCAGATACAGGTGGCCTGTCAGTTGTTTGCGCCGCGCCTGCTGATCACATCCGACAGCAATACCCCCGCACTCCAACGTTTGCTTGCCCACCTGCCTGTACGTGTGGTTTCAAGCACAGAGGTGAACGTTGCGGCCAGCGCTGGGTTTCCCGTGCGCGTGGAACGCTGCCAAGCGGACAGCGGCCATCATGTGCAACTGACCTCGGGGTCGACCGGTCGGCCCAAAGCCGCCATTCTGAGTCATCGCAATGTCATCGCCAATGTGCGCGGTATCGGCGGTGTCGTTGGCTACAGTGCCGAGCGCGGCGACGCCTCTGCTTCCTGGCTGCCGCTGCATCACGACATGGGCCTGGTGACGCTACTGTCGAACCTGTATTACCAGGCGCCCCTGCTATTGATGCAGCCGGCCAGTTTTATCCGCAACCCGCTTGGCTGGCTCAAACGCATGTCCAGCTTTGGCGCAACAACCACGGCTGCGCCGACGTTCGCCCTGCAATATTGCATTCGCCGTTACCGCGAAGCGTCAATGAAAGAGGTGGATCTGAGCAAGTTGCGCAATATCTTTGTCGGCGCCGAAAGGGTCGATGAAGCGTGCCTGAGGGACTTTGCACAGACATTCTCGCCCCACGGTCTTTCACGTTCTGCGCTGCAACCCTGTTACGGCATGGCGGAATCGACGCTGGCGGTGACCATGCACAACACGAACTTTAATTACGACCCGCAGGCGCTCTCCTACGTCATTTCTGACCGTATCGACTCCGCCTCGGTAATCGACCATTGGCAGGCGCGCCGCGCTGACGAGAACAGCCGCAGGGTGGAAACCGTCCTGTCGATGGGCCGCCCGATTGAGGGCATGCAAGTGGCCGTGAAGGCCCTGGACCGTTCCGATGCCAAGGATCGCGAAGTAGGCGAAATATTTATACGCGGCACCTCGGTCATGTCCGGCTATTTACCTGCCGAAGGCCAGACCGAGCAGTACCAAAGCGGCGATTGGTTGGCGACCGGCGATATAGGTTATCGAGTGGATGAACACGTGTTTGTACTCGGCCGGAAGAAAGAACTCATCATTATCCGTGGCAGTAATTATTTCCCGCATGAAATTGAAGACGTCATTGCCTTACACCCTTTATTGGCCAGCGGGGGTAATGCAATAGCAGCCTTCGGTATCTACGACGAGACACAGAGAACCGAGAGCCTGGCTATTCTGATTGAGCTTGACGCCAAGCATAATCAACTGGAACTGCGCACCCACCTTCAAAACCAGTTACGCGACAAGTTTGGATTTGGCGCCCACGCCATTAACTTCGTAGCACCCGGCAGTTTGCCACGCACAACCAGCAACAAACTTAAGCGCCTGGAGTGTCGAACCATTTATCTGCAAAGTGCAGCGGACAATAAAGACAACACCGCTACCGCGCAGCTTGTGAGTTAACGACCCACTACGCCAGTTATATTCAAACTCTGACGCACTGCAACTTTAAATACTGGATCACTCTCTATGCACACTTTGACGCAAGGTGGGGAGACGGGTTCGTCACGCCATTCATTATTGAATGTGTGTGCACAACCGGTTCTTCACCGCTTATCAATCTATGGCGAACTTCCTGCTCAGTTGATCCAGATTATTTCGCGCGCTTGCGTGCGACTGATGGATTCAGACATGTTGATTTCGCAGACGATGTTCAATTATGAGTCTGCCGAGCAACTAAACCGGCCCTCGGTGGCGCTGTCGCAGCCGACTCATGAGTTGGAATCTATTCTGCAGCGCATTCAGCAAGACGGTCTGGCGTTGCACTACCGATCCTTCATGCAGAACTTCGCCCATTTGTTTTCGCTGTTCCTTACGCCGGATCAATATGACCGAGCCCGCGCCAGCATTGATGCCGGCAGCGCCCTGCGGTTTCTGATGAGTGATGCCGGCGGCCCCACGCTCACTAGCTGGCGCACGGTCGCTGAGCCGGAAGGTGATGGTTTCAAGCTGCATATCGACAAGGTATGGGGCATGTACGCCAACCTTGATGGCATGGCAATCGTTGCCGCCCGCACGCCGGGCTCGTTTTTCCCGTCGGCCTTTCTGGTCTGGCCCGAGCAATACAAGACACTCAAGCGCACCCTCTGCGGCGAACCCTTTCTCGGCGATGTCGTGCAGTTGGGGAACGTCAAGGGGACGGTGCAGGTTTCCCAGGAGGATCGCCTCAAAGTGGGCGGCCCGGCGGTACTCAATAAATACCTGACCACGGTACGGCCTTTTCTGGTGCGCGCACTGATGGCCCATGTTGACTGGCTGGCCAATCAGGGGCGCCTCGAACTCACGCCCGACGAACGCGCGGCACGCGACTTCATCGCTGCCGCCGCCCGCACCAAGACGCTGTCCGACCGCTACGAGAGCGAAGACGTGCACCGAGTGCTGGCACTCAAGTTCGCCTCCAATGAACTGCTTTTACATCTGGTCAGCCGCGGCGCCGTGACGAGCTTTCTCGACCAGCGTGACCTGTTGGCGTTTACCAAAATGGAAGGCAGCTCTTACCGCTGTTACCACGAATTGCGCGCAAGCATGCGCGTAGCCAAGCCTGTATCCGACTCACTCTAATCCGCTTTAACCCCAGGAGATGCACCCATGACCACGATGACTGAAACCCTCAACACGCTGGAACTTCTGAAGAAGGAAGCCGCCAAGATTCTCAATATCGAATCCGTCGATACCCATGTCGGTTTGGGCGAACTGGGGATCGATTCACTCAATGTGGTTGAGCTGATCGTCTATTGCGAACAGCTCTACGGATCGATTGATCCTGAGCAACTGAACATCACGCAGTACACCACCCTGGAGCAAATCGACTCGCAGTTGCAGCAGCAACAAGTCGCCTGATTGCCAGCCACCCTCATACCAGAAGCTCAACATGTCGAACTCGCAGCCCTTTGCATCAACGCCGCCGCTGGGCACCGTTCCGGCTTTCAGGGTCCACACGGTCGCTTATCGGCGCACAGAAACACCCTTTGTGTCGCCCCAGGTGAGCCTGGAGGATGCAGCGTTGGCGTTGGGGCAGCGGGTAGGCGATGAGGCTCGTCATTATGCGAGCGACGCAGGCCCTATAGACGATTACGTGGTGAGCTCTACCGTGCTGTCACAGTTTTTGGCGGACGGATCGCCCCACGCAGGCTTGTTTCAAGAGGCGATAGCCACCCATTACGGGTGCCGTCCTGACTGGGTCACCAACGCCTATGAATGCACAGGCTGGGGTTTCATCCTGCGGTATATCCAGGGCAAGGCTCAGCTCAGCGGTCGTCGCAGGCTGTTACTGCAGATTGTCGATACCGACATCCACAATTTCACCTATTGGTTAGGCAACAATCGATGGGGAAAATCCGGTTTTGGCATTTGCACGTTAGTGATTGACGTGATGCCAGAGCCCAAAAATATGCTGCTCATCGGCACTGCAAGCCAGGCCAATGCCCTGCTGCAGTTAGGCCGAAACCTGCGCAGCTTCACCGAAAGCCGATCTGGCTTAGGCATCGCTGTTCCGTTTTTCCCGGAAATGTCGCGCCGCGCCCTGTTCAAGTGCTTCGACACGTCGTCCGTACACGGCGACCACTATCAACGATTCGGTCATTCCTTCGGCAGCGACCCCTGGCTTTCGCTACTGGGCGAACTGGGCGCGGGTACCGCGCACACCGGCAGCGATTGCATCGTTTCTTCGCTGGCAATGAATGGCTACTTTTCGATTGCTCAGATAACGCTCGCGCCCGATCTGCACTATGCACTGGAAGGTGAAATGTGAAGCGCGCACAACGTTGTTCCCTGCTGTTGCAGCGCAACCCGGATCACAACAAGGCGATCCCGTGTTCAGCTCGCAACCTGCCACTGTTCGAGGCGCAAGACTACGCACGCCGAGGTGTGTACGCACACGACAACCCCGCGCCTGTTCTGGTCAACAACTCGCAGTACTACACCTTGCTGTCGACGCTGGCCCGGCACATTTGGGACAGCTGCGGTGAGCAAACGCTTGTCATGGCGCAGGTACGCATGCCTTCCATCGACCTTGCGCTGCCAAAAAACCTGCTCGATCCACGCGTGACGATGGGCGCGCATTTATGGAACGAGGCCTTGTTCTGGGCGCGCCAGCTACAGACGCCGGTGGTCTGGATCAGCGCCGAACAGATTCGCCGCGACCTGTGGGACGGCGGCGATAACCTCCTGCACCTCGCTGCCTGGAATACCGCGCAAACGCCAGCCATTACCGAGTGGTTCTTACCCGACCTGGACTACCTCGCCGCACAGGTGTGCCCATCACCTGAGCATGAGCCGTTCACGGCCTCTCAACCGAAATGCACGCACGAACAGGTGTGATCATGCAAACAGAGCACAAACAGACAGTGGACGATGGCGAGTCGATCAAGTGGAATTTTTCGGTCGACGCTTATATGTCGCAGACCTACGATTTCAGCGATGACAGCTTGAATGCGCTGTATCAGAAAACCAAAGCCAACCAATGGGATGTCAATACCGACATCGATTGGAGCTACGAGCTCAATCCAGACAATCCACTGGGCATGCCGGACGGCACTCTGCTGATCTACGGCACCGATGTCTGGAACAAAATGAATGAACAAAACCGTGCCGAAATTCGCCATCACTCTCAAGGCTGGACCCTGTCACAGGTACTGCACGGTGAACAGGCGGCCCTGATTTGCGCATCAAAACTGGCGGTGGCAGAAGAAAGCCTTTCGGCCCGCCTCTGTGCCGCCGGGCAAATCATCGATGAAGCCCGTCATATTGAAGCGTTCGGTCGCCTGGTGAATAACAAGTTGCCCATCAGCTACCCCATGAGCAAGGCGCTCAAAGGCCTGCTGGAAGACACCATCACCACTAACAAACTCGACATGACCAACCTCGGTATGCAAGTGCTGGTGGAAGGCATTGCGCTGTCACTGTTTCAAAGCATGGTCGCCTACACCAAAGACCCTTTTATCAAAGACCTGATGACGCGCATTCAGCGCGATGAGGCGCGCCACTTCGCCATTGGCCGCATCACGCTGGGCAGCGTGTACAAGGAAATGAGCGGAACCGAACGCAAGGAACGCGAAGAGTTTGTGGTTGAAGGTGCTTACACCTTGTACGAACACCTGTGCGCCGACGACATATGGGAGCCGATGGGCTTATCCAAAAAAGAGTGCAGCCATCTGGTCAGGAGTTCGGAAGTGGCCAACTCCATGCGCCGTTCCATTTTCCGGCGGCTGGTGCCGACTATCCGCGAAATGGGCTTGCTGACGCCCCGTGTAAGCGATGCCTTTGAAAAGCTCAAAGTGCTGGACTACGCCGCCATGCCGATGCCGGCTTAACAGGAATACAGTCATGACGCCCCCAACTACTGCGGCAACAAACAGCCCCGCTCCCTTCACGATCGGCATTGAAGCCGCCGCTTACGAATTGCCCGGCGAACGTCAGGATATTAATGACTGGGCTCAGCACCACAAGTTGCCCGCCGAACGCTTTGACATGATCCGCAATGCGGGTTGCCGTTATTTCCATGTGGCACCGGACATCGATGAAGTCGAGCTGGCAAAGCGCGCAGTCGCTCGCCTGCAAGATGAGCACGGCTTCAAGGGCAGCGACATCGGTGCGCTGATCCATGTTCATACCGGGTTATTCAGCATTCCGCCGGCGCCGCGCAGTCTGCCGCTGGAAGTGGCGACGGCATTCGGCATAAAGCCAATCTGGGCCGGTTCAATCGCACAGCTCAATTGCTCGTCGATCAGCGTCGCCATTCAGATGGCCAAGGCCTTGATGAATGTCCATAACCAACTGCATTCGGTGCTGATCGTGTCGTCCGACCGCGTCTTTATCGAACGTTACCGGGTGCTGCAGGCGAGCATATTAAGTGATGGCGCGGGGTGCTTGCTGGTGACCCGTAACAGCCGGCGCAACCGGGTCGGTGCAACGGCCGTGCGCAACTATGGCAGCTGGTATCTGGGCTCCGTGACCAACAACGCGGTGAAAAAGGAGATGTTCAATCTGGAGTGGCATTACACCCGCAAGGTCATGAAGGAAGCCGTGGCCGACTGTGGCATGGCGCTCAGCGATTTCTCCTGCATTTTGCCTTACAACTCCAACCACTCTGGCTGGAAGGCCTTCTGTAACGCCATGGGGATACCCTCCACCACGCTCTACTCCGACAACATCCTGCACAAAGGTCACTCCTTTGGCTCGGACTTGGCGATCAACCTGGCGGACATTGGTTTGAGCAAGGTCGATGCCGGGGCGCACCTGATGAACATAACGGAATCGGACAACGGTTCTTTTTCGGCATTGACCCTTCATCCGGTGAATTGACATGACCATGACCACCGCCTGCGCGCCCGTCAGGGGCGACGAAGCAATGACCCAAGAATGGCTGCTGAGTCTTAAAACGCCCTGCTACGTACTGGACCCCACCGTGGTAATGGCACGGTACGCTGATTTACGCGAGCGCTTGGGTACACCGTTGATTGTGTCGCTCAAGGCCAATCCAAATCTGGATTTGTTGATCCGTTGCGGCCACGCCTTCATCGACGGTGTGGAGCTGGCCAGCCAAGGCGAACTCGACATTGTCGCGGGTCGCATCAACACCCCCAAATACGTGAACAATCCGTCGATGGATGAAGATTTCATGCGCGCGGCGCTGGCCTCACGCTGCACGTTCATTATCGACAGCCTGGAGCAAGCGCAGAGACTGATTCGCGTCATCGGCAAACAGACCGCGCCGCAAACGGTATTGCGCATAAATGCGGGCCAACTGGTCAACTCGGGCAAACACCCGGCAGACCATTTCGGCATGAGTCGCCACGACGCCTTGCTGACGGCTGTGGCATTGGCCCAGGCCAACGTACCCATCATCGGCCTCCATACGTTTGCGGGTTCCAATAGTTTTCACGTTGATGACAAGGGTGCCGATGCCGCTGCCCTTGCCCATGCGCTCGCTGCGTTTGCGCCGCAAATAGCACGCTTCACGGGCATGCTGGTTGAGTTTCTTAACGTCGGCGGCGGTTTCTCCGAGCACTTCTCTGGGCAGGCGCAGACGTTTGACGCGTATCGCCAGCGCATTGCACCGCTGCAAAAAGACTTCAAGGTCGTCCACGAGTCCGGACGCGGCGTCTTCGCTGGCGCAGGCACTTTCGTGACCCGCGTGCGTTCAGTCAAAGCCCTGGGTGAGCGCTACGTTGCCGTCTGCGACGGTGGCCTGAGCCACAACTTCCTGCTGGCCAAAACCGAATCCATGTTGAAGCACTACGCCCAGCCGCGCCTGCTGCGGCGGCAACAGTCACCTGTTGACGCGCCCCTGTTGCCGATTCAGTTCGTGGGCAGTACCTGCAGCCGCGCCGATGTAATCGGCTGGAATCATGGCCTGTCGGCCCCGCCGAGCGTGGGCGATCTGGTGATCTTCGAGAACTGCGGCGCCTATAACCAGACGTACAGCGTCGGCGCTTTTCTCTCGCAGAGCCCGGCACACACCTATATCCACCAATCCTAGGGACGTCACCATGACCGCCCACATCAGTTTGTACGACCTGTTGAAAGACAGCGCCCAACACCATGGCGACCGCCGTGCGTTCGCGCAAGGCGCAAAGCTGGCGACTTATTCCGAACTGCTGGAGGACGTGCGCCGGGCGGCAAAGAGGCTGGCCGATAGCGGCGTGCGAGCGGGCGAACGCGTTGCTGTCTATACGGGCAAGCAGTACGAAACCGTCGTCATGTTCCTGGCGATCAATGCCCGGGGTGCGATTCTGGTGCCCATCAATCCTCAGCTCAAAGAGCAGCAGGTACGCCATATCCTGCTGGACAGCGGTGCTCGCTTGCTCATCAGTACGGGGGCACGCCTCAGACGTATCGAGGCGGCGTTGAATGACATCGAACTGGATATCTGGCAACTGGAAAAACCACAGTCTGAGGCCCTGAACACGCTGGGCGATGCGGCGTTTTTCAACGCAAACACCGCCGTCACAGACAATGATCCTGCGGCCATTTTGTACACCTCCGGCTCAACGGGACGGCCCAAAGGGGTGGTGCTGTCGCAACGTAATCTGGTGTCTGGCGCCTATAGCGTCGCTCACTACCTGCGCTTGCGGGCCGATGACGTCATCCTGGGCGTGTTGCCGCTGAGCTTCGATGCCGGGTTCAGTCAGCTAACCACGGCGCTGGTCAGCGGCGCTTGCTACGCCCCGCTGGATTTCCTGCAAGCGAACGAAGTCCCGACGTTTTGTGAAGCCCATGGCGTCACCGTGATTACCGGCGTGCCGCCCCTCTGGATGCAACTGGCGTCAGTGCAATGGCCGCAGCCTGCTGGCGCACGCATTCGCTGCTTCGCCAATACCGGCGGGCATATGCCACCGCCTTTGCTGGAAAAACTCAAAACCGCATTTCCCAATGCGCTGCCGTACCTGATGTACGGCTTGACCGAGGCTTTCCGCTCGACCTACCTGGCGCCGGAAGCGGCCGTCACGCGGCCCGACTCCATCGGCAAAGCGGTCCCAAACGCAGATATTCGCGTGATGCGCCCCAACGGCACCGAATGTGACGCCGGCGAGCACGGCGAATTGGTACACCGGGGGGCGTTCGTCACGCTCGGGTACTGGAATGACCCAGAACTGACCGCTCAACGCTTTCGTCCCTGGCTACACCCGGAGCGGCAGATTTCGCGCGCCGAAACAGCGGTCTGGTCAGGCGATATCGTCTACCGCGACAGCGATGATTTTCTGTATTTCGTTGCGCGCAGCGACGACATGATCAAGACCTCCGGTTATCGCGTCAGCCCCACCGAAGTCGAAGAAATCCTGTTTGCCGTGGATGACGTGACTGAGGCGGCAGCGTTTGGTGTGCCGCATCCGCAACAGGGCGAAGCCATCATCATCAGCCTGTTCGCCCACCCGCACATGCAGACCACCGCCCAGGCACTGATCAAGCTGTGCAGGGACAAATTGCCGACCTATATGGTGCCGCTGCATGTGTCATTCCATGACTCACCTTTACCGCGCAATCCGAACGGCAAGATCGACCGAAAACAGTTGAAGCAACAGTTTTCCGAGTTTTTCTCCACCTCAATTACGGTCACGGAATAGCCTCATGCTTCGAATCCGCGCTATCACTTCTCACGTCCCCGATACGACCCCTTTCCGGGCGGTACAAGCTCAGGAAAAAAACATCGGCTATGGCCATCTGCTGTACAAGTCGGCGGTCTTTTCCATGCCTCGTGGCAAAGGCAGGATCGACGCCGAAGAAGAGCGTCGGCTGCTTCCTACGGCGAGCATCGCTCTGCCCGTAGCGCCTCCTTTGCAAAGCTGCGCCGACCTTGCACTGGAAGCGGTCGCGCTGTTGCGTCAACAGGTTCCGGCAGAAACGCTGGCACAGGTGACCCACATTGTGGTGACCAATACCGCCCTTAACCAACGCATTAATGAATCGGTCGCAGGCCGTATCCAGCATGCACTGGGTTTGCCCAAAGCATTGCCTTTCGCCATCGGCCAATCGGGTACTGCCGGTGTGTTCAACGCACTGACCATGATCGAAGCGCTGGTCAGTCTCGGCGGCAAGGTGCTGTTGGTGGCGTCCGATAAGTGGCTTTACCCATTCTTCCGCGCCTGGGGTGATCTGGTGGTGTACGGCGACGGCGCAGCGGCGATCTTGCTGGAGGGCGACGGTCAGGCGGGGTCAGGCTGGGGAACCCTACGCGCCTCGGCGATGCACTATGGCGCGGCCATCGACAATCCCTGGGGACTGACACCAGCCGCCCAGGCTGAACGCCTGCACCCGATGGCAGTGAGCGCAGCGCAAACGGCACTCGAACGTTCCGGCCTGAGCTCCAGCGACATCGATTGGGTGTTACCGGCCGGATTCAGCGACAGCTTCACCCTTGGCGTCAGCCGCGAACTGGGTATTGCGCAAGACCGACATTTCGAATTGGGTGCCCGCGCGCACCACTCGAGCGCAGCTCCTTTGCTGTCGCTACTGCGCCTGCGTGCCAGCCTCCCTGAGGGGAAGACGGCCACCGCCTTGCTGTGGGATGCGGCGCTGTGCGGCACCGCTGGCGCCATTGTGGCCGAGATACAGGCTGGCGCCTGAATCAAGATTCACACCGCTTATTCATCAGGAAAACCTATGTCTGCTTATAAAGTCAGCCTGCGTGAGCTTCGCTTTTTTTTGTGGGAACTGCATAAAACCGACCAGAAGTTTCTCGCACGGGCGCCGTTCAACGACAAGACGCGTGCCTACTACGATGCCTTGCTGGAGCGCGCCCGTGAGTTCGCTTATGAGTTAGGCAAGGCCTATCAACCTTCCGACAAACAGGAATGCCGCTTGCTGGAAAACGGCAACGTCGAAATTCCTGAAGAATTTCACGAGCTCTGGAAACGCTATAAGGATGAATGGATTCAGGTGCTGGGCAACGACAGCGAATCCCAGCAACCGGCCTTGCCACCCCTGATCCGGCAAGCCATCCAGGAAATGTTCATGGGCGCCAATCCGGCATTCATGACCTACGGCGGTTTCAATTTTCCGGCCATCAAGCTGTTAAAGCTGCACGGTACCGCCGCGCAAAAGGCAACGTACCTGCGCAAACTTCAGCATTACGACTGGGACGCGTGTTTCTGCGCCACCGAGCAGCAGGCCGGCAGCGACCTGACGGCTGTCACCACCCTTGCAAAGCCCCTTGAAAACGGCGAATACGCCGTGAGCGGCGAAAAGGTTTACATCTCGGCTGGTATGCATTCGCTGACCGAAAACACCGTTTATTTTGTGTTGGGTCGCATCAATACCACCACCTCGACCTCCTACTCGCTGTCCTGCCTGCTGGTGCCGCGCTTCTGGCCAAATCCGGAAACGGGCGAGCTGGAAGACAACCATGTCGAGTGCACGTCATTGCTGCGCAAAATGGGATTGAAGGGCTGCGCCAATACCCAACTGGTGTTTGGTCGCAGCGGCACCACCCGCGCTGTACTGCTGGGCGACCGCAAGAATGCTGGCTTGCTGCAACTGGTGCCCTTGATGAATCAGGCGCGTATGAGCACGGCGATTATTGGCCTGGGTCTGGCCTCCAGCGCCTATCTGCATTCAACCGAATTCGCCGGTAAACGGTTTCAGGGGCGTGCCATCAGTCGCACTTCCGACGCCAGCGCACCGCCTGTGGCCATCATCGAACACGCCGACGTACAGCGCATGCTGCTGGAAATGAAGGCGCGGGTAGAAGGCTGCCGTGGGCTGCTCGGTAAGTTGACCGGCGCATCGAGCCAGGCTTTTGCCCTGGAAGCCGAGCCGGTACTGGACGAAGCTCAGGTCGAAAAATACCGCAAGCTGGTGCTGCTGTTCACGCCGATCTGCAAGGCGTTCGTCTCGGATCAGGCCTGGAAAATCTGCGAGCTGGCGATACAAGTGCATGGCGGCATCGGCTACACCGATGCTTACCCTGTTGAGCAAAATGCGCGCGACGTGAAAATCCTGTCGATCTGGGAAGGGACCAACTACATCCAGTCCCAGGACTTGGTGCGCGACAAGCTCGGATTCGGCAGGAACTCACGCTTGATCAAGTATCTGCGCGAAGAGCTGGATGCCTTCTTGAACAACACAACGGGTGTCGGTTCTGAGCTGCACGACCAGTTCCCGGCGCTGGAAAACGCCATGGTCGCCGTAGAGCAGGCGCTAACCCATATCAATGAGCACGTACGGGCAGGCCGCACACACGAAACCAGCCAGTTCTATACCCGCTTTTTGGAAATGCTCGGCCTCACCGCCAGCGCCTGGGTTTTGCTGGAATCGGCCTGCCTGGCTGAGCATGAATTGCGCCAGCCACTGAGTGCCGAAGAAACCGCTTTTTACCGGGGCAAGGTCAAAACCGCGCACTATTTTTTCGCCAACATCCTGCCGACGGTCACGCAACACGCACAGGCCATAGAAAATCTGCTGGTCGCCCATTGCAGCATTGCGCTTGATGAACTGGTACAAGCCGAGCCACTGATACCCACACCACCGCAGAGCCTGTTTGGCGGACCGCGCACTCTGTATCGCGGCACCAATATCGACGGCGCCACGATTGAGCCCAATGAAGGGCTGTGGGTCAGGGGTCGTAACCTCAATGACCTGATCGGCATCGTCGACTTCCCCACGGCGCTATGGCTGGCGTGGTTTGGCAGCCTGCCTACCCCAACCGAGAGCCAGGCCGTTGACGCCGTTCTGGTGCGTATTGCCAGCCATCTGTCGCAGGCGCCTGCCTATCGGCGTGGTATCGAAGCCGTGGCCGACAGCGGTGCCGGCATCGTTCAAGCGGCCGCCTGTGGCCTTCTCGGTGATCTGGCAGCGCTGGAAAATATTGCCCTGATCGAAGCCACCGCGCGCGGTTTGCCTACACATCTGGACTTTATCCAAGGCTTGGTCAGCGTTGCCTCAACGCCGCACTTTCTGCACGCGGCGCTGGGTTATGCCGCCTGCGGCGCAGCATCGACGCAACACGCCGAGGCCGTATTGACGGCTATGGGCGCGCCCCACATCGACTCATTATCAGTTCGTGTCGTCGATGCTCTGCTGGTGGCCTGGCACGCCGGTTTCGGCTACATCACGCCGACGGTGCTGGTACCCCGTACCGCCATCGGCACCGGCGTCACCCTTGCGCAGGCCGTGGCGGCCGGTTTCATGGCCAGCGGACCGAACCATGTCGGCGCAGCAGAAGAAGCGATGACCTGGCTCAAGACCATCAGTGCGCACGCCAGCCTTGCGGACATACGCCAAGCGGTCGACCACGAGCTGGATCAGCCGGGCAACCTGTTGTTTGGCTTCGGCCATCCGCTGTTTGTGCAGGACCCACGGCCGCCGCACATCCGGACCCTGTTTGCCGAATGGGGTTTCGGGGGGCGCTATCTGGAAATTTTCGACGTTGTCTGTGCCCACGTTCTGGAGCGCAAAGGCCTACGGCCGAATATTGATTTCATCACCGCTGCAGCCCTACTCGATCTCGGCGTGACGCAAGCCCGCTGGGGTGTCGGCCTCGGGCTCTGTGGCCGGGTGGCGGCCATGGTCGCGCATGCCATCGAGCGGCGCGACCGCCCTGCTTTCGGTGTCAACAGCAAAGCCGCGCGCAAGTTGTTGGCCACCGTTCCCGTGGGGTGGCTGTAAGACAAGAAATAAGCCAGACGCACTTGATAGTTCAACGCTGAATCTTCTTCTAACGCCATCCAAGACGAGAACGTACCCATGTTATTGAAAAATCTACGCCCTGCTGACGAATACGACCGCTTTGCCTCGCAAGCTCTGGAACCCTGGGATGTATTGTTCGTCACCCGCATCCGCCAGATTGCCCGCGACTTGCCGCCGGGCGCCTTGGTCGATATCGGCACCGCCACGGTCGTGGTCCCGGTGCGTCTGGCCGCCGACCACGTACTGAAGGGCTGGCATTTCATCGGTCTGGATCTGGACGAAACCATGCTCGAAGGCGGCCGACCGCGCATCGAAGCCCTGGGCCTGAGCGACACCATCGAACTCAAGGTGGGCGACGCCCTGGACCTGCCATTCGCGGACAACAGCCTGACTATGGCCGTTAGCCGCGCCACCTTGCATCACTTGCCGGACAAGCTGAAAAGCCTGACGGAGATGTATCGCGTGCTGCAACCGGGCGGAGTCGGCCTGGTGCACGACATGCGCCGCGATGTCGCCCCCGACTTGCTCGAAAAATTCACTCAAATGCGCGCTTCAGTGGGTTATCCACCGACCCATGTTGAAGAGAAAGTCACCCTGGAAGAAGCGCGCGCGCTGGTCATCGAGGCGGGTCTGGATCATTGCACGGTAGTCACCAGCCCCAGCTCCGGCATGGGCGCACTGGGTTTCGAAATCCTCATCAAAAAGCCTTTGCTGGCTTGATACGCAATTCGTCGGGGAAAAGGCTATGGATCATCGTTTAGATCGGGTTGAGCACTTTCAGCAAAGGCTGGGCAGCGCGCGGGTACAGTGTGGCTTCCTGTCACCCGAGCACATGCCGCTCGTCATAACGCCTGTCGACACTACGCTAAGCGATGACCGCGAGGCTTTTACGACGTGGTATCGCCTTCATCAGGCGACCTTTGACAGCATGCTGCTGGAATTCGGTTGCCTGTTGTTCCGTGGTTTTCCATTGCGCGAAAACGCGGACTTCCAGGCAATTGCACAAAGCTATCCTGAGCATGCGTTCGGTTATATCGGCGGCGCCACGCCATGCAAGAACATCGAGGGCAGAGTCTACGAATCGACACGCATCCCGGCCACCCTGAAAATCGGTCTGCATCAGGAAAAGGCTTACATGGCGCACTACCCACAGAAACTGGCCTTCTTTTGTAAACAGCCCTCAGCAGAAGGCGGCGAAACCATTCTGTGCGACATGCGAGCCGTTACCCGCCGCCTGCCGCCGCACTTGATCGAACGCTTCAGCGCCGCGCGCATTCAATACTTGCGCAACTTCCGTGCCCCCAGCACGCCCGAGAATGAACCGCGCAACACCCATATGCGCGAATACCACCGCCCTTGGGATGAAGCGTTCCTGACTGATGATCCGCAGCAGGTCGAACAGCTGTGCCGTGATACCCGCCTCGACTACCAGTGGCTCGACGATGGCAGCATCACGGTCTCGCATACCGGGGATGCCATGTTGAAACATCCGCTGACCGGCGAAGCGATCTGGTTCAATCAACTGTCGACCCAACACAACAATGCCCGTTCCCTCGGCAAGCCGGGTTACGCCTACATTCAGCACGCCTATCAGGACAAACCGGCACGCCCTTACGATGTGCGGCTGGGCGACGGAACGCCGATCCCGGACGATGAAATCGTTCCGATATACGACGCGTCGGAGGCGCAGGAGATTGCGTTTCCCTGGCAGAGCGGTGACATGCTGTTGATCGATAACATTGCCGTCGCCCATGGCCGCAATCCCTTCAAAGGCCAACGCGATGTCCAAGTCGCGTTGTTCGATTGAACATGAACAGTCAAATTCTGCTGACGGACGAAAAACACGGGCTGTCCGAACCTGCCCTGCACCGTGAGGTGCAGTTGGCACCCACGTGCACGGATGAACCCTATGCGGCGGGGGCCAAACTTATCCGGGTCAACGCCGGCAGTTTCCACTTCGAGGTCCGCGACCTGCAGTTCCGCCGCGGCCGCCATACCGCCATCATCGGCCCCAATGGCGCAGGCAAAACCACCCTGATCGAAGCCTTGCTCGGCTTCCGTCAGGCGCATCTGGAAGAGGCGCAGATTTTGGGGGTTGCGGCGTCGCGTTTTCTGCAAAGCACCCGGCACCGCAAGCGGTTGGGGGTGCAATTGCAGCGGGTCGAATACGAAGACTCGTCGAACGTCAGGGAAATCCTCGATTTGCATCAGGCCCTGTACGGCAAGCAAGACCCGCTGGTGGCGCAGGCACTGGATATCGAAGCGCTGCGCACACTTCCCTATCGGGCACTCTCACGTGGCCAGAAGCAGCGGCTCGATTTGTTCGTGGCACTGGCACACCGCCCGGAAATTGCAATCCTTGACGAACCGTTTACCGGGCTCGACCGAGCGTATATCGAGCGCGTCGCACACCTGCTGCGCTACGACCTGGCGGGCCTGACCATCATCATGATTTGCCACTCGGAGGAAGAACTGGATGCCGCCAGCGATGTGGTGTGGGTGTGTAACGGCGGGGTGGAGTATCGAGGCGATAAAGAAGCATTGAAGAACCGCCTGGTCGGCGCCTTCCATGCTTATCTGCAACTGGACGACAGTGATCATGTCAACGCCATCTATCGCCAGTTGGAACGCGAAAGCGCCACGTTGCGGCTGTCGAGGCCATCAAACACTGAAATCAGCGTCTATGGCACACAAGCATTGGATCAGTCGATACGCCGCCTGATCGGCAATGTTGCGTTCCAGCACTTTGAGTTCGGCCCCACCCATTACCGCGACATGTTGCACCTGTGCGCTCAGGGAGAACAGCATGTTTAACATACTGGCGATATTGACGCGCAACGAGCTGCTGGGGTTTTTTCGCAGCAAGTCGGCGCTGTTCTGGGCGCTGGCCTTTCCTATCCTGCTGCTGACCGTGATGCTGATGGCGTTCGGTCATCCTGGCTCACTCGGCACGGTCAATATCCAGTTTTTGGATGCTGACGCCCAAGCCACTTCGGACAACAGTTGCCAGTTGGCGATTCAGCAGGCCTTTGCTGGCGGAGATCCCGTAAAGGCCAATTTTTCAACCGTCAGCAGCACCGCCCCCCTCGCAGCAGACACGGTGCGCATCGTCTTTGCGGCTGGCGACGAACCCTTGCAGGTGCGCTATGACTTCAAGGGTCAGCTGGCGGTCCGGGCCGCGGCGCGCGTGATCGAGATCGCCGCGGTCAGGTGCTCAGCGGCCAAGCGCGGGATTGTCTCGAAAGACCTGGTGCGTTTCGAAGATACGGCCTCCGGCGCCAAGCCCTTCGACTACGGCCAGTTTTTCACAACCGGCATTTTGGTCATCTGTTTGATGTCACTGGGCATCATGTCCACCGCCTTATCGATTGCAAGCTTGCGTGAACACAATGCACTCAAGATCTACGCCTGCTTTCCAGTGCCAAAGCTGGTCTTTCTGGCCTCTATCCTCGTGTCGCGGGTGCTCATGATGCTGATTTCTGTCGGCACCTTGCTGCTGGTAGCGCGGTACGGGTACGGCATCGACATCTCGTTGTGGAGTGTGCAGTCCTTGCGTGCGTTGCCGGTCATTCTGCTGGGCGGTGCCATGTTGCTGTGCCTCGGCACCCTGCTGGCCAGCCGTACCTCATCGGTCAAGGAAACCGAATTGCTTTGCCATCTGATCCATTACCCGGCCCTGTTCTTCGGCAACCTGACCATCCCGTTGAACGATGCGCCAGCCTGGATCAAAAACATTCTCTCGGTGATTCCGATTAACCAATTTGTCTCGGTGCTGCGCCAAGTGATGCTCGACGGCGCCCCCTTGCCTTCGCTGTGGCTGCCCTTGTTGGCCATGGCAGGTTGGACCACGTTGTTTCTCACCGCCGCCACCTTCATGTTCCGCTGGCATAAGAGCTAAGCCCGGGACTCAGGCATTTCATTGCACCTCTCTTCAAGGAAACCCGCATGTCTGTCAGCCAGTTAGGTCGTGCCTATTTGTCGAATGCCAGTGCATTCATTCCGGTCATCGTATTCCTGCTGTACGGCCGCTTCGGCCCGGGGGAGGCAGGCGTGCGCTGGGAGACCGCGTATGTACTCAGCGGTATTCTCAGCATTGCGCACCTGTTCTGGCTGTTCAATTACCGCCCTGGGCATTGGATCGCAATGGGCGTCGACCTGTACCTGATGATTGGCGCCCTGCTGGCTTCGGTCTCTACCGCTGCCTTGCAAGTGTGGGGGCAGGAGCTGGGTGCTGCACCCGTGCTGGCGTGCGTGTTTGTGATTGGCATGGGGGCTACCCGGCTTTCGCCTCTCGGTTTCATCGGCGAAACCAGCAGCGATCAGGCTTTGGTGCGAAAACTCTCTGTGATGTTGCTGATTGGCGCTGCCATCGCCGTCGCGGTGTCGCTGGTTTTTCGTCATAACACGTTGCTGGGAGGCGTATTGTCGGTGGTCGCACTGGTGCTGGTACGCAGCCAATTGCTCAAACGCATGGTGGCGGCGCAATGAGCGACCTGGAACATACCGTGGACCGACAAGCCTCGGGGCTCGACGCGTTTCTGGCCGAAGTCGCCGAAATGCTGGGGCAGGCGTCGCTGCTGACCGGCGCGGCCTGCGCACCCTATGAAATCGACGTCGCTCATTGCCGTGGCAAAGCGGCGGCGGTTGTCTTCCCGCGCGATACCCACTCTGTCAGCGTGCTTATGCGCTTAGCGGTGCGCCATCGCATACGGCTGGTCGCCCAAGGCAACCGCAGCGGATTGGTGGGCGGTGCGGTCACCGATAACTCCGGCAAGCAAGTGATCGTCTCCCTTACCCGCATGCGCCAAGTGCGCGAGATTGATCCCTTGAATCGCACGGTGATTGTCGAAGCCGGCGCACTCTTGTCACAACTGAATCGCACACTGGAAAGCCATTCGCTGTATTTCCCTATTGATATCGGCAGCGACCCGGCCATTGGCGGATTAATCGGCGCCAATGCCGGTGGCAGCCGCTTGCTCAAGCATGGCGACGTGCGTCATAACCTGCTCGGCATCGAAGTGGTGTTGGCTGATGACGACGGCACCGTGGTGCAGCTGCTCGCCCCTTTGCGCAAGAACAATACCGGGCTTGACCTCAAGCAATTGTTTGTCGGCACCGGTGGTGCTTTCGGGATCATTACGGCGGCGACGCTTGAGCTCAAGCGCATCGATCAGTCGACGCAAAGCGTATTTGTGGCCTTGCCTGACCATGGGACAGCGCTTGAAGTGTTGCAGGCTTTCGAGCATCAATTTGGCGATCTGCTGTGCGCGTTTGAGGTGATCTCCGACGCGGCGCTCGCCATTACGTTGCGCAACTTCCCCACGCTGCGCCACCCGTTCGGCCAATCGTCGGCAAGCTGCTATGCCCTGATTGAGATCGCCAGCAGCATGCCTGGCTTGCACAGCCTTTTTGCGCAACGAACCGAACAGGTGCTGGAAGAGCTGTATGAAAGCGGCCGGGTTCACGACGCCGTATTGGGAAACAGCAGCAGCTTTTGGCCACTGCGAGACAACCTGCCATTGGCCATCGCCAAGGAAGGTATCCCACTCTCGTTCGACGTAGCGTTTTCGCGCTCACGCTTGGTCGCTTTCCGTGATCAGGCTGCACAGTGGTTACAGCGCGAACATCCGCTGCTGCAGCTTTACGATTTCGGCCATTTTGCCGACGGCGGCTGCCATTTGATTGTGCTGGTGCCGCACGCCCACATCGCCCAGTACGGCATCGCCAAGGTCGTCGCTGTGCGTAGCGGCATTTATAAGCTGGTGTCCGAAAACGGCGGCTGCTTCAGTGCAGAGCATGGCGTCGGGCCTGTGAATGCAGCTTATTACAGCAAGTACACGGCCCCTGAGGTACAGAAAATCAGCAGGGCTATGCAGTATTTGATGGACCCGCAGGCTGTGCTGGGCCGCTACCGCTACACATAGAACAAACCGCCTGCGCACTTCAATTTCAGAAAAATCGGGCCTGACGATGGCACAGCAACCAATAGGACACATGATGATTACCGGCAAAATGCTCATCGGTCAGTCGGCAGTGCTTGGCGACAAAGGATCGCTGTCTGCAATCAATCCTGCCACCCATGAAACGCTGGGGCCTCACTTCGGCGTCGGCGGTATCGCTGACATTGAGCAAGCCTGCACGATGGCACAGCAGGCCTGCGATCGCTACCGCGCGACCACGGCAGAACAGCGTGCTCAGTTTCTGGAAGCGATCGCCACGGGCATCCTGGCGTTAGGGGTCACGCTGATCGGGCGCGCGTCTCTCGAAACCGGATTGCCGGCAGCGCGCCTGATCATCGAACGGGGCCGCACCGTGAGCCAGTTGCGGCTATTTGCCCAAGTGGTACGCGACGGCCACTACCTCGGCGCCACCCTGGACTGCGCGTTGCCGACGCGCATCCCCGCTCGCCCCGACCTGAGGCTGCACAAGATCGCGCTCGGCCCGGTGGCTGTATTTGGGGCAAGCAATTTTCCCTTGGCGTTTTCGGTTGCCGGCGGCGATAGCGCCGCAGCTCTGGCCGCTGGCTGCCCGATAGTGGTCAAGGCGCACGAGGCGCACTTGGGTACGTCTGAACTGGTAGGCCAAGTGATTCAACAGGCCGCCGCTGCCCACAACTTGCCAGAGGGCGTGTTTTCCCTGCTCATCGGCGACGGTCATCCATTCGGTCAGTCTCTGGTCAGCCATCCCGCGATCAAGGCAGTCGCCTTCACGGGTTCGCGACAAGGCGGCCTGGCGCTGATGCGTACAGCGGCGCAACGCAGCGAACCGATTCCTGTGTACGCCGAAATGAGCTGCATCAATCCTGTGTTCCTGTTGCCGCATGCGCTGTCGATGCGCGCCAGCGAAATCGGCCGTGGATTCGTTGAGGCCCTGACGATGAGTGCCGGGCAATTGTGTACAAATCCAGGTTTGGTGATTGCCCTGGAAGGTCAGCCGCTGACCCAGTTTTGCAACACGGCCCTGGACGCCCTGCGTAAAAAGGCGGCAGCAACCATGCTGACGCCGGGCATTCATCATGCCTACCTCGCGGGCATCGAGGAGATGGGCAACATCAACGGTGTTACAACGCTGGGGCAAGGGTGCTCTGCAGAAAAACCAAGTGCCGCGCAGGCCACAATGTTCGTAACCGATGCAGCCACCTTTCTCACAACAGAACGGCTTGGTGACGAAACATTCGGCCCCAGCTCGCTGATCGTCGCCTGCAAGAATGAAAATGAAATGCTGGCGATCGCCGAGCACCTGTCAGGACAGCTGACGGCGACAATGCAATTGGATAACGCTGATCATTCGCTGGCCAGAAAACTGCTGCCCGTCCTTGAGCGCAAGGCGGGCCGCATCCTGGTGAACGGTTATCCGAACAACGTCGAGGTCTCTCACGCGATGGTGCATGGCGGCCCGTTCCCGGCCAGTTCGGACAGTCGAAGTAGCGCCGTCGGCGCCAGTGCCATCGACAGGTTCTTACGGCCGGTGTGTTATCAGGACCTGCCTGCGGCCTTGATGCCTGAAGCACTACAGGAGGGCAATCCGCTCGAGCTGTGGCGCACGGTCAATGGGCAATGTGTGCTTGCCTGAGTCGCGGAGATCGCTTCATGGCCTGCGCTTTCAGGTTCATAACGCACAAAGCGCCAGCCCGTCTGTTAAAAAGTCGCTTTGATCTGTAGCCCTACAGCCAATGCGTTTCCTCTTTTTTTACCGAAGAACGCGCCCGGTTCGATGTAGTACTGCATGTCCGGTCGCACCAACAGCCAGGGAGTGACTTGCGCGCCATAGTTGAGTTCAAGCATCTGCTCGCCGTTGTCGAGGCTGGCGATCATGTCTGACTCCCCAAAATTGATTGCAGCCGCTTCTTGCTCATCGCGCGTGCGCGAATTGATCACGGCGCGGCCATAACCAAAGGCGATAGTATCTTTGGGACGGTTTGCAAAGGGCTTCTGCTTGACCAGACCCACCGAATACCAACGACGCATCGGTGAAGTCGCAGCGTTACTGGTGGCCGCTTGCCCGAAAAGGCGCAATACGCTTTCAGGGTCTTGCTCGTCCTTCCAGATAGCCTGATCAAACAACACGTATGCCCCGGTACGGTTGCTGCTCTTTTCTGTGCTGCCAATTTTCTGGTAATTGGACGTGTCGTAATACCAACCGACTTTGTACTGACCATCCAGAAAGGCATGATTATTAAAAATCGCCTCAAGTGGCAAAATAGCCCCGGTGGTGTCGTTGCTGGGCATGGAAAACGCTTCAGAAGGGCGTGCGTTGTGCTCCGGGTTGACTTGAAACACAGCGGTTTGCAGCGTTAGAGACGGGTTAACGTCGTAACGCAGTTCTCCCCCCCAGTGTGCCGTCGGATAGTTACCCCATCCACTGCCGCTGGACATGGTTAACGGGTGTGCACAAAAACCGGCGCTCACAAAGTTGGTCAAAATGGGCATGCCCCCAAATTCGGTGCCCATGACCATATATCCGACCTTGGCCGACAGGTCTTTGGAAAACAGATTGCGTTGATAGCTGAACTCGGTCAGCCGGGTGTATTCACCCCCATAGTTTTCCTGGGCTGACAAGCGGTTACCGAGCAAGTCTTCCGTGGCGCTATGGCCACGACGGTCATTGATAATGATCTGCACCACGCCAGCATCCGGAGTGTCGAGTAACTTGCTCAGATCAAACTGCGCGCCAATGCGTATTTGTTGTGCATAGCGAGTGCCGCGCTTTATTCCGCCGTGCAGGTTCGAAATCGTCTCGGAGCTGTATTCACCCGTCAGCTTAATCCCCTTGTCGAGCAGCTTCTGTCGCTCCCCTCCCCAATCGCCGGTGAGTGTTGAGCGACTCATCAAGTTCGTAGAATCCGCCAACGCTGGAGCTGGGGCCAACATACAGAACGACAAACCGCTGCACAGGCTGGTCGTCAGCGCGCGGAAAGAAAAAAACATTCGAAAGGTGCTCCGTTGAAAAAACGCAGATGATCAAAGCTGCTTTGCAAGTCGCTTTATAACTGCTTGCGTCAGGGTGTAAGGACTGGATTGGATAACGTCGCCTGACGTTAGTCGCAACGTATAAGTTTAAGCATTCGCTTTTTTGGAATACATCCAACTCTGCAAGAAACATTGTTGGTGCGTTCGTAACAATTCGCCTTAAAGCCAGCTCTTGAACTAGGCTCTGTACGTAAACCCAAGAAATACGATTTTCTGTAAAATACACCGCCATTAAAGCCAGGAGGCCAAGATGGCAAAGCGGTATGAACTCCCCGACGCAGCCTGGGATCTGGTTGCAGATATCTTCACCAAAAATCAGCGCACCGGGCGCCCTCGGGCCGATGATCGCCTGATGCTAAACGGTATTCTCTGGGTGCTTTGCTCTGGCGCAGCCTGGCGAGACATGCCCGAACGATTAGGCCCTTGGTCAACGATCTATCAACGGTTCCGGGGATGGCGTGATTGCGGAGCTTTTGATCAGATGCTCAAGCGTCTTCATATCCGATTGAATGAGCAGGGTTTGATTGACTTGGAAACATGGATGATCGACTCCACTGCCGTACGAGCAACCCGGGCCTCATCAGGTGCCGGGAAAAAAGGGGATTTGAAGAACCGCAAGACCACGCGCTCGGGCGCAGCCGGGGTGGCCTGACGACCAAGATTCACATGCTGTGCGACGCCAATGGTGTGCCTCTGCGTTTCCTGTTGTCAGGCGGACAAGCCAGCGATATAGCCTATGCCCAACCGCTACTCGATCAGGCTTGCATACCCAGCCTGCGCGGTCGCCCACGCAAGCGTTGCCGCTGGTTGCTGGCTGACAAGGGTTACGACGCTGAAGCGCTGCGCCAGTATTGTGATCGTTATCGCATGCAGCCAGTCATTCCGTTGCGAAGCATGAAGCGCAAAACCAAGCCAGGATTGCCTCGACTTTTTGATCGCCCCAAATATCGGCAGCGCAACATCATCGAACGCATGTTTGGCTGGCTGAAGGAGAACCGTCGCATCGTGACGCGCTTCGACAAGCTCGCAACAAGTTTTGCGGCGATGGTATCATTGGCCTGCGCTATGCGGTGCTTGCGACAATACTTTACGTACAGAGCCTAACAATCACGAACCTGAACCGATGACGTACTGCACCTATTGAGTCGCTCATGGCGACTTGATTGTTACTGTTTCATCAATATTGTTTTCCAATACGCTGGATTTATTCGAGACATCCTCCGATTAAAATAAGCCTGCTGGGCGCAAACAAAGTCATAAACCCCCCCCTATAGAGCACTGATGCTGCGCTCCAGGTTTCGTAGAACCTTCAGTCCTTTGCATGCAACTGCGCATTCAGCAACCGACTCACCGGGTAACGGCCTTGTTTTCAGCGCTTTAATGCCTGAATGACGAGGTACCAGAGGATTTACGCCCAACCATTTACGTCCGAATCAATCATTCGGCCGGGCTGTTCGCACCGACGACGAACAGTTTTGTATTCACCCATAGAGCATTCATGAAAATGACGGATGACCATCAATCACCCACTAAAAGACGGGCAATAAGCTCGCTCGCGAGAATAGTATTATCTCTCTTCGTTTTTGCTGTTGCACTGACATTGATATACGGCGGGGTCTTGTTATTGGCTCTGGACGGATCAAGTTATTATCTAATAGCCGGGTTGGCTTATTTGGTACTAGCCCCGTTATTGTTATGGCGTAAACGTTTCAGCATTATATTTTCGGCACTTATATTCCTTGCTACATGCGTCTGGGCATTTTATGAGGTAGGTCAGTTCAGTTATTGGGAACTGCTGCCACGCCTTGTGGTTCCAGCCATTATCCTGACACTTAGTTTGTGGGTGGGCGCGACGTTCCCGGGTACATCCGTGACTACTCAGCGCGTGGCTAACCGATTTGGCTTTGCGGTGTTTGCCGCGTTGATCGCCACCTTTATTGCTGCGTTTTACCCTCACGGTGCGATTTCAAATCCTGTGGTCGCGTCGAAGGTATCCGAGCCGAAGCAACCTACTGCCGATACGCCTGAAAATTGGGAATACTATGGTCGCAGCGCATCGGGTACCCGGTTTGCGCCTTACACACAGATCACCCCAGAAAACGTCAAGGACCTTCAGGTCGCCTGGACATACAGAACCGGGCGCAGAACGACCGGCGCTGGCGCAGGTGTAGACGAAAACACGCCGTTGCAGATTGGCAACGTGCTGTATTCATGCACACCGGAGAATCTGATCACCGCACTGGATGGTGATACTGGGGCGCCTATCTGGAAGTTCGACCCTAAAGCCAAAACCGAAGAACACGTCACCTGCCGCGGCGTGGGTTATTACGACATCGATAAAGACGACAGCCTGAGTGCTGAGGTCAAGGCTTCGCACGACAACGACCAACAATGCCGTCAGCGCATTCTGGTGTCGTCGGTGGATGCCCGTCTGTTTGCGCTTGACGCGCACACCGGCGCCCTGTGTTCGAGCTTTGGTGAGAACGGTTACGTCGATCTCAAGAAAGGCATGGGCCCGACCGAGAAGAGCAAACGCTATCACCCAACCTCTCTGCCGGTTGTGATGGGTCATCTGACCGTGGTCGGCGGCTGGGTGCGTGACATCGTAGCGGGCGAGCCTTCAGGGGCCGTGCGTGCATTTGACGTGCTGACCGGTGATTTGATCTGGGCATGGGACATAGGCGCACCTGAGGGTAAGGACGCTACTGCCGACGACCATCAGTTCACGCTGGAAACGCCTAACGTATGGACCATTCCTACTTACGATAAAGAGTTGAACCTGGTCTACCTGCCAACTGGCAATGGCCCACCGGACTACTGGGGCGGTGATCGCAACGCAGCCAAGGAAAAATATGGCTCGGCGGTTGTAGCTGTGGATGCATCGACCGGTAAAGCCAAGTGGGTTTACCAGATCGTTCATCACGATGTGTGGGATTACGACCTGCCTTCTCAGCCAGTCATGTATGACTGGAAGAACGCTGACGGCGAGAAAACGCCGGTTTTGATCCAGACCAGCAAAACAGGCAATATTTTTGTTCTGGACCGTCGTACAGGTAAACCTGTTACCGAAGTTGAAGAACGTCCGGTTCCAACCTCACCTGCTGCTGAAGGCGAGCACCTGTCACCGACTCAACCGTTTTCGATCGGAATGCCAACTATTGGTGTTGAGCCACTGACTGAGAAGTCCATGTGGGGCGTGACGACTTTCGATCAACTGTACTGCCGGATCATGTTCAAGGACTCCGTTTACGTAGGCCCGTTTACACCTCCGTCCGAGAAACCGTACATCGAATGGCCAGGCTTGTTGGGCGGCATGAACTGGGGGGGCATTTCCATCGACGAAAATACAGGCATGATGTTTGTTAATGACATGCGTGTGCCCCTGCGGATGTCGCTGGTGACGAAGGAAGACACCAGCAAGTTCAAAGTATCGACTGACGAAGTGCCCGGTTTCATGGGAACCATTCGCCCACAAGTCGCCGGTATCTATGGCGGCGTGAGAATCGACATTCTGCAATCGCCACTGGGCGTGCCGTGCAATACACCCCCGTTCGGCAGCATGAGTGCGATTGATCTCAATACCCAGAAACTGGTGTGGCAAGTGCCTATGGGCACCGTCCAGGATACCGGCCCTATGGGAATTAAAACCCACATGCCGATACCGCTGGGCATGCCAACACTGGGTGGTCCAACCTCAACAGCCTCAGGCCTGGTGTTCTTTGCAGGGACTCAAGACTACTACCTGCGTGCGCTCGACTCGGCAACCGGTAAAGAAGTGTGGAAAGCCCGCTTGCCTGTCGGTGCAGTCGCCGCACCGCTGATCTACAAATCACCGGTTACCGGCAAACAATACGTGGTGATCTCTGCAGGGGGCATGAGCCACTCCCCTGACGTAGGTGATTACATCATTGCTTATGCATTACCGGACAGCGCTGAAAAATAAACGGCTGGTTGTGTTTATGTAAAAAATAATCCCCGTTTACGGGGATTATTTTTGAGGCAAACAAAAAGCCCCAAGAGCAGAACTCTTGGGGCTATTTAGGTAACGCTGAAGCTGTTAAGCCCAAGGCAAGACCTAGAACGGGATGTCGTCATCAAAGCTGTCGAAATCCGGAGCTGGCTGCGGTGCCTGCTGTTGCGGTGCAGGACGCGACTGCTGCTGTTGCTGCTGCGGCGCAGGGCGTTGAGCCTGCTGACGCGGAGCGGACTGCTGTGGCTGCTGGTAGTTGTTACCGCCGCCCTGGTTCTGTTGGTCGCCTTGTGGACGGCCACCCAGCAGTTGCATGGTGCCTTGCATGTCGACCACGATTTCAGTGGTGTAACGCTTGATACCGTCTTTTTCCCACTCGCGGGTTTGCAGTTTGCCTTCGATGTACACCTGCGAACCCTTACGCAGGTATTCGCCAGCGATTTCGGCGACTTTGCCGAACATCGATACACGGTGCCATTCAGTCTTTTCGACTTTTTGGCCGGTTTGTTTGTCAGTCCATTGTTCGCTGGTTGCCAGACTCAGGTTGGTCACGGCATTACCGTTAGGCAAGTAGCGAACTTCGGGATCCTGGCCGCATGTGCCGACCAATATAACTTTGTTAACCCCACGGGCCATAACGTTCTCCTAGGCTTCGCACGTCGGCGCTGGGTTAACCAACTGCTCGAGTGTCGCGCGATCCAATAGTTCGGTGTCCAATTTGATATAAATCGCAGCCTCTTCGGCGACGACCACTGCATCTGTAACGCCCGTAACAGCCTTCAAACGCTCAGCCAGACCTGCTTCGCGCAACGCTTCAGGTGACAACGGCAAGCGCAGGCTTGTTACATAGGGTGGTTCGCGCATGGTAACAGCAAAGGCCAGCCAGAGTGCAGCCAGACCTGCGCCTCCCAGGAACACAACCGACAAACCGCCATGCTGAAACAACCAGCCGCCGAGTATGCCGCCCAATGCTGAACCAAGGAATTGGCTGGTGGAATAAACCCCCATAGCCGTGCCCTTGCCGCCTGCCGGTGACACCTTGCTGATAAGCGAAGGCAGTGATGCTTCCAACAGGTTGAACGCGGTAAAAAACACCACAGTGCCAATCACCAATGTTCGCAAGCTGTCGCCGAACTGCCAAAAGAATAGCTCAGTGAGCATCAACGTACCCACGGCGCCGAGCAAAACTCGTTTCATTTTGCGTTTCTTTTCGCCATAGATGATGAACGGGATCATGGCGAAGAACGAAATCAGCAGCGCGGTCAGGTACACCCACCAGTGTTGCTCTTTAGGCAGACCGGCCTTCTCAACCAGCGCCAGCGGTAAAGCAATAAAGCTGGACATCAACATGGCATGCAATACAAAGATGCCCAAGTCCAGTCGCAGCAAGTCGGGATGGCGCAGCGTTGGCAGCAATGCCTGCTTGGCCACACCCGATTCGCGGTGCTGCAGGGTGCCGGTTGAGCGCGGCACCATGAACATCACGATCACAATACCCACCAGCGCCATTGCAGCGGTAGCCAGAAACAGGCCTGACAACCCAAATGCGCTGGTCAGCAATGGCCCTACGACCATCGCGACAGCAAACGATAAACCAATGGTCATGCCGATCATGGCCATGGCTTTGGTGCGATGCTGTTCGCGGGTCAGGTCAGAGAGCAGCGCCATCACTGCTGCGGAGATCGCGCCCGCACCCTGCAGGATTCGTCCTGCAATCACGCCCCAAATCGAGTCGGAGTTAGCCGCCAGCACACTGCCGAGAGCGAAAACGATCAAGCCAAGGTAGATCACAGGTCGGCGACCGATACGATCTGAAATGACACCGAATGGAATCTGAAAAAGCGCCTGAGTCAGACCATATGCGCCAATTGCCAAGCCAATCAGGGCAGGCGTCGCACCGGCGAGATCCATCCCGTAGGTCGCCAACACCGGCAATACCATAAACATGCCAAGCATACGGAAGGCGAACACAAGGGCCAGACCGCTTGCTGCCCGGGTCTCGCCGCTGCTCATGCGTTCGCTGTGGGGATCGTGCATGGATAAACCTCATGTGAACCGGCGGCGATTCTATCAGTCCCATCGGTTAACAGCACACACACGAGAGAGCCGCGACGCTTTGTCACGTAAAAGTTATAAAAGGCCTTTAATGACATCGTGCCATTAAGGGCCTGCACACTTTTCGCACAGAACCGTATACTCATTCGTTTACGTAATGCCCGCCAAGCGAGGCCGCAGTGGACAAGATCCTGATACGTGGGGCACGAACCCACAACCTGAAGAACATCGACCTGACCCTGCCAAGGGACAAACTGATCGTCATCACCGGACTGTCTGGCTCCGGCAAATCATCCCTGGCGTTTGACACGTTGTACGCCGAAGGCCAGCGCCGTTATGTCGAGTCCCTGTCGGCCTATGCCCGACAATTTCTTTCGATGATGGAAAAACCTGACGTCGACACCATCGAGGGGTTGTCACCGGCAATCTCCATCGAACAGAAGTCGACCTCTCACAACCCGCGCTCGACGGTCGGCACCATCACTGAAATTTACGACTACCTGCGCTTGCTATACGCCCGCGTCGGTATTCCGCGCTGCCCGGATCACGACATTCCGCTGGAAGCCCAGACCGTCAGCCAAATGGTTGATCTGGTGCTGGCGCAGCCTGAGGGCAGCAAATTGATGCTGCTGGCCCCGGTGATCCGTGAACGTAAGGGTGAGCACCTTTCTGTCTTCGAAGAGCTGCGTGCTCAGGGGTTCGTGCGCGCTCGCGTTGACGGCAAGTTGTGCGAGCTGGACGAGTTGCCCAAACTCGACAAGCAGAAAAAACATACGATTGATGTAGTAGTTGACCGCTTTAAAGTACGCGCCGACTTGCAGCAACGTCTTGCCGAATCGTTTGAAACCGCTCTTAAGCTGGCCGACGGCATTGCCCTCGTCGCCCCGATGGACGACGAGCCTGGCGAAGAGATGATCTTCTCTGCACGCTTCGCTTGCCCTATCTGTGGTCATGCGATCAGTGAGCTGGAGCCCAAACTATTTTCGTTCAACAACCCTGCGGGTGCCTGTCCAACCTGTGACGGCTTGGGGGTAAAGCAGTTTTTCGATATCAAGCGACTGGTCAATAGCGAGTTGACGCTTGCAGAGGGCGCCATACGCGGCTGGGATCGACGAAACGTTTACTACTTCCAGATGCTCGGAGCGCTGGCCAAGCATTACGATTTCAGTCTGGAAGTACCGTTTGGTGAGTTACCCGCCGACAAGCAAAAAGTCATTTTGTATGGCAGCGGCTCGCAGAATGTGGATTTTCGCTATCTGAATGATCGCGGCGACATAGTGAAACGCGCTCATCCTTTTGAAGGCATCGTGCCGAATCTTGAGCGGCGTTACCGTGAAACCGAGTCGGCCACCGTGCGTGAAGAGCTGGCGAAGTTTTTGAGCACCCAGTCTTGCCCTGATTGCCGTGGTACTCGCTTACGTCGCGAGTCCCGTCACGTCTGGGTGGGCGAGAAAACACTGCCTGCCGTAACCAGCATGCCGATTGGCGATGCGACCGAATATTTCAGCACGCTTAGCCTTACTGGACGGCGCGGTGAAATCGCGGACAAAATCCTTAAGGAGATCCGCGAGCGTCTCCAGTTCCTTGTGAATGTGGGCCTTGATTATCTGTCGCTGGATCGCAGCGCCGATACATTGTCCGGCGGTGAAGCACAACGAATTCGTCTGGCCAGCCAGATCGGCGCGGGGCTGGTGGGCGTGTTGTACATTCTCGATGAGCCCTCGATTGGGCTGCATCAGCGCGACAATGATCGCTTGCTGGGCACCCTCAAACATCTGCGCGATATCGGCAACACCGTGATTGTGGTTGAACACGATGAAGACGCTATTCGCCTGGCGGACTACGTGGTCGATATTGGCCCAGGTGCTGGCGTTCATGGCGGCCATATCGTTGCACAAGGCACGCCAGCAGAAGTGATGGCGCATCCTGACTCGCTGACAGGCAAATATTTGTCTGGCCGTGTGAAAATCGCCGTGCCAGCCAAACGCACACCGCGCAACAAAAAGCTGACGCTTTCACTCAAAGGTGCGCGCGGCAACAACCTGCGCAATGTGGATCTTGAAATCCCGATTGGCCTGCTGACCTGTGTCACTGGCGTGTCAGGGTCGGGCAAATCCACGCTGATCAACAACACGCTTTACCCGCTAAGCGCTACCGCCTTGAATGGCGCTACTACGTTGGAAGCCGCTGCACACGACAGCATTAAAGGTCTGGAGCATCTGGACAAGGTTGTCGACATTGATCAAAGCCCGATTGGGCGCACACCCCGCTCCAACCCGGCGACCTATACCGGCCTGTTTACCCCGATCCGTGAATTGTTTTCAGGCGTGCCTGAGTCACGGTCGCGGGGCTACGGCCCAGGGCGCTTTTCCTTCAATGTGAAGGGCGGACGCTGTGAAGCATGCCAGGGTGATGGTTTGATCAAGGTGGAAATGCACTTTCTGCCTGACATCTATGTGCCTTGTGATGTGTGCAAGAGCAAACGCTACAACCGCGAAACCCTTGAAATAAAATACAAGGGCAAGAGCATCCACGAAGTGCTCGAGATGACAATCGAAGAAGCCCGTGTGTTCTTCGATGCCGTGCCTGCGCTCGCGCGTAAGCTGCAAACGCTGATGGACGTAGGTTTGTCGTATATCAAGCTGGGGCAATCCGCCACAACGCTGTCAGGCGGTGAGGCGCAACGGGTGAAGCTGTCTCGTGAACTGTCCAAGCGTGATACCGGCAAAACGCTGTACATCCTCGATGAACCCACAACCGGCCTGCACTTTGCTGATATCCAACAGTTGCTGGATGTGCTGCATCGTTTGCGTGATCACGGTAATACGGTGGTGGTGATCGAGCACAATCTGGATGTGATCAAAACAGCTGACTGGCTGGTCGATCTAGGCCCGGAAGGCGGCTCCAAGGGTGGGCAGATTATTGCCACCGGGACACCTGAAGAAGTAGCTGAGATGAAGCAGTCGCATACGGGCTTCTACCTCAAGCCACTGTTGATTCGCGACAAGGCTTAAATTGCGGTACGAAAAAGCCCCTGCCATCGAGAGATGTCAGGGGCTTTTTGTTGAGGCTTATGCCGATCAGAACTGCGATTGTAGGTAGTTCTGCAGACCAATCGACTTGATCAGGCCCAGCTGTTTTTCCAGCCAGTAGGTATGGTCTTCTTCAGTGTCTGCCAGTTGAATACGCAGCATGTCTCGGCTGACGTAGTCTTTGTGCAGCTCACATAACGCAATGCCTTTACAGAGTGCTGCGCGCACTTTGTATTCAAGGCGCAGGTCAGCGGCGAACATCTCGGGCACTGTAGTGCCTACGTCCAGATCATCGGGACGCATGCGCGGCGTACCCTCGAGCATCAGAATCCGGCGCATCAACGCATCAGCGTGTTGTGCCTCTTCTTCCATTTCATGGTTGATACGCTCGTAAAGCTTAGTGAAGCCCCAATCCTCGTACATGCGGGAATGGACAAAGTATTGGTCACGTGCAGCCAGCTCACCGGTGAGCAACGTGTTGAGGTAATCGATTACGTCCGGGTGCCCTTGCATCGCCGCACATCTCCCTGCTTGAAAGCCTGTAGTTTGAACCAAGCCGACCAAGAGGTCACGGATCAATCGCAATAAAACAGCGATTACGCATAGAAAATGAGCCTAAATAACGCAAAAAACCGCCCAATTGAGGGCGGTTCTGCTTCTCACTTAGAGTTAGTTCCCAGTTACGCCCAGCGCTTTGGCGACGCCTTCACCGTAGGCCTGGTCGGCATTGTAAAAATGCTGCAACTGACGCTCGACGACATCACTTGAAACATCGGCCATGGTGCCTGCGATGTTGTTGATCAGCAGGGCCTTCTGCTCGTCACTCATTAACCGGAACAGAGCACCGGCATAGCTGTAGTAGTCCGAGTCGACACGGTGGTCGTAACGATCGGCTGCACCACTGAGTGCCAGCGGTGGCTCTGCAAATTGAGGCGCCTGCTTGGGTGCATCGGCGTAGCTGTTAGGCTCATAGTTCGGTGCAGCGCCGCCGTTGTTACCGTAAGCCATCGATCCATCGCGCTGATAGGTGTGCACAGGCACACGTGGTGCGTTGACCGGCAAATGCTGATGGTTGGTACCCACACGGTAGCGATGCGCATCCGCATAAGCGAACACCCGTCCTTGCAGCATACGGTCTGGCGACAGGCCCACACCGGGAATCATGTTGCTTGGGCCGAATGCCGCCTGCTCAACTTCAGCAAAATAGTTCAACGGGTTGCGATTTAACTCCAACTCACCAATTTCGATCAGCGGAAAGTCTTTTTGCGACCAGGTTTTGGTGACATCGAATGGGTTGTCATGATGGGACGCGGCTTGCGCTTCAGTCATGACTTGCATGCAGACACGCCACTTAGGGAAATCACCGCGCTCAATCGCTTCAAACAAGTCGCGCTGTGCATAATCGGGATCGGTACCTGCTAGACGTGCAGCTTCAGCAGGTGGCAGGTTTTTAATGCCTTGCTTGGTCTTGTAGTGCCATTTCACCCAGTGCCGCTCACCCGCTGCATTGATCAAGCTATAGGTGTGGCTACCGAAACCGTGCATGTGGCGGTAGCCATCAGGTATTCCGCGATCGGAAAACAGGATGGTGACCTGGTGCAGTGACTCTGGAGAGTGCGACCAGAAGTCCCACATCATTTGCGCACTTTTCAGGTTGCTTTGCGGCAGACGTTTTTGAGTGTGGATAAAGTCAGGAAATTTAAGCGGGTCACGGATGAAAAACACCGGGGTGTTGTTGCCCACGATGTCCCAGTTCCCTTCTTCGGTGTAGAACTTGATCGCAAAACCACGCGGGTCGCGCTCGGTATCAGCGGAGCCGCGCTCGCCACCTACGGTGGAAAAACGCATAAAGGTGGGCGTTTGCTTGCCAACTGTATCGAACAGCTTGGCACAGGTGTACTGGGCAATATCACGGGTCAGGGTAAAGGTGCCATGGGCCCCTGAACCTTTTGCGTGCACGCGACGCTCGGGAATATTTTCGCGGTTGAAGTGCGCGAGTTTTTCAATCAGATGAAAATCATCGAGCAACAGCGGGCCACGTGGCCCAGCCGATCGGGAGTTCTGGTTGTCAGCAACAGGGGCGCCGCTGGCGGTCGTAAGCGTTTTGGTCTGGCTCATGCTAATCCTTCCTCAGTCAGTCTTGATGCTGCCGGCTAATCGGCTGAGGACGAGTATTGACCATGATCCCTATGCGGGCAAATGCATTGATCTTAGATGACCGATAGAAAATACCAATCGCAAAATGACGCGCACAAAAAACCGGGCACTAGGCCCGGTTCTCTGTAGAGACTGACGTCTTACTCAGCGGATACAGCTTCACCGCCAACTGGACGATCAACCAACTCGACGTACGCCATAGGCGCGTTGTCGCCAGCGCGGAAACCGCACTTAAGGATGCGCAGGTAGCCACCCTCACGAGTTGCATAACGCTTGCCCAGATCGTTGAACAGCTTACCAACCATAGCTTTCGAACGAGTACGGTCGAAAGCCAGACGGCGGTTAGCAACAGAATCAATCTTGGCCAGAGTAATCAGCGGCTCAGCAACGCGACGCAATTCTTTGGCTTTCGGCAGAGTCGTTTTGATCAGCTCGTGCTCGAACAACGACACTGCCATGTTTTGAAACATAGCCTTGCGGTGCGAGCTAGTGCGGCTCAGGTGACGACCACTTTTACGATGACGCATGGTTCATTCCTTACCAAACACAACGTTCGGTGATTACGACGATCAGGCAGTCGCCTTGTCGTCCTTCTTAAGACTTGCAGGCGGCCAGTTGTCGAGGCGCATGCCGAGGGACAGACCACGGGAGGCCAGAACGTCCTTGATTTCAGTCAAGGATTTCTTGCCCAGGTTCGGAGTCTTCAACAGTTCTACTTCGGTGCGCTGAATCAGGTCACCGATGTAGTAAATGTTCTCCGCCTTAAGGCAGTTGGCCGAACGCACGGTCAGTTCCAGATCGTCAACCGGACGAAGCAGGATCGGATCGATCTCGTCTTCCTGTTCGATAACCACTGGCTCGCTGTCACCTTTGAGGTCGACGAATGCAGCCAACTGCTGTTGCAGGATGGTTGCAGCACGACGAATAGCCTCTTCAGGATCCAGTGTACCGTTGGTCTCCAGATCAATAACCAGCTTGTCCAGGTTAGTACGCTGCTCGACACGGGCGTTTTCCACCACGTATGCGATACGGCGAACCGGGCTGAACGAAGAGTCAAGCTGCAAGCGACCAATGCTGCGGCTTTCATCTTCATCGCTCTGACGCGAGTCTGCTGGTTCATAACCACGACCACGAGCTACGGTGAGCTTCATGTTCAAGGCGCCGTTAGACGCCAGGTTGGCGATTACGTGATCGGGATTAACGATCTCGACATCATGATCCAGCTGAATATCGGCAGCGGTAACCACCCCCGAACCCTTCTTCGACAAGGTCAGCGTAACTTCGTCACGGCCGTGCAGCTTGATAGCCAGACCTTTAAGGTTCAACAGGATTTCAATTACGTCTTCCTGTACACCTTCGATGGCGCTGTACTCGTGGAGCACACCATCAATCTCGGCCTCGACTACTGCACAGCCTGGCATTGAGGACAACAGGATGCGTCGCAGCGCGTTGCCCAGGGTGTGGCCAAAACCACGCTCGAGAGGCTCGAGAGTGATTTTAGCGCGGGTTGGACTGACAACTTGCACATCAATATGGCGAGGTGTCAGGAACTCATTTACCGAAATCTGCATGGATGCACCTATTTTCTAGCCCTTACTTGGAGTAGAGCTCGACAATCAGGCTTTCGTTGATGTCGGCGGACAGATCACTGCGAGCAGGAACGTTCTTGAAAACGCCCGACTTCTTCTCAGTGTCTACTTCTACCCATTCTACGCGGCCACGTTGGGCACACAGATCGAGAGCTTGGACAATGCGAAGCTGGTTCTTTGCTTTCTCGCGGATAGCGACCACGTCACCAGCACGAACCTGGTAGGACGGAACGTTTACGGTTTGACCGTTAACGCTGATCGACTTGTGCGATACCAACTGACGAGATTCGGCACGAGTAGAACCGAAACCCATACGGTATACGACGTTATCCAGGCGGCATTCGAGCAGTTGCAGCAGGTTTTCACCGGTTGCACCTTTTTTGCCAGCAGCTTGTTTGTAGTAGCCGCTGAACTGACGCTCGAGAACGCCGTAGATACGACGGACCTTCTGCTTTTCACGCAGTTGGGTACCGTAGTCGGATTGGCGACCGCGGCGTTGGCCGTGGATGCCTGGAGCAGCTTCAATATTGCACTTCGATTCGATAGCGCGCACACCACTCTTCAGGAAGAGATCGGTGCCTTCACGACGTGCCAGTTTGCATTTTGGACCAATGTAACGAGCCATTCTTTACAGTCTCCTGGATTACACGCGGCGCTTCTTCGGCGGACGGCACCCGTTGTGCGGGATAGGCGTCACGTCGGTGATGCTGGCGATCTTATAGCCACAGCCGTTCAAAGCACGGACAGCGGACTCACGACCTGGACCTGGGCCCTTAACGTTAACGTCAAGGTTTTTCAGGCCATATTCCAGCGCAGCTTGACCAGCACGTTCAGCAGCTACTTGAGCAGCGAACGGGGTGGACTTGCGAGAACCGCGGAAACCCGAACCACCGGAGGTTGCCCAAGAAAGCGCATTACCCTGACGGTCGGTGATGGTCACGATGGTGTTGTTGAAAGACGCGTGGATGTGGGCGATGCCATCAACCACTGTCTTTTTAATTTTCTTACGAGGACGAGCAGCAGGTTTTGCCATGACTAAATTCCTGTCGATTCGCTGGTGCGATTACTTGCGGATCGGCTTACGCGGACCTTTGCGAGTACGCGCGTTGGTCTTGGTACGCTGACCGCGTACTGGAAGACCACGACGATGGCGCAGACCGCGGTAGCAGCCCAAGTCCATCAAGCGTTTGATTTTCATGTTGACTTCACGACGCAGGTCACCTTCAGTGGTGAACTTCGCCACTTCGCCACGCAGCAACTCAATCTGCTCGTCGCTCAGATCCTTGATCTTAGCGGCTGGGTTTACACCAGCATCCGCACAGATTTTCTGTGAGGTAGTGCGACCAACACCATAGATGTAGGTCAGCGAGATAACAGTGTGCTTGTTATCTGGAATGTTAACGCCTGCAATACGGGCCATTCAGTGGGACTCCAATTGACAGCTACCTACGCCCCGGAAGCCAAGAAATAGGGCGCGAGATAATATCGCTGTAATAACAAATAATCAACCCAGCAGCGCACTAGCTGCTGGGCTTCAAACAGATCACACTCAGCCTTGGCGCTGTTTGTGACGTGGTTCCGCGCTGCAAATTACTCGAACAACACCTTCGCGGCGAATAATCTTGCAGTTACGGCACAGCTTTTTCACCGATGCACGAACTTTCATCACCAACTCCTATCACCTTATGGACACTTCAGCGAAGCATTCCGCTGCCGTAGCCCTTCAGGTTGGCTTTCTTCATCAGGGATTCGTACTGGTGTGAAACGAGGTGCGATTGTACTTGGGACATGAAGTCCATAACAACCACGACAACGATCAGCAACGAGGTCCCGCCAAGGTAGAACGGAACGTTTGCTGCAACCACCAGGAACTGGGGCAACAAGCACACGGCCGTCATATAAAGAGCACCGAACAGAGTCAAACGAGTCAAAACGCCATCAATATAGCGTGCCGACTGCTCACCTGGACGGATACCCGGAATAAAGGCACCGGACTTCTTCAGGTTTTCCGCTACGTCTTTCGGATTGAACATCAACGCCGTATAGAAGAAGCAGAAGAAAATAATCCCTGCACTAAACAGCAGAATATTCAACGGCTGACCAGGAGCGATCGACTGCGAGATGTCCTGCAACCAGCCCATACCTTCAGACTGACCAAACCAGGCACCCAGCGAAGCCGGGAACAGCAAAATGCTGCTCGCAAAAATAGCCGGAATAACACCGGCCATATTCACTTTCAGCGGTAGGTGGCTCGTCTGTGCAGCAAACACCTTACGGCCCTGCTGACGCTTGGCGTAGTGAACAGCAATACGACGCTGACCACGCTCAATGAACACCACAAAACCGATAATCGCTACTGCCAGCAAACCGATAGCAACCAGAGCGAAGATATTGATATCACCCTGACGCGCAGACTCGAAAGACTGCCCAATTGCTCTCGGAAGACCGGCGACGATACCCGAAAAAATCAACATCGAGATACCGTTGCCAACTCCGCGTTCAGTAATCTGCTCACCCAGCCACATCATGAACATTGCACCGGCCACAAACGTGGTAACTGCAACGAAATGGAAGCCTAGATCACCAGTGAACGCGACGCCCTGCCCTGCCAAACCAATGGACATGCCAATGGCTTGGACAAGAGCAAGAGCGACAGTGAGGTAGCGGGTGTACTGGCTTATCTTGCGACGACCAGCTTCACCTTCCTTCTTCAACTGCTCCAGTTGTGGGCTGACAGCGGACATAAGCTGCATGATGATCGATGCCGAAATGTACGGCATGATCCCCAGCGCAAAAATACTCATCCGCTCCAGCGCACCGCCGGAAAACATGTTGAACAAGCTAAGTATGGTCCCCTCATTCTGTCGAAACAGGTCCGCCAGCCGGTCCGGGTTGATACCTGGAACTGGGATGTGTGCGCCTATTCGGTAGACGATAATCGCCAAGAATAGAAAACGCAGACGAGCCCAGAGCTCGGACAACCCGCCTTTGCTGAGCGCTGAGAGAGCACCTTGCTTAGCCATTTATTCCTCGAACTTGCCGCCAGCTGCTTCGATAGCCGAACGCGCACCTTTGGTGGCGCCGATTCCCTTGCCGATTGTGACAGCGCGAGTCACTTCACCGGACAGCATGATTTTCACACGCAGTACGTTGACGTTGATCACGTTGGCATCTTTCAGGGTCTGCACAGTAACGATATCGCCTTCCACTTTAGCCAGTTCGGACAAACGCACTTCTGCGCGATCCATGGCTTTCAGGGAAACGAAACCGAACTTAGGCAGACGGCGATGCAGCGGCTGTTGACCGCCTTCAAAGCCTGGAGCAATAGTGCCACCGGAGCGGGAGGACTGACCTTTGTGACCACGGCCACCAGTCTTACCCAAACCACTACCGATACCACGGCCCGGACGATGCTTTTCGCGACGGGAACCCGGCGCTGGACTCAGATCATTGAGTTTCATCGATTAACCCTCTACACGCAGCATGTAGTAAGCCTTGTTGATCATCCCGCGATTCTCGGGAGTATCAAGTACTTCTACAGTGTGACCGATGCGACGCAGACCCAGACCCTTAATGCACAGTTTGTGATTAGGGATGCGGCCGGTCATGCTTTTGATCAGCGTTACTTTAACGGTAGCCATGATCAGAAGATCTCCTTAACGCTTTTGCCACGCTTAGCGGCAATAGACTCAGGAGATTGCATAGCTTTCAAACCTTTGAAAGTGGCGTGAACCACGTTTACCGGGTTAGTCGAGCCGTAGCACTTGGCCAGTACGTTCTGAACACCAGCAACTTCGAGGACAGCACGCATAGCGCCGCCAGCGATGATACCGGTACCTTCAGAAGCAGGCTGCATGTAAACCTTGGAAGCGCCGTGGGCGGATTTCATGGCGTACTGCAGAGTGGTACCGTTCAGGTCCACTTGAATCATGTTGCGGCGAGCAGCTTCCATTGCCTTCTGGATCGCAGCAGGCACTTCACGTGACTTGCCACGGCCGAAGCCAACACGCCCTTTACCATCACCAACCACGGTCAACGCGGTGAAAGTGAAGATACGGCCGCCTTTAACGGTTTTGGCTACGCGGTTAACTTGAACCAGCTTCTCAATGTAGCCTTCGTCGCGCTTTTGGTCGTTATTTGACATAACTTAGAACTCCAGCCCAGCTTCACGAGCAGCCTCAGCCAGCGCTTTCACGCGGCCGTGGTACTTGAAGCCAGAGCGGTCGAAAGCCACCTGCGAGACGCCAGCGGCTTTTGCACGCGTAGCGACCAGCTGGCCAACCTTTGTGGCCGCGTCGATGTTGCCAGTGGCACCATCACGCAGTTCTTTGTCCAAAGTCGAGGCGCTTGCCAGGACTTTGCTGCCGTCGGCCGAGATGACCTGGGCGTATATATGCTGAGACGAGCGGAACACGCAGAGACGCACGACTTCGAGTTCGTGCATTTTCAGACGTGCTTTGCGAGCGCGACGCAGTCGAGTAACTTTTTTGTCGGTCATTTGCTATGCCCTACTTCTTCTTGGCTTCTTTACGACGGACGACTTCGTCCGCGTAACGTACACCCTTACCTTTATAAGGCTCTGGTGGACGGAAACCGCGGATCTCAGCGGCCACCTGACCTACCAGTTGCTTATCGATACCCTTGATCAGGATGTCGGTTTGGCTTGGGGTCTCAGCGGTGATGCCTTCCGGCAATTCGTAATCCACTGGGTGCGAGAAGCCAAGAGCCAGGTTCAGCACTGTGCCTTTTGCTTGCGCTTTGTAACCAACACCGACCAGCTGGAGCTTGCGCTCGAAGCCTTGGCTTACGCCTTGGACCATGTTGTTTACCAACGCACGAGTGGTACCAGCCATTGCACGTGTTTGTTGATCGCCATTGCGAGCAGCGAAACGCAGCTCACCAGCTTCTTCAACAATTTCAACGGACGAATGGATGTTCAGTTCTAGAGTGCCCTTGGCACCCTTCACCGAAAGCTGTTGGCCGGCGAATTTTACTTCGACACCAGCTGGCAGCTTAACGGGGTTCTTAGCGACGCGTGACATGCTTATCCCCCCTTAGAACACAGTGCAAAGAACTTCGCCGCCGACACCGGCAGCGCGCGCAGCACGATCCGTCATCACACCTTTGTTGGTGGAGACGATAGACACACCAAGACCGCCACGAACTTTCGGCAGATCATCGGAGGACTTGTACTGACGCAGGCCTGGACGGCTAACGCGCTTAACTTCTTCGATAACCGGACGGCCTTCGAAGTACTTCAGCTCGATAGACAGCAGAGGTTTTGTTTCGCTGCTGATCTGATAATCCGCGATGTAACCTTCGTCTTTAAGAACTTTGGCTACAGCTACCTTCAACGTGGAAGACGGCATGCTTACGACGGACTTTTCAGCCATCTGGGCATTACGGATTCGAGTTAGCATGTCCGCTAACGGGTCCTGCATACTCATGGGCTAGATGCTCCTGATACAAAAAAAATTAGCCTTGCGGCTACAACTTTCGCCGAGTACTCAATGCTCAAAAAGCACGGGCTCAGGCGAGCCGGTCATTCTAGACACACGTCAGAAATGAATCAAGCCCCAATAGGGGCTTGATTCATATTCAAGGTCACCGGCTGTCAGGATCTTTAGACCCCGACAGCGGCAACTTTGCCTGTGCGCCTTACCAGCTGGCTTTAACCAGACCTGGTACGTCGCCACGCATTGCTGCTTCACGCAATTTGTTACGGCCCAGGCCGAACTTGCGGTAAACACCATGCGGACGACCAGTCAGACGGCAGCGGTTACGCATGCGCGCAGCGCTTGCGTCACGTGGCTGCTTTTGCAGAGCAACTTGAGCTTCCCAACGGGCTTCTGGACTTGCGTTCAGATCCACGATGATAGCTTTCAGCTCAGCACGCTTCTTGGCGAACTTGGCAACCGTGAGCTGACGTTTCAGCTCGCGGTTTTTCATGCTCATCTTAGCCATGGTCCTACTCCAATCAGTTGCGGAACGGGAATTTGAAAGCACGCAGCAAGGCGCGACCTTCATCATCTGTCCGAGCAGTGGTGGTCAGGGTAATGTCCAGACCGCGGAGGGCATCGATTTTGTCGTAGTCGATTTCCGGGAAGATGATCTGCTCTTTAACGCCCATGCTGTAGTTACCACGACCATCGAAGGACTTGGCATTCAGGCCGCGGAAGTCGCGTACCCGAGGCAGGGAGATCGACAGCAGACGATCCAGGAATTCATACATACGCTCACGGCGCAGAGTAACCTTAACGCCGATCGGCCAGCCTTCGCGAACTTTAAAGCCTGCGATGGACTTGCGAGCGTAGGTCACTACACATTTTTGACCCGTGATTTTTTCCAAATCAGCTACAGCGTGCTCGATGACTTTTTTGTCACCGATCGCTTCGCCCAAACCCATGTTCAGGGTGATTTTGGTAACGCGCGGAACTTCCATCACGTTCGAAAGCTTAAGTTCTTCCTTAAGTTTCGGAGCGATTTCCTTCCGGTAAATCTCTTTTAGTCGTGCCATGGTCTCATCTACCTAGCAGTGTTCAAGCATCAACCGCTTTTTGGGTCGACTTGAAGACACGAATTTTTTTGCCTTCTTCTACTTTGAAACCAACGCGATCTGCTTTGTTGGTTTCGCCGTTGAAAATGGCCACGTTAGAAGCGTCCAGTGGAGCTTCTTTCTCGACGATACCGCCTTGTACGCCCGACATCGGGTTAGGCTTGGTATGACGCTTAACCAGGTTCAGACCACCAATAACCAAACGGTTGTTAGCGAGAACCTTAAGCACCTTACCGCGCTTACCTTTGTCTTTGCCGGCGATCACGATGATCTCGTCGTCACGACGAATCTTTTGCATGTCGGATCTCCTTACAGCACTTCTGGGGCGAGCGAGACGATCTTCATGAACTTCTCAGTACGAAGTTCACGGGTCACTGGCCCAAAGATACGGGTGCCGATCGGCTCTTGCTTGTTGTTCAGAAGAACAGCAGCGTTGCCATCAAAGCGGATAATAGAGCCATCAGCACGACGTACGCCGTGACGAGTGCGGACTACAACAGCAGTCATCACTTGGCCTTTTTTCACCTTACCGCGAGGAATTGCTTCCTTCACGGTAACTTTGATGATGTCACCGATACCAGCGTAACGACGATGGGAGCCACCCAGCACCTTGATGCACATAACGCGGCGTGCGCCGCTGTTATCGGCCACATCGAGCATGGATTGAGTCTGAATCATATAATTTCTCCGACCCCTAGTCCTTAGACTTCCACAGCGCGTTCGAGAACATCAACCAATGCCCAAGACTTAGTCTTGGCCAGCGGACGAGTTTCACGAATAGTGACTTTGTCGCCGATGTGGCACTGATTGGTTTCGTCGTGCGCGTGCAGCTTAGTCGAACGCTTAACGTATTTACCGTAGATCGGGTGCTTAACGCGACGCTCAATCAGAACGGTGATGGTTTTGTCCATCTTGTCGCTGACAACACGGCCAGTCAGCGTACGGACAGTTTTTTCGGCTTCAGCCATGATTACTTACCTGCCTGCTGTTTGAGCACAGTCTTCACGCGAGCAATGTCACGCTTAACTTGCGAGAGCAGATGCGACTGCCCCAACTGGCCAGTTGCTTTCTGCATACGCAGATTGAACTGGTCGCGCAGCAAGCCGAGCAGTTGCTCGTTCAGCTGCTGTGCGGATTTTTCACGAAGTTCATTCGCTTTCATCACATCACCGTCCGTTTAACAAAGGAGGTGGCGAGCGGCAGCTTTGCAGCAGCCAGGGCGAAAGCCTCACGCGCCAGCTCTTCAGTAACACCCTCGATTTCATACAGGACTTTGCCTGGCTGAATCTGGGCAACCCAATATTCCACGTTACCCTTACCTTTACCCATCCGAACTTCGAGTGGCTTTTTGGTTACAGGCTTGTCCGGGAATACACGGATCCAGATCTTGCCGCCACGTTTAACGTGACGGGTCAGTGCACGACGCGCTGACTCGATCTGACGAGCGGTGAGACGACCACGAGCAACAGACTTCAGCGCATATTCGCCGAAGCTGACTTTGCTACCGCGCAATGCCAAGCCACGGTTGTGGCCAGTCATCTGCTTGCGGAACTTCGTACGCTTAGGTTGTAACATTTGGCGTACCCCTTACTTAGCAGCTTTTTTACGAGGCGCTGGTGCTTGTGGCTTCAGTTCTTCTTGGCGACCACCAATTACTTCGCCTTTGAAGATCCAAACCTTTACACCGATCACACCGTAAGTGGTGTGAGCTTCGTAGTTGGCATAGTCGATGTCGGCACGCAGGGTGTGCAATGGCACACGACCTTCGCGATACCATTCAGTACGTGCAATTTCAGCACCGCCGAGACGACCGCTCACTTGGATTTTGATGCCTTTGGCACCAATGCGCATAGCGTTCTGTACAGCGCGTTTCATCGCGCGACGGAACATTACACGACGCTCCAGCTGCTGAGCTACGCTCTGCGCAACCAGCATACCGTCGAGTTCCGGCTTGCGGATCTCTTCGATATTGATGTGCACAGGCACACCCATTTGCTTGGTCAGGTCCTGACGCAGTTTCTCAACATCTTCACCTTTCTTCCCGATAACAATACCTGGACGAGCGGTGTGGATGGTGATGCGTGCAGTTTGGGCCGGACGATGGATATCGATACGGCTTACGGACGCGCTTTTTAGTTTGTCTTGGAGGTATTCACGCACCTTCAGATCTGCGAACAAGTAGTCCGCATAAGTCCGACCGTCTGCGTACCAGACGGAGGTGTGCTCCTTGACGATTCCCAGGCGAATGCCAATGGGATGTACTTTCTGACCCATCTCTTCGACTCCGTTACTTGTCAGCAACCTTGACAGTGATATGGCAAGACCGCTTGACGATGCGATCAGCGCGGCCTTTGGCACGCGGCATGATGCGCTTCAGCGAACGCCCTTCGTTGACGAAAACGGTAGCGACTTTAAGGTCGTCAACGTCTGCGCCTTCGTTATGCTCGGCGTTGGCTACGGCCGACTCCAGCACTTTCTTGATGATCTCGGCGGCTTTCTTGTTGCTGAAAGCCAACAGGTTGAGCGCTTCGCCCACCTTCTTCCCGCGGATCTGGTCGGCGACCAAGCGGGCTTTCTGGGCGGAGATTCGAGCGCCCGACAACTTAGCGGCTACTTCCATCGTTCCTTACCCCTTAACGCTTGGCTTTCTTGTCTGCCACGTGCCCACGATAAGTGCGGGTACCGGCAAACTCGCCTAGTTTATGGCCAACCATGTCTTCGTTCACGAGAACTGGGACATGAAGACGACCGTTATGCACAGCGATGGTCAGACCGACCATTTGTGGCAGGATCATCGAACGACGCGACCAGGTTTTCACCGGTTTGCGATCGTTCTTTTCCGCCGCCACTTCGATCTTCTTCAGTAGGTGAAGATCAATAAAAGGACCTTTTTTCAGAGAACGTGGCACTGTCGTATCCCTCTATTTACTTGCGACGACGGACGATCATTTTGTCGGTACGCTTATTACCACGAGTCTTCGCGCCCTTAGTCGGGAAGCCCCATGGCGATACCGGATGACGACCACCAGAGGTACGACCTTCACCACCACCATGTGGGTGGTCAACCGGGTTCATGGCAACACCACGAACGGTTGGGCGAACGCCACGCCAGCGTTTGGCACCAGCTTTACCCAGCGAACGCAGGCTGTGCTCGGAGTTCGAGACTTCGCCCAGCGTTGCACGGCATTCAGCCAATACTTTACGCATTTCACCGGAACGCAGACGCAGGGTCACGTAGACACCATCACGAGCGACCAGCTGAGCCGAAGCACCAGCGGAACGAGCGATCTGTGCGCCTTTGCCCGGCTTCAATTCGATGCCGTGTACGGTGCTACCAACTGGAATGCTGCGCAGTTGCAACTGGTTGCCTGGCTTGATCGGAGCCAAAGCACCCGAGATCAGCTGGTCGCCAGCGCTCACGCCTTTAGGGGCGATGATGTAACGGCGTTCGCCGTCTGCGTACAACATAAGAGCAATGTGAGCAGTACGGTTTGGATCGTATTCGATACGCTCAACAGTGGCTGGAATGCCATCTTTGTCGTTGCGACGGAAGTCGACCATACGGTAATGCTGTTTATGACCACCACCGATGTGACGAGTGGTAATACGGCCATTATTGTTACGACCACCAGACTTCGATTTTTTCTCGAGCAGCGGTGCGTGAGGAGCGCCTTTATGCAGCTCCTGGTTGACCACCTTGACCACATGACGGCGGCCAGGGGAAGTCGGTTTGCATTTAACGATTGCCATGATGCACCCCTTCCTTACTCAGCACTGCTGCTGAAATCGAGATCTTGGCCTGGCTGAAGGGAGATTACTGCCTTCTTCCAGTCATTACGCTTGCCCACGCCGCGAGCGGTGCGCTTGCTCTTACCCAGAACATTCAGGGTAGTAACACGCTCAACTTTCACGCTGAACAGGCTTTCGACGGCCTTCTTGATTTCCAGCTTGGTTGCATCAGTAGCAACCTTGAAAACGAACTGGCCTTTCTTGTCTGCCAGAACCGTAGCCTTCTCGGAAACGTGCGGGCCAAGCAGAACTTTAAATACGCGTTCCTGGTTCATCCCAGCAGCTCCTCGAATTTCTTCACGGCCGACACGGTGATCAACACCTTGTCGTATGCGATCAGACTAACTGGATCGGAACCTTGCACGTCACGAACATCAACGTGTGGCAGGTTACGAGCAGCCAGGTACAGGTTCTGATCAACAACTTCAGACACGATCAAGACGTCTGTCAGACCCATGCCAGTCAGTTTGTTCAGCAGATCTTTGGTTTTCGGCGCTTCAACAGCGAAGTCCTGAACCACGACCAGACGATCAGTACGCACCAGCTCAGCAAGGATGGAACGCATTGCTGCGCGATACATCTTCTTGTTCAGCTTCTGAGAGTGATCTTGTGGGCGAGCTGCGAAAGTAGTACCACCGCCGCGCCAGATTGGGCTACGGATAGTACCAGCACGAGCACGGCCAGTACCTTTCTGACGCCAAGGGCGCTTACCGCCACCACGAACGTCGGAACGGGTTTTTTGCTGCTTGCTACCTTGACGGCCGCCGGCCATGTAGGCCACGACTGCTTGGTGAACCAGCGTCTCATTGAACTCGCCGCCGAATGTCAGTTCGGAAACTTCGATCGCTTGAGCGTCATTTACATTTAATTGCATGTCAGCTTCCCCTTAACCGCGAGCCTTGGCCGCCGGACGTACAACCAGGTTGCCGCCAGTAGCGCCAGGAACAGCACCCTTGACCAACAACAGATTGCGTTCAGCGTCGACGCGCACTACTTCGAGGGACTGCACGGTCACGCGCTCAGCGCCCATATGACCGGACATTTTTTTGCCCTTGAATACACGACCAGGAGTCTGGCACTGGCCAATAGAGCCCGGGACGCGGTGGGAAACGGAGTTACCGTGAGTGTTATCTTGGCCACGGAAATTCCAACGCTTGATCGTACCCTGGAAGCCTTTACCTTTGGACTGACCGGTCACATCGACCATCTGACCTGCGGTGAAGATTTCAGCGTTGATCAGATCGCCTGCCTGGTACTCGCCTTCTTCAAGGCGGAATTCCATTACGGTACGACCAGCAGCAACGTTTGCTTTGGCGAAGTGACCCGCCTGAGCAGCTGTTACGCGCGAAGCGCGACGCTCGCCGACAGTGACTTGCACTGCACGATAGCCATCGGTTTCTTCAGTTTTGAACTGGGTGACGCGATTCGGCTCGATCTCAATGACCGTGACCGGAATGGAGACACCTTCTTCGGTGAAAATACGGGTCATACCGCATTTACGACCGACTACACCAATAGTCATGTTGTAAACCTCATGAGTGTACGGGGCTTTCACCCGCTATGGCCGCCCATTTCAGAGCGTTACACGACTAAGACCCAAGTCTTAGCCGAGGCTGATCTGTACTTCCACACCGGCCGCCAGATCTAGCTTCATAAGTGCATCAACGGTTTTATCCGTTGGCTGAACGATGTCCAGTACGCGCTTATGAGTACGGATCTCGTACTGGTCACGCGCGTCTTTGTTGACGTGCGGGGAAACCAGAACAGTGAACCGCTCTTTACGAGTAGGCAGTGGAATAGGACCACGAACCTGAGCACCAGTACGTTTCGCGGTTTCCACGATTTCCTGGGTTGATTGGTCGATCAGGCGATGGTCAAAAGCCTTCAACCTGATACGGATTTGCTGATTTTGCATTGGATTTCAGACTCCGATTGCTGTTCCCACCGAGCGCAATACGCCCGTTAAAAGGAGGCGCAATTCTATAGACGGCCCCAGCGGGTGTCAACTCAATAAAAAAGCCCCCGCTGAGCGGGGGCCTTTTTAAGCGATCAACGATTACTCGATGATTTTGGCTACAACGCCAGCGCCTACAGTACGACCGCCTTCACGGATTGCGAAACGCAGGCCGTCTTCCATTGCGATAGTTTTGATCAGGGTAACAACCATTTTGATGTTGTCGCCCGGCATTACCATCTCAACGCCTTCCGGCAGTTCGCAGTTACCAGTTACGTCAGTTGTACGGAAGTAGAACTGAGGACGGTAGCCTTTGAAGAACGGAGTGTGACGACCGCCTTCTTCCTTGCTCAAAACATAAACTTCAGCTTCGAACTTGGTGTGCGGCTTAACCGAACCTGGCTTAACCAGAACCTGGCCACGCTCAACGTCGTCACGCTTGGTACCACGCAACAGAACGCCGCAGTTCTCGCCCGCACGACCTTCGTCAAGCAGCTTGCGGAACATTTCAACGCCGGTGCAAGTGGTAACAGTTGTGTCACGCAGACCAACGATTTCCAGCGGATCTTGAACGCGAACGATACCGCGCTCGATACGACCAGTCACAACAGTACCGCGACCGGAGATCGAGAACACGTCTTCAATTGGCATCAGGAACGGCTTGTCGACAACACGAACTGGATCTGGAATGTAAGTATCCAGAGTTTCAACCAGTTTACGAACGGCAGTGGTGCCCATTTCGTTGTCGTCTTTGCCTTCCAGCGCCATACGAGCCGAACCGATGATGATCGGAGTGTCGTCGCCTGGGAAGTCGTAAGTCGACAGCAGGTCACGAACTTCCATCTCAACCAGTTCCAGCAGCTCAGCGTCGTCTACCAGGTCAGCCTTGTTCAGGAAGACCACGATGTACGGAACGCCAACCTGACGGGACAGCAGGATGTGCTCACGGGTTTGTGGCATCGGACCATCAGCGGCCGAACAAACCAGGATAGCGCCGTCCATCTGAGCAGCACCGGTGATCATGTTCTTCACATAGTCAGCGTGACCTGGGCAGTCAACGTGAGCGTAGTGACGGATCAGCGAGTTGTACTCAACGTGCGCAGTGTTGATCGTGATACCACGAGCTTTTTCTTCTGGCGCGCTGTCGATTTTATCGAAGTCAACGATTGCCGAACCGAAAACTTCGGAGCAAACACGAGTCAGAGCTGCGGTCAGTGTGGTTTTACCATGGTCAACGTGACCGATAGTGCCAACGTTGACGTGCGGTAGGGAACGATCAAATTTTTCTTTAGCCACGACAATTAACTCCTTGCCTAAAGGACTGAACTAAATCAGCCTTGTTTTTTAGTAACAGCTTCGACGATGTGCGACGGAGCTGTATCGTATTTTTTGAATTCCATAGAGTAGCTTGCGCGACCCTGAGACATGGAACGAACGTCGGTCGCATAACCGAACATTTCACCCAACGGTACTTCAGCACGAATTACTTTGCCGGAGACCGTATCTTCCATACCCTGGATCATGCCGCGACGACGATTCAAGTCGCCCATCACGTCACCCATATAGTCTTCAGGTGTAACAACCTCTACCGCCATGATCGGCTCAAGCAACTCACCACCACCTTTGGAGGCCAATTGCTTGGTAGCCATGGAAGCAGCCACCTTAAACGCCATCTCGTTGGAGTCGACGTCGTGGTAAGAACCATCAAACACGGTAGCCTTCAGGCCGATCAGCGGATAGCCGGCAACAACACCGTTCTTCATCTGCTCTTCGATACCCTTCTGGATAGCCGGGATGTATTCCTTAGGAACCACACCACCTACCACTTCGTTCACGAACTGCAGACCTTCCTGACCTTCGTCAGCAGGTGCAAAACGGATCCAGCAATGGCCAAACTGACCACGACCGCCGGACTGACGAACGAACTTGCCTTCGATCTCACAGCTCTTCGTGATGCGCTCACGATACGAAACCTGAGGCTTACCGATGTTGGCTTCGACGTTGAACTCACGGCGCATCCGGTCAACCAGGATGTCCAAGTGCAGCTCGCCCATGCCAGAAATGATCGTTTGACCAGTTTCTTCATCAGTTTTTACGCGGAAAGATGGATCTTCCTGAGCAAGCTTGCCCAGTGCGATACCCATTTTTTCCTGGTCATCCTTGGTCTTAGGCTCAACGGCAACCGAAATAACCGGCTCCGGGAAGTCCATACGAACCAGAATGATTGGCTTGTCAGCGGCGCACAAGGTTTCACCAGTGGTGACGTCCTTCATGCCGATCAAGGCCGCGATGTCACCAGCGCGTACTTCCTTGATCTCTTCACGGGCGTTTGCGTGCATTTGCACCATACGACCCACGCGCTCTTTCTTACCTTTAACCGAGTTGATTACGCCGTCACCGGAGTTCAACACGCCCGAGTAAACGCGGACGAAGGTCAGAGTACCCACGAATGGGTCAGTAGCAATCTTGAACGCCAGAGCCGAGAACGGCTCGTTGTCGTCTGCATGACGCTCCAGCTCGATAGTCTCGTCATCCGGGTCAGTACCCTTGATGGCAGGAATCTCGGACGGGGCAGGCAAGTAGTCGATAACGGCGTCGAGAACCAGGGGAACACCCTTGTTCTTGAACGAAGAACCACAAACAGCCAGAACGATCTCACCAGCGATAGTACGCTGACGCAGAGCGGCCTTGATTTCCTCGTTGGTGAGTTCTTCACCCTCGAGGTACTTGTTCATCAGTTCTTCGCTGGCTTCGGCAGCAGCCTCAACCATGTTACCGCGCCACTCTTCAGCCAATTCCAGCAATTCAGCAGGAATTGCTTCACGACGTGGAGTCATACCTTTGTCAGCATCATTCCAGTAAACAGCTTCCATGGACATCAGATCGATCTGACCCTGGAAGTTGTCTTCTGAACCGATAGCCAATTGGATTGGCACCGGAGTGTGACCCAGACGCTGCTTGATCTGACCGATCACGCGCAGGAAGTTGGCACCAGCACGGTCCATCTTGTTTACGTAAACAAGACGTGGAACGCCGTATTTGTTGGCTTGACGCCATACGGTTTCCGACTGAGGCTCAACACCCGAAGTACCGCAGAACACAACGACCGCGCCGTCGAGTACACGCAGGGAACGCTCAACTTCAATAGTGAAGTCAACGTGGCCCGGTGTATCGATTACGTTGAAACGATACTGGTCTTTGTGCTGCTTAACGGAACCCTGCCAGAAGGCGGTAATAGCAGCAGAAGTAATGGTAATACCACGCTCCTGCTCCTGAACCATCCAGTCTGTGGTCGCGGCGCCGTCATGCACCTCGCCCATTTTGTGACTTTTGCCAGTGTAAAAAAGGACGCGCTCGGTGGTGGTGGTTTTACCAGCATCCACGTGAGCAACGATACCGATGTTACGGTAGCGATTAATCGGAGTAGTACGAGCCATAAAGCCCTCGCAAAATGAGTTGCGCTGAAATTAGAAGCGGTAGTGCGAGAAAGCTTTGTTGGCTTCAGCCATACGGTGCACGTCTTCACGCTTCTTAACTGCTGCGCCTTTGCCTTCGGCAGCGTCCAACAGTTCGCCAGCCAAGCGCAGAGCCATAGACTTCTCGCCGCGCTTGCGGGCGAAGTCTACCAACCAGCGCATTGCCAGGGCGTTACGACGGGACGGGCGAACTTCGACCGGAACCTGGTAAGTAGCACCGCCTACACGGCGCGACTTCACTTCGACCAGCGGAGCGATGGCGTCGAGAGCTTTCTCGAAGATTTCCAGGGGATCGCTGTTCTTGCGTTCTTTAACCTTTTCCAGCGCGCCATAAACGATACGTTCGGCAACGGCTTTTTTGCCGCTTTCCATCACGTGGTTCATGAACTTGGCCAGAATTTGGCTTCCGTATTTTGGATCGTCAAGCACATCGCGCTTGGCTGCTACGCGTCTTCTTGGCATGGATAAGCCCTCAAACGGTCTTCAGGTTAGCTCGGAACCATTACACCCAGTGGATGCACGTCCGACCTTACTCTTATCGACTCAGAAAAAAAGAAATCTGCATTATTTACCAGCAACCGAATACTACTTCGGCTTCTTGGTACCGTACTTCGAACGACCTTGGTTACGACCTTTAACGCCGGAAGTATCCAAAGAGCCGCGAACGGTGTGATAACGAACACCTGGCAAGTCTTTTACACGACCGCCACGAATCAGTACCACGCTGTGCTCTTGCAGGTTGTGGCCTTCACCGCCGATGTACGAGGAAACCTCGAAACCGTTGGTCAGACGCACACGGCATACTTTACGCAGTGCCGAGTTAGGTTTTTTCGGCGTAGTTGTATACACACGGGTGCATACGCCACGACGTTGCGGGCAGTTTTGCAGCGCAGGTACGTCGGATTTCTCGACGATACGCTTACGCGGCTGACGTACCAGCTGGTTGATAGTTGCCATCTACTAGCTCCACTGTTGTCTTGCGACGCTATTGTCTTGCAAGAAAAGCAAAATGGCAGGAACGAATTCCCGCCAAATTTAGGGGTACAAGAGTCTAAAGAGGATCTTGCCCCCAGTCAAGGCAAGGCCCCGACACTTCCACTCACCAAACCCAGACATTTTGCCAGGATTCGATGAACGGAACTGCCGGGGCCCGCCCATCATTTACCGCAGAACTCAGTTACCGCTCGAGTTCAGTGCTTCGGTCAGTGCAGCTTCCACTTCACTGGCGCTTACGCGCAACGGTTTGTCAGCATCACGGCGGCGCTTGCGCTCGCTGTGGTAAGCCAGACCGGTACCTGCCGGGATCAAACGACCAACGACTACGTTTTCTTTCAGGCCGCGCAGGTAATCGCGCTTGCCGGTTACCGCTGCTTCGGTCAGTACGCGGGTAGTCTCTTGGAAAGAGGCCGCGGAGATGAACGATTCAGTCGACAACGAGGCCTTGGTGATACCCAGCAGGACGCGAGTGAACTTGGACACGAACTTGTCTTCGTTGCCCAGACGCTCGTTCTCGGTCAATACCTGCGTCAACTCCATCTGGTCGCCCTTGATGAAGGTGGAATCGCCAGACTCGGCAATCTCAACTTTACGCAGCATCTGACGCAGAATGGTCTCGATGTGCTTGTCGTTGATTTTCACGCCTTGCAGACGGTAAACGTCCTGGATCTCGTTAACGATGTACTTGGCCAGCGCACTCACACCCAGCAGACGCAGGATGTCATGTGGATCGCTAGGACCGTCGGAAATAACTTCGCCGCGGTTCACTTGCTCGCCTTCGAAGACGTTCAGGTGACGCCACTTTGGAATCAGCTCTTCGTACGGATCAGTACCATCGTTCGGGGTAATAACCAGACGACGCTTGCCTTTGGTTTCTTTACCGAACGCGATGGTGCCGCTGACTTCAGCCAGAATCGAGGCTTCTTTCGGACGACGGGCTTCGAACAAGTCAGCAACCCGCGGCAGACCACCGGTGATGTCTCGAGTTTTCGAAGTTTCTTGCGGAATACGAGCGATAACATCACCGATCGCGATTTCCGCGCCATCCGCTACACCGACCAAGGCGTTAGCTGGCAGGAAGTACTGGGCCGGTACGTCAGTACCTGGCAACAGCAGATCCTTACCATCAACACCCACCATCTTAACGGCTGGACGAATGTCCTTGCCGGCAGCTGGACGATCTTTGGCATCAAGCACTTCAATGTTGGTCATACCGGTCAATTCGTCAGTCTGACGTTTGATCGTGATGCCCTCTTCCATGCCCACGTAGGTCACGGTACCTTTCATTTCGGTAACGATTGGGTGAGTGTGCGGATCCCACTTGGCTACGATAGAGCCAGCGTCAACCTTGTCACCTTCTTTAACCGAAATAACGGCGCCGTATGGCAGCTTGTAACGCTCACGCTCACGACCGTAGTCATCAGCGATTGCCAGCTCACCGGAACGCGACACCGCTACCAGACAGCCATCTACTCGCTCAACGTGCTTCAGGTTGTGCAGACGGACGGTACCGCCATTTTTCACCTGAACGCTGTCAGCAGCAGAGGTCCGGCTTGCCGCACCACCAATGTGGAACGTACGCATGGTCAGCTGTGTACCCGGCTCACCGATCGACTGTGCAGCAATTACGCCGACAGCTTCACCGATGTTCACCTGGTGACCACGAGCCAGATCACGACCGTAGCACTTGGCGCAGATACCGAAACGAGTTTCGCAGCTGATTGGCGAGCGTACGATAACTTCGTCGATGCTGTTCAGCTCGATGAATTCAACCCACTTCTCGTCTACCAGAGTGCCTGCAGGAACGATAACTTCCTCAGTACCCGGCTTGAAGACGTCACGGGCGATTACTCGACCCAGAACGCGCTCACCCAATGGCTCAACAACGTCACCGCCTTCGATGTGCGGAGTCATCAGCAGACCGTGTTCGGTACCACAGTCAACTTCTGTTACCACCAAGTCTTGGGCTACGTCTACCAGACGACGCGTCAGATAACCGGAGTTAGCTGTTTTCAAGGCGGTATCCGCCAGACCCTTACGAGCACCGTGAGTCGAGATGAAGTACTGAAGTACGCTCAAACCTTCACGGAAGTTCGCAGTAATCGGCGTTTCGATGATGGAACCGTCTGGCTTGGCCATCAGACCACGCATACCGGCCAGCTGACGGATCTGCGCAGCAGAACCCCGAGCACCGGAGTCGGCCATCATGTACATCGAGTTGAACGACTCTTGCTCAACTTCAACGCCGTGACGGTCAATAACCTTCTCTTTCGAGAGGTTCGACATCATAGCCTTGGAAACTTCGTCGTTAGCTTTCGACCAAAGGTCGATTACTTTGTTGTACTTCTCGCCCTGAGTTACCAGGCCGGAGGCGTACTGGCTTTCGATCTCTTTCACTTCATCGGTTGCAGCCGCGATGATGCGAGCCTTTTCATCCGGGATAACGAAGTCGTTAACACCGATGGAAACGCCGGAGATGGTCGAGTAAGCAAAACCTGTGTACATCAACTGGTCAGCGAAGATCACGGTCTCTTTCAAACCAACCACGCGGTAGCACTGGTTGATCAGTTTGGAGATCGCTTTTTTCTTCATCGGCAAGTTGACGACGTCGTACGACAGACCTTTTGGTACAACCTGGAACAACAGCGCACGACCGACAGTAGTGTCGACGATACGGGTGTTGCTCACGCTGCCGCCATCACGGTCGTTTACGGTTTCGCTGATGCGAACCTTGACCTTGGCATGCAAAGCAGCTTCGCCAGCACGGAATACACGGTCAACTTCCTGCAAGTCAGCGAACACACGACCTTCGCCTTTGGCGTTGATCGCTTCACGCGTCATGTAGTACAGACCCAATACAACGTCCTGCGACGGCACGATGATTGGCTCACCGTTGGCTGGCGACAGAATGTTGTTGGTCGACATCATCAACGCACGCGCTTCCAACTGGGCTTCCAGTGTCAGCGGTACGTGCACGGCCATTTGGTCGCCGTCGAAGTCGGCGTTGTACGCAGCACAGACCAGAGGGTGCAGCTGGATAGCCTTACCTTCGATCAGTACCGGTTCAAACGCCTGGATGCCCAAACGGTGAAGGGTCGGTGCACGGTTGAGGAGCACTGGGTGTTCGCGGATAACTTCAGCGAGAACGTCCCAAACTTCCGGCAGCTCGCGCTCAACCATCTTCTTGGCGGCTTTAATGGTGGTAGCAAGACCACGCATTTCCAACTTGCCGAAGATGAACGGCTTGAACAGCTCGAGAGCCATTTTCTTAGGCAGACCGCACTGGTGCAGACGCAGGGTCGGACCTACGGTAATTACCGAACGACCCGAGTAGTCAACACGCTTACCGAGCAAGTTCTGACGGAAACGGCCTTGCTTACCCTTGATCATGTCAGCCAAGGATTTCAGAGGACGCTTGTTGGAACCTGTAATAGCACGACCGCGACGGCCGTTGTCGAGCAGTGCGTCGACCGCTTCTTGCAACATGCGCTTTTCGTTACGCACGATGATGTCCGGAGCGGACAGATCAAGCAGGCGCTTCAAGCGGTTGTTACGGTTGATCACTCGACGGTACAGATCGTTGAGGTCGGAAGTCGCGAAACGACCACCATCCAACGGAACCAAAGGACGCAGATCTGGCGGCAGAACCGGCAGAACGGTCAGAACCATCCACTCTGGAAGGTTGCCGGAGCCCAAGAAGGCCTCCATCAACTTCAAGCGCTTGGACAGCTTCTTGATTTTGGTTTCGGAGTTGGTTTGCGGAATTTCTTCGCGCAGACGGCCAATCTCGTGCTCCAGATCGATAGCGTGCAGCAGCTCGCGGACAGCTTCAGCACCCATACGGGCGTCAAAGTCGTCGCCGAACTCTTCCAGCGCTTCGAAGTACTGCTCATCGTTCAGCAGCTGACCTTTTTCCAGAGTGGTCATGCCCGGATCGATAACGACATAGCTCTCGAAGTAGAGAACACGTTCGATATCACGCAGGGTCATGTCCATCAGCAAGCCGATACGGGACGGCAGCGATTTAAGGAACCAGATGTGAGCCACTGGCGAAGCCAGTTCGATGTGAGCCATGCGCTCGCGACGGACCTTGGCCAGTGCGACTTCAACGCCACACTTCTCACAGATCACACCACGGTGCTTCAAGCGCTTGTACTTACCGCACAGGCACTCGTAATCCTTTACCGGGCCAAAGATTTTGGCGCAGAACAGGCCGTCACGCTCAGGCTTGAACGTACGGTAGTTGATGGTTTCCGGCTTTTTAACTTCACCGAACGACCACGAACGGATCATCTCAGGCGATGCCAATCCAATACGGATGGCGTCGAACTCTTCGACTTGACCCTGGTTTTTCAGCAAATTCAGTAGGTCTTTCAAGGCCTTTCCTCCTGGCGGAGCAGAGAGCGGGCAAAAAGCCCCGCTCTCGATTCGCGTCACGTGTTATTCGGTTTCCAGATCGATATCGATGCCGAGGGAACGAATTTCTTTGATCAACACGTTGAAGGACTCGGGCATGCCCGGCTCCATACGGTGATCGCCATCCACGATGTTTTTGTACATCTTGGTACGGCCGTTCACATCGTCCGACTTCACTGTGAGCATTTCTTGCAGAGTGTATGCCGCGCCGTAGGCTTCCAGCGCCCAGACCTCCATCTCCCCGAAACGCTGACCACCGAACTGCGCCTTACCACCCAGCGGCTGCTGAGTAACCAGGCTGTAAGAACCGGTAGAACGAGCGTGCATCTTGTCGTCTACCAAGTGGTTCAGCTTCAGCATGTACATGTAGCCAACGGTTACCGGACGCTCGAACTGGTTGCCGGTACGACCATCAGTCAGTGTCATCTGGCCGCTGTCTGGCAGGTCAGCCAAACGAAGCATTGCCTTGATTTCACTTTCTTTGGCACCGTCGAACACCGGGGTAGCCATCGGCACACCGCCGCGAAGGTTCTTCGCCAGATCAAGAATTTCCTGATCAGAGAAGTCATCCAGGCTTTCTTGACGACCGCCAATTTCGTTGTAGATCTCATGCAGGAACTTACGCAGGTCAGCGACCTTGCGCTGCTCTTCAATCATGAGGTTGATCTTCTCGCCCAAACCTTTGGCTGCGAGGCCCAGGTGAGTTTCGAGAATCTGACCAACGTTCATACGCGAAGGTACGCCCAACGGGTTGAGAACAACATCGACCGGAGTGCCATTGGCATCGTACGGCATGTCTTCAACCGGCATGATCACGGAGACCACACCTTTGTTACCGTGACGACCAGCCATCTTGTCACCCGGCTGGATGCGACGACGGATTGCCAGGTAAACCTTGACGATTTTCAGCACGCCTGGAGCCAGGTCATCGCCTTGCTGCAGTTTGCGCTTCTTGTCTTCGAACTTGTCGTCAAGCAGACGACGGCGATCGATGATGTAAGCCTGAGCCTTTTCGAGCTGCTCGTTCAGAGCATCTTCAGCCATACGCAGTTTGAACCACTGACCATGCTCAAGACCGTCCAGGATTTCATGAGTGATTTCCTGACCTTTCTTAAGACCGGCACCGCCCTCGGCTATACGGCCAACCAGAGCAGAACGCAGACGCTCGAAAGTAGCACCTTCAACAATACGGAACTCTTCGTTCAAGTCCTTGCGGATCTCGTCCAGCTGAGTCTTCTCGATGGACAGTGCACGAGCATCACGCTCCACGCCATCGCGAGTGAAGACCTGTACGTCGATAACAGTACCTTTGGTACCGGTAGGTACACGCAGGGAGGTGTCTTTAACGTCGCTGGCTTTTTCGCCAAAGATTGCACGCAACAGCTTCTCTTCTGGCGTCAGTTGAGTCTCACCTTTCGGAGTGACCTTACCAACCAGAATGTCGCCAGCGCCAACTTCAGCACCTACGTAAACGATACCGGCTTCGTCCAGTTTGTTCAGTGCAGCTTCACCCACGTTAGGGATGTCCGCAGTGATCTCTTCAGGCCCAAGCTTGGTGTCACGCGCCACACAGGTCAGTTCCTGAATGTGGATCGTGGTAAAGCGATCTTCTTGAACAACTCGTTCCGACAAGCAGATGGAGTCTTCGAAGTTGTAACCGTTCCAGGCCATGAACGCGATGCGCATGTTCTGACCCAATGCCAGCTCACCCATATCGGTGGACGGGCCATCAGCCATGATGTCGCTACGCTGAACACGATCACCTTTGCGAACCAGCGGACGCTGGTTAATGCAGGTGTTCTGGTTGGAGCGGGTGTATTTGGTCAGGTTGTAGATGTCGACACCGGCTTCGCCAGTTTCAACTTCATCATCAGCAACACGAACCACAATACGGCTGGCATCAACAGAGTCGATAACACCGCCACGACGAGCTACGACGCAAACGCCGGAGTCACGCGCTACGTTACGCTCCATGCCGGTACCCACCAGCGGCTTGTCAGCGCGCAGGGTTGGTACAGCTTGACGCTGCATGTTGGAACCCATCAACGCACGGTTGGCGTCATCGTGTTCCAGGAACGGGATCAGCGACGCTGCAACCGAAACTACCTGCTTCGGCGAAACATCCATCAAGGTGACGTCTTCCGGCGCCTTAACGGTGAACTCGTTCAAGTGACGAACAGCTACCAGCTCGTCGACCAGGACTTTCTTGTCGTTCATCGTGGCCGAAGCCTGAGCGATCACGTGATCAGCTTCTTCGATGGCAGACAGGAAGACGATCTCGTCGGTCACCAGTGCGTCTTTCACCACACGGTACGGGCTCTCGAGGAAGCCGTACTGGTTAGTGCGCGCATAGGCAGCCAAGGAGTTGATCAGACCGATGTTCGGGCCTTCTGGCGTTTCAATCGGGCATACACGGCCGTAGTGAGTCGGGTGTACGTCACGAACTTCAAAGCCCGCACGCTCACGCGTCAGACCGCCCGGGCCCAGTGCAGAAACACGGCGCTTGTGGGTGATCTCGGACAGCGGGTTGTTCTGGTCCATAAACTGAGACAGCTGGCTGGAACCGAAGAACTCTTTCACCGCGGCAGCCACAGGCTTGGCGTTGATCAGGTCTTGCGGCATCAGGCCTTCGCTTTCAGCCATCGACAGACGCTCTTTGACTGCACGCTCAACACGCACCAAGCCAACGCGGAACTGGTTTTCAGCCATTTCGCCTACACAGCGAACACGACGGTTACCCAGGTGGTCGATGTCATCGACAATGCCTTTACCGTTACGGATGTCGACCAGAGTCTTCAATACCGCGACGATGTCTTCTTTGCACAACACGCCCGAACCTTCGATCTCGGTACGACCGATACGACGGTTGAACTTCATCCGGCCGACCGCAGACAGGTCATAGCGCTCAGGGCTGAAGAACAGGTTGTTGAACAGAGTCTCGGCAGCATCTTTGGTTGGCGGCTCGCCCGGACGCATCATGCGATAGATCTCGACCAGCGCTTCCAATTGGTTGCTGGTGGAATCAATCTTCAGAGTGTCGGAGACGAACGGACCGCAGTCGATATCGTTGGTGTACAACGTTTCGATGCGAACAACCTGGCTCTTGGCAATTTTTGCCAGAATTTCAGTGGTCAGCTCGGTGTTGCACTCAGCAATGATCTCGCCGGTTGCCGGATGCACGATAGCCTTGGCCGTTGTGCGACCCAGGACGTAGTCCAGAGGCATAACGAGCTGCTTGATACCGGCCTTTTCCAGCTGGTTAATGTGGCGAGCAGTAATACGACGACCCTGCTCAACAATAACCTTGCCTTTATCATCGGTAATATCGATGGCCGCGATTTCACCGCGAAGGCGCTGTGGAACCAGTTCCAGGCTGATGCTTTCGCCTTGAACATGGAACACGTTAGTGGTGTAAAACGCGTCCAGCACTTGCTCGGTGGTATAACCCAACGCGCGCAGCAATACCGATGCAGGCAGCTTGCGACGACGGTCAATACGAACGAACACGCAGTCTTTCGGGTCGAACTCGAAGTCCAACCACGAACCACGGTAAGGAATGATACGCGCGGAATAAAGCAGCTTACCGGAGCTGTGCGTCTTGCCGCGGTCGTGGTCAAAGAACACGCCCGGGGAACGGTGCAGCTGGGAAACAATTACACGCTCGGTACCATTGATTACAAAGGTACCGTTCTCAGTCATCAGGGGGATTTCACCCATGTAGACTTCTTGCTCTTTGATGTCCTTGATCGCTTTGTTCGACGATTCTTTGTCGAAAATGATCAAACGAACTTTTACCCGCAAAGGTACGGCGTACGTTACACCACGCAACACGCATTCTTTGACATCAAATGCCGGCTCGCCCAAACGATAACCGACATACTCCAGCGCAGCATTGCCGGAGTAGCTGATGATCGGGAAAACGGATTTGAAGGCCGCATGCAGGCCCACGTCGCGGAACTTATCTTTAGTCGCTCCCGCCTGCAAGAATTCACGATACGAATCCAGCTGGATTGCCAAGAGATACGGCACATCCATGACGTCCGGCAACTTGCTAAAGTCCTTGCGGATACGTTTTTTCTCAGTATATGAGTAAGCCATCAGCGTTCCCCAGCTTGGTCACCTGCTTGTTTGGCCTCTCCCGACGGGAGCAGCCAGAAAATCGTGCAAACCCCTTGGTTTGCTCCACCGCACAGGGTGGTTACAGCACGTTAAAAGCACCAACCTAGTCGGTTGCCAGTAACGGAAAAAGGCCGGTGGCAAGAGCCACCAGCCATCAGCCTCGGCTTAACGCCAGGGCTGGAGACGCAAGGTCGATGCTTACTTCAGCTCGACTTTAGCGCCTGCTTCTTCCAAGGTAGCCTTGGCTTTGTCAGCTGCGTCTTTAGCAACAGCTTCCAGAACCATAGCTGGAGCGCCGTCAACTACTGCCTTAGCTTCTTTCAAGCCCAGACCAGTCAGCTCACGAACAGCCTTGATCACGTTAACTTTCTTCTCGCCAGCTTCCAGCAGCATGACGTTGAATTCAGTTTGCTCTTCAACAACAGCAGCGGCAGCAGCAGGACCAGCAGAAGCAGCAGCAGCGGAAACGCCGAACTTCTCTTCCATTGCTTTGATCAGTTCAACGATTTCCAGAACGGATTTTTCGCCGATTGCTTCGATGATTTGGTCGTTAGTCAGAGACATGACTATTAATTCCTGTATTGGGGTGACAGCCTAAGCGGCCATCGAAATAAACAATAAACGCTGAAAGGAGTTGCCGAGCCTTAGGCTGCAGCTGCTTCTTTCTGGTCGCGAAGTGCCGCCAGAGTACGAGCCAATTTGCTGGTAGCGCCTTGAATCACGCTCATCAGCTGAGAAATGGCTTCGTCACGGGTCGGCAGACTTGCCAGTACGTCGATCTGATTAGCTGCGAGGAACTTGCCCTCGAACGCAGCTGCCTTGATCTCGAACTTATCCTGACCTTTAGCGAACTCTTTGAAAATACGAGCAGCAGCGCCCGGATGTTCCTGGGAGAACGCAATCAAGGTAGGGCCAGTGAACACGTCGTTGAGAACACTGTATTCAGTGTCAGCAACAGCGCGCTTTAGCAGGGTGTTACGTACAACACGTACGTAAACGCCAGCTTCACGAGCCTCTTTACGGAGTCCGGTCATAGCGCTTACTGTCACACCGCGGGCATCAGCCACAACAGCGGACAGGGCAACTTTGGCAGCCTCGTTGACTTCAGCGACGATGGCCTTCTTGTCTTCGAGTTTAATTGCCACGGGTTTAACTCCTGCTTGTTACCGTTTCATCCAACCTGAGTCGGATGTCGTTTTGGTGTCTGATTCGGTAAGGAACCGGGAGCACCATCTGCGTAGGCTTGAGGTTTAAGGCTTTCACCGCCTACGGTCTTGGATAGCCCCCGCCAGGCAGGGACCCCAATCTTTCATTGGCGCAGCATGCTGCGCCAATTTGTTTTACGCGTCCAAAGAACCTTGGTCGATGACCAAGCCTGGGCCCATAGTGGTGCTCAGGGTGACGCGCTTAACGTAAATACCTTTCGAGGAAGCTGGTTTGATACGCTTAAGATCAGCGACCAGAGCTTCAACGTTTTCCTTCAGCTTGACAGCGTCGAAACCGACCTTGCCAACGGAAGTGTGGATGATACCGTTTTTGTCGGTGCGATAACGAACCTGACCAGCTTTTGCGTTCTTAACCGCAGTCGCTACGTCGGGAGTTACTGTACCAACCTTAGGGTTAGGCATCAGGCCACGCGGACCCAGGATCTGACCCAACTGACCTACAACACGCATTGCGTCCGGGGAGGCAATAACCACGTCATAGTTCAGGTCGCCGCCTTTCATTTCTGCGGCCAGGTCGTCCATACCAACGCGATCTGCGCCGGCTGCCAGAGCAGCTTCAGCAGCTGGACCCTGAGTGAACACAGCTACACGTACAGTCTTGCCAGTGCCGTGTGGCAGCACAGTAGCGCTACGAACAACCTGGTCAGATTTACGTGGGTCTACGCCCAAGTTGATAGCGATGTCAAAAGACTCGCTGAACTTAACAGTCGACAGCTCGGCCAACAGAGCAGCAGCGTCTACGAAGTTGTAAGACTTGCCAGCTTCAATTTTACCGGCGATAGCCTTTTGGCGCTTAGTCAGCTTAGCCATTACACACCCTCCACGTTAAGGCCCATGCTACGAGCAGAACCGGCGATGGTACGCACGGCTGCATCCATGTCAGCAGCAGTCAGATCCGCGTTTTTGGTTTTCGCGATTTCTTCCAGCTGTGCACGAGTAACAGTGCCAACCTTAACGGTGTTTGGACGAGCGGAACCGCTGGTCAAACCGGCAGCCTTCTTCAGCAGTACCGAAGCAGGGGTCGATTTGGTTTCGAATGTGAAGCTACGGTCGCTGTATACAGTGATGATCACAGGAGTCGGCAGGCCTGGCTCAATACCCTGAGTACGGGCGTTGAAAGCTTTGCAGAATTCCATGATGTTCACACCGTGCTGACCCAGAGCTGGACCAACAGGTGGGCTTGGGTTGGCCTGAGCGGCCTTCACTTGCAGCTTGATGTAAGCGGTAATCTTCTTGGCCATGAGGCACTCCAATTACGGGTTCAGACGCCTAAATTAAAAGGCTCCCCGGTTACTTGCGTGTTTATCCCAGTGACGACAAAACCCCACAGCCGAAGCCATGGGGTTGGGATGCGTGCTCAGCTAGACCTTTTCGACCTGACTGAACTCTAGCTCTACCGGAGTAGAGCGACCGAAAATGAGCACAGCCACTTGGATGCGACTCTTTTCGTAATTTACTTCTTCAACCGTGCCATTAAAATCGGCAAACGGGCCGTCAGTGACTCGAACAACTTCACCAGGCTCGAACAACGTCTTCGGCTTAGGTTTGTCGCTACCATCAGCAACGCGACGCAGAATTGCTTCTGCTTCTTTATCTGTGATCGGCGCTGGCTTGTCAGCGGTGCCACCAATAAAGCCCATGACGCGAGGGGTATCCTTGACTAAGTGCCAAGTACCTTCGTTCATGTCCATTTGAACTAGCACATAACCAGGGAAGAATTTCCGCTCGCTTTTGCGCTTCTGGCCATTACGCATTTCAACCACTTCTTCAGTGGGAACCAGAATCTCGCCGAAGCCATCTTCCATGCCTGCCAGCTTAATACGCTCAATCAAAGAGCGCATAACATGCTTTTCGTAACCCGAATAAGCATGCACAACGTACCAACGCTTAGCCACGGGACACCCTTAGCCAACAATCAAGAAAACGAGCCAACCGAGCAGGGAATCTAAACCCCACAACAGCAACGCCATAACAAGAACAACAGCCACCACGATCAACGTGGTCTGCGTAGTTTCTTGGCGAGTTGGCCATACGACTTTACGAATTTCAGCACGAGCTTCCTTTACCAGGACAGCGAACGACTTGCCTTTAGCGGTCTGCAACCCAATGTAGGCAGCAACAGCAGCAATAACAAGGAGAGCGATGACGCGATACAGGATCGGCGAACCAGAATAATACTGATTCCCAACAACGCCAACCACGACAAGGGCAACAACTGCTAGCCACTTGAGTAGATCGAAGCGAGAGCCTTGAACTTCAGCCTTGGGAGTCATCAAAGAGGATCCTGTGAAAAGAAAGCCAGATGCAATGAGAGAATCTGGCAGGTCAGGAGGGAATCGAACCCCCAACCTACGGTTTTGGAGACCGTCGCTCTGCCAATTGAGCTACTGACCTAAAACATTATCGAGCCGCCGATTATGCCGACCCGAGAGAGACTTTTCAACAACCAAAGCAATTACTTTTGCAGAAAGGCCCAAGCGGACCCAGCAGAAACTGCAAGCAACTGTATGCAAGCCACTCACAACAGCAATTGCCAACTGGAGCAGCAGCGCAAAAACAGAGCACCACCAGCAAACACCCCAGACAAGCTTTACAACCCGCTAAAACAAAGGCAGATATTTTCATATCTGCCTTGTTATATGGAGCTCTTGAGCGGATTTGAACCGCTGACCTCACCCTTACCAAGGGTGTGCTCTACCAACTGAGCTACAAGAGCAAAATCTACCTTCAAGCCAGCACAAATGGAGCGGGTGGCGGGAATCGAACCCGCATCATCAGCTTGGAAGGCTGAGGTTCTACCACTAAACTACACCCGCAAATCATGCTGATTTGTACAAATATGGTGGAGGGGGAAGGATTCGAACCTTCGAAGTCGTAGACGTCAGATTTACAGTCTGATCCCTTTGGCCGCTCGGGAACCCCTCCTGAGCTGAGCGGGATTCTACAGCATCCCAACTCTTTGTCAATCACTTTTCTTAACAAAATCATCAAGTTAGAAAATCGACTCACTCCACTTCGTGTTCACCTTTAGATGTTCACTGTGGAGCGGGCGCCATTCTATGCAAAGAAAGGGAGAGCCGCAACCCCTAGCACCTGCTTTTTTTGTATATTAAGCCATTGAATTCATTAGCAAGCCCCTGCATTAACTCCTCACTTACCTGCAGCGGGCTTTTCCGAGCAACACGATAGCGAACTGCTTCAATTTCCGCGGTTAGAGGAGTTACTCGCACAAGCCTTAAATTGAGACTTGCCAGCTTCAGCTCTAAGCTGCGCACCTGCCCAGCATCATTAATATCAGCAAGATAAATGCAGAATCCGCTAGAACCGGACGCTTTCTGATAATTAGCCAAAGAGACCGCGAGCTGCACCTCGCTAAGCAATTGGATTGTGCGCCTGCCCTCCACAGACTCTGATATCGACTGGACCTCCCTGATCTTCAATGGAGCTTCGAGCTTATGCCATACATAGTAAAAAACATTCAGCACGACAAGGAGCAGAAACAGCCAACGCATAGAAACCTCACGCCATGGGACAAGCAACCGCCAAACCGACAAAGACTAGATCCTGAACAAGCTTCGCATCTGGCACCACATCTGCCACAAGGCCAGCATCGCCGCCAGTAAGGAATACGACAAAGTCATCCCCCCAATACTCATGCGCAAGTTGCAACTGGGTTATGACAAACCCTCGCAACATCAACAAGCAACCACGCTCGACGGCCTCCGCAGTAGACCGACCTGGAGTACAACTGTGTAATGCTTGTTCTGCTAAAACATTGTCGTATCGGATACGCCGCGTATGGGTGCGCAGCTGGCTGCGCATCAAGGGGAATCCAGGACAAATGAACCCACCCAAGTGAGCACCATCAGCCGCTACAAAGTCAGAGGTTACTGCTGTGCCGAAATCAAGTATCAAGCACGCACCTTTGGCCAGCTCAAACCCACCCAACAGTGCTACCCAACGATCCAAACCCAAACGCTTGAAGTCGTCGTAGCCATTTCTAACTCCTGCCACAGCTCGCGCTGGCTGGGCGCTGAGTACTTCCAGCCCAAAGCTGGTCTCAAGTATAGAAATAAGATCAGCGGTTTCTTCATCACTTCGCACGCTCACCAAACGACAACCGCGTATACCCAATCCTGCGTGCGCCGACACAGCACTAACCAGCGCAGCATTTGAATCTGCAACTCCCCCACAGACCGAGACATTACCGTTAAGTACACGCCACTTTATAAAGCTATTGCCGCAGTCCAATTCAAGAATCATGGCGCAACCTCAAACTCAATTCGCCACCGCTGAATACTTTCTCCGTACCGGCCACATCTATACGCAAAGCACCCTGTCGATCAATGCCAAGAACTTTACCGTCGACCTTGTGAGTACCTGCGATTAACGACACATCCCTCCCTTGCCATAGATGATTTTCTTCCCACTCAGACTGCATAACAGAAAAACCCTGCATCTCATGCTGCTGCAAATATTGATGCAGCCTGTTATTAAGAATGACAATGAATTCATTACGATTAATAGAGCGACCAGTTTCCAAACGAATAGACGTCCATGCCTGATCAACCTCTTCGGCCGACTTCATATTGACGTTGATGCCAATGCCCAACACAACATGACAGACGTCCGCTGGATCACCGACTAACTCAAGCAGAATGCCAGCGATTTTTTTGCTACCCACGAGCACATCATTTGGCCATTTGAGGCCGGCATTAATAGTGCCGATATCGCGTAACGCATTTAATACAGCCAGACCGACAACTAAACTAAGTCCTTCAAGCTGACGCATCCCCCCCTCAATGCGCAGCACGAGACTGTAGTAGATATTTTCTGCGAACGGACTGACCCACTTACGACCTCGGCGACCTCGCCCCGCACTTTGCTGCTCCGCCAAAACAATAAAAGGAGCGACCTCACCTCGGCCCACACAACGCAAGGCCTCGGCGTTTGTTGAGTCCAGGGTCTGATGAATGAACGCTGGCCAAGGTGTAGAGGGGATCTGCTCGGAATCAAGCAGCACTAGCGGTGAAGCTAATTGATAACCACGACCGCGAACCTTATGAATAGATAAGTTCAAGTCTGACTCTAAGTGCTGCAACTGCTTCCATACAGCACTTCGGCTTATACCGAGGGCTTGACCCAAGGCCTGCCCCGAGTGAAATCGACCATCTTTAAGGAGTTCCAACAACGTTAGCATTCACGTATCACCTCACAATGAGGGAGGCATGATAGCTATGCGCTAGACCATTGCATACCCAGCCCCCCCAAAGCATTACTGCGTTATCGGAGATGCTGGCAGATCTGCCAAAAACACTTTCACAAACACAGGAAACGCTCTTTAAAAATAAAGAGCCCTAATCCCTTGGATTTTTTTGCCCACAAAAACAAACCCCCTGTCTGCGTTAGCAGACAGGGGGTTTGGAATTTAATCTTGACGATGACCTACTCTCACATGGGGAAACCCCACACTACCATCGGCGATGCATCGTTTCAC
>NZ_WIWC01000025.1 GCF_009600315.1 Pseudomonas helleri | reverse complement strand
GAAAGCCTTGGCTATGCAATATGATGCTCCTGCGTCAATTCAATAACCGTGTTGCACTCAGCTCCTGCAACCGCCATCGATAATATTTTAATCATTATTAGACAGCTATTAAAGTGATGTTTTAAGACTGCCGTAATCTCACGCTTGTACTTTTGGCGATCAAATAGGCCTACCACTACCTATATTGATAGGCCGAGTTACCGCTGCAACGGAAAATCTTTGAATATAATTCAATGTAAGGCCTCATCCATTTTCGAGCTATCATCAGGGAAAAATACAAATCCATTACCTCTAACATGCACACCCTCCACATCCTTAATTACGTCGCTACTTATATTCTTATTCCCAAAAGAATTTGAGAAACATGTAAATGTTTCATCATATGAAAATCTTTCGCCTGATTTTTTTACCTCTAAAAAAGCTGTCGCACCCAATGTCTCCTGCGGCACACCGAACACGTATGAATACCCACCTCTATTGAAGCCAAAAAACGTGATATACGTATTCAAATCAACCCATCGAAAAATTTGTTTCCTCGCAGAAAACTTAACATCCAACTCAACTTTCGAATAACGACCAATTCTATAATGTACGAGCCCTTCGCGGGTAGCGCAAATTGACGCATACTTCCCTTTAACTGTCTCGCAAGAGGCAACATTCACTTCAACAGCTCTGCACAAATTTCTTTCATCTCCCACAGCCTTCGAAAGGGAGAATATGGCAATGTGAACAGCGCATAAAAAAGACAATAATTTGATATTCACTTAAGTACCCCTTCAATCAAACTATATGCCTGCTTCCTCTCGCTCTTTATTCCGCCCCCAAGACCAGCTCTATTTCTTATCTCTCAGCCTGTCTTTAGCTCGCTTATGAAAATATCCCTAACACCTCCCATGAATTTGCTCCCATAAGACGACAGGTTCAATAAATTATTATCAACGCTCACAAAAATCAATATCTTCACACCGAACCCATTTTTCGATAGGTTTTCCGCCCTTTGGTTGATAGCTAACTTTGATAAAGGAATTATTTGAGCTAGATAATACTGAGACAACATCGCCACGAATCAGGTAGGATTGAGTAATATCCAATGACGATGGCGAACTATACAGATAAGCTTTATCAGAACTGACAAACTTTATAGCCATGCTAATCATGGTTTGCGTAGAGACTAACTTATCACCTACCGATAAAATGCCAACTGACTTCAAAGCAGCTTTTAGCTTTTCAGTATTTTTCGTATCCCCATCACGTTGTAGCAGAGCCAGCATGTCTGCATACGTTTTTTTGTTTGCATCATGCGGGGGGTCGCAAACTAGCAAATTATCAAATGTCGTCCCCTCTAAAAAATATGCGCGAATTCTAGGAGAGGAAATCTGGTTTAAGTCTTTAAAACCCGACTCATAATCCTTGTAGATCTTACTGACAGTTGGTGCCTCTTTAAAAGAGTAGTCACTCACACTATTGATTGAACTGCTCCAGTGCCTAGCCCCACTCCATTCGCCACCACACTGCTCTCCACTTTCCACATTAACAACACAACCATCGTTCATTAAATAACAGCACCGGATGTTCGGATTGTTGCACGGCGTCGATGACGTTTTTCAGGCGTTGTTCAAACTCACCTTTGACCCCGGCACCCGCTTGCAGCAACCCCAAGTCAAGGGTGCGTACGCTGACCGGCTTGAGGCTGTCAGGCACATTGCCCTCAGCAATGCGCAATGCAAGGCCTTCAACCAAAGCGGTTTTGCCCACCCCCGGCTCACCCACCAGGATCGGGTTGTTTTTGCGTCGCCGACTGAGAATATCGATCACCTGACGGATTTCATCATCGCGCCCCAATACCGGATCAATGTGCCCTGCTCTGGCTTTGGCCGTGATGTCCTGGGTGAATTTATCCAGCACAGCCAGCAGCGCTTCGTTCGTGGCTGAACTGGGTGAAGGCATCGATAGCGGATTTGCAGATACGCCTGTTTGCTCCAGAGCGGCAGCGTGTTGCACCTGTGGACGCTCTTCGGAATGCTGATCGAGCAAGGCAAACAAACGGTCCAATTGCGCATCGCTGAGGCTGAGCAACGGCCAGGCCGCTTCGCACGCAAGCAGATGCGGGGTCTGTATCAAAGCTCCCAGCAGGTGCGCCGAACGCACACTCTCGTTGTCGTCCATTGAGGCACGCAGCCATGCCTGTTTGATCAGGTTTTCGAGCCCTGGGCTCAGCTGCGGTTTGCTTTGCACGCTGCGTGGCAAACGGTCTAGATGATCCAGCAAACCACGCCATAGGGCGTCCATGTCCCATTCGTAGCGACGTGCAATCAGCGTCAGATCACCCTCGCCTTGCTCAAGCAGTTTGAGCAACCAATGCTCGACGGTAATCTGTGCATGAGCGCGACTTTGGCACATTGAAGCCGCCGCACTCAGCGCTTGAGCACAATAAGGATTAAGGCGGCGAAGTAAACGGGCGGAAGTAGGTGCCATGCGGGTGCGTCCTTGTTCTGGAGTCTCGTTGCGTTATCGATTGCGCAGCGGTGGTTTGAAACGTGTGTGTTTGGCTGAGCGCCCGCGAACGGACGCTCAACCCAACACACTGGGTACCAACAGATTCAAGTTGTCTGTCGGCCTTCAGGCATTAAGCGCTCGGGCGAGCGTCCCAAGCGTCAGACCATTTGATGTTGCCGTCCGTGTAATTCCAGGTGATTTTCTCGTAACGCAATTCAATCTGTTCGAGATGGTTATGTTTTTGCTTGGCAGGGTCTTTGATGTCGTGCATTTTCGGGGCGACTTTCACCACCTTGACGTTTTCCAGTGTGGTGATGAAGTACTCAACTTCTTGACCGGCATCGTCAATGCGGTACCACTTGAACTCAGCACTTTTAAGCGTCTGACCCGTGGCTACAGCCTTATAAAAGTAAGAGCTGGAAACATCGATTTCCTTGGTAAACACGAAGGGCGTATGCACGCGAGTCCCGGTCAACTTGCCCGTATTGTTGTCTGTGGGGATGTACACGCTATGGTCTTGAGAGAGCACTTCAATACTGCCTTCGCGATTTTGAACATTCACTGAACCTTTGATTGCAGCGCCGCCATCATCTTGCAGCCACAGGTAAACGGGAATTGCCATGTGAAGCTCCTTTTTCAATCATTAATTGCCGCATGACGCGACAGGTTTTGCCTGCCTGGTTTCGCAGTGGAAAGCTCGCAGGCCCCCACTTCCGGCACCAGACGGATATCGACGCGGCGATTCATCGCGCGCCCGGATTCGTTGTCATTACTGGCGATGGGTTGGCTGGCGCCAAATCCCTGTACGGCAAAGCAGGCGTCAGGAATGTCGCCCATACGTTGCATCCAATCACGCACTGCAGCAGCACGTGCCCTGGACAACTGGAGGTTGTGCTCGACGTTACCCGTATCGTCGGTGTGCCCGGCGATAACGATCAGCCAACCGGGTTGCGCCTTGATATCGGTCAAGGCATTGATCAACACCTTGGTCGAGTCAGGCTTTAGCTGGGCGCTGCCGGTACTGAACAACGACAGACTGTCCAGCCGAACAGCACGCGGAGCATTGACCGGGACAGCAGCCATGGCGGGTTGCCGATGACTGGCAATGACGGCCAACAGGGGCGCACGCAAACGCTCCCCGCGATAAAGGCCAAGGCCCAGCGACACCGGCTCACCATGGCGGTAATAGTTGTCCAGCCGAAGAGCGTCCTGACGCAGAACGGACACTGCGTCTTCACGCAGAACAAACTCGGGCTGCTCCCGACGTTCAGGCGCAATAATCGATGTGTAACGACGCAGATCATCGGTGACCTGACGGGCCAACAAGGTGTTTTGCCAAGCCGAATTGGCCAAGGCCACGAGCATGGCGGCTGCCAAAAGCCACGCGGCAATTACACCCGCCTGCTGCACGGCAGAGTACTGAATGCGCGTTGGAATCAGGTGAAGCAAGGGATCGGGAAATGGCAAACGTATGCCCGCCACCTCTTTGGGTTGTTGGCTACCAACCAGTGTGGTTTTTCCCTGCAGCCACTGTTGCCATAGGCAGTGTTCCACTTTCTGTACCAGTACCGGTACACAGGTGACAGCAATGGTCTGGACCATGATCAGAGGATAACGAGCGTCACCGGAGGTGAAGTGCGCAAGGACGGTTTCAGTCAACCAATGCGCAGCACTTTTCAACTGCACGCTGGTATTGAAGCGTGCAACAACCGTCGCGTAATCGTCGGCCTCACGCTGCCACTCGGCCATACCTGCAATCGCATTAGCTTCATGCACTGATGGACTGTCCTGACCTGCTTGCCAACTAAACCAAGGGCCTTCACCTTGAGCGGCTTGCAGGTAACTCACCACGAATAGAGAAAGAACGATGCCTCTCTTGCGCAGGAGCAAGAGCTGATGACAAAACGCTTGTATCTGGCCTGCCAGAGCGCCGCCGTCGGTATGCTCACCTGGGTTGACCACATACATCACGCTCAGTTGCCCACCCCACTGCGGGCGCATAGACAGCAAACTGTCCGCGACGATGGGCAGTTGTGTCGCACCACAGACCCGTACGTAGCAACCTTGTTCGGTCACGCGCAATGCCAACTCATCGCTTGCAATATCGCCAAAAAGACCGGTCAGGGCATCGCCACACACCAGAACTACAGGCTGGCGGTAAGCTGAAGGCGGTAATACGCCATGGTCTGCCAATACCAGCGATGGGTGATTGAGTTCCGATTTTTGCCCGTAGCTGCGCCAGATGAAGGCAAGACTGCAGGCCACCGCCAGAATCACCATCAAGCGTACCCACGTACTTGCCGGGATAACGCTGAGCAATATCAGGACTAACGCCCCCGCCCACAGCCAGAGACCTCGCTTGAGTTTGAATGTCATCTGTCTGTCACGCCTGACCCGGCAGCAGGGCCGTAATCATTGCATCCAGCAGATGGTTGAGCCCCCACCAAACACCCAGCAGCAATAACGCTATCGCTGACAGATTGCCCAAGGGTGAACGCCAAACACTTAAGCCGTGGGTTCGTCGCCCAATAACAGAGCGCGCAGTCATACCCACATTGATCGCCAACGGGGCAACTCGCTCTGTCAGCGCTGCCAACAGCAACTGACGCTCAGGTGCTTCAAGTGTTCGATAACGGCCGTGAAAGCCCAGCATTAGCACTCGCTGAAACGCAGTCACTGCATGCATATCAGGCGTAGGCTGATGCACGACCTCACGCATGTCTTCATAGAGAGACTCGCCCGCCTGATGGCTGTTGAAGAACTTGGCCTGCAGAGGCTCGCTGGCCCATGTGGCATGGGCGTCATCTTTGGCAAACGTGAGCACGGTTTCATCCAGCAGAGCGCATTGCGCATGACTGATATGGTCAATGCTGATCTGGCTCAAGCCCGCCTGCTTGAGCTGCTGACGAACACGCTCAATTAGCTCTACACAAAGCGCCCACAACTGCGGGCTGTTAGGCACCTCTGCCCCTTGGCGCAATGTCACAACCAATAGATAGGTGTCTTGCAGCACCCCATCAATGACATCCACTGGGCTTTGGAACTGTTTTTTTGACTCATTCATATTCATGTGCGCAACACCGCGAACAGTTCTAGTTTCACGTCGGCCAATGTGCTTGGCACGTAGAAGGCACACACCCCTTCACTCAACATGGCCCGCCCTTTCGCATGGCCAAGATCAAGCGCGAAGTACTGATTCTCCAACCGCAACGGAATCGCTGCCGGGACGTGGCTAAGCGACTGCAATGGCACACCTTCAAGCGCAACATTGACCAGGTGATCGACCTCGTCGGGTGTACCGACTTTGCACAAACGCGGGAACTGTTCCTGCAACTGCACGGCAGGTAGTCGGCAACGCACAGAAAGGTAAAAGTCCGCTCCATCCGGCTCACGCAAGCGCGCATCATTGAGACTCACCTGCCAGCGATTAGCCCCTCGCTCCTCCAATTCCAGAGCGATAACCCTCGACGGCAGACTCGCTTCCAGCAAGGTTGAAAGGGTGCTCATCAACGGTGGGAAAACGCTTTCCAGTTGCTCATGCCGATAAGCTGGAATTTTGTCGATGTCATGTTCCAGAGAAAAGGTCAGCAGGCTGCCAGCCAGCTTGACCAGCTCCAGATAGACTTGCTCGGGGTGCCTCGCAGGATGAGCCTTGATATCGGCCAATACCGGCTGATAGGTGTTCAAGGCATTGAGTAGCCAGAATAAAGACACGTCCGCCACCGCGAAGTCGGCCATGCGCTGATTGCTTTCGCGACGCATACCCATCAGTCGCTGGCGTTTGGCGGACAACTGGGTCAATAGATTATCCAGTTGCGTCAGCAAACCTGAGTGAGCATCAAAGTTGAGCAGTGGTGGTACATAGCTGGAATCAAGACTCCAGTTGCCATGACCGTCGCGCACCAATCGTGCCAATGGGCATGTTATGTAATCACCGTTTTCATCGCTGTCCAGACGCAGGCTTAACGCGTGTTCAAGCACGCCAATCGACTGCATCTCATCGGCATAGACGTCCTGGACTTTGCGCCAGTCTTGTCGATAACGGATGGGCCGTTCTGCCCTGCCACCCTCAAGCAAACAGTTATTGCCATTGGCTTGCTCCAGTGGCAAGGCCAGGAGCAACAGGGCGGACTGAATATCGTCGGGCAGCAGTCCAGCCAATTCCAGCGCAGGAGGTAATCGATCCACGAGATCTGTATCGATCAATACACCATCGGACATGCGCAAACGAATATGAGCGGCCTTGAGCTTGCCCAATCGCAAGGCCTCCAGGTCAAACATAACCGCCTGCACACCCCACGGGTGCACCAAAGACAGATGAGCCAAACGGTCATTGGCCCACGCTTCCCAGCGGGCCTGCTGCTGGAATTGTTGCGGAGACAGTAAAGTTCCCGCGGCCCACATGGGGCGGTCGATCTTCATGGAATCGTTTCCCTACGAGTGAATCAGGCTTTCGCTTTAGGCATTTGTGAAACCAGCGACAAATTGACGTCCATCCCTTCCACCTGAAAGTGAGGGACGGCATACAATTTGACGCGGAAGAAACCCGGGTTATCGTCGATATCTTCTACGATCACTTTGGCTTCACGCAGCGGGTGTGATGCTTGAAGGTCATCGCCAGGGTCAGTCATTTCGGTGACCAAACCGCCGATCCACTTGTTCAGCTCCAGCTCTAACAAGCGACGATCTTTGGTGGTGCCGATGTTTTCGCGCTGAATCAACTTGAGGTAATGAGCGATACGCGACAGTAGGAAAATGTAGGGCAAGCGCGAGTTGATACGGCTGTTGGCAGTGGCATCTGGCGTGTCATACAACGCCGGCTTCTGGGCGGAATTGGCCGAAAAGAAGCATGAGTAATCGCGATTTTTGTAATACGAAAGCGGGATGAAACCGAGATTGGCGAATTCAAATTCACGGGTCTCCGGAATCATCACCTCAGAAGGAATCTTCACTTGGTTGCCTGTACCCAGGTCGTACAAATGAATCGGCAGATCTGTGACCGCACCGCCAGACTGTGGTCCGCGAATTTGTACACACCAGCCATTAGCGATGAAGCTTTTCATCATGTTTGCAGCGAAGGCAAAGGAGGCGTTAGTCCACAAATATTTATCGTGATCCGGGCCTTTAACGCTTTCGACGTAATTGAAACTGCGTACGGGAATGGTGTCGGGCCCATAAGGCAGTCGACCCAGAACGCGAGGCATTGTAAGACCGATATAACGGGAGTCATCGCTGTCGCGGAACGCCTTCCACTTAATGTATTCAGCACGATCAAAGTAGTTGCCAATATCTTTAATGGCAGCCACTTCTTCCATCGACTCCTTGCCGAAGAACTCCGGGCCTACGGCCCCAATAAATGGCATGTGAGCGGCAGCGGACACTTTTGAAATATTGCGCAGCAGGGCAATATCCTGTGGACCACGACCGAACTCGTAGTTGGATATAGCCGCCGCAATCGGCTCACCACCCGGTGTGTCGTACTCTTGCGTGTAGGTATGGAGATACAAACCACTTTGAGCGATTTCCGGTGCATCGTCGAAATCTTGAATCAGGTGATCCTTGCTGATATCCAACAATTCGATGCGCACGTTCTGGCGAAAATCAGTCTGATCAATCAGCGATTTCACTCCCCGCCACGTCGACTCAACGCGCTGGAAATCAGGATGGTGCATGACAGCATCCAATTGACGGCTAATTTGCGCATCCAATGAAGCAATGTGTTCATCCAGAAGCGTTTTATCGAGGCGCTCAACTTTTTGCGACGACTTTTTAAGCAGGTTCAAAAATACACTGACAGCGGCGGTCACGCGTTCATCGGCAGACGCGTCGGCCAACGCCTCAGCACTCTGAAAGTATTCGATACCCGTCAGTTGCGCGACCGGACTGAGATTGATCTTGCCAAATAAGTGCCCGTATACACTTTGGCTTTCATCAGCCATAGCTACCGCACTGCGCGAAGATGCAGAGGTTTGTTCTTGAGACATGATTTGTATTTCCTACACAACGAACCGTGGGTAATTAACGAGTTTCCTGGGGAGCCAAAGCAGCCAATTCCGCTCGCAACTCATCACTCAACGCATCATCCTTGAGGATGCGCTCTAACTCGTTACGGAAGGTAGCGTTGTCCAGCAGGTTCGATTTGAGATCACGCAACAGGTTACGCATCGCTAACAAAGCACGTAGTTGCGGTATTTGTCGGGCCACCTGCTCGGGCTCAAAGTCTTTCATATTCTGAAATTTCAACTCGACGGCGGTGTCTGAGTTGTCATCAACCAACGTATTTTCCACTGCCAAGTTCAAGGCCGGAGAAAACTCAGCCAATACGCTGTCGAAATTATTTTTGTTGATGTTGGCTTTACTTCTTTCGGATAACGGGCGCTGTTCCTTACCGTTACTGTAATCGCCCATCACCATGAGTTTGAGGGGTAACTCGACCTTCTTCTGTGCCCCGCCCGTATGCAAGTCCAGCTTGATATTGATCCTGGCCTTGGGTACTTCATTTTGAAAACTATTCGAAGCCATAATTCCTCCGCAACAATAAGACTTGAATTCATACCCGTAGCCGACTTTAAACCAACGCCCGCCATGGCAAATAAATCCCCTTTCTAAAGCGATGTACTAGTCGTACTGGTCAACTTGTATTGAGCCCACCTACAAGGTTGAATTATCTGAATACAATAATCCACCCCCAACAGAAAAATCGGATAGATCCTTAGCTGCAATAAGAAATTCCCTACAATAATATTCGAGGGAATGTGATCTGCCACCCAGATGTCTTTCAACCTCTCGATGCCAGGACAACTTAATGATCAGTACGACCCTACTAATAAAAACTTGTAACAATAGTTTTCAATTACACCCGACTATCATTCCGTGCCTTCAATTCAGCAAGAACCGCACCTGTACTTGATCCTAATAAAGCGCTCTAAGACTATTCCGTCACGATCGTAAGAGTTTTCTCAGCTGTATGTCATCCGCACCTTAAATAAACAATGGGTAGACGATGGCATATTTGGATTAACACCAGACATGCCCGACAAATTGCACTTGTCGGGCACGACCAATACGATCAATGAGTTGAAACACTTAGTGAGTGACAGTGCCCAGAGTGGAGTGACTAATACCATTGGAGACGCGCAGAATATCGGCCATGACCGCCAGGGCAATTTCAGCCGGGGTTTTGCTGCCAAGGCGCAATCCTATCGGCGCATGGATGCGGGCCAATGCCTGAGCATCGAGCCCGCCAATACGCTCCAAGCGCTCAAATCTTTTGGCACTGGTGCGTTGAGAGCCCATGGCGCCAATGTAAAAAGCATCGGTTCTGACGGCTTCCATTAGGGTCAAGTCATCCAGCCGAGGGTCATGGGTCAGGGCGACGACTGCGGTGGTGGCATGACAGCCGTTTTCTTCGATATAGGCCGAGGGCAGGCGCTTGTGAACCTGCACACCGGGCATGGAGAACCGCTCGATGACCTCTGGCCTTGGATCACACAGGATCACTTCATAGCCCAAAGCCAAGGCAAAACTGGCACAAAACTCGGCCACCGGAGACAAACCGGCCAGCAGCAACCGCCGCACAGAACCCACCCTGATAGCAACCTCATCGACCTGGCGCGATACCCTTGGCCCGTTTTCATCGCTGCGCGCCAGGCATCTGCGCGAACTGCCGAGCTGAATGGTTCGAGTGGCCAGGTATTGCCCGCCCAGTGCGCACTGCATGGCCTGTAGGTGTTCGGCTGTCTCTTCGCCGGCGGGCATGTACTCAATCAATACGTCCAACACGCCGCCGCAGGGCAAGGCCACATTGGGTGCCAGCCCTCCCTCGCCGTAGCGCACTACATGATTGTGTTCAGCAAAATGGCCCTGTGAGAGACGCTCCATAAAGTCTTCTTCGACGCAGCCACCTGACAACGAGCCGGTGTATTCACCCGTCGGCAACGCCACCAGCATGGCACCCGGGCCACGCGGCGCAGAGCCGAAGGTCGACACAACCGTACACAGCCAGATGGATTGACCCGTAGCTATCCAGCCCTGGGCGCGCTGCACAACCTGTAGATCAAGCGAGTCCATGCATCAATTTTTCCTTGGTGATGGGCAGGTCACGCACTCGTATGCCGGTGGCGTGGTACACCGCATTGGCAATGGCCGCGGCCAGTCCGGTGATACCAATTTCGCCGATGCCGCGAGCACCGAATTCACTGAAGTTGAGGTCGGGATAATCCAGCAGGGTGATATCGATATCAGGCTGGTCGGCATGCACCGGCACCAGGTATTCAGCGTAATTATTGTTGGTCGGCAATCCGCTGCGCGGGTCGTTCTCGCCCGCCTCGAACAGCGCCATGCCAATGCCCATGACAATGGCCCCTTCCACCTGATTGCGCGCGGCCAGCGGGTTAACCACCTGGCCCACGTCAATGGCGCTGACCACACGGGCCACGCGCAAGTGCGAAATGCCGGGGTCCCAACGTACTTCCACAAAATGTGCGCCAAATGATCGGAAGGAATAGGTATCGGTTTTGGCGCCCCCGCTCTGGTAGTTGCCTTCAGCGTGAGCCACCTGCTGTGAATCGAGGATTTGACCGAATGAGGCGCGCTGACCGTCACATACCAAGTACCCTTCTTCTACCTGAAGGTTTTCGGTTTTTTGACCTTCAAAGGGCGCCCCTTTCAACACGGCGATCTGGCGCAAGTTGTCCAGCGCTTGTCGGGTCGCGCCGGCGATGGCAGACATGACACTCGAGGTAGCCCACGATCCGCCGGACATTGCGCCGGGCGGGTACGCGGAACTGCCCAACTGCACTTCAATGCGCTCCAGCGCCAGCCCGGACAACTGGCTGAGCGTCTGCGCTACCACCGTGTAAGTGCCGGTGCCTATATCTTGCAGGCCGCATTGCGCCAACGCCGTACCGTCCGCACGCAGAAGCACTCGGGCATCGGTCGGTACTTGAGACGCCTCCCAATTACACGCGCCCATACCGTAGCCAATGATTTCGTCGCCTTCGCGCATGGAGCCGATTTCAGGGTTGCGCTGCTGCCAGCCGATTTTCTGCGCCGCGACGTTCATGGCCTCTTCAAGGTGGTTGCTGGACCACGGCAGGTCGACACTTTCATCCTTGGCAGCCCGATTGAGCAGGCGAAAAGCCAGTGGATCGATACCCGCGTCCAGCGCCATTTCATCGATGGCCGACTCAAGGGCAAATAAACCGGGGGCGGCACCGGGAGCCCGCATCGAGGTGGGCGTGCCACGGTTCACCGGCACATTTTTATGGCTGACCAGCACATTCGGGCAGGCGTACAGACTTTTTGTAACGCTGGCGCAGGTTTCGGTATAGGCATCGGTAGTAGACGTGCTGTTGATTGACTCATGGCGCAGCGATACCAGTTTGCCTTTGCTGTCTGTGGCCAGACGCATGCGTTGCGAGGTTTGCGGGCGATGGCCACTGGTGGTGAACATCTGCGCTCTGGGCAACATCAATTGCACAGGTCGACCGGTGATTTTCGCCGCCACGCAGGCGGCTATGGAATGCGGCCACGGCCATAGCTTGCTGCCAAATCCTGAACCGATAAAAGGTGCACGTACTTCAACCCGATCAGGGGGTAAATCGAACACATTAGCCAATACATTGCGATGGTTGACCACGCCCTGAGTGCTTTCGTACACAAAAAGACAGCCCTCCTCCCACCATGCCGTGGTCGCGTGCATTTCCATCGGGTTGTGATTTTCGACGGGTGTGGTGTAGGTCACGTCAATTTTTTTGGCCGCAGAAGCAAATGCGGGCTCCGGTTTGCCCCGTGAGTGCCCGCCTGCGCCGTCCTGAGCAGCCTGTGCCTTCAGGCCTTCGGTCAGGCTGGTTATCGGCTCGGCAACTTCATAGTCCACCGACACCTGATACGCCGCGGCCCTGGCCTGTTCAAAGGTTTCGGCTACTACCAGCGCCATAAATTGACCGGGGTATGACACCTGATCATCTTCGAACGGGGTGCGAAACTCATCGACTTTGCTGGCATTCAAAATTTTGCTCATGTCCATCGGCGTGGCAGGCGTGCGATGGAGTTTGGGGCAATTGAGATGATGCACGATGCTGACGACGCCAGGCATTTGCAGCGCCTTGGCATCATCAATCGTGCGTATCTGGCCGCGAGCTATAGTGCTGTACACACCATATGCATACAGCAGGCCCGGCATCGAATGATCGGCGGCATAGTCAGCTGTACCGCTGACCTTTAGCCGCCCGTCAATCCTGCGTTGAGGAACACCGATAATGGATTCGTTCATACAGACTCCTGCGCCGTCAGGTCGCGAAGGTTGCGCGCAATGACCTGCTGGCCGAGGGGGATTTTGTAAGCATTGTGCGCGTAGGCCCGCGCGTCTTTCAGAGCCATTTCGGCCACCTCTGACATGAGCTGCGCAGACATTCTTTGCCCGATGAGGTGCTGTTCGGCTTCAACGGCACGCCACGGCTTGGTGGCCACGCCGCCGAGGGCAATACGCGCCTCGATCACGGTGGGCCCGTCCATCACCAGAATGATGGCACTCGACGCCAGTGCGAACTGGTAAGACGTGCGGTCGCGCAGTTTCAAGTAGCCGGAACGACTGGTGCCCAGCGGCGCATCCAGGGTCACGTGGGTAATCAGTTCGTGGGGCTCAAGGGCATGTTCACGCCACGGCGTGTCACCGGGCAGCAGATGGAAATCAGCAAAATTGACTTCTCGTGACTGCCCCTGCGGGTTTTGCAGCGTGACCTGCGCACCAATGGCCGCCATGGCCACACACATATCGGAAGGATGGCTGGCAATGCAGTGATCGCTGGTTCCCAGCACGGCATGCACACTTCGATTAAGCCCCCCAAGCGCTGCGCACCCCGAGCCGGGCTGGCGCTTGTTGCAAGGTGAAACCCCATCGCGGAAATAATTGCAGCGCACCCGCTGCATGACGTTGCCAGCGGTGGTGGCTTTATTGCGCAACTGCGTGGAAGCCCCGGCCATGATCGCTTGAGCCAGCACCGGGTAATGTGTCACGACCTGCGGATGACGCGCCAGCGCGGTATTGCTGACCAACGCCCCGATGCGCAAACGACCGTCGTCCAGGGTTTCAACCTGCTGCAAGGGCAATCGGTTGATGTCGACCAAATGGTCAGCCTTAACCACATCCAGCTTCATCAAGTCCAGAAGCGTGGTGCCGCCTGCCAGATACCGGGTCAGTTCCAGCGTTGATGCCGAGTTGACAGCATGGGCGCACGACTGCGCCCGCACGTAATCGAAGGTCTGCATCAGACACCCCCCGCCATTTTGACGCGCGCCGACTGCACGGCCGCCAGAATGTTTTTATACGCACCGCAGCGGCAGATATTGCCACTCATGGCCTCCCTGACGCTGGCATCGTCCGGCGAAATGCCAGGATCATTAAGCAAGGCCACGGCGCTCATGATCTGCCCGGTGGTGCAGTAGCCACATTGAAAGGCGTCATGTTCCCAAAAGGCTTGTTGCACGGGGTGCAGCGCGTCGCCCTCAGCCAATCCCTCGATGGTGGTGATGCTGTCGCCATCGTGTTGAACCGCCAGTGACAGGCACGAGTTGATCGCCACACCATTGACCAGCAACGTGCAGGCACCGCATTGGCCGTGATCACAGCCTTTTTTGGTGCCGGTCAGTTGCAAACGGTCGCGGACCACATCAAGCAAAATCGCATTGGCAGGCACCTCCAGCGGGTACAACTGCCCGTTGATCTGAAGTGTTATCGGTTGAGCGTTCGCCGCAGGACAGTGTGTGTCTTCTTTGAGGCGCAGGGTTGTTGGGTGTTCTGTCATCAGGGTCACCTTTGGCTAAGGGAGACACGTACAGAGCGGTTACACGTAAACACCCCAATGGCGGCTACGTCAGGTCAAACCACACTTACGTCCGGTGTTGTCGGTGAGGGTCGTAAGTAATGGAGGCATGCCCGGGGCAATTAGTTTCGTGCGCAGGCCATTTAAAATCGTGAAGCCCTACAAGGTTTTTCCAAAAAACTGGCGCGCCATAAGAAACGCTATCGACGAACAGCCTTGTAGTGAACAGCAACACAGGTGATTTCAGCGTACGGAGCGCCGCGATGGCTACCTCAACGGCGTTGGCGAATTGGGCTTGGAGCCGTGGGTGTTTACGCCACAGGAGGGGCTTGCGCCCTTTGAAGCCGGCAAACAGGCCATGCAAACGCTGATGCAGGCCCCTGCCCCACCGGATGCAATCATCTTTGCCAACGACAACCTCGCGGCGGGCGGATTACTCGCCGGGCAGCGCGCAGGGCTGAAGATTCCCCAAGCCTGTGCAGTGCTGGGTTTAGGTGATTATCCATTTGCCGAACTGTTGCTGCCGAGCCTAAGCACCCTCAAACCGCCCGCACTGGAAATCGGGGTATTGGCGGCAACTCGGGTGCTGGAAAGTTTGGGGGTTTTGCCACTGGAGGACGATGTGCAGCGGCTGAACCTGCTGGAATGTCAGGTGATTGAGCGGGAAAGTACGTGAACACTGGCAAACGGGCATGAAGTGGCGGAATTAAATTATTTTCAGAAAATTCCTATTTACTACTGATGCCAGCAGATTCAGGGTGCTGCCTGCTAATTAAACCCTTTCACTCATTGCCATCAACTCGATGTGCTCAAGGAACAGCACACTCGCGCCAGTGACAATTGGAAAGTAGTCCAAAGCACCCAAAGATCCGGATCATACCCATGAATGCATCAATACCCCTGTTGTATACCAATGAAGTCTCCCCAGAGTTTCTACGAACGCTGGATAACTTGCTGCTACCTCCACCAGCGTCGCAAGTTGTATGAAGAAGCTATTGGCTGCTTTAGCGTTGGCGGTGTTGGCTGTGATCTACACAGGCTACTATCAAGCCCTTGAAGATGGCGATATTGAGACTATTTTGTTCATCAAAAGATACCCGACATTTCAACTAAAATTTTTCAACATACACGCCAATGATGGCGAAATCAGGCAAGTTGAACGTCTCACAGACAAAGAACGAATGTGGATCATTGACTACTGTAGGTACCGACTTGGTATTAACACTGAACTGAAAACACAGAACGACATTGAGAGGTGTAGACAGAAATAGATTAATCACAACAAACTCAACAGTATTGGCGGGCACCAGAATGATCAAGATCAGGATAACGATGGCAAATTTGTCCTGAAAACATCGGGATGGAACTGGTGAGAAATATTCGTACGCATACACAGTTACTGCCATCCCCTCGGGCAGTCACTGAATGAAGTATTTCATATTGGCGGGGCTACTTGCCTTACTGGCGATTCTAAATATTGGCTATTACGAGCAACACTCAGAGCATGAAACGCACACCCTTTTCTTTGTGAAAAAGACGCCTACATTAAGGGTTAAGTTTTTCAACATTCATGCCAATGACGGAGACTACCGGCGAATAGAAACATTGAGCGATGATCGACGGCAGAAGATCATGGACTACTGCAAGTACCGATTGGGTATAGAAACAGAAGTGAACACACAGGCAGATGTGGAGATGTGCGCAACGTTGTAGGTGACGGGATCAACGATTTTCACGGGTATGCCACACGCGCAATAGATAGAGCGTGGAGTTCACAATTTCATAGCGCATCTCGTAATTGCCAACCAATAGTCGGCGCACGTCTCGCGGTTCAAACTCTTCCAGTCGCTCACCGATACGCGGGTTTGCAAGAAGGCTGGTGGGGGCCGTCGTGAGCTGCTGCACCGTGCGTGCAGCAGCGGGTTGATGCACCGTAGAGAGGAAATCGTAAAGCCGGCTGAGGTCGCGCAGCCCTTGGTCTGTCCACTTCAATTCCATCAGCGAGGCACCGGCAGTGGTGTGTCAGTGCTCAGGCTGTCGGCCCACGCCTGAACGGCCTGATGATCAATAACACGGCCTGCATCCACATCGTCCAGCGCTTCACGAGTCAAACGATTGCGTTCTTCCTCTTGCTCGATCCAGGCGGTCAGCGCTTGTTTGACGATCCAGTTTTTGGATCGCTCCAAACGCTCAGCCATCACGTCTACTTTTTCAGCAAGCTCTACAGGTACGTGGGCCGTTACAGATCGGGTTTTTGTTGCAGTTACCATGATGAGTTCACTCCTGAGGCAGGATTGCTTTCGCCACGAGGGCTTATTGAATCGCAGTTAATCATGATTAATCATTGCTCACCACAAGTGTGTCGATCCCAGACAAAATGTCTGACGAACGACCGCCAGCGAAGCTCATCAAGCCTCGCTTTCAAACCCCCGGCGGCCTTGCAACCCTCCGGTGTGAACGAACACCAGACGCTGACCTGTGGCGAAGCGCCCGGCTTCTACCGCTTGTTTGAGAGCCAATAGCGCTTTGCCGGTATACAGCGGCTCCAGCAGCAGCCCGCTGGCGGTTTCGCTGTCATGGATAAACCCCATTAATGTGTCATCCACTCGGGCAAAGCCACCGCGACTGGCGTCGATCAGTTCAAGGGTGCTTTGCGAGTGCCCGGCCGCCTGCAAAATTGCGTCCACCTGCGGCGCCACACCATGATCCTCGGGCACGGCCAGCGCGCCATACACCGTGCGCTGTGGCGCTTCAGCCAACAGCAAACCGGCCAGCGTGGTGCCGGTTCCGGCGGCCAGCCACCAACCGTCATAATCGTCCCAGCCCACGTCACCCAACTGCTCCCGCACCTGTCCGACCAGCGTCTTGCAGCCCAGCGCACCGGCCAGCCCGCCGCCCCCTTCCGGGACGGGATGAAACGCCGGGTAGCGCGCGTGCCACGGTTGCCAGAAACCAGCCTCATGCCGCGCCCGGTAACCGGCAAACCCTAGCCAGTGCAACTGCATGCCGAAACGTTCGAGGTCGCGGGTGGTCGGGGTGTGTTGGGCATGGCCACGTAAGAGGCCAACGGTGGGGAAGCCAAAACGCTTGCCCGCAGCGGCCAAGGCATGCAAATGGTTGGAGTGCGCCCCGCCCAGACTGATCAGCCCCTGCGCACCGCACGCGTGCGCGGCCAACAGGTGTTCGGTGAGCTTGAACCACTTGTTGCCACTGATCAGCGGGTCAATCTGATCAAGACGCAACACCGCCACCTCGACACCGGCCCGTTGCAACCAGTCAAAGTGCAAGCGTTGCAGCGCGGCGCGTGGCTGCCAATCGATCAAGGGCAACATGCAGGTCCTGTCCATTCAATTTAAAAAAGACGCGAGTTTACACCTCGGCAGCCTGTCGGCTTTCATCTTGCACGCGACCAATAATCTGACTCGCCCTCGGCCTTCTTGGTAAGGTGTGCGCCGACTTTCGTAGCCCGCTAACGATCTGCGGGCTGCTGCTTTCAGTTTTCTGACGTGAGACACCCCTGATATGCCCGAGCCGATCCCTCTAAAAGATCACGACTCCGAAAAGCGGCTGGTCAACAAAAGGCTGATCGCCTGCGCCGCGCTGGTGCTGGCCATCAGTTGTGCGCTGGTCGGGCGCATGTACTTTCTGCAAGTAACCGAGTTCGCCTACAACTCAACGGTGTCCGAGAACAACCGGGTACACGTGCTGCCCATCCCGCCGGAACGCGGGTTTATCTATGATCGCAATGGCGTGTTGCTGGCCGATAATCAGCCCAGCTTCAACATGACCATCACCCGCGAGCGGGCGGGCGATACCGCCAAAGTGCTGGACTCGGTGATCAGTATTCTGCACTTGCCCGAAGAAGACCGGGCCGTGTTCGCCAAAGCCATGAAGCAGGCGCGCCATCCTTTTGACCCGTCGACCCTGCTGTACGAATTGAGCGAAGAGCAAATTGCCCTGCTGGCGGTTAATCAATACCGCCTGCCGGGCATTGATGTGGACGCCCAATTTGTCCGCCATTACCCGCAGGGTGATCATTTCGCCCATTCCGTGGGGTACGTCGGGCGAATCAACGAAAAAGAAGCCAAACAACTCGACCCGACGCAATACCGGGGCACCCAGTCGATTGGTAAAACCGGCATCGAGCGTTTTTACGAACCGCAATTGCACGGCACGGTCGGTTTTGAAGAAGTCGAGACCAATGCACAAGGCCGCGTGATGCGCGTGCTACGCCACACGGACGCCGTGGCCGGTAAAAATATCGTGCTCAGCCTCGACATCAAACTGCAAGAAGCCGCCGAAGAAGCCCTGGGCGATCGTCGCGGTTCAATCATCGCGCTGGACCCCAAAACCGGTGAAGTGCTGGCGATGGTCAGCAAGCCCAGCTTTGACCCCAACCTGTTTGTGACCGGCATCAGCTCCAAGGACTATTCGGGGCTGCGCGATTCTCTCGATAAACCGCTGTTTAACCGGGCTTTACGCGGCCTGTATGCACCCGGCTCGACCATCAAGCCGGAAGTGGCGATTGCCGGTCTCGACAGCGGCGTTATTTCCGCCTCGACGCGGGTGTTCGACCCCGGCTACTTCCAATTGCCCAACGTTGATCACAAATACCGCAACTGGAACCACAGCGGCGACGGCTGGGTCGACCTGAACGCCGCCATCATGCGTTCCAATGACACCTACTTTTATGACCTGGCCTCAAAACTGGGCATTGATCGCATGCACGATTACATGTCGATGTTTGGCGTCGGGCAAAAAGTCTCGCTGGACATGTTCGAGGAGTCATCCGGCTTGATGCCCTCACGTGACTGGAAGCGCAGCACCCGCCGTCAGGCCTGGTTCCCCGGTGAAACGGTGATTCTGGGCATTGGTCAGGGCTACATGCAGGTCACGCCCTTGCAACTGGCGCAGGCCACCGCATTGATCGCCAACAAAGGCGTGTGGAATCGACCGCATTTGGCCAGAACCATTGACGGCACGCCCCCGGTAGACGAACACCCGATCGCCAATATCGTGCTGCACGATCCCAAGGAATGGGATCAGGTCAACCATGCCATGCAGTTGGTGATGCATGACCCGCGCGGTATTGCCAGAGCCTCTGCCACGGGTGCGCAATACCGCATCGCCGGTAAGAGTGGTACGGCGCAGGTGGTGGCAATCAAACAAGGCGAACGTTACAACCGGCTCAAGACTGCCGAGCGTAATCGCGACAACGCCCTGTTTGTTGGCTTTGCCCCGGCAGAAGACCCGCAGATCGTGATTTCGGTGATGATTGAAAACGGCGAAGCGGGAGGCCGGGTGGCGGGCCCAGTGGTGCGTAAAGTGATGGATGCCTGGTTGCTCGACAATCAGGGCGCGCTCAAACCGCAATACGCCAGCCCGCAGATCAAGCCCCACACCCGCCCGGCGGTGTAAAGGCCCGTCCAGTGACTGACGCCATTGATCAGACCCACATCGGCGGGCAAGGATGCACGCGGTAGAACTGACGCAGCGCATCAATGTCCGCATTGAACTGATTGTGCAACCAGGCGTTGAAATGCTGGTGCACAACGTGCTCGCCACGAGGCCAGGCCAGGCAGTCGGCAATGGCCTGGGCCGCTTGCATGCCGGACATCAGCGCTTTAAGCACGCCGTGGGACGATGCGGGATCCGCTATCGCCGCAGCATCACCGACCAGTATGTAGCCGGGCCCCATGGGAGCCTTGGACAGGCGCCAGGACACATCTGCACCGCGCACCGGGCCAACCGGCGTCAAGTGCTTGAGCGTATCGGGCGCCGCGGCTATAGGCCTGCTGTTTGCGTCAAAATTCAGGGTTGTCCAGTGTAGGTGGTGAGCGTCGACGCGAGCGATCCATTGCCAACCATCATTGACCGCAATAAGCCGTGGCGTGTCATGGACCCGTTCGAACTCGCTCTGGTAATAACCGTAGCGAGCAATCAGTCGCGGTGAAAAGGCTTGCCACTGGATCGGCCATAGTCGACTGAGCCATCTGTGCCCTCCCGATGCATCGACAACACAGGCTGTCAGAAACCGTTCTGGCCCTACGCTGACTCCGACGACCCGGTTGCCTTGATGAATGATCGTTGGACTGGCACAAGGCTGGATAATCTGTACCCCCAAAGCCCGTGCTCTGTTCATGAGTCGAGCATCTAAAACTGCTCGCTCAATCTGGAAGCCTCGCCAAGGGCCAGCGGCATCACCACCGAAGGCGACAAAGCGCGGCGCTGCGTCCCAATGCACCCAGTGCCCTGAATGCCGTAAACAAGAGAGTTTGCTCAGTTCGTGCTGCATCCCCAGCTGGCCGAGCAGCGGCTCAATGGCCGGATGCAAGGTTTCGCCGGGACGGTGTCGCGGGAACGAATCGCGTTCGAGCAGTGCCACGTGCATGCCACGTTGCGCGCACGCGATAGCAGTCGCACAGCCCGCTGGCCCTGCCCCAACAACGACTACATCATATTGATTCATCATGTAAGTGCCACAGCGAGTCGTCTTCTTTGACTAACAGGGCGCTCTGGCTGACATACATTTGCACTCGCGCATCAATGTCCACATAACGACGTTTGAAATCATCCGCTGGCGTGCTGATTGAACCGTGCTTGTAGAGAAACATGTACATCACCTCGCCCTCCAGACGATGCCCTGCCTCTTGCTCGGCATCCTCCAGTTGCTCATCAGGCTGTTGCACGATCAGAAAGGACAGCACCGACCACTGACTTTTCTCCGCCTTTTCGGTTGCTCCCAGCGCTTGATAAGCGCGATGCATGGCCAGGACGCGCTGGTGATATTGCTGAGTAGTGGTATGCCCCGTGACAGCCAGTGACAGCTGTTGATTCAATGCTGCCGACGTGTAATCACTGTATTCGTAGGCTTGGTACTGAACGACCTGACGTCCTTCAAATTCAGCCAAAACAGGACCTTTGAGGCCGTCCCATGAGGGCGCATCCGTTAAACCTATCTCGGCGTCTGTCAGAGGAATGACCGAAGACGCCACCTTACGCGGTTCAAATGTACGGGTTGAATCAGGTGCCACACCAGGCCAGTAGGAACCCAACGCTGCGCAAATCCGCGCATCTTCTGTAAAGGGACTGGCGAGCATGTAACCATTGAGCACGTTGGCAAAAGGTTTATCGACCAAGCCGCGGCCCACTTCCCAGCCGGGGCCAAACACGCCACTGGCGAAGTCGGGCAAACAGGACTGGCGTTGCGCCAAGGCGATTTCAGGAGCGTTCAATACCGGTTCACCGACTGGTTCAACACGCGCCAAGGAGACAATCGCCGTAGCGCCAAGATCATCATCGGCAAAATAATTGCCCTTCAGCGTCGGGTTGATCGGGAAACGAACGTCCGACAATGGATTGACACGTGTGTGCCACACCTCGGGGCACGGCGGCGTCGGACAAGGGAAAACAGCTGGATCACTTGACCACGCCTTCAGTTCGCGTTGCCCACACAGCGGGAAGAAGTCGGGAGCACCTATGATCGAATAGGCCGCGACGCTGTCCCTGTCCATGCCGTATGACTCCAATGCTGGACAACGCGCCAGGACCCAGCCGTCTGCCATTGCATCCTGATAGTGCAGCGTGCGATAGCCGCCTGCTTTAACGATCGCATCAACACCTTCAACGTTATTCAGATCTTCGATAGAGCCGTCGTCTCGGAGTCGATGGCGGCCATGCACGAGCCCACCCGTACCCGCCGGCATCGTAAATGACAAGGGTTGACCCTGATAGTAGGCCAGCTCAACCAATCGCTCCTTGGCATTGGGCACCAGAAGTCCAGCACCCACGTCAGTGGAGTTAGCCCAATGACACAAACCTTCGGTAATAACAAATGGATCATTCAGAATGTCAGGCTCTTGCCACCCTGTGCCTTTGTACAACATGTGCACTTGGCGGATTTTCTCATTGATCTGGTAGTTCTCCAGATGCACTGTCAAGTCCAGGCCCAGCAAGCACTCCTTACCCTCGAATAATTTGTGGATAGGCACCCAAAAACTCAAATTCTCGTCAGTGGGTGACTGAAAACTCATGGGACCGAAGCTTGCGCTATCGCCTTTTTTTTGCATGGCAATGTACGCGCCATATCGGGCCGGAATGGCCCGCATCTGCTGTGCATCGGTCTCTACAAAGGGCAGAAAGCCACGCCGTGCGGCATCATACAAAGCGGGTGCGGTGCCTGTTCGGGCCACGCCGGTGCGGGAGAAACACAGGTCTGCCTGAGTTTTATGGACAGTTTCCGGGCGTGGCCGATACTCATAGGCGAACACGACTATAGCCAATGGTGCTGACCCCGCGTATGCACTCAAGGTCTCCACGCTGGGCGGGTTGATCCCGTAGACGAAATTCAGTATCTGCTCAATTTCAAGGGCTGAAGGGAACGCCGTCAGTTGGCTACCATCCACGGCGCTCAGCACGTTAGGCGACGCAAACGCGTGATACAGCAAACTCTCTGCAGGCTTGCCGGCTTCGATACCGCGCTCCCCTTCGGGAGAAAAGTCTTCGAAGCCCTTGAGGGTTCGGTCAACGGACAATGGTTTGATCAATTCCTGCTGCAAGTCAGCCGCAGTAATGTCCAAGCCATGTTGGAGCAGGAGTGAGTGCCAGCCGTGCGCCGCCAAGCGCGAGCAGGCAAGTTGTACATCACTGACCAAAGCCATAGTGTTGTCCTCACGTTTGTGCCTGTTTTTGAGGACCACTGTAACCGCTGTTTGCGTATTTGTTTAGAACAGGCTCACCTCAGGATTCAAATGTTTGGAACCTGCCGGGTGGCACTCAATCGAGTCAGCGCTGCATGCCCCAGCGCTTCACCGTCACACGCTCCAGCGTGTCAAACACCAGGTTCTCCACCAACAAGCCAATCAGAATCACCACCGCCAGCCCGGCAAATACCTTGTCGGTGTACAACTCGTTACGGTTCTGAAAGATGTACCAACCCAGCCCGCCTTTGCCGCTGGTGGCGCCAAACACCAGCTCGGCGGCGATCAAGGTGCGCCAGGCGAAAGCCCAACCGATTTTCAACCCGGCGAGAATCGACGGCAGCGCCGCGGGAATCAGGATAAACAACACAAAACGAATACCCTTCAGGCCGTAATTGCGCCCGGCCATGCGCAGGGTTTCCGAGACCCCGAGAAAACCTGCATAGGTGTTGAGCGCCAGCGCCCATAACACCGAATGCACCAACACAAAAATCAGGCTGTTTTGCCCAAGTCCAAACCACAACAGCGCCAGTGGTAATAACGCGATGGCCGGCAGCGGGTTGAACATCGAGGTCAAGGTGCTCAACAGGTCGCGTCCCAATTGGGTCGACACCGCCAACGTGGTCAAGGCAAAGGCCAGCACAATGCCGATCAGGTAGCCCTTGAGCAGCACCACTAACGAAATACCGACCTTACTCAGCAATTCGCCGCTGATCAGGCCGTCAAACAGCGCGCTGGCCGTTTGCACAAAGCTGGGCAGCAACAAGTCGTTGTTCTGCACCCGCGCCACCACTTCCCAGAGCACGGCCAGCACCACCAATATCAGGCTTTTGCGCAACCAGCCTTGTTGCCATAAGCGTTGCCCAAGGGGCAGTTCGCGTTCCAGTGGCACGGACACCAGCGGTTCAAGGTGCACTTCGTATTCCGCGCGTACAGATGATGATGGGCTCATCGGGCAATCCTCCAGGGCTCAATAAGCAATACGAATATCGGCAAAATTCAGGGCGTGTTCCGGGTTTGCGGTGTCAGCCTCATCAAACAGCAACCGATGAATGCGCCGCGCCGTGTGCTGAAATTCCAGACCACCCAGGCTGTGCAGGTTGTATTGATGGCTGTTGATCTCGGCCCGTACGCGGCCCGGATGGGGTGACAACAGCAGGATGCGATTGCCCACCACCAAGGCTTCTTCGATGGAATGGGTGACGAACAACAACGTGAAGCGCACCTCCTCCCACAGCAGCAGCAACTCCTCCTGCATCTTGCGCCGGGTCAGGGCGTCGAGGGCGGCGAAGGGTTCGTCCATCAACAGGATTTTGGGCTGCATGGCCAGCGCACGCGCGATGGCCACGCGGGCTTTCATACCACCCGACAGCGTGTGCGGGTAGGCGTCGGCAAACGCTGCCAACCCCACCTTCTCCAGATAATGCAGCGCCCGCTCTTCAGCCTCGCGCCGAGGCAGGGTTTTTGAAGCTACTAGCGGGAACATGACGTTCTGCTTGACGGTCTTCCAGGGCGGCAGTTGATCGAACTCCTGAAACACCACCATGCGGTCTGGTCCCGGTGCCGTTACGGTTTGGCCCTGCAAGCTGATCTGCCCTTCACAGGGCGGGTGAAAACCGGCCACTGCCTTGAGCAAAGTGGACTTGCCGCACCCGGAAGGGCCCAACAGGATAAAACGGTCCGCCGGGTCAATTTCGAAACTGACCTGATGGGTAGCCCGCACCACACGTTGCGGCGTGCGGTATTCGAGGCTGACGTTATCAACCGACAACAAGGCAGGCCCTGTTGTATTCAAGTGGCTGGCCGTGTGGCCTTGCACAGAAGCGTTCATGGTGATCAGCTCCCCTGCAATGGTTTTGCGTCCTGAAAGAAATAATCCTTCCAGGACTCGGGTTTGTGTTTGATCGCGCCGATGCGGTACATGAATTCAGCCAGCGGGTAAGTGTTTTTCGGCGTCACGGTGAATTCGTACTGCGGGTTGTCGATGATTTTCAACAGCTCGTCGCGGTCGATGTTGGCTTTGGTCACGCGGATATAGGTATCGGCTGCGGCGCCTTTGTCGTGTTGGGCAAATTCGGCCGCTTCGGCCAGCGCTTCGGTGAAGGCTTTATAGGTTTTAGGGTTGTCGTTGCGAAATTTCTCGGTGGCAAACAGCACCGTCGGTGAGTTGGGGCCGAGCAGGTCGTAGCTGTCGAGCACCACATGCACGTTGGGGTTCTTCAACGCCTGATCCTGAAACGGCGGATTGGAAAAATGCCCGCTCAATTCAGTACCGCCCGCAATCAGTGCCGCCGTGGCATCAGGGTGCGGCAGCGCGAGGGTGTACTTGTCCAGTCGATTGAATTCCTTGTTGCCCCACTGCTTGGCCGCCGCGTATTGAAGAAAACGCGACTGCACCGACACGCCGACGGCCGGAACGGCAATACGGTCCTTATCAGTGATGTCGGCAATGGTTTTGACATGCGGGTTATTGCTCACGAGGTAGTACGGAAAGTTGCCCAACGACGCCACAGCCTTGATGTTTTGCCGACCGTGGGTTCGGTCCCAAATCGTCAGCAGCGGGCCCACCCCGGCACCGGCAATATCAATCGAACCGGAGAGCAAGGCATCGTTGATCGCCGCGCCGCCGGACAACTGCGTCCAGTCCACCTTGATGTCGATGCCCTCCTCCTTGCCGTGTTTCTCGATCAGCTGTTGATCGCGCACCACATTGAGCAACAGATAAACAATGCCGAACTGTTCCGCGATACGAATCTCGCCTTCGGCATGAGCCAGATTCGGCGCCAGAAAAGAGCTGGCAAGCAAACTGATACCAAGACTGGCGGCCAGCGTTTTTATTGATAGAGCCATGAGTGTTCCTTGAAATAGCCAAAGCGTGGCGGATCAGTAAGGCGCGTCGCCTTGAATGGTGGTGCGGTAGAGCGTGCGGCGCAGATGGCTGGGGCAACCGGCCGCGAGGTGGATCAACGAACGGTTATCCCAAAACACCAGATCATGGGGTTGCCATTGATGCCGATAGCTATTTTCCGGGCGCACGCTGTGGGCGTAGAGCTGAGCCAGCAACTCACGGCTTTCGTCGTCAGGCAGGCCGATGATGCGGGTGGTGAAGCCTTCACTGACAAACAACGCCTTGCGCCCATTTTCCGGGTGGGTGCGTACGACCGGATGCACCACTTCGTGGACCTGCGCCAGTTGTTCCGGGGTGAGAGTCGGGCGCCAATTGCCTTCGAATTTGGTTTCGCTGTAACGCGCGGTATAGGAATGCGCTGCCGAGCGGCCTTCGACTGCTTGGCGTAAGGCTTGCGGCAGGGTGTCCCAGGCGTGATGCATGTCGGCAAACAACGTATCGCCGCCTTCGGCGGGCAGCTCTTGGGCATGCAGCATGGAACCCAGACTGGGCAGCTCTTTATAGGACAAGTCCGAGTGCCAGAACTTACCCGCGTCACCGAGGCCGATGGCTTGGCCGTTCTCGATCACATTCGAGACGATGAGAATTTCCGGGTGGCCTGTCAGCAGGAACTGTTTGAGCACATGGATTTGCAATACACCGAAACGGCGGCTAAATGCGATTTGTTGTTCTGGCGTGATGCGCTGATCACGGAACACCACCACATGGTGCTCAAGGTGGGCGCGATGAATACGCGCGAAGTCCTCATCGTTGACTGGCAAAGCCAGGTCAAGCCCAATGATTTCAGCGCCTACGGCACCGCTGAAGGGACGAATGTGAAAAGACTGAGGGGCGATGCTCGGAGCAATCGCAGAAGCCGACGGTGCAGACATAAAACACTCCCACGCAGAGCACGCCCAATGGCGCGCTAATCGATCAGAAACTCACGGAGGTCCCGTGTTCGTTCATTTCGTGCGGCGCGTCGATTGGTCGACCTGTACGCAGGGGAGTGACTTTATAGATATAAGAAAATTAATTTAAATACCGTTAGAGAATAAGGATATGTCCTACATGAGGTTTTAAATGCGACTTGAGCCTAAAGACCTTTGCTCGCCTGCCGATGGCCTTGAACAACTTAAGGTTTAAAGGACAAACGCCATGGTCAGCAGCATCCCAAGCCTTGGAGCCAGCATCAATATTGCGGGGGTAACGCCTAAAGCCGCGGACAACGCTGCGGTGAGTGAGACGGGAGTGACGGAGCAGCCGCAGAAGATCAATACCAAGGCGACATCGGGTGCTACTGCCGAAAGCAGCGATGACAGTTCCGATATCGTAAAACAGCTGAAAAAGCAGATAGCCCAATTGCAAAAACAGCTTCAGCAACAGCAGCAGGCGCTGCAGCGCATCCAGTCCAGCGAACAAAACGCGGACGCGAAGGCAGCGGCGATTGCTGGTGCTCAAGCGCAAATCACCGCCACGGCGGCAGCGTTGCAAACGGCGACGGCGGCCTTGTTGCAGGCCGTATTGGCCCAAGGCGGCAACAGTTCGGGGTCGATGGTCAGTACATCGGCTTGACGTACCCCCGCTGACGAGCTCTGCGAGGCTGCGATCGGCGGGGAAGCCGTCGTAAATGCATCAGGCCCCCCCCCATGCCCGAGTTGAGCTTTTGCGACGATTGCATCGTCGAACGTAGCCTCGCACTACTCGTCAACTGCTACGGGCAGCAAAAATCCTTGTAGCAGCTGACGAGCTCCGCGAGGCTGCGATCGGCGGCGAAGCCTTCGTAAAACCCTTCAACGCGGAGTGTCAGGCACACCACCATCGCCGCTCGCAGCCTTCGTTCCTCGTCAGCGACTACAGTCCGCGAGCGTAAAAATGCGGGTTGTCCAGGCCGGGCTTGCCATAACGAAGACCCTCTCCGGTCAACGTAAACACCTGTCCGCCAGCAGCGACCAACACCGCATGACCCGCGGCGATGTCCCACTCCATGGTGCGCCCAAGACGTGGATAAAGGTCGGCCTCGCCAGCAGCCACCAGGCAAATCTTCAGCGATGAACCAGCACTTTTCACAGAGCGTACCTTGCGCCCGTCGAGGAAGGCATCCAGCGCCTCGGCATCACCATGGGAGCGGCTGGCAACCACGTCCAGCCCCTCGTCTGGCACCGCTCGACACTGAATGGCCAAACGCTGTCCGCCTTGTTCGATAAAGGCGCCGCAATCACGAGCCCCCGCAAACAAACGCTCCAGTGCAGGCGCCAGCACGACGCCCAGCACCGGTTCGCCGTTATCGATCAGGGCGATATTGACGGTGAACTCACCGTTGCGATTGATAAATTCCTTGGTGCCATCCAGCGGGTCCACTAGCCAGAAACGCTCATGCACTTCGGGCACCTGACCCGCCGCAGCGGCTTCTTCCGAAATCACCGGAATCTGCGGGGTGCGCGCCGCCAAGGCTTGCAGAATCAAGGTCTCGGCGCGCTCGTCAGCTTCGGTCACCGGGGAGGCATCGACCTTGCCGCGCACCTCGAAATCCGAGCGGTATACCTCCATCACCCGTTCGCCCGCTGCGCGAGCAATACCGATGACGTCTTCAAGCAGAACAGCCATTGACGCGTTCATGGGTTTCTCCTGTTTTTGTTCTTCGTATGGTCCATACGGCCTATGCACCGTTTTTCAGATCAGCGAACAGTACAGCCATCCACAACAAGACCAATAAGCAACTGGATGTTTAACAGGAGTTCCTGTGTCTCACGGCAATCAGCTCTCTGTTCCACAAATCAACACCCTGCGTCTGCGCGCTGTGCAGTTGCGCATTGGTGGCAGCACCCTCAAAGCCATCAGCCTGGACACCGGGCTTTCATCACCCACCATCATTGCCGCCTACAAGGCCTGGCAGGCGGGCGGCTGGAGTGCCGTGCCGGTACGCGACCGCGGGCGCAAGCAAGGTGAGGGCCGCACGCTCTCGGCCGAGCAGGAGAAGCATGTGTACCTGTTGCTGGTCAGCACATTGCCGGAGCGCCACCAACTGCCATTCCCGCTCTGGCATCTGGAGGCGATGCAGGCACTGGTCAAACAGCTGCATGCTATCGACCTGCCCGAACGTACCGCCGCCCATTATTTGCAACGCTGGCAGCTCAATGCCGAACGCCCGGCCAAACGGGTCGCCAAGGCTTCATCGGCCGTGCAGCGCTGGTACGCCAGCACCTACGAACACATTCTTGAACAGGCACGCACGCAGAACGGCGAGATCCTCTGGATCGACGACTACGGTGCGCCTAACGATCAGGGCAAACTCAGTTATGGCGTCCTGCGCGCGGTCAGCAATCGCGGCAAGGTGATGTGGATGCCCTACGAAGACGGGCTGCGCGCGCCCCATCTGGTGGCGTTCTTCGACCGCCTGCATCGCTGCGCCGAACGCAAGGTGTTCGCTCTGCTCTCGGGCATGCACTGGCAACGCGCGGCCGCCTTTATCACCTGGGCCGGCGAGCACGCCGACCGGCTGCTGCTGTTTCACTTGCCGCAAGCCAGCGCAATGCTCAGCGGTGCCCGTGAGTTGGCGACCCACATCAGCCAGCAAGCTGAGCGCATCAGCCAGGACAATGGCCTCGACACCGTGACCGATGACGCCTGCACCCTGCCGCGTAACCCCATGCTGCAGATGTTGCGCCTGATGTTAAAACATCAAGTCGCGCATAAGTCCGAACCGCGGCAGTTGTACGTTGATAAGCGACAACAACAAAAAGCGAAAGGACGATCTATGACGCTTACCCACCTGCAACGACTGGAAGCTGAAAGCATCCAGGCCATGCGCGAGGTTGTCGCCGAATCCGACAACCCGGTCATGCTCTACTCCATCGGCAAGGACAGCGCGGTCATGTTGCACCTGGCCATGAAGGCCTTCTACCCGGCCAAGCCGCCCTTCCCTTTGCTGCATGTCGATACCACCTGGAAATTCCAGGAGATGTATCGCTTCCGCGATCAGATGGTGGCCAAACTGAACGTGGAACTGTTGACCCACACCAACCCCGAAGGCATTGAAATGGGCATCAGCCCTTTCAAGCACGGGTCGCAAATCCACACCGACATCATGAAGACCGAAGGTCTGAAGCAGGCGCTGGATCACTACGGCTTCGACGCGGCATTCGGCGGCGCACGCCGCGACGAGGAGAAATCCCGGGCCAAGGAGCGGATTTTTTCCTTCCGCTCCGACCAGCACCGTTGGGACCCAAAGAACCAGCGCCCGGAGCTCTGGCACCTGTACAACACCCGCAAACACAAGGGTGAGTCGATTCGCGTGTTCCCCCTGTCCAACTGGACCGAACTGGACATCTGGCAGTACATCCATCTGGAAAACATCCCGATCGTACCGCTGTACTTCGCCGCGCCGCGCCCGGTGGTCGAGCGCGACGGAATGCTGATCATGGTCGATGACGAGCGCATGCCCCTCAACCCCGGTGAAGTGCCGATGGTGCGCAATGTGCGCTTTCGCACCCTCGGCTGCTACCCGCTCACCGGTGCCGTCGAGTCCGAAGCCGACACCCTGCCCAAGATCATTCAGGAAATGCTGCTGACCCGTACATCCGAGCGTCAGGGACGAATGATCGACCACGACTCGGCCGCGTCGATGGAGAAGAAAAAACAAGAGGGGTATTTCTAATGGCACACGTATCTGACCTGATTGCCGAGGACATCGAGCAGTACCTCAAGGCCCACGAGCACAAGAGCCTGCTGCGCTTCCTGACCTGCGGCAGTGTGGACGATGGCAAGAGCACCCTGATCGGGCGCCTGCTCTACGATTCGAAAATGCTCTTTGAAGACCAGATGGAAGCGCTGGAGGCTGACTCGAAAAAAGTCGGCACCCAAGGTGGCGAACTGGACTTCGCCCTGTTGGTGGACGGCCTGGCCGCCGAGCGTGAACAAGGCATCACCATCGACGTGGCCTACCGTTTTTTCTCCACTGACCGGCGCAAGTTCATCGTTGCCGACACCCCAGGGCACGAGCAGTACACCCGCAACATGGTCACTGGCGCGTCCACGGCTGACGTGGCCGTGGTGATGATCGATGCCCGACGCGGCGTGCTCACTCAATCCCGGCGCCACAGTTATTTGGCCTCACTGCTCGGCATTCGCAAGGTGGTACTGGCGGTCAACAAGATGGACCTGATGGACTATTCGGAGAAAGTCTTCAACGCCATCGTCGACGACTACCGCGCCTTCGCCAAGCAGATCGGCCTGCAGGATTTCACCGCTATCCCGATGTCCGCCCTACGCGGTGAGAACATCACTGAACAAAGCGAACACATGCCCTGGTATCGCGGCACCACGCTGATGGGTTATCTGGAAACGGTCGAGATCGATGAGGCACACCAGCAGAAACTGTCGTTCCGCATGCCGGTGCAATGGGTCAACCGCCCCAACCTGGACTTCCGTGGTTTCACCGGCACCATCGCCAGCGGCGTGATTCGGCCCGGTGATCGCGTGCGTGTGCTGCCGGGCGGCCAAGAGAGCCATATCTCACGCATCGTCACCCTCGACGGTGACTTGCAACAAGCGGTGGCCGGACAGTCCATCACCCTGACCCTGAGCGACGAAGTCGATTGCAGTCGAGGCGATGTACTGTCCACTGCACAAGACCCGACCAGCGTGGCCGACCAGTTCCAGATCAGCCTGATCTGGATGCATGAGCAACCCATGCTCGCCGGTCGCCCTTACTTGATGAAAATCGGCGGCAAAACCTTGTCCGTGACCTTGTCGGTGCCCAAGTACAAGGTCAACGTCAACACCATGGAGCACTTGGCGGCCAAAGAGCTGGCACTGAACGAGATCGGCGTGTGCAACCTCTTTACCAGTCAGCAGATCGCCTTCGATGCCTACAAGGACAACCGCGAAACCGGCAGCTTCATTCTTATTGATCGCATGAGCAACGCCACCGTCGGTGCGGGCCTGATCGAGTTCGCCCTGCGTCGTTCGCAGAACATCCATATGCAGCACGTGGATGTGAGCAAGAAAGCGCGCGCCGAACAGATGGGCCAGCAGCCCGTACTGCTGTGGTTCACCGGGTTGTCCGGTGCCGGCAAGTCGGCCATCGCCAACCTGCTGGAAACCCGCCTGTACGCCCGCGGACGGCACACCTACCTGCTCGACGGTGACAACGTGCGCCACGGCCTGAACCGCGACCTGGGCTTCACGGATGCCGACCGGGTGGAGAACATCCGCCGAGTAGCCGAAGTGTCCAAGTTGTTCGTGGATGCCGGGATGATTGTGTTGACGGCCTTTATCTCACCCTTCCGTGCCGAGCGTGAGATGGCGCGCAGACTGCTGCAGGAAGGCGAGTTCATCGAGATCTTCGTCGACACGCCACTGGCCGTGGCCGAGGAGCGCGATCCCAAGGGTCTGTACAAGAAAGTCCGGCGTGGCGAGTTGAAGAACTTCACCGGCATCGACTCTCCTTACGAGGTGCCGACCACGCCGGACATTCACATCAAGACCGGCGAGCTGACGCCGCACAAAGCCGTGGATCACATCATCGACGTGCTCACCGCGCGCGGCATCATCAGTAAAGAGTTCTAGCCCCATCGCCCGGTTCGCCGGGTGTTTAACGATCGCCTCGATCAGTCGGCAAGGACGACGCGAGGCGAATAAAACAATGGCCCTGTTGTGGGCCGAAAAATCCGCTTCGCAAGCCTGTGCGCAGGCCTTGAGGATCCGGGTTCAACTCATCAAGAGCGTCTAACAATGACAATCAGCTCGATTGACGAACAACAACTGTTAAGTGGCCAGACCTGGTCCACGTTTTGCGATCACCTCAAGCGCTGCGGCGAGCAGATTCTGCGCCCCGAAGCGCCGGCCGATGCAGCCACCCGCGCCGAAGGTTTTCGCTACCTTACGCGCCTGCTGCGCATTGGCCTGGAAATGCACATTGAGTTTGCCGATCCGGCGTTTCCCAGCTTCTTCAAAACCTCCCACGAGACCGCGAAAATCGGCGCCGACAACCCGGACAACCTCTACGAGTACTCGCGCTTGGACGGCACGCTGGACTATCGCATCAAAGGTCAGCGCGCCAGCGTCGCTTACCTGAGTTTCGGCACCCAAAAGGGCGGCTATGAAACCGACGGAACCCTCACCCAAACCGGCTTCATCGATGCCAGCCAGCTACAGGTCGATGCTCAGGGCAACTTCGAAATCATCCTCAGCCGTGAGCCGAAAACGGGCAACTGGTTGAAAATGGAGGACGCCACCAACGCCCTGATCGTGCGCCAGACGTTCCTCGACCGGCGAGTTGAAGCACCGGCCAAGCTGAGCATTGAGCGCATCGGTACCGACTCCAAACCCCAGGCCCTGGATCCGGCGACGTTCCAGCAAGGTCTGGCGCGGGTATCCAGTTTCGTGGAGAACACCGCAAAGCTGTTTGCCGACTGGAGCCAAAGTTACCTGCCCCACAGCAATCAGCTGCCACCGGCCAATCAGGCTTTGTGTCAGGCAGTGGGCGGCGACCCGAACATTTTTTACTACCACTCGCATTGGGCACTGGCGCAAGACGAAGCCTTGGTCATCCACATCGACAAAGTGCCGGAGTGCGACTTCTGGAACCTGCAGATCAATAACTACTGGATGGAGTCGCTGGACTACCGCTACCACCAGATCTGCTTCAACAAACACCAAGCCCACTACGACGACAACGGCGGCGTGACCCTGGTGCTCAGCGAGCAGGATCCAGGGGCCAGTAACTGGCTGCAAACCGCTGGCATACGCCAAGGCACGATGTGCCTGCGCTGGGTCGGTGCTCAGGAACAATGCCACCCAACACCCACGTCGTAAAAGTATCTGCCATTGCGGAGGCCCTATGAACGCGCATGCCCTGAATGAAGAGTTGACCGTCGACAGCCTGTTGGCCAGCGCCATCGCGCGCACCAACGGCCTCAGCCATTTTGGCGATGACAACTATCGCGAGTCCTTGCAGGCGCTGCTCGATGCCCTGTCGACCGAGGCCGGGCTGTCGAGTACGGGCCTGCAAATGCTGCAGGAAAGACTGGTGGGGCAACTGGTCAATCGTCTGGTGATCGAAGACTACCTTGTCCGCTACCCGCACATCACCCAGATTGAAATCGACGATCCGCTGGTCATCGTCGGCCTGCCACGCACCGGCACCACCATGCTGCAACGCACGCTGGCGGTTGACCCGCGATTTCACTCGGCGGCGTGGTGGGAGACGCGCTTCCCTGCCCCGCTGGCCGATGAAACTCTGGCCGTACCGGCCAAACGCATCGCTCAGGCCAAGGCCGAAGTCGAATTGATGGCCCAGGTCATTCCGCAGATCCTCGCCATCCACCCGCTGGATGCCATGCTCTGCGATGAAGAGTTCATGCTCATGGAACACTCGTTCATGTGCGCCATGGACGCCTACGTCAACGTGCCCAGCTATACCCGCTGGCTGGATCAGCAAGATCAGCGGCCGGTCTATACCCAGCTGAAAAAAATGCTGCAGTTCCTGCAATGGCAAAAAGCCCAACGGGGTGAACCCGCAGGCCAACGCTGGCTGCTCAAAGCCCCGCAACACCTGCACACCCTGCACCTGCTGCTGGATGTTTTCCCGAAGGCGCAGGTGATTTTGACCCACCGCGAACCGGCGCAGACCATCCCGTCAATGGCCAGCATGGCCCACACCTTGTGGCAGATGTACAGCGACAACCCGGACCCCAAAGCCGCCGGAGAACAGTGGAACAGTCGCATGGCGCGTGGCATCCGCCACACCCTGCAGGTCCGCGACCAGCAGCCTGCCGAACGTTTCCTCGACATCCACTTTGCCGACACCGTGAACCAGCCGATGGCCGTGCTGGAAAAGATCTACGCCTTCGCCAATCTGCCGTTTACCTACAAGGCCCGCGCCGACGCGCAGAAATGGCTGGGGCAAAACGGCCGGGAAAAACGGGCCAGCCACGACTACAGCCTGGAGCGCTTCGGTTTGAACGAGGCGCAGATGACTGAGGACTACAAGGAATATCGCGCCCGTCATTTGAGCGCCCACCACTAAAGCAGGTTGGAGGATTCATGGAAAAAATCATGTTGACCCTGTGGAAACCGTCACAGCACAGCGTCGAGCAATGGCGCCGGGCATTACTCGACCTAGGTGAGACTCTGCTCAGCGCCGGTGCGCGCACCCTGCGCGTCATGGTGGTGGATGAGGACGTGGCTGGCGCGTCCGCACATCGCATTACCAATAGCGCCGTGCCGCTGGACGGTGTGCTCTCGCTGTGGCTGGACAGTGCCTCGCAATGGCCTTCGATCAAGGCGCTTGTGACACCTTTCACCAGTCGCCTGGAGGCGTATCTGGTGCTGGAGTCCGAGCCCTACCCCGAGGAGCGCACGTCGCGTGTCGCCCATTACCGCGTCCCGGTTGGTGAGCGCACACCGGGGATGAATCAGGTGGCGCTGCTGCACAAGCCAGATCGCATGAGCTACGAACATTGGTACGACACCTGGCGCAATAGCCACGGGCCGAAGGCCTACCCCTTGCAATCAATCTTCGGTTACCGGCAGAACACCGTGGTGCGGGCGCTCACTTACGGTGCGCCGGTGCTGCACGGGATTGTCGAGGAAAACTTTCCGCCGCAGGCCATCGGCAATCCGCAAGGGTTCTTCGCCGCTCTGGGCGACCCGGACACCTGCGCGCAGCGCCAGCAGGCCATGTACGAATCGACGAGCAAGTTCATCGACTTTGAAAAGCTCGACTGCATCCTCACCAGCGAGTACCAGCTCAGTGCCTGAGTAGCCCACAAGGAGGCTTGTCATGTTGGACCTAGAAGCAATCGAGCTGATCAAGCAGCTCAAGGCGCGCTACTTTCGTGCCATCGACACCTGCAATATCGAGATGCTGCAAGCCATGCTCAGCGAAGACGTCGCGCTGTCGTTCAAAAGCCCGGCCTATGAATTTCAGGTCAATGGCCTGACCGATGCGCTGGACTTCTACCGCACCTCGTTCACCAAGACCCGTCTGGCCACCCACAACGGTCACACCCCGGAAATCGAAGTCAATGGCGACACGGCGTCGGCCCTCTGGTACCTGAGCTACGTGTTTATCAACCTTGAGGACAACACTCACCTGCACGGCAGTGCGATCTATCAGGATCGCTACATCAAGCGCGGCGAGCGCTGGATGATCGCCGAAACGGGCTACGAAACCTTGCTCGAAACGATCCAGCCCTTGAGCGAACAGCTGCAGATCACCTCCAGACCCATCAACTGAATGCACAACAGGAGACCGTCATGGCCAGAGCCGAAAACATAGTGACCTCCCACACGGTGGACATAAACGCCCCCGCGCGGGTGGTGTGGGAAGTGCTCACTGATCTGGACAACTACCACCAGTGGAACAGCTTCTGTCCGCGCATTCAGTGCGGTCTGCAGATCGGCGACGAGGTACACATGCAGGTGCTGACCCCCGATACCGGCGAGACCGTTCCGGTGTTCGAGTACCTCGTGGCCTGCGACCCCGAGCAGCTGCTGTCCTGGGAGCAACGCCCCGTCCCGGAAAACATGGACGCCGCCCGCCGCGATCAATACATCACGGCCATCGACACCAACCGCTGCCGCTATTTCACCACGGATATTTTTCTGGGCCTTAACCAGGACACGATCATGCGTGAACACGGTGCCTGGGTAAAAATCGGCTTCGACCAAATGGCCCTCGACCTCAAACATCGTGCCGAAGCCCTGCACGCCAGCCGCAGCTGAACCACCGATCCAGACCAAAACAATAAAAAGGACATCGCCATGTTGCTGAAAGATAAAGTCGTCATCATCTCCGGTATCGGCCCAGGCCTGGGCATCAAGCTGGCCGTACGGGCCGCGGAGTATCAGGCCAGGGCCGTGGTGTTGGCCACACGCACACCCGCCAAACTGGATCAGGCTGAACAGGCCATCCGCGACGCCGGCTACAGCACCCCGGTGTTGAAAGTGCCCACCGACATCGCGCAAGCCGAACAGTGCCAAACGCTCGCCGACCTGACGATCGAGCACTTCGGTCAGATCGACGTGTTGATCAACTCTGCCTACGCCCATGGCGCCTGGGGCAGTTCCTCCGAGTCGTCCATGGACGACTGGCGCAAAGCGATGGACGTCAATTTGTTCGGCACCATGCACATGACTCAGGCCGTGCTGGCGCAGATGAAGAAACAGAAGTCGGGCAGCATTGTCATGATCAACACCATGGCCACCCGCACGCCCAACCAGCTGGAGTCCGGCTATGCCGTGTCCAAGGGCGCGTTGAAAACGGCCGTGCAGTACCTGGCACAGGATCTTGGCCCGTTCGGCATCCGCGTCAACTCCACCTTCATGGGCTGGATGTGGGGCGCGCCGGTCATGGGTTACTTCCAGCACGAAGCCAAGCGTCTGGGCGTGCCGATGGAGTCGCTGGTTGACCAGGTTGCCCAGCAGATTGCCTTGCGCAAGATCCCCGATGACGCCGACTGCGCCGTGGCCGCGCTGTTCCTGGCCAGTGACTACGCCAAAGCCATTACCGGCGCGCAACTGGACGTCAATGGCGGTCACTTTCTGCCCTGCTGATTCATTCAAGGCGACAGGGATGTCGCCTTTGGCAGGCGCGCACACGATGTCCGTCTGGCCATCTGGCCGTGCAGGCGCCAGGAAAAAACAAAAACAGGAGCGCGATTGAAAATGGCCAACGATTCGACTTCAGTGATCATTGTCGGGGGCGGGCTCAGCGGCACGCTCACGGCGATTAATCTGCTGCGTTACACGGTGCAGCAACGTGTCTCCATAACCCTGCTCAACCCCACACCCGCGCTGGGGCGTGGCTTGGCTTACCGCGACCATGACAACAACGACCTACTGCTTAATGTGCCCGCCGGCAACATGAGCGCGTTTGCCAATGCCCCCTCGCACTTCGTGGAGTTTTGCCAGCGCATCGACCCCTCAGTCAGTGCGGGCAGCTTTATGCCGCGACGCTGTTACGGAGACTATCTGGAACACTGCCTGACAGACGCCATGGCCGCACACCCCGGACGGTTACATACGACGGTGGCCGAGGTGTGTGAGGTGCGGGCACTGTCCGAGACAAAGGGCTTTAAGGTCAAACTCTCATCTGGCCAATACCTGACTGCCCAGCACGTGGTCCTGGCCTTGGGGCATCAATTGCCACGCTTTCCGATACCGCTCGGGCCAATGGAACGCGATTTGATCATTGATGCATGGGATTTTGAGCGCATGAATCGCCTGCCCAGTGGTGTACCCATTCTGATTTTGGGAACAGGTCATACCGCAGTGGACGTGCTCTTGCACCTGTCGCAACGGGTGCGACCCAGCGCGGTGTGGATGGCTTCACGTCGCGGGCTTTTACCCGCGGCCCATCGGCTCAACCTGCCCCCTGCACCCGTCGTGCTGAGCCCCGACGCTTTTGGCGAATCGCCTCTGCGCACACGGGATCTGATGCACCGACTGCGCCGGGAAGTGGCTCGCCAGATTCGCAGGGGCCTCGATTGGCGCGACGTGCTCAACCAGCTTCGCTCCCACACCCCGCAGCTCTGGCAGGGGATGCCGTTGGCCGAGCGCCAGCGCTTTTTGCGCCATGCTGTACCCTTCTGGGATATTCACCGTCACCGGCTCGCCCCGCTGGCGGCCGAACGGCTGCAGTCGCTGCTTGCCGCAGGAACGGTAGAGGTGCTGGCCGCAAGGCTGCTGGCGGTGCGCAAGACCCGCCATGACAGGCTGGCGTTGGAATTCAAACCTCGCGGGCAAACACCGACGCAAGCGCTGAGCGTGGCAGCCATCATCAATTGCACCGGACCCAGCATGGCCATCGGCCCGGACTCCCAGCCCCTGCTTCAGCAATTGACTCGGGACCGTCTGATGGCGCCCGATCCGTGCGGCCTGGGCCTGAACGTCAATGATCGGCATCAGCTAACCAACGCCCAAGGCAATGCCATAGCAGGTCTCTGGTACGTCGGGCCTATGCTCAAGGCCCGTTACTGGGAAGCCATCGCGGCACCCGAACTTCGTGTACACGCACAACAACTGGCGCAGGATCTGGCCATGCAGATGGCAGCGCACTCCATGTCTTCCCCACTGCCGGGAACGATTAACCCGGCATTGATGCCGGGTTAATCGCTGCGCAGGCTCCTACTGGCCTGACTGCCCTGATCTCAGCGCCCCGCGGCCTGCTGACTGTTGAGCGTTGCATCGCCGGGCTGGCCCAGTACACAGGAGGTTCCGCCGGGGGTGTACATCATCGCCACGCAACGGTTGCAGGCTGTACAGATCGAGTCGCGGCTGACGCCACTGGCGAGCTTGTTGACGTAGTCATTTTCGGCCAGCAATACCCGGCCCATGGCGACCAGATCGAAGCCCTCAGCCATGAGTGTTTCAATACTCGCCATGCTCTTGGCACCGCCCAGATACGCCAAAGGCATGTTCACCGCCGCCCGTACCTTGCGCGCATGTTCCAGCAGATACAGCTCACGGAATGCCACGGTCGGCTCTTTGCGTCGCTGGATGGCCATCGCAAAGGCAATCAACTTGTTCTTCTGCTGAACGCGATTTTCCTTGGGGAACGAGGAACCGAACATGGTCGTGATCGACTCTGCGTTCATCCCGGCGCTGAGCACCAGCAGGTGCGCACCCTCCTGTTCCAGCATGGCGGCGATCTTCGCCCCGTCTTCAGCGCTGTTACCGGCACGCACACCTTCAGTGACGCTGTATTTGCAGATCACCGCCATGTCCCGGCCAACCGCATCCAGCACCGCCCGCAGCACCCGGCGCGGAAAGCGCAAGCGGTTCTCCAGGCTGCCGCCGTACAGGTCGCGACGTTTGTTGTACATCGGCGAAATAAACTGGCTGAGCAGGTAGCCGTGGCCCATGTGGATTTCCACCGCATCAAAACCCGCCTCACGTGCCAGGCGTGCGCCTTGAGCGAATTCACGCACCACTTGCTGCATGTCGGCTTCGCCCATCGCCTGTTTGAGGAACATCCCGCTCATCAGACCGATCTTGTTGAAGCCACCGCTGGCAGACAGCGGACGCTTGGTCGAGCGCTCACGAATAAAGGTAAAGCAGCCACCGTGGGTGATCTGCGCACTGACCAGCCCGCCGCTCTCGTGGACCCCGTCAGTCAAGGCCTTGAAGTGTGGCAGGCTGGCTTGAGTCAGGGTCAGTTGGTTGGGCAATGTGCGGCCATCGCTGCTCACCGCGCAATAAGCCACGGTGGTCAGGGCGACACCCCCGGCGACCAGCGCCGAGTGCAGCTTGACCAATTGTTTGGAAGGCACGCCTTGAGCACTCATGCCCTCGTTGGTGGCGGACTTGATAAAGCGGTTTTTCAGGGTCAGTGGGCCAATATCTATAGGGCTGAACGGTGACGGGATCGGGCTAAGGTTCATGGCAGGCCTCTCGTTGTTGTAATTATCAGAAGCTGTATGTGGCGTTGAACGACAAGGCAATCACGGTCGGCCAGCAGACGCTTTTGGGCGCGTGTTCTGCCGCCGCCGACATCCCCCGCAAAGACTCGAAAAACGTTATACGCCCAGACTTTCTTGCAGTTGCGCTTTAAGCACTTTGCCGGTGGCATTGCGCGGCAAGGGCTCAAGCACTCGGTAGACCCGCGCCGGTACTTTGTAGCTGGCCAGTCGCTCGGCGATAAATGCGCAGACTTGCGCCTCCTGGGGCAGCGCCGATGCCTGGCCATACACGACCAGCCCCACCGTTTCGCCCATTAAAGGATCGGCAATGGCGAACGCTGCCGCCTCCAGTACACCGGCCATATCGAGAATGCAGGTTTCGATTTCAGCGGCTGAAATCTTCTCCCCCCCACGGTTGATCAACTCTTTGACTCGGCCGGTGATGCTTAGAAAGCCTTCATCATCGAGGTAGCCAATATCACCAGTGTCGAGCCAACCGTCGCGCAGACTTTGCGCCGTGACCTCGGGCAGATTCCAGTAGGCGCTCATCAACGTCGGCGAGCGCAGCCAAATCACTCCACAAGTATCCGCCAACTGCTGCTGATCAGGGCTGTCGCCTATGCGAATTTCCACAATCGGCAGCGCCCACCCCGCCGTCGCTGGCTTGTACACAAAAGGATCGCCACCAATCACCGCACCAATGCCGTTGCTTTCGGTCAGCCCGTAGCCGGCCCCGCCAATGACATCGGGTTTGCGCTTGAGCATGCCGTCGAGCACACCGGCAGACGAAGCGCCACCCCCAAGCCCCAGCGCGAAGAGACTGGCGGTATGCTCCCCGCCAAAACGTGGCGCGGCCAGAAGTTGCTGCATCATCACTGGCGCGCCGTTGAACTGGGTACAACGCTCATCGCGAATCAGATCGATAGCGCGCTCGACATCCCACTTGTACATCAGCACCAAACGGCGTCCCACCCGCAATGCCGACAGGAACTGCGCATGCAAACCGCTCACATGAAACAGTGGAACCGCCGCCAGCGTAGTGGGCGCAAAGCCGCTGTTCATCACCACCTTAATCCGCTCCGGGGAGCTAACAGCGCAAAATGCGCCTTGAAAATCCAGCGCAAACAGCGCCTGGCAAATAGCCCGATGGCTCGACACTGCGCCCTTGGCGCGACGGGTGGTGCCGGAGGTGTAGAGGATCATCGCCGGTAGGTCCGGGTTGATCTGCAGCGCAGGCACCGAGGCTTTCGGCGCACTGATCAGGTCTTCGTAACGGGCACAGTATTCGGGGAGCATTGCATGCTCGGTGCCGACGACAATCGTGGCCCGTTGCTCACGGTCCAGTTCATCGTGCAGGAGAGTGAGTCGCGCGTCGTCGCACAGCAGCAGACGTGAACCGCTGTCTTGCAGCGCATAGTGCAATTCATCGCCCAGCCCCCAGCTGTTGAGCGGCACGCACACCGCACCACAGCGCAGGATCGCGGCGAAGGCCACCAGCCATGCGGGTTGGTTACGCATGGCAATCGCCACCCGCTCACCGGGTTGCAGGCCAAACCGGGCGATCATTTGTCCGGCGAGTCGATCAACCTGATCGTAATACTGATTGAACGTCAGGCGTTGTGACTGCCAGACCAGAAACTCGCGATCGCCGTGCACCCGACCGGCGTCCAGCACCTGAAGCAAATCCTGCGCGGCATGACGGAAAAAGCGGGGAGCGCCGTCATCCGGCGTTACCACTTCAAAGGGTGAACCGGGCGCTATCAGTTGGCGCCACGCGGTTTGCCAGCGTTCAACACTCATCTGTGCGTTCTCCTGAACAGCAGAGGCACCCGCAGGCGCGCAATTAGGCTAATGACGTGGGTCAAATAGCGTGCGCAATGGGAGTTCCTGTCACCCAGGCAACTACTGACAAAAGACACTTTAGGGATGAAATTAGAGCCAAACTACGTCTGAATGGACGATTAAAATTTAGCCTTTTGAACAGGGTACTCGCCGCCATTCACACGCTATCGGGTCTTGGAAGCGCGCAAAATCCCTGTAGCCGCTGACGAGCTTTGCGAGGCTGCGATCGGCGGCGAAGCCGTCGTAAAACCATTCAATCCGGTATGTCAGGCACGCCCTCATTGCCGGGGGTTGAGCGTTTTACGACGTGCAAAAATCCCTGTAGCCGCTGACGAGCTCCGCGAGGCTGCGATCGGCGGCGAAGCCGTCGTAAATCCATTCAATCCGGTGTGTCAGGCACGCCCTCATTGCCGGGCTTGAGTCGATCGCAGCCTGCGTTCCTCGTCAGCGACTACAGATGTGCGCGGGCTGGATCAAGGCACCTGCGCGCCCGCCACGGCCACATGGATCATGTACAACGAGGTGTTGGCCGCGATAAACAGGCGGTTACGCCGAGGCCCGCCGAAGGTCAGGTTGGCCACCTTCTCCGGCAATTTGATTTTGCCCAGCAACACACCATCAGCGTCGAAACACTGAATCCCATCCCCCGCGCTGGTCCAGATGTTGCCCTGTACGTCGATCCGCAGCCCATCCGGGATGCCCGGTTCGATATGGGCCAACACCCGCGACGCACCCAATCGGCACCCGTCAATCACTTCAATCGCACGGATATGGTGGGCCGCGTCCGGGTCGTGGGAGCGCGCCGAGTCAGCGATGTACAACGTCTGCCCGTCCGGGGAAAATGCCAGACCATTGGGCTGTTCAAAATCATCCGCCACACAGGCGATGTCCAGCGTCTGCGGGTCAATGCGGTACACATTGCGCCCGCGCTGCTCAGGTTCTGCCTGATAACCCTCGTAATCACTGAGAATGCCGTAGGTCGGGTCGGTGAACCAGATGCCACCGTCACTGTGCACCACCACGTCATTAGGCGAGTTAAGTCGCTTGCCTTCAAACTGATCCGCCAACACGGTGATGCTGCCGTCCGGCTCGGTGCGGGTGACGCTGCGGGTGCCGTGCTGGCAGGTCACCAGCCGCCCTTGTCGATCACGGGTGTTGCCGTTGGCGAAGTTGGATGCCGGACGGAACACCGATACGCCCTGCTCCGGTGTCCAACGCAAGATGCGTTCGTTGGGGATGTCACTCCACAGCAAATAGCCGCCATCGTTGAACCACACCGGGCCTTCCGCCCACCGGCACTGATCGTACAGGTGCTCAAGCTGGGTGTTGGGCAAGGTCAAATTGCGAAAGCGCGGGTCGTGAATTTCGTAAATATCGTCGCTCATAAAAGGGTCCTGGCTTAAAGGCTGCGCAGGCTTTTACGCCCACTGACGGCGGCTATTACCGCGATAATGATTACGCCGGTGAGGATCAACCGCACTCCGGCGCTGGCGCCGAAGGTGTTGAGCATACTGACCAGCAAATACAGAAACAGTGCAGCGCCCCACAGCCCCGGCACGTTGGAGAAACCACCGGCCACCGAGGTGCCGCCAATCACCACCACGGCAATCGAGGCCAGCAGGTATTCATCGCCCATGCTCAGCGAGGCGCCACCGGAGAAACCGGCCAACATCACGCCGCAGACGCTGGCAAATACCGCACTTAATACGTAAGTGGCCCAGCGCACGCGCTCTACCCTGACGCCTGCCAATTCAGCGGCACGCATGTTCTGGCCCACGGCCAACGTCCAGCGACCGTACAGGCTGCGGCTCAATACATAGCCGGCGATCACCGTCAGTACGCCCACCGCCACGGCCAAATACGGAATACCCAGCACCTTGCCCGTGGAGAATTGATAGAACAGTTCCGGCGGCGCAATCCTCACACTGCGACCGTAGGCAATCGCCATCGACTGCAACAGGAAACTGGCGGACAAGGTGGCGATGATCGGCGGAATACGCAGCAGACGAATCAGGGCGTAGTTGGCACAACCGATCAGCACGCCCACGCCCAACACACCGGCCACGCCCAATGCGATCAAGCCGTCCTGACCGTCCATCAACTTCATCCCCACCGCGCCACTCAGGGCGATGTTGGCCGGGATCGACAGGTCGATATTGCCGGGGCCGGTGGTGATGACGAACATCTGCCCCACCCCGACGATGACAAAAAACGCCGAAAAAGCCAGCGCACCCGAGGTCAGCGCGGCGGCGCCTTCGCCACGGGTAAAGGCCAGCGTGGCCAGCCACACCAGCAGCGCAGCCAGAAACGACCACAACCAGGGTTTGCTGCGCACGCGATTAATAGACAGGGACAGGTTCATAGCGGACGGACCTCAAGGCGGTTAACGGCAGTGCGCAGGGCCAGCACCAGAATCGCGCCCTGAGCGCCGATCTGCCAGTCCGGCGAGATACGGATAAAGGACAGCAGTGACCCGGCCAGCACCAGGGTCAAGGCACCCAGCACAGCACCGATGGGCGACACTCGCCCGCCAGTAAATTCACCGCCACCCAGAATCACCCCGGCAATCGACAGCAAGGTGTAACGCAGTGCCATATTGGCGTCGGCTGAGGTGGTCAAACCCACCAGAAACAAGCCCGACAACACCCCAAAACAGCCGGCCATCGCGTACAAGGTGACTTTGATCCGCAGCAGCGACCAGCCCGCCTTGGCAATGGCCAGCGGATTGCCCCCGGCGCCGCGCAGTACCACGCCCAGTGTCGAGCGCATCAAAAACAGGTGCACGGCAATCGCCAGCAGCACGCACACCACCACGGCAAACGGCAGCAGCGGTGTCTTGATCTTGACCATCGCCTGCAACCATTGCGGCGCGCTGCCGCCGGGCGCGGGCAGAAGCAGCACTGCGCCACCGATCCAGATAAACGACATGCCCAGCGTCACCACAATCGCCGGTAATTGACGGATATGAATCAGCGCGCCAAGCAAGGCGTACACGCCCACACAGCCCACCAGTGCCAGACAGCCCAGCCAGGGATGGTCGTTGAGCAAGGTCGCGGCCACGCAGGCGACGAAGCTGATAAAGCTGCCCAACGACAAATCGAGGTCGTTGACAGTGATGATCAGCATCTGTGCAATGGTCGCCAATGCAATCGGCACCGCCAGATTGAGCATCAGGTTCATGCCCATGTAGCTCATGGCACGCGGCTGCATGATAAAGATGGTCGCCAGCAGCACCACCAGCGACATTGCCGGTAACGCGTTGCGCAGCAGGCGCGCACGATTGAACCCGGCCGAGGGCGTGGCCGTGAGCAAGGGTTGAGGTTTTAACGTCATGGGTTGAGGCGCGTTCATGCCACCTCCTCCTGAAAGGAGCTGCGCAAAATCTGCGCTTCGCTCAATTGATCACGGGCCATGTCGGCCACCACTTGGCCTGCGCGAAACACGTAGATGTGATCGCAATGGTCCAGCTCTTCAAGCTCCGTGGTGTACCAGATGAACGTGCGTCCGCGTGCGGCCTCCTCTTTGATGATGGCGTAGACCTCGCGTTTGGTGCCCACATCAACGCCGCGCATCGGATCGTCCATCAAGATCAGGTCGCTGTCACTGCCCAAGGCGCGGGCAAACAGGGCCTTTTGCTGGTTGCCCCCCGACAGCGACGTAATCGGCTGGTTCATGTCCGGCGTGCGAATGGCCATCCGTTGTTGCCAGGTGGTGGCCATCGCCTGCTCGGCCTGCGGGTCGATCAGCACGCCGCGTTTGAGCGCCGCCAACGAACTGATGGTGATGTTCTGGGCAATCGACCACAGGCTGAACACCCCGTCGGTCTGGCGATCACCGGCCACCAGCGCGACCCGCTGGCCAGCGCCAATGCGCTCGCGCAACAGCTGCACCAGCCATTGGCTTTGGCCCTGCCCGGCCAACCCGGCCAAGCCGACAATTTCACCGGCCCAGGCAGCCACGGTCTGCCCGTTTTGTTGACGGGCCGGACGCTGATTGACCACAGGCGCCTGACTGTCGCGCTTGGAAACGAATACCTGTTGCTCATCCTGAGGTTTTGCCACGGTGCCCATCGACGCCACCAACGAGGCATGAGTAAACGCACTGGCGGCGCGCACCTCGACCACACAGCCGTCGCTCATCACGGCAATGCGGTCGCAGGTGGCGAGCATTTCGCCAAGGATATGGCTGATCAACACCACACAGCCGCCGCCTTCAACATAGCGGCGCACGTGCCCCAGCAATTGCTCGGCGACCCGGGCGTCCAGAGATGACGTCGGTTCATCCAGAATGACCAGCGCCAACGACTCGTCCACGCAGGTGAAAGCGCGGGCGATTTCGACCATCTGCCGCTGCCCGATCGGCAAATCGGCCACCACGTCTGCCGGGTTGATGCCATGCCCGGGAAAGATGCTGTTCAGGCTCGCCATAATCAGTGCGCCGGCTTTGCGCCGCCAGCCAAAGCCCCGTAAACCGGGGCACATCAACCGGGTATTTTCGGCCACGGTGAGATTGGGGCACAGCGACAGTTCCTGAAACACACAGCGGATGCCGTGCTGGCGAGCCACTTGCACCGAGTAGCCACTGCGCACATCAACGCCGCCCATCAGCAATGAGCCGGTATCGGCGCGCAAGGTGCCCGCCAAAATGTGCATCAGCGTCGACTTACCGGCGCCGTTGTGACCGATCAGGCCCAGACATTCACCCGCCCGGCAGTTCAGGTCCACGTCATTCAAAGCGCGCACGGCGCCGAAACGCTTGCCGACCCCCTTGAGGTCAACCAGCGATGCTTGGCTCACAGTCATGACTCTTTCCTCGACGGGGGCGCTTACTGCGCGACGGGACGCTTGAGTTGAGCGACGTCGTCAACGCTGTAGACGTGGCTGACGATGCCGCCCTTCTCCAGCCCGGTCAGCGAGCTTTCGAGGGTGTCCTGAGTCACGCTGATGGCAGGCGATAACAGGTCATGGGGCATCTGCTTGCCGTCGAGTAATTGCTGAGCGACCCAAAACGCCAGGCTGGAAATGCTCGGCGCGCTGGAAATCGAGAACGCTTCATAACCGTTGGCGTCTTTTTGCTTCTTCCACAACGACAGTTCTTCTTCACGGTTGCCGAAGACGATCACCGGCAGCGGTCGGCCCGCGGCGGTAAAGGCTTGGGCCACGCCGAAACCGTCATCCCCCTGAGTCACCACCGCGTCGATTTTCGGCAGGCTGGGCAAGATCCCGGCCACGGCTTTTTGCGCGGCCGTTTGCGACCAGTTGCCGTTGACCGAACCGACGATTTTCAACTGCGGGTGCTTGCTCGCGCCAGCCACCACGCCGGAATGGATCAACTCATCCACCGATACCCCGGCCAACCCGCGAACTTGCAGCACATTGGCGCCATCCGGAAAGCGCTTGGCCAGGTAATCCATGCCATCCAGACCACTTTGTTTGAAGTCCATGGAGATGCGGTACGCGCACGGCTCAGTGACGATGCCGTCGAAAGACACCACGATAATCCCGGCATCGCAGGCCTGTTTCACCGCGCCGTTCAACGCGGTGGGCGACGCTGCATCGATGACGATGGCGTTATAGCCTTGAAGGATCAGGTTCTGGATTTGCGCCGCCTGCTCGGTGGCCTGATTTTCACCGGTGGTGAACGAATCGGCGCCCTGGATAATCCCGGCTTTGACCGCTTGGTCCGTGGTGTTCTGCCAACTGCTGAGCATGCTTTGACGCCACGAGTTACCGGCGTAGTTATTGGACAAGGCAATGGTTTTATCGGCCGTGTCGGCCAAGGCGGGAGCAAAGGGGGTGAGTAATAAAGCCGTAGACAGCAAGGCACAACACAGTGAGTGACGTTCCATGACAAAAACCCTTTTTATTATTGTGGGCCAGCGGTCGCCGATTGATTCGGTCGTACCTGATTACTGTGCAACGTTTCCAGTCTGCTCGGCCAACGGCCCTGTGTCTGGAGCGTTACTGCACACTTAATACCCTTTGCGCGCAAATAACCTGCGGGATCCCGCAAAAGAAACGCGCATTCATGCAGCGTTATTCAAGGTGCGCGCTCGCCCCTTTGGGTCATAATCGAGCCTCGGGCCGCCAACGGGTGGGCCTTCTGACGGATGTCCGGGCATGAGCCAAAGAGTCCCCATTGCCGCTGAACATGTGCTGCACCACTTCCTCGGTATTTCCCGGGCACTGGCCGGGCGCCTCGACTTTCAGTCGATGATTGAAGCGGTGTCGGAAGAGATCCGCTTTATCCTGCCCCACGACCACCTGGACGTCAGTCTACTGCTCGATGACGACCATCACCTGTCGGCGTACGAGACCGGTCTGCACACCGCCTGGAGCGACTTCGCCATTCACCCGCTGGAAATAGCCCGCAGCCCGATCCGCAGCCTGTTGCTGGGAGTGGAGCCGTATATCCTCAGTGATGACGCCATGGTCGATGAGCGCTTTCAGTTCCCCGGTGCGTTGAACACCCCGATTTTCGATGCCCGCTTGCGCAGTCGCCTGCATGTGCCCTTGCGCGCACGCGGCGAGGTGATCGGCGCTTTGAGCTGTTCAACCCATCTGGCCCATTTCTACACCCTCGACGATGTGCGCCACACCCAGCATGTGGCCGACCTGCTCGCGTCCTACCTGTATGCCCTGCGCCAGACCGAGCAGGCCAAACAACTGGCCATCGCCGAAGCGCAAATCCGTGCCCGTGAAGAAGGCCTGCGTCTGGGCGTGCTACGCCTGACGCAAGAGCTGGAAAACGAGCGTCAGCGCATCGGCATGGACCTGCACGACCAGACCCTGGCCGACATGACCCGCCTGCACCGGCGCCTCGCCCGTCTGCAATTGCAAGACAGCGTGCCCGCCACCGAACTGGCGCCTGTTGCACAGGCCCTGCACGAAAGCATGCAAGAGCTTCGCTTGATTATCGACGCGGTCAAACCGACCATCCTGCAACTGTTCGGTTTTGTCGAAGGCCTTGAAGACCTGCTGCTGCGCAGCGTACGCAACAGCGGGTTGGCCATCGTCACGCAGTTGCGCGATGACACCGACGGACTGGCCAATGATCTCGCCGAGCCGCAAAAAATTGCCCTGTTCAGGATTATTCAGGAGGCGGTCAACAACGCCATCAAACACGCGGTTCCACACGCGATCATCGTTGAAATCACCGCGACCGCCAGTGATCTGTGCCTGACTATCCTTGATGACGGCCTCGGGCTGGACAGCGCCAGCCGGCTGGAAACCGGCGGCATCAAGAACATGCAAATCCGCGCGCAACTGCTCAGTGCTCAGGTGCATATCGACAAAGGCCGGAACGGCAAAGGCACCTGTGTGCAAGTGTGCCTGCCGCTGCCTGCGCCGCTTTAGGAAAAACTTATGGAAATCCTGTTAATAGAAGACGATCCGGTACACCGCGCCTTTTTCAAGGAAGTGATAGAAAGCGCCTTACCGGAATGCGTGCGCCTGCACGAAGCCGAGGACGGGCTGGTGGGCGAGCGGCTGGCGCAGGAATTTGCCGTCACCTGTGTGGTCATGGACTTGCAAATGCCACGCCGCACCGGTGTTGAAGCCGCACGGGCCATCTGGCACGAGCGCCCGCACACATCGATCATGTTCTGGTCCAACTACGCCGACGAAGCGTATGTGCGCGGCATTTCGCGCATCGTGCCTGAAGGGGCTGCCTACGGTTATATCCTCAAGACCGCGTCCGAAGACCGTCTGCGTCTGGCCCTGCGCAGTCTGTTTATCGAACAGCAGTGCGTCATAGACCGGGAAGTGCGCGGGGTTCAACAGAAGAGTCAGAACCAGTTGCTGGGCCTGACCGACACCGAATACGAAGTTCTGCAAGACATCGCCCTGGGGCTGACCGACCGGATCATTGCCCAGCGCCGAAATCTGTCGCTGCGCAGCGTGCAAAATCGCCTGCAACAGCTGTATGAAAAGCTCGGCGTGCGCCAGCCCAGTGAAGACACCGACAGCGCTCCGGCCTTCAATTTGCGCGCAAGGGCGGTGAATGTGGCCCTGCTGCGTAAGCTGCTCAACCGCACTGCGCTGGAACAGGCTGAAATCGAATTGCAGGCATGGCTCAAGGACCCTCGGTTTAACTATTCGAGGCTGTAAGTGTTGCCCTTAAACCCTCCCATAAGGTTTGTCCGGACAAACGTCACTTGACGTCGACAGGTGATTTGAGTTTTCCTGAAACCGGTTTCAGCGCCCTAACGCGAAATCGCCTGCGATAACACCAATAAAAGGTTTCAGGCCGTGAACAGTTTTTCTGCTGCCCAGCGCAGCCGCGTCACCATGCTCGATGTTGCCCAACGTGCCGGGGTGTCCAAGGCCAGCGTGTCGCGCTTTATTGGCGAAGACCGTGCCCTGCTCTCTCAGGCCATTGCCGAGCGTATCGAGCGTGCCATCAACGAGCTGGGCTACCGGCCCAACCAAATGGCCCGCGGCTTGAAGCGCGGTCGTACACGGCTGATCGGCATGCTGGTGGCCGATATTCGCAACCCCTATTCCATTGCCGTGATGCACGGCGTCGAAACCGCCTGCCGTCAGCACGGCTATAACCTGGTGGTGTGCAACACCGATCGCGATGATGAACAGGAACGTCAACACCTCGCGGCGTTGCGTTCCTACAACATCGAAGGTTTGATTCTGAATACCTTGGGGCATCATCCGGATGCGTTGCAAGCACTGCAGCAGGAAATGCCCGTCGTCCTGATTGACCGCAAAGTCGAACACCTGCACAGCGATCTGGTGGGGCTGGATAACCCCGGCGCAGTGCGTATGGCCCTTGAGCACCTGCAACAGCAGGGTTATCGCGACGTGCTGCTGGTCAGCGAACCGATTGATGGCACCAGCTCACGAGTCGAACGCATTCACAGCTTCACCGCGCAACTGGCCGAACACCCGACCCTCCAGGGCGCGGTGGTGCAAACCGGTCCGCAGTTGCTGGCCGACATTCAATCTTTCCTGCAAACACCCGGCAACGGCCGCAAAGCCCTGTTCTGCGCCAATGGCGTGGCGGCACTGGCCTGCACCCAGGTATTGCGCGATTTGAACTGCCGACTGTTTGAAGACGTGGGCCTGATTGCCCTCGATGACCTGGACTGGTTTCCGTTGGTGGGCAACGGCATCACGGCCCTCGCTCAACCCACCCAACAGATTGGCGCCAGTGCCTTTGATTGCCTGTTTAAACGCCTCAATGGCGACAAAACCCCGGCCCGCGCGCTGGATTTTGCCGCGCAGTTGATGGTTCGCGGCTCCACGCAACCGCCCAGTACCTGAGATGTTGTGACTGGCAACCCGCAGCTTGGGTTATCAGTGATGTGTCATAACAAAAAATGAAACCGGTTTCAGAGATTAATAACAATGACCACATTTCCCGTTTCCATCAGCTTGTCGAGCTACGGCGCCGACCTCGTTCGCCAACGCGGCCAAGGCAGTTTTATTGAATTGCTGGCCAGTGCTGGCGCTACACGTATCGAATTACGCGAAGAATTGTTGACCGATGAAGACCCGGCCATCTTCAGCCACACCGTGCAGCAACACGGGCTTGAGTGTGTGTACTCCTCGCCTATGGAACTGTGGGAAGCCGGCCAGTCACGGCCCAACCCGCAACTGCTCGCCACACTGGCCCGCGCCCATGCATTCGGGGCCAAATGGCTGAAAGTCTCACTGGGCTATTTCACCGAACATTGCGACCTGCCCAACCTGACCGCCTGCCTGAATCAGCAGCCGGTGCAATTGCTGGTGGAAAACGATCAGACCTCACAAGGCGGGCGCATCGAACCGATGCAGCGCTTTTTCGACAAGGTCGACCAACAGCGTGCGCCCATCAGTATGACCTTCGACATTGGTAACTGGCAGTGGCAAGACCAGTCGGCCAGCACCGCCGCCCGCTTGTTGGGCCGTTACGTGACTTACCTGCACTGCAAGGGTGTGGCCCGCCGCCCGGATGGCAAGTTGATCGCGATCCCGCCGACGGCCACTGACTTGCATATGTGGCGCCAACTCATGAGCCATATGCCCCACGGGCTGACCCGCGCCGTCGAATACCCGCTGCAAGGCAACGACCTCGACTGGCTGACCCAGGAGCACGTTGCGGTTTTAGCCACGCTGAGCCACGCCCAACCGGAGCTGAGCCATGTCTGATTTCGATGTGCTGTCGTTTGGCGAAACAATGGCCATGCTGGTCGCCGACCAGACGGGCGATCTGGCCCAGGTAGGGCAGTTTCATAAACGCATTGCCGGTGCCGACAACAACGTGGCGATTGGCTTGGCGCGCTTGGGCTTCAAGGTCAAATGGCTCAGCCGCGTTGGTAACGACTCGTTTGGCCGGTTCATCCTCGACACCCTGCAAAAAGAGGGGCTGGACTGCCAGCACGTGGAGATTGACCCGCAGCACCCGACCGGCTTTCAACTCAAGTCCCGGGTAGACGATGGCAGTGACCCGCAGGTGGAGTATTTCCGCCGTGGCTCGGCCGCCAGTCACATGAGCTGCGCTGCCATAACGCCCACCCTGCTGGAAGCGCGGCATTTACACGCGACCGGTATTCCGCCTGCCCTGTCGGCCAGTTGCAATGAACTGTCCTTCGAACTGATGAAGTCCATGCGTGAGGCCGGCCACTCGGTGTCGTTCGACCCCAACCTGCGACCTTCACTGTGGACCAGCGAGCAGCAGATGATCCGTGACATCAACGGCCTCGCCGCCCATGCCCATTGGGTATTGCCGGGCTTGAGCGAAGGCCGCTTACTCACCGGCTTCGACACCCCGGCCGACATTGCCGCGTTTTATCTGGATCAGGGCAGCGATGCCGTGATCATCAAACTCGGGGCCGATGGCGCTTATTTTCGCACCGCCGACGATCAAGCCTTCGTCCCTGCCGTGCCGGTGGCCAAAGTGATCGACACCGTGGGCGCAGGCGATGGCTTTGCCGTGGGGGTCATCAGTGCGCTGCTGGACAATCTCGACATGACCAAAGCCGTACAACGCGCCAACTGGATTGGCAGCCGCGCCGTGCAAAGCCGTGGCGACATGGAAGGGCTGCCGACCCGCGCCGAACTGGAGCACTACCTCGCAACGACCTGATGAGTGGCGTTACCCGTTACCTGCTGCGACAAAAACAACAAGCTCAGGAGCAACATTATGCAATCGCTAAAACTCGCTGCCCGTCGGTGGTGGTACATCATGCCGATCGTATTTATCACCTACAGCCTGGCCTACCTGGACCGGGCCAACTATGGTTTTGCCGCCGCATCAGGCATGGCCGCCGACCTCAACATCACACCGGGCCTGTCGTCGCTGCTGGGTGCGTTGTTCTTCCTCGGCTACTTTTTCTTTCAGGTACCGGGGGCGATTTATGCGCAGAAAAACAGCGTCAAGAAGCTGATTTTTGTCAGCCTGATCCTCTGGGGCAGTTTGGCCACGTTGACTGGCGTGGTCTCCAACGCCTACACGTTGATCGTGATCCGCTTCATGCTCGGCGTGGTTGAAGCGGCGGTAATGCCGGCCATGCTGGTGTACCCGTGCCACTGGTTCACCCGTGCCGAACGCTCGCGGGCCAACACTTTTCTGATCCTCGGCAACCCGGTGACCATGTTGTGGATGTCGGTGGTGTCGGGCTATCTGGTGCAGCATTACAGCTGGCGCTGGATGTTTATCATCGAAGGCTTGCCAGCCGTGCTCTGGGCCTTTATCTGGTGGCGTTTGGCGGATGACCGTCCAAGCGACGCGAAATGGCTCAGCCATCAGGAAAAACAAGACCTGCAAAGCGCGCTGGATGCCGAACAGGTCGGCATCAAGCCGGTGAAGAACTACGCCGCTGCCTTCCGCTCACCGAAAGTCATCCTGCTGTCCTTGCAATTCTTTTGCTGGAGCATTGGCGTCTACGGCTTCGTGCTGTGGCTGCCGTCGATTCTCAAGCAAGGCGCACAGATGGACATGATCGAAGCCGGCTGGCTCTCGGCCCTGCCCTATCTGGCGGCCGTGATCGCCATGCTGGCGGTGTCCTGGGGCTCGGACAAACTGCAAAAGCGCAAACGCTTCGTCTGGCCTCCGCTGCTGCTCGCCTCGATTGCCTTTTACGGCTCCTATGCGCTGGGCGCCGAACACTTCTGGTGGTCCTACGCCTTGCTGGTGATTGCCGGTGCCTGCATGTACGCCCCGTATGGCCCGTTTTTCGCCATCATCCCGGAGATTCTGCCGTCCAACGTGGCGGGCGGGGCCATGGCGCTGATCAACAGCATGGGCGCGCTGGGCTCGTTTGCCGGTTCCTATCTGGTCGGCTACCTGAACAGTGAAACCGGCTCGCCGGGGGCTTCTTTCCTGCTGATGAGCGGCGCACTGCTGATTTCTGTCCTGCTCACGCTCATGCTCAAACCCACGGTCAATGACACCGCAGCGCCTACCCGGCTGGCTGCGCCGCGTCTGGCCCACTCTTGATACCCGAATCGGTGACTGCTTTGAAAAAACATGTCGTGCTGTATAAAAAACTCTCCGATGCACTGATGCAGCGCCTCGAAGAACAGGCCCACGTGACCCTGATCGAGAAACTCGATGAACAGGGTCTGGCGCAACTGCGCGCTGCCCTGCCCCACGCCCAAGGTCTACTGGGCGCCAGCTTGAAACTGGATGCCACTCTGCTGGATCTGGCGCCGCAACTTGAGGCGGTTGCCAGCGTCTCCGTGGGCGTGGACAACTACGACATCAATTACCTCAGCGAACGCAAGATCCTGCTGACCAACACCCCCGACGTGCTGACCGAAACCACGGCGGACACGGGCTTTGCCCTGATTCTGGCGAGCGCCCGCCGCGTCGTGGAACTGGCCAATATGGTGCGCACGGGCCACTGGCAAAAAAACGTCGGGCCGGAGCATTTCGGCACCGATGTGCATGGCAAAACCTTGGGCATTATCGGCATGGGCCGCATCGGTGAAGCCCTTGCCCAGCGCGGGCATTTTGGCTTCGGCATGCCGGTGATCTACCACAGCAACACGCCTAAACCGGCCGTCGAGGCGCGGTTTAATGCGCAATACCGCAGCCTGGATGAATTGCTGCAACAAGCAGACTTTGTTTGCCTCACTCTGCCGTTGACCCCTCAGACGGAAAACCTGATGGGCGCTGAACAGTTTGCCCAGATGCGCCCCGAGAGCATCTTCATCAACATCTCTCGCGGCAAAGTGGTGGACGAACCGGCGCTGATCAACGCCTTGAAGCAAGGCCAGATTCGCGGTGCCGGACTGGACGTATTCGTGCGCGAACCGCTGGAACCGACGTCGCCCTTGTTGCAACTGGACAACGTGGTGGCAACGCCGCATATCGGCTCGGCCACCTATGAGACCCGCGAAGCCATGGCCCGCTGCGCGGTGGACAACCTGCTGGCGGCGTTGGCCGGTGAGCGCCCGGCCAATCTGGTCAACCCGCAAGCCCTGCGCTGAGGGTGTGGTTAGTGCATTAAGCTTTCCATAAACCCGGCCATCCTCTGAGCAAACTGCCGACGCCACGGCGGGCTGTTCGGGTTGGCCAGGGTTTTATCTTCATGGACAAAACTGCGGATCACGGCGTTGTAACCCAGCCAGCGACAAGGCTCCGGCTCCCACGCCTTGAGCGCGCCCAACCCACCTTCGGTCAAGACCCAGGGCTGTTTAACCTCAAGAGTGTCTCGCTGCAATATCAGGTCGGCCAGCGTGCGGCCGCCCAGATGGCTGGCGCCTACACCTTCGCCGCCATAGCCCCCGGCCAGCGCAATGCCTTGCGCGTGGTCACAGAGCATATGCGGTTGAAACCTGCGCGCCATGCCCAGATTGCCGCCCCACGCGTGGCTGATGGTGACGTTTTTCAACGCGGGGAACAGCTCACCGAACAAATAGCGGCGAAGCTCTATTTCGTTGTCGGTGAGATCGAAGCTGTGCCGCAGACGTCCACCAAACTGATAGCCGCCGCGTGCGCCAAACACCAGCCGGTTATCAGCGGTACGCTGGCCGTAGGTCACTTGTTTGCTGAACTCGCTGAACGCCTGCCCCTGTGACAGACCGATTTCATCCCACTGCGCGGCTGACAACGGCTCGGTGGCCACGATCAGACTCTGCACGGGCAATTGATAGCGGCCCAGCGTGTTCAGAGTAGCGGCGTAACCCTCAACAGCGGGCACCACCCAACCGCTGCGCACCTGAGCCTTGGCCGTACGCACGAGACCCGATTGCCAATGGCTGACCGGGCTTTGCTCAAAAATACGCACGCCCATGCGCTCCACGGCGCGAGCGAGCCCCCGAACCAGCTTGGCCGGATGCAGGGTGGCGACATGCGGGGTATAAATGCCGCCATAAGGCTTGGCTATTCGCAACTGTTGCGCCAGTTCGTCGGGGCTTAACCAACGGTAGTCGGACGTGCTCAACCCTTGGCTGTAAAGGTCCGCCAGATACCGGCGCAGACTGTCTTCCTGTTCCGGGTAACGTGCGGCGCAGTACAACGCGCCACCTTTGCGGTAATCGCAGGCGATGCCTTCACGATCAATAACCGCTTTCACCTCATCAGGAATGGCGTGCAGCAAATCGAACGACTGGCGGCGGCGCTCGGGGGACAGCCCTGCAAGCAGCCGGTCCTCGCCCAGCAGGTTGCCCATCAACCAACCACCGTTACGACCTGAAGCGCCAAAGCCCGCCGTTTGCGCCTCGACAATGGCAATGTTCAACTCAGGTGCATGGCGCTTGAGGTAGTAAGCCGTCCACAGCCCGGTATAACCGGCACCGATGATCGCAACATCGACATCCAGATCCTGCTCAAGAGACGGCCTGGGGCTGAGGTCCTCTGCAAGCTGATCCATCCACAAACTGATTGAGCGCCATGCCGGCATTTGCGACTCCAGACGGTTGCAAGAAAGGGAGGACTTTACCGCGCAGCGCCTTATGAACGGCGGCTAAATCGCTTCACTGCATGATTTGCATCAAAGCACGACCAAACAATCTAAGCGCGGGAGATAAAAGGCTTGTGCCAACCGATATGAATGATAGGTTTGAACACGAACCTCTCGCAAATACGTGGGTCAGGGGCAGCCCTGATCGTCAAATCCATTGAGCAAAAGGAAGCGCTCCATGAACCTGCAAACCGAGCATCACAAGGTCACTTTCCCCAATGCCTGCCAACTGATGCGCTGGCATTTTCATCCGATGGGCTTTGAGGCGACCATGGACGCGCCGCGAAGCATGGTGGCCCGTTTGTTTGACCGTGCCAGCGGTGAAACGTTGATTGCCATTGCTGGCATCCCCTGCTCAACCGTCATGAGCCCCGGCGAAGTGGGCCGCATCATACAAGCGGTCGAAGACGAACTCGAAAGCTTCAGCCCGCCAGTAGCCTGGCAGGCGCTGGCTTAAGGCTGCGATCGCAAACCAAGCGACGGGTTTACGACGGCTTCGCCGCCTATCGCAGCCTTCGTTCCTCGTCAGCGACTACATGGCCTGTAGTCGCTGACGAAGGCTGCGATCGAGCGCGCAGCGGTCGTAAAACCATGCGCCACGGTGTGTCAGGTTTTACGAAGTTTGAGCCACACGTTGGTCTTCAAAAAACGCTTTGTCCCCAGGAATGCGATCCGAGGCCTTGGGCACATTCGGCCCTTGAGCCTCCGAGCTTTCCAGATACCAATAGCAATGCTGCACCGCGCGGGTGATACCGACATAGGCCAATCGCAATATCTCGTCTTTCTGCGCCGAGTCGTAAGGCTCCGGGTCGCCCTCTTTGCCTAGACCCGCCATGCGGTACACCTGATTTTTATAGGGCGAAGACGTCAGGTGCTGACAATCACCCAACAAGAACACCACATCCGCCTGTAACCCTTTTGAGCTGTGATAGGTCAGTTGTTTTAATCTGCGGTCTTCCGGCGGCAAGCTGGAATCCACATTAACTATCGACTGAATATCCTTTTCAATCAGTAACTTGTCGCTACTTTTTCGATACAACATCAAGATCCGATCACCGGCGTTGTAATGCTCGGTCAGTCGCGCCACCAAGTCCTCAACATCGCGACTCATCACCTTCACCGGCTCCAGCGCTTTCGGCTCGCCGCTGGCTTTGGCCCGCTTGCCCGCAATAGAGGGCGCTGCACGCACGATATGCTCGGCGGCGTCGATGATGTGCTGGTGGCTGCGAAAGTTGTCGCTGAGCATCACCCGGGTCGTCGCCGGCGACGGGAATTCCTTGTTGAACGCTATAAAGTACTGGGGCGAACTGCCTCGCCAGCCATAGATCGACTGCCAGTCGTCGCCCACGCACAGCAGCGACGAACGTTGAGCCCCTCTGCCGACATGCATCGCCGGGCCACGGCTGCGGATTTCGCGCAGGCTTGCACGCAACCACGAGACGATTTGCGGTGAGACGTCCTGAAATTCATCAATCATCAAATGCGACAGCGGCCGTAATTGTTCATGACTGAGCAGTTTGAAATTCTGCGGGGTGTTCTCGCCAAACAGCGAGAACATGCGGTTGTACGTCATGACAGGCGGGCTTTGCGCCAACAGGTGATCTTCCAGCGCTCGCCAGTACAGACTCAGCGCCTCAAAGAAAAACCGGTCTGGATCATCCTTGGCAAAACGCATATCGCCCACGGCGGCGCAAACGTCCAGCCCCAGGTTTTCAATGAAGCTGGCGGCAGCCACGAAACAGTCCAGCAAGGGTGCCGAACCCAGTTCGCCTTTAAGCCTGTAATCAAACCCCGGACCGGCACTGGCATCCCCCGCCAGCGAAGCAACCACGCGCTTAGCGGCCTCGTAATTTTCCAGCCATATCAATGGTTTATCGCAGAAAGCTCGAAACAAAGTACGCTTTACAGCCCACTCAGCCCGCACCGCCAGACGCGCACCGGGCCGGGTAATCTGCGGGTTTTCCCGAGCATCAAAGCCCAGCACCACCCACGCATCCAATTGCGGGATATAGCCGTGACAATGAAACAGCGCGCCATTGATCTGCAGCACTTCGCGGCTCGGTTCGATGCCCTGAATGGGCCAGGCACCCGCCGCAAACCACAGGTCTTCGAGGGTGTCGCACAGTTCTTCGTCACGCTTGGACGCCAGCTCTGTGACAGCCATGCGTTTTTGCACGTCGGGGTGATCGCGCTCCAGCTCTTTAAGTTGCAGGGCATGGCGGCATAACGGCGCGACCGCTTCGCGAAAACGCTCACTGGCGGTATAAAGCCCGTGATAGCAGGCATTCAATTGTTGGCGCTGTGCGTCATTGATGCGTAAATCGAACGGGTTACTGTCGCCCTCGTCGTCATTGAGCAGGCTACGCGTGCTCAGCGTTTCGAAGGCTTGCAACTGGCTGTAGCCGGGCAAGCTGCGCACCATCGGCAATATTCGCGAATGGAACGTACGCACCACATCCCGCGCCTCCTTGAGGCTCAAGGTGCGGCCCCACAGGGCGAAGATGTCTTGCAGCTTGGCGATGAAATCCTTGCGCGACTCGCGGGTAAAGGTCACCACGGTCATCGAGCTGAGTTCAAAGCCCAAATAATGGGTGAGCAGCAGAATACGCAACACCAGCGAGGTCGACTTGCCAGCCCCTGCCCCGGCAACCACCGAGGTTGACGGCGTATCGCTGAAGATCATCTTCCATTGCGCGGCACTGGGCTGCGCGTACTCAGGCAGCAGAGCGGCCACATCCGCTTTGATCTGTTTCTTCAGGTCGGCGCTAAGGGGCAAGCGCCAGTCATCGAACAGATGGTCATCAATGCCCGGCGCACGCAGCTCCTGGGGACGCGTGTCGCTGATGAACAACACCTGACGGCCTTCTTCGAGGCCCTCGGCATGCCCCTCCTTGAAGCCGTAGTCAACGCCCGCGCTGTGTCCGCTGCGAAACCCGTCGGCTTGCCCGTGCAACCAGGACGCGGCATGTTGCGCCCGCAAACGACTCAAGCCGCTGCCGAAGACACGTGCGGCAAGGCGTTTGAGCAAGGGTAATTGGGCAAGGGGGGCGAGTTCTTCAAGCTGATCGGGGGTGTGTTGCGGCACGCTGACTCCAGTCTGTGAGGCTGTCCGGACGGATGGGCTATGGTCGCTGGATTGCCCGTTGAAATCCAGCGAATTGCTGGAACATCAGCGGGTTGGAGCAATCAGGTCATCTGGATGTACAACGAAAATGCCCCCAGCACCATCCAGAAGCAGCCGAAGATCCACGGCGAGCGCACGGAAAACATCAACGACTTTTTATAGCCTTTGTGCGTGGACTCCATTTCGCAGAACAGCGGTGACTCATCGTAGGCCATGCCCATCACCGGTTCGCTGCTGAGCAGTTCGCTTTGTTTGAAGTACCAATGATCAATGATGTCGTACGCCGCCCGAATGCCTGGCCAGGCATTAATGGAGATTACGATGCCCAGAATGGCCAGCAACGGCGGCACTGTGAGGGTAAAAAACTTGCCCCACTCGGGGTTGATGTTGGCCATGCACGACGCAAAGGCGATCACCAGAAAGGCCTGAGCCGCCAGATAAGCATCCGTGCGGTGGGACAAAATGCTGGTTTCGTACTGGATTTCACGCCGGTAAAAATCCAGTCGATCCTTGGGAGAACCGAACATTTTGGCATCGTGGTTGGTCAGGACAGCTTCTGGCGTGGGGTCTGGATTGCGGTCTGTAATTATTTGGGTCATCAAGAGCGCTCGCTCAGTGGCTCGAACACTCTTTGAGGCAAACGGGGGCAACTAGTTCAGCCTGTGGCCCGTTCCACTGTGGGGGATTTGTACCGCGCAATCAGGAAACCCAGCACCGCCAACGGTGCAGTGGCCAACATCACTTCAACCGTAATTTGCAGGGGCTGGCTGATATAGGTCGAGACCAGCAAGCTGCCGAGAAAACACAAGCCCAATTGCAGGGTGTTTTGCAAGCCGGCCGCCTTGCCCGAGTTTTGGGCAAACGGCATCAGCGCATTCGCCACCACAATCGGGTAGCTCGCCCCATTGACCAGTGCCATCAGGCAAAAGGGAATCAGCAAGGTCAGCAGTTTCGGTTCTGTTTGGGTGGCCACGGCATACAACCCGACCATGCTTGCGCAATAGGCCAGCAGCAGCCACGGCAGCAGCTTGCGACTTTTGATGCGTTGCAAGGCGCTGCGGCAACCGTAGCCGCCGATCATGAAGGCCAGTGTCGGGAACGCGTAGCTCAAGCCAATATCACCGGGGCTGTAACCCATGTCACCGAGGATAAAGGGTGAAGCGGTCAACCAGGCGAAGAAACTGGCCGAGCAGGCGGCAAAGATCATCACGTTGCCGCTAAAACTCGGCGAACGCAGCAACTGCCAATAGCTGAGGGAGGTTTTGGCCGGGCGGGTTGCCGTGCGCGGCTTTTCCTTGAGCAGCAACGTGGGGACGATCAGCAACACCGACAGGCCCAATAGCACCGTGAAAATGGCTTGCCAGCCCAAATGGCCCAGCACCACCGCACCCAACAACGGCGCCAATGCAGGGGACAAGCCCATCAGCGGCATGATGCCCGCAAACACCCGGCTGGCACGCTCGGCAGGGTAGCGATCAATCACCAGCGCTTGCCAGGTCACCGCCGCCGCACACACACCGATGGCCTGAATAAAACGCAGGGCCAACAGCAACGCGGCATTGTCGACCCAGAGCATGCCCAGACAACCGAGGGCGAACATCGACAGCCCTGCCAGCAGCACCGGTTTGCGGCCCAGTCGGTCAGACAGCGGCCCCCAAAGCAATTGACCCAAGGCAAACCCGGCCAGAAAGATGCTCAGGCTGGCGCCTACCGCACCCGCGGACAGCCCCAGTTCGCTGCGCAGCGTGCCAAACGCCGGCAAATACATGTCCATCGCCAGATAGCCGAGCATGCTCAGCCCGGCGAGGTAAACGGTAAAACCCACTGAATTTTTCATGTGCATCCAAAACTTGCCATCAAACAATTTGTTGACTGGCGCGCATTATGCGGCTGATGATTTCTTTGTGAAGCGAGAATAATTGCCCACTGATATCAATTTTTTTGAAGGCTAACCATGTGGTCTGAATACTCGCTGGACGTTATCGACGCGGTGGCCCGCCACGGCAGTTTCAGCGGTGCCGCGCAAGAATTGCATCGCGTGCCTTCAGCCATCAGTTACACCGTGCGCCAATTGGAACAGTGGCTGGCGGTGCCGTTGTTTGTGCGCCGCCATCGTGATGTTGAACTGACCCCGGCCGGGCACATGTTTGTCAAAGAAGCCCGCGACGTGATGAAAAAAATGCTCGGCACCCGGCGCCTGTGCCAACAAGTCGCCAATGGCTGGAGCGGTCAATTACGGGTGGGGGTGGACTCGATCATCAAAAAACCGCGCTGCCAACAGATGGTCATCGACTTTTACCGGCACTTCCCCGATGTCGAGCTGATCGTTCACTACGAGGTGTACAACGGGGTGTGGGATGCGCTGGTGGATGCGCGCGCGGATCTGGTGATCGGCGCAACCCGGGCTGTGCCGGTGGCTGGCAGCTTTGCCTTTCGCGACATGGGCGCACTGGACTGGTTATGCGTGGCCAGCCCGCAACACCCGCTGGCGTCACGAGAGGGCTTGCTGCTGGATGATCAACTGCGCCCCTACCCTGCGCTATGCATGGACGACACCTCGCGCAGTCTACCCAAACGCGATACCTGGACGCTGGACAATCAGCGCCGGATGATGGTGCCGGACTGGGCCACGGCCTTGAACTGCCTGACCGAAGGCCTGTGCGTAGGCATGGCCCCTGCGCATCAAGTTCAGCCGTTGATAGAACGAGGCCTGCTGGTGGCGTTGCATTTGCAGCGACCTTTCCCGTCCAGTCCCTCTTGCATTGCCTGGGTGCAGGACAATCACTCTCCGGCCATGAGCTGGCTGCTGGACTATCTTGGGGACACCCCGACCTTGAATCAGGAATGGCTGAACCAAACGGCGGTGAGTTAAAGGTCTTCGCCAGCAGGTAATGGAATGATCTGCGCGCTGCCGTGGCGAACCCCGCGCTCGGCCATCACCTGACGTGCCAGTTGCGACACCTCGCTCACCGAGCCTTTGAGTACGGACACTTCCATGCATTTGCCCTGATCGAGGTGCACATGCAGCGTCGACAAGGTCAGGTCATGGTGATCATGGAAGGCACCGTTCAGGCGCTTCGACAACTCACGGGTGCCATGATCGTAGACGTAGCTCAAGGTCGCCACACAGGCGCCGTCGGGGTCATCATCGCTGTGGGTTTGCAGCAGCCCGGTGCGCAATAAATCGCGCACGGCTTCTGAGCGGCCTTGATACCCGTGGCTGGACACGCGCTCGTCAATGGCGGCCAACAATGCGTCGTCCAGCGTAATCGTGACCCTCTGCATGCAATTAGCCTCGCAGTTATGAACTTTTGACATAGACTTCTTACCCGGTGAACAAACAGGCCAATAGCCATTAACCCGGGAGAAGCAGTGTGACGGACTCATGGATGAAAAAACAGCTGGCTGTATGGACGATTGGCGTCTGCCTGAGTACAGGTCTGCCGCTCGCCAGCGCCACTGAACCGGAACCGACGCTGACCTACTCATGGCCCACCAATGCCGGGCCGCTGGACCCCAGAGGTTACTCGCCCAACCAGATGTACGCCCAGGCCATGGTCTATGAACCGCTGGTGCGCTACACCCCACAAGGCACGCTGGAGCCGTGGCTGGCCACGCACTGGACGGTTTCGCCAGACGGCAAAACCTACACCTTCACCTTGCGCGACGGTGTGCAGTTCAGTGATGGCAGCCCGTTCAATGCCGCAGCGGCCAAAGCCAACCTTGATGCCGTGTTGAGCAACAGCCAGCGCCACCAGTGGATGGAGCTGGTCTCAACGCTGGAGCGCGTCGAAGCCCCTGACGAGCACACGCTGGTACTGACGCTCAAACACCCGTATTACCCGACGCTGATGGAACTGGCGCAAGTACGCCCGCTGCGTTTCGGTGCCCCGGCTGCCAAACCCGGCAAACCGGTGGGCACCGGGCCGTGGGTGCTGACGCAAACCCGGCGCGGCGAATATGATCGCTTTGAGCGTAACGCGCACTATTGGGGTAACAAGCCCGCGTACGGCTCGGTGCTGGTCAAAGTCATTTCCGACCCGGACAGCCGAGCCATTGCCCTGCAAACGGGCGAGATCGATTTGATTCAGGGCGCTGACGGTGAGATTTCCCCCGGCACCTTTGTGCGCCTGCGCGACTCAGGCTTTCACAGTGCCATTTCTGCCCCTTTGGCCACGCGAACGGTCGCAATGAACACCAATCTGGCCCCTACCAATGAGTTGGCGGTGCGTCAGGCCATCAATCAGGCGGTGGACAAAGACACGATTATTGCCAAAGTGCTGCACGGTCAAGAGCCGCGCGCCGACGCGCTGTTTGCTCGCAACATGCCCTACGCCGACCTTGGCCTCAAAGCCTTGCCTTACAACCCCGAACAGGCCAAAAAAACCCTTGAAGCAGCCGGCTGGACACTCCCGGCAGGCAAAACCGTGCGCGAGAAAAACGGCCAGCGACTGAGCACCGAGCTGGTATTCCTCGGCCCCAGCGCCTTGCAAAAAAGCCTCGCCGAAATCATTCAGGGTGAACTGGCCAAAGTCGGCATCGAGGTCAAGTTACGCGCCGAAGAAGACGGTGCACTGGTTCAGCGCCAACGCGAAGGCACATTCGGCATGATCTTCGCCGATACCTGGGGCGCCCCGTACGACCCGCATTCGTTTGTCAGCTCCATGCGTTACGCAGGCCACGCGGACTATATGGCCCAGCGCGGTTTGCCGATGAAGGACGCCATCGACCAGAAAATCGCCGAAGTGCTGGGTGAGACCGATGAAGGCAAGCGTGCCGAGGATTACCGCGAAATCCTCACCACCCTCCACGATCAGGCGGTCTACCTGCCGATCTCACACCTCACCGCCATCAGTGTGAACGCCAACAACGTCGATAACGTCGCCTTCGGCAGCACCTTGTTTGATGTGCCGTTCGAAGTCATGCACCCCACCCGCGGGAAGCCCTAAACCATGCTGCGCTATATCATTTTGCGGCTCGTGCTGCTGATTCCGGTCCTTCTGGGCGTGTCGTTGATCGTGTTTGTGTTGTTGCATTTGGGCAACGGCGACCCCGCGCTCGACTACCTGCGCCTGTCACAGATTCCGCCGACCGATGCCGCGCTGGCCGAGGCGCGACATGCGCTGGGGCTTGACCGTCCATTGCCTGAGCAATACCTGACGTGGTTGTGGAATGCCCTGCATCTGGATTTCGGCATGTCCTATATCACCGGGCGTCCGGTGCTCGACGATCTGTTGTATTACTTGCCGGCCACTCTGCAACTGGGCGGTCTGGCGCTGCTGGTGACGCTGGTCATGAGTGTTCCACTGGGGCTGGCCGCGGCGCGCTGGAAAGGCCGCTGGCCTGATCAGGTGGTGCGTTTCATCACCTTCATCGGCGTGTCGATGCCCAACTTCTGGCTGGCCTTTTTGCTCATCGCCCTGCTCTCGCTGTGGCTGGGCTGGTTGCCACCGATGGGCCGTGGTGGTCCCGAGCACTTGATCATGCCGGTACTGGCCATCGCGCTGATGTCGATGTCGATCAATGCCCGTTTGCTGCGCGCCAGCTTGCTCGACGTGCGCCAGCACCGGCATGTGTTCTATGCCCGTGCCCGCGGTCTGAATGAGCAGCGGGTGTGGCGCGACCATATCCTGCGCAATGCCTGGATGCCGCTGGTCACCGCCACCGGCATGCACATCGGCGAGCTGCTGGGCGGCGCGCTGGTGATTGAAACCATCTTCGCCTGGCCCGGTGTCGGGCGCTTCGCCGTCAGCGCTGTGCTTAACCGTGACTTCCCGGTGATGCAATGTTTCACCCTGCTGCTGACCACGTTGCTGGTGGTGTGCAACCTGGTGGTCGATATCTGCTACGCCTGGCTGGATCCACGCACACGCTCTTCGGGGGTAATGGCATGAGCACTTTGGCCGCAACGTTTTCAGGCAAAAAGACCGGGATGCGCATCGGCTACTGGTTGGTGGGCCTGTTGCTGATACTGGCCCTGTTCGGGCCGTGGATCGCCCACTACGACGCGACTCTGGTCGATCTCGACAACCGCCTGCTGCCCGCCAGTGCCCACCATTGGCTGGGTACCGATCACTTGGGGCGCGACGTTCTTTCACGGCTGATTGTCGGCACGCAGTTGTCATTAGGCAGCGTGGTACTGGTGCTGGGTCTGGTGTTGATTCTCGGGGTGATTATTGGCGGCGTGGCCGGGATAGTTGGCGGCAAGGTCGATATGGTGCTGATGCGCCTGTGCGACATGTTTCTGACCTTCCCTACGCTGGTACTGGCCTTTTTTCTGATAGCCCTGCTGGGCACCGGCCTGACCAACGTGATCATTGCCATCGCCCTGTCGCACTGGGCCTGGTATGCGCGCATGGTGCGCGGCATGGTGCTGGCCCAGCGCAACCGCGATTACGTGCTGGCCTCGCAGTTGGCCGGTGCCTCGCGCTTGACCCGTCTACGCCAACACGTGATGCCCAATGTGGTGGGCCAATTGCTGGTGCTGGCCTCGATGGACATTGGCCATATGATGCTGCACGTTTCCGGGCTGTCCTTCCTCGGCCTGGGCGTCAGCCCGCCCACCCCGGAATGGGGCGTCATGATCAACGACTCCAAGGAATTCATCTGGACCCACCCGCAATTGCTGCTGTGGCCCGGCCTGATGATTTTTATCTCGGTAATGGCCTTCAACCTGCTCGGTGACGCATTGCGCGACCGGCTTGACCCCAGTGTGCTGGCGGAGATCAAGGAATGAACACCCACCTGAGCATTCAAGGCATGAGCCTGCGGCATCAGCAGCGAACGCTGGTGCACAACCTGCAACTGACGTTAAAGGCCGGCCAGGTGCACGCCTTGGTCGGTGCCAGCGGTTCAGGCAAATCCCTGACCTGCCTGGGCATCCTCGACCTGCTGCCACCCGGTGTGCACTGTAGCGGCGCCACCTTGTTGCTGGACGGCAAGCCGGTTGAACCTGCCCAACTGCGTGGCCGCGAAGCCGCGCTGGTGCTGCAAAACCCGCGCAGCGCCTTCAACCCGGTGCGTTCATTGCGCCAGCATGCGCAGGAAACCCTGCACACCCGGGGCGTGACAGGCCGCGAGGCCGACGAACTGATTCACGCCACATTGAATGAGGTGGGCTTGTACGACGCTCAGCGTGTACTCGACTCTTTCGCCTTCCAGCTCAGTGGCGGCATGTTGCAGCGCATGATGATCGCCCTGGCGCTGCTCGCTGACAGCCGTTTTTTGCTGGCGGACGAACCGACCAGCGATCTGGACGTGGTTGCGCAAGCGCGCTTTCTGGACTTGCTGGAGCGGCTGGTGGATGAGCGCAATCTGGGCGTGCTGCTGATCACCCATGACATGGGCGTGGTCGCCCGTAGCGCGGATCACGTCAGCGTGATGGCCCACGGCCGCATTGTCGGGCAGGCCGATGTCTGCACCCTGTTCAACAACCCCCGCAGTGAAGAAGCGCGCACGTTGCTGGCGGCGCATCACGCTTTGACCCGAGAGGTTTGCCGCGCATGAGTATTTTTCAGGTACAAAACGTCAGCCACGGCTACACCGCTGGCGGGCTGTTCAGCAAGCGCCACCGGGTTCAGGTGCTCAGTGAATTGAGTCTCGACCTGCAGGATGGACAGAGCCTGGGGCTGCTGGGTGCCAGCGGCAGTGGCAAGAGCACCCTCGCCCGCCTGCTGATGGGGCTGGAAAGCCCTGATACGGGCAGCATTGCGTTTGCTGGCCAACCGCTGCGGGGGATCGACGATCCATTTTTAAAACGTGTGCAAATGGTTTTTCAGGACGCCCTGAGCGCGTTCAATCCCCAGCGCAGCATTGGCTGGAGCATCGCTGAGCCGTTGCGTCACCTCTCGCAACTGGATGCTGAGGCGTGCAAGGCACGGGTCACGCAACTGCTGGCGCAGGTGCAACTGAACCCCCGTGACATCGACAAACTGCCCGCCCAGCTCAGTGGCGGGCAACTGCAACGGGCCGGTATTGCGCGTGCGCTGGCGGTTAATCCGCAGTTGATTATTCTTGATGAAGCGCTGTCGAACCTTGACCGGGTGCTGCAAGTGCAGATTCTGGAGCTATTGGCCGAGGTGCGTCGTGAATCGGGCACGGCGTTTTTGTTGATTACGCATGATTTGAGTCTGGTGCGGTATTTTTGCCAGCGGGTGGTGGTGTTGGCAGACGGGCATGTGGTGGAGGATCAGGCGGTTAGCGCGCAGATGCGGTTTACCCACCCGGCGGCGTGTACGTTGCAGGACGCGGTGTTGCCGGCCATGCCGGTTGGGCGTGAGCGTAAAAGGGTTGTCAGTGAAGAGGTGCAAGAAGTTCAACTGGGGGCTTGATGCGTAGTTCACGGCACAGGAAGTTTTAGCTTTTAGCTTTTAGCTTTTAGAACGATGTGACTGCTGCCACCGAAAAAGTGAGAACGACACAGAGGCCCATCACAGGAGGCTGAACGCAGGTGCTGTTATGGGGGTGGCGAGGCAGGACGCCGAGCCAGCCGCGATCGGGCCAAGGA
>NZ_WIWC01000024.1 GCF_009600315.1 Pseudomonas helleri | reverse complement strand
CGCTGAGTTCGGAATAGGACATAGGGGCAGCACCGTACCGGAAAGGTCAGGTGTTGCACTCAGTTTTCGCGGCCGCCCTTCATATCGCAGACCTGTAAAAACTTACAGCACTGCCGCACCCATGTCGCTGCAAGGCTTCAAAGTACTGTTTCTTTTACGTCTTTGCCGTAGGTAACGATGAGATACGAGATTAATCAAAAAAATCTCAGATCTATATTACTCCCATGAACACCCTACGGTATCGATGCTGTCGGGGATTTGGCGTGCCTGCAATTCGCTTAACACGCTCGACATTTTAGAGGAATTTTTATGTATACCCTTTGCCCAAGTTGTCACTCAGGAAGAGTCGTTACGAAAAACATCGGTAAACAAGCAGGTGGCTTGATTGGTGCTGCAGGTGGTGCCGCCAGCGGGGCTGCCGGAGCGCTATCGGGCGCAGAAGTCGGCGCAGTATTGGGCGTGGTTGGTGGGCCAGTCGGGATCGCAATAGGCAGTATTGCGGGGGCACTACTCGGTGGACTGCTTGGTGGAGTGGCTGGTGGAATCACCGGTGCCACCCTGGGTGAACAGATCGATACAAAAGTTCTGCACAACTATCAGTGTTTGCATTGCGGTTACAGCTTCAGCGTTAACCAATAGGCCAATTTAAAAGTGGCGTCGTAGGTTGATGACAACGACGCTCTTCTCCATTCATTTGCAAGGAATTAAACCCATGGCTCACCTCGTTGAACAAATGGCTTACGTTGGCGCCACTCCCTGGCATGGTCTGGGCAGTCGCCTGTCGCCCCAACAACCGCTCGAAGTCTGGCAGCGCGAAGCAGGCATGGACTGGCAGATTAAAGAAAGCCATGTTCACTTCAAGGCCGACAGCATCGGCCCACTGGGCACCATCCACTCGTTCCCGGAACAAAAAGTGCTGTACCGCTCAGATACCAAAGCACCACTCTCGGTCGTGTCCAACCGCTACCAAATTGTTCAACCGCGTGAAGTCCTGGAGTTCTATCGGGATCTGACCGAAGTCTCCGGCTACGAGCTGGAAACCGCTGGCGTGCTGAAGGGTGGCCGCAAGTTCTGGGCATTGGCCCGCACTGGCCAAGCCACTGCTTTGAAGGGCAACGATCAGGTCAATGGCTACCTGCTATTGGCGACGTCCTGTGATGGGACACTGGCCACTACCGCTACGCCCACCACGGTACGGGTGGTCTGCAATAACACCTTGACCATCGCACTGGATGGCACCACCCGGGCTATTAAGGTGCCGCACAACACCCGCTTTAACCCGCAAGTGGTGAAGAAGCAGTTAGGTATCGCCGTCTCGCAATGGGACGACTTCATGCACAGAATGCGAATGCTGTCAGAGCGCAAGGTTCAATGGCATGAGGCCTTGGGGTTTTTCATGAACGTACTGTGTGATGCCAGCCCCAACAGTCCACTACCAGCAGTACTTCCTAACGAGCGGGCGCTGCGCAAGGTGCAGAGCCTTTATGAAGGTCAGGGACGTGGCGCCACACTGGAGTCAGCTCAAGGAACCGCCTGGGGCTTGCTCAATGCGGTGACCGAGTACGTTGATCATGAGCGGCGTGCCCGTAGTACTGAATACCGCATGGACTCGGCCTGGTTTGGCCAAGGAGCCGTCATCAAACAACGCGCCCTGCAAGCCGCATTGCAACTCGCCGCCTAGCTCCACTCACTAACTCAACCATTAAAGCGCCTGGTCAGCTTCTGCTGGCCGGGCGTTTTTTATGCCGCACAGGAAAACATCATGGGCACACAAACTCTGCAACAACCCAGCAGCAAACCCCGCCCTGCCTTACGCCTGGTGGGGACTAAACAACTGCCCAGAGAGGATTGGCTGGCCGTGCGTAAGCAAGGCATCGGCAGTTCGGATGCCGCCGCTGCCGTCGGACTTAACCCGTATAAATCCCAGCTGGAGCTGTGGCTGGAGAAAACCGGCCGTGACACCGCACTGCCCAAGCTCGATCCACAGGATGAAGAAAGCCCAGCTTATTGGGGCAATATCCTGGAGCCGATTGTCGCAACCCATTACACCCGGCGCAGTGGTCACCGGGTGCGACGGGTCAATGCGGTGCTGCAGCATCCTGATCCCAAACTGCCCTGGATGCTGGCCAACATCGACCGAGAAGTAATCGGTGCGTCAGACGTACAGATCCTCGAATGCAAAACCGCCGGCATAAACGGCGCACGCCTCTGGAAAGAAGGTGTGCCCGAGTATGTGCAGTTGCAAGTCATGCACCAGCTCGCCGTCACTGGCAAGCAGGCTGCTGATGTGGCGGTACTGCTCGGTGGTCAGCACCTGGAGATCCATCGCATTGAACGCGACGACTCACTGATTGCTCGGCTGGTCGACTTGGAGCGACTGTTCTGGGATTACGTGGTCAGTGATACCCCGCCACCGGCAGACGGATCTGCCTCGGCGGAGCAAGCGTTGCGCTGCCTGTATCCACAGGACAGTGGACAGAGCGTGGACTTCAGCCAGGACATGCTGCTCTGTACGACATTTACCGCACTGCAGAGCGTGCGCGAATCGATTGCTTTGCAGGAGAAGCAGGAAGCTCAGCTCAAGCAAATGTTGCAACAGGCCATGGGCGATGCCAGTCGGGCGACCTTCGCCACCGGTTGCATTACGTGGAAGAAAGCCAAAGACAGCGTGGCCCTGGATATCCCCCGTCTGCTGAAAGAAAAGCCCTATCTGCAAGTGCGCTACTCGACCACCAAAACCGGCAGTCGGCGTTTTCTGCTGGCTTGAACGTTTGTTCGCTCCTCCCTTATTCCCATGCCCTTTCTCTCCAACGCCACCCTGGCCGTTTGCGCGGTCTCGGTGGCGTTTTTATTTCAGATGCAGGAGAACTCCCATGCTCAAAGGTCTGGCTATCACCCCGCCCGTGCTCGGGCGCATTTCCATCGGCAAGGTCGTCGAGAAAAACGGCAAACGTCTGCCGGAAAAAGATGATCAGTTCACCATTACTTCGCAGGTTCAGAGCCGCGACGGCTGGTTGCTGCATCCCCTTAATGAAGAACTGCGCAATGGCCAAGACGGCAAGCTGCGCAGCATTCCGATTCGGCTGCTGTTCAACCAGCCGGACCTGAACTTTCGCGCTGACTACAGCTTGTTCGACAGAAACACTGGCAGGCCTTTGTGTGTCGGCAATGGTGAGACCTGCAAGCGTTTGACCAAGGACGGCATGCAATCGTTGCCCTGCCCTTCACCCGATGGCTGTTCACTGGCTCAAGGCAATGCCTGCAAGCCTTACGGCCGGCTGAACGTGCTGATTGGCGATGACGATCCACTGGGCAGCTTTGTCTTTCGTACCACCGGCTTTAACAGCATCCGCACCCTGGCAGCGCGTCTGCATTACCTGCAAGCCATCTCCGGAGACCGTCTGGCCTGTCTACCGCTGGAGCTGCGTCTGCGTGGCAAATCCACTCGGCAGAGCCATGGCACGCCGATCTTCTACGTGGACATCACAGTGCGCAGCGGGCTGAGCTTAGAAGACGCTTTGCTGGAAGCCAAGCAGCTCGATGAAGCCCGGCAAACCTCCGGTTTTGACCAGCGCGCCTTGGATCATGCTGCCCAGCAGGGCTTTAACAATGGAGCCTTTGAGGACAGCGAGGAGGACACCTGTGCCGTCGTCGAGGAGTTCTTTCCCGCCCTGGAAGATCAGCCCAGCTCTGTAGAGCACCAAGCCCAATTGGCAGCGCCTGCGAAACCCTCACTCACCCAAAAGCTGGAGTCGCAAGCCACGCGGCACCACAGCAGGCCTTCGGCCCAGTAACGACGTTTTCAACCTTCCCCGTAAGCTCCCTCATTCGTACAGGAATACCGACATGAAATATCACAAACTCCGGGCTGGAGAGGCATCCGGCACCTATGTAATGGAATCCCCTGTCACCGAGGCCGACATCTTGCGAATGGCTCAACAACTGGCAATGAGTCGCCTGTCTAAAGGCCAAGCACTGACTGAACCGAAGCAGGTCTTCAGCCACCTGCAAACACTGCTGCAGTACCATGAGCACGAAGTCTTTGCTTTGCTGCTGCTCGACACCAAGCACCGGGTGATCGGATTTCAGGAGCTGTTTCGCGGCACGCTGGATGGGGCCAGCGTGTACCCAAGGGAAGTGGTCAAGATCGCCCTGGAGCACAACGCAGCAGCCGTGATACTGGTGCATAACCATCCTTCTGGAGATCCCGAACCCAGCCAGGCTGATCGCACGCTGACCACCACCCTCAAGAACGCTCTCAACATGATTGGCACCCAGACGCTGGATCATATCGTTGTGGGCCACGAAGGCTGCGTATCATTGGCTGAACGAGGTTACCTATAACGCCTAGGCTCATACCGCCCGATAGACTGCCCTCGGCTGATGTTAGGGCGGTCATCGACAGGGTAACTCCCTCACTTATTTTTTGTCGTGATCCAACGGTTGTACTCAGCTCCCGCTGCAGCCGAAATTATGGCTTCCCCACACCTAAGGACGCCCGAAGTAGGCCTAGCTTTTTTCTTTAGTCGTGCCGCGAACACCAATCAGAGTGCCTCTGCCTAATAGCCGTAAACCTACGAACAAGCTGCCGGACCAACCCGCACAAAGGTCACACTGAATTCTTTGCACTGCCGGTGCTGCTGGAGCCGATTCGCAAAGCTGAAGGCATCATTCAGCTCAAAGCGCTGAAAAACATCCAAGCCACGGCCAAGTACTATCTTCCAACCCGTGTCTGTTGTGATGTCTCGGTCATGCTTGGTGCCGCTGGTGTCGTAGGCCCAACTGAACTGGATGCCAACACCGGTACAAGCATCAGCGATCTTCTGCAGGCTTTCGGTCTGGCGATCACCATTGGAATCATCTTCAACAGTCACCACATGAACAACCACCTCATCTTCTGGACCTTGCAGCTTGCTGATAGTCTCCATTAGTTCCATCAAGTTGCGCAGCTGGTGGAACATACGAAGATAAGGGTCTGTAATGATGATGCGCTTGGCACCTACCAGATAGGGACTGAACAATTTGTCAAAACTCAGTCCACGCTGATTTTCGTGGAAGACCAAATGCTGCTCTTTCAGCCCCGGCTCAACAGGCACAGCATTGCTCGGGGGTAGCACTAGCGCTTGCGTAGCTGGAGCTGTCTCGGTATGCGACACACCGCCAGCCTGGGGTAAGTCTGCAGTAGAAACTTCAGTCGCGGCCCGACGATGGTACTGATTGGGATACTCATCCTCCTCAAGTGTGCGTACCAGGCGCTCTTGGCCGTCAGGTCCTAGGTAAGCAAAGCGTACTGGCGGGTAAGTCGCGTCAATGCGTAGCAACTGATCCTTCACCCGCTTGCGCCCTTCAATTGCTGTGCGCAATACGTCTTCCACTTCGGGGTCTGTCGCCTCGCCATGCGGGTACAGGATCTTCATCAAACCAGAAAAAGTTTTGTTGATGCCATCGCGGTCGCGCGTCGAAATATCGTCGGATAGCGTGAACTGTCCCTTGTAGCGATCTGAGTAGTCATGACTACGAAGCGAGCGCAGGATCTCGGCCAGGTAGTCCACCACGAAGCCGTAACCACTGGAGAACATCTCGCCACGGATGACATCCACTTCCCAACCGGGGATGTAGCTGTGAATGCGATCGAGAAAGGCTGAATCGTGGAACTTTTCCGGCAGCGGGTCGAACAGGTCCGTGTGCTTAAGCATGTACGGCACGGTGTGATCGGTATTACCCACAAACACCATGCTGGCCTCTGCTCCCAAGGTTTCCACTCCCCGCGAGAACGACTTGTTGGCCATGTAGTTCTTCATGATGTCCACCAGCGCCTTGTCCACTCGCTTTTGCTTGCCAGCGAACTCATCGAAAGCCACTACATCCCAGTAACCCACCAGGCCGAGCTTACCCGTGCCGTTATGGACGAACAGCTTGGGAATCGTAACTTCGCCACCGGAGATAAGAATGCCGTGGGGCGAGAACTCGGAATAAACGTGCGACTTGCCGGTACCCTTCGGCCCCAGTTCGATCAGGTTGTAATTGCGCTCACAGAAAGGAATCAGGCGGATAAGCTGCGCGAGCTTATTGCGCTTGCCGAACATCTGCGGATTGAACCCGACGCTCTGGATCAGCAGGTCAATCCACTCTTCAGTGGTGAACTGCTTACGTGCCTCCAGATAGCCGTCGAAATCAAAGCGGGAAATCTGAATCGGCTTTAGCGAAGCCAAAATCCACGGCGAAGCAGACTTGTCCTCTGTGTATTCATACTCCACGTCTGCGATACACCAAACACCGCCTACCAGCAGTTTTTGGTGAGCCTTGACGGTGCTGGAGTCAATCAAGACCTTCTTGATGCCCAGGTTGGCGAACTCAGCCTCGTAGACGTCGTCCTTGTCGTTCAATGAGACGCTAATGCGGTCGATGACCTTGTGCCTACCCTTTTCCTTGATGGTCGAGCGCACCAGCCCCGCTTCGTTTCGATGGACATAGTGCTTACGCAGGATCTCCTTGACCGTCTCGATACCGGTCTGGATCGTCGCCTCGTCATTGGTCGCGCAGTACTGGCCGAGCAAGTACTCCAGCACATACGACGGCACAATAGCGTTGCCCTTCACCGCCTTGACCAGGTCTTTGCGCACCACCAGGCCGGCAAAGTACTGATTGATCTTGTCGTCGAGCTGACTCATTGAAGCTCCTGTTTAAAAATCGAATTCACTGCTGAATGAGCGGCGGATGGTGTATCGCGCAGCCTTATATCGAGTGAAGTGTGAAGTGCCTTCCACGGCCTCTTCGAGGAGCAATTCCACCTGCTGATTATTCGCCGCATCGGCCTTGCGGCTGAGGATGAAGCGTACCGGCAACTCACGTTCACGCGGATTGCCGGAGCCGAAGTCGAAAAGCAACTCATGCTGGTCAGACACCAGCTCACCGTCCAAGGTGAACAGGCCTGCACGTAGCCGGCGCGACTGCAATTTCTCTGTCACAGCCTCGGTTTGATAGAGCACCACGGCCAACTGCCCAGTGGTGATGGTCTTGCCACCGCCACCAATGAACTCGACCTCCACCCGGCCTACATCACTCTGCCGCTTCTTGTTAATGCGGATGACCGGAATCACCACCTCTTGCAAGGTAGCGCCACCGTGCACGAAGCGGCTGCCGGACCCCTTAAGCCGCAGACGGTTAATGGACTTGGGAATCTGCACCGTCAACGTACCCGCCAGCCCAAGCTGCACAGGGCTAAAGCTTTTAAAGCTGGCCCCCTCGCGCAAACCACGGCCCAGCACAAAACGCCGGTCGCGATAAAGAACCTCGTCGCCCTCCGGTTCACGGCTGAGGAAATCGCTCTCCTGCAGCGGATGGTTTTGGTAGATAAAACCATGATCGGCAGTGATCAGCAGGTTACTGGCATTGGCGTTGGTTAGCTTCTTCACCAGACGGATCAGCTCACTGAGGGTTTCCTCAGCCGCCGCAAATACTCGCTCCTCGGTGTCACGGGTGTCACCGGTTTTATCGATCAGGTTGTGATAGACGTAAACCACCTCATTGTCGCGCAGCAACGCACGAGAATCGGCCTGATTCATCGCCAGCAGATCCTTGGCCAATACCACCTGGGATGCCGGCACCGTGGCCGCCAGAATCTTGCCCCGATTGATCGAGCCTTGAGCGCTCTGGCCATCCACCAGGGCATCGCCACTGTCGTTGTCGGCCAGTTGCAAGCGGCTATTCGGCAGTAACGCTGCCATACCCAGCTGGGTGTAGCTCGGCAGCATCGACAGCATCGGCTCCAGCTCAGCCTCGAAGCGATCCTCCTGGCGAATTAGGCTTTGCAGCTCCTCACCTACTTCATAACGGAATGCATCGGAAATCAGCACGCACACCTTGGTTTTACGGTCTAGAAAAGGCTTCACATAGCGGCCGAAGAAATTACGCTGCAGCACTACTGGCGCGGCTTCCCACTGCTGCGCTGCATCCACGTGCTGCTGCCAGCGGTCGTTAAGTCGGCTCAGGTAGTTATTGCCGTACAGATTCTCGACCTGCATGGCCAACTCACCCAACAGCGAAGCCTGGCCGGACTCGCGCAGGTGATAGACAAACTTGCGGTAACGCTGATCCATCCGGAACCACTGGCTGGCGTACTTTTGCACGCCATCGGTGAGCGATTCTATTTCCAGCTGGGTGATATCCAGCGTCTGGATGAACTGCGCCGCATGCTCCAGCGCCAGATATACATCCTTGAAACGCTCAAACCAGTGGCTCTGACGGCGCTGACGCACCCACTGCTCCACTTCCTGCGCAGTCACTGTCCGGGCCACCACGGCACGTACCAGCTCACTAAGTATCTTGCGGTCAATCAGCTCGAAATAATCCAGTTCCAGCAGGCTACGCCAGTCCAGAGTTTGCAGTTTGTCATCGATCTGCAGCACCGCCGCGCACTGTTCAGACAGTATCTCGAAGCTCTGCTCATGGGAGCGGCTGTCCTTCCAGCGTTTCAGAAACACCAATGCCTCGGCGGACAACTTCGCCTTGTACGCAGGATCGATGCCCAGCATGAAGCACGCCTTAAACAGCTCAATAACGAAATCGTGTAGCCCTGGCCGTTCGGAGCTATAACCATAGGCGCGCTTCACCTGCTCCCACAGATAGGTATTCAAGCAGCTGCTGTCGATCAGTTTGAGCCGCACATCTTTACCTGCAGCCAGATCACTAAGCAGGTTTTCCAGAATCACATCCAGGCGTGGCTCGTTACCGGCACACACGGCGAGCATCTTGCGTTGCAGCAGGTTTTGCGAATCACCTGGCTCCAGCAATTTACTGAGCGCATCGCGGCGTTTGGCAGATTCGAAAAACGCCACATGCGCTTCCAGCAACGGATAGCAATCCGGCCCCAGCTCAAGTTCTGCCAGCCACAAAGCGACCTGATCGGTACGGAAGCAATTACCACTGGCCAGTTGCACATCCAGCAGCCAGTTATCCAGATGAGCGGGCTCTGCACCTTCGCGGTAGAGCAGAAATTTCTGCTCTGGCTGCTCGCGCAACAAACGGTGTTTCACGCCAAATTCATTGTTAGCTAGCTCGATCTTCTCGACGTCCGGCAGCTCCAGCGTCTCGAAATCGGCGCGAAACTCCAAGCGCGTGTCATACCAGAAGACGATGCGCTGCTTGTCAAATAGATTCGTTAGTGCCTGGGTGATCTTGGTATTGCTCATAGAAGGATCAGTCCTCACCCTTGGCTTCCAACCCTGGGATCTTCTTCAGTGCGGCACCCAGTTCGAGGTAATTGGCCTTAACGCCAGCGTCGAGATCCAGAGACTTTTGCTTGGTTGCCAGCGGATAGAGCGTGTCGCGCTCGTAATCGTCTAGCTCCAGCAGTTGCTTCTTGATGGTCTCAGCTTCCTTGTTGGCCTTGGTCTTGTCCCCCTGGCTGGCGGAGGGACTGATGGCCACCTGTTGCAGATAATCAAGACGCGAGGCGAGCTTTTTACTGAAATCGCGCAGGTAGTTGAGCACCACACTGACGGTATCCGGACGGTAGCGATGCAAATAAACCAGTGCATTGAACGTACCCTTCGGGCTGCTGAACAGCCAATAGATAGGGCGCTTCTTGTAGCGTTTCACATGGTCGGTATAGAACTCGCCCAGGAAGTAGTCGCGCAGGCCATAGTTGCGCTTCCCCTTGACGTTAAGCCCCTGTTCGATAAAAGCCAGGTTGTCCTCATAATACGCATCGCCAAAGGCCACGCGCAGAAACTGACGGAAACGCAGAGTGATGTCGTCCGGGAACCAGTCGCCATCGAGCAGTGGGATCACGTTGTCGTCATCGGCCGGGAAGCTAGGCTGCGGCACTTGCCGTAGATAGTCCGCTAGAGTCTCGCCTTGGCTGGACAGGATCAGCCCCGGTTTGTCCATGCTGTAGCGACCAAACATACAGCCCACGGCATAAGACACCAGCTCTCGCATGGTATCGGCCAGCAGCATCGCCTCCAGCTCCTCTTCGCTCTTGTCACCGCCGTAACGGTAGTGCGGATTGCAAGTGAGCGTGATTTCACTGAGATCGACATCCTCATCCAGCTCATCTTTAAGACCGTAGGCGTCGATAAAGATGTGGTTATTCTCCTCTTCCAGACGTAGCATTTCTTGCGTCATCTCACGCCAGTGGGTACGCAGATCCTGATAACTTGCCTTCAGTGTGGGGTGGCGGTAGTCGGAATGTAATAGCGGCAGGTTGGTGAAATCCCACGAAATCTCATAGGAGTTCCAATCTTTTTTTGCATGCTTCACCAGTGAAGATACGCAATTTTTTTCTGCGTCATACGTTTCTGAGTCAAGATCAATCCAAGGTAGAGAAGATATATTTCCTGCCTGGACATGTAAGGTCGGATTGATTGCACTCAGAATCAAAGACGATATTTTGCTCCCGAGATACCCAAGTAGAGGTTGAAACTTATTCTCCATTGTTGGAAAGACAGACGGTCCGCTAGCATCAAAGAGAAAGCCATTTCCGTAATATCGGACACCTAGCTGTGAGTAGCTTGTGATATCTGTCCAACCAATCATTTCGTCTCGATAGAACTCTTCCGACCTTACTGATGCTCGCCCCGTGCTCTTAATTTCTTCTCCATGTTTACCCCAAAAAACAACCCAAAGACGATTTCCATACCATTTCCTATACTCACCACCTTTGTTGTAGGGACACCAGTCCCCATTATTTTTTTCAGGATGGTGAAATGATTGAAAATCAACTTCATGCCAGTACCGAACAAAGCGCTCGTTATTGGCTGTTGTCATCCCTCCTCTGACCGGGACCTGGTCACCTAGTAACTTGTAGGCCGAAAACGCACTTAGCACCCTCTTACTTAGCCAGTAAGCAATTGGGCTCCCAGGTATTTTCTTGAAATCTTCTGCAGACGCCCGAAAAAAATACTTATCTATACCTTCCCCAGCCGTGCTTGCTTGGTTTTTACTCATCGTGCTTCTCCAAATCTTGTTCTTGCGCCGGAGCACTGATTTGCTGCCAGTCATCCGCAATCGTTTTCCAATCCACCGTACGCTCGACCGGCTGGTCTTTGCTGTCCTTACCAGACCACACCGCCCAGAAATCCGGATCGTCCGATTTCGGCCGATGCGACTCGGGCAGCGCATTCATCTGAACCAGGACCGGCAGCTCCGACGCCCAGCCGAGCAAGATTGCGTGGCGAGAGGGCAGCGAGGGCAAGTCGCGAAGCAAGCCGCGTAGGTTGTCGGGCACCAGCTTGTGTACCAGTTCCTGGTCACGGTCATTGCTGATCCGGTGTAGTAGGTAGCTGTTGCACTGGGAAAGTACTGTGGGTGACAGTTCGCTCGGACGTTGCGAGGACAGCACCAGCCCCAGCCCGAACTTGCGCCCTTCGCGGGCAATTTTTTCGAACACCTGGCAGCAGATAGCGGCCGAATTCTGATTTTCCGCGTCGTCCTTGTAGCGCTTGATGAAGGTGTGGGCCTCTTCCATCACCAACACGGTAGGCAAAGTCTTACCATGGTGCCGCTTACGGTAGCGCTGTAAGGCCTCCAGCGTCATGCGGGCAATCACGGCCGTGATGATGTGCACCACTTCAGCGGGCACCAGCGAGAGGTCGATGACGGTGACAGTACCATTGGAGGCTTGGTTATCGCCTATGTAGTTGCGCAACCAGTCATCCAGTGTGAGATCCGTTGCATCGCCCGAAACAACCTTCATGCGACTGTCCGACAGGATGGTGCGGATGCGCATCTGCATGGTCTCGACGTACTCGGATACCCCAAGCAGCTCAGCTGTGGCTTCGAGGCTTCTCAGCAGTTGGTCACCCGTGAATTGGCGCGGCACATCGGCATCGATGGGCAGGATGTCAGTGTCGCTGCCGCCAAACGCAGAATGGGACTGGCTCATTTTTTCAAGTAATGCGCCAACTTCTTCCCGGCTGAAGACTGCAGGCCACTCACCTTGATGAGTACTCAGAAGCTGAGTGATGTGCTGGGTCAGCTCACCAAGCACCGTGCTTTCTGCTGAGCTAAAGCCAGCTTCATCCGTCAGGCCCTCTTTCCACTTGATCAAGCGATCACGGAAGCCTCGTGCTTGGCCTGCCCCCTTCCAAGGATTGCCAGAGTTTCTTTCGACTTGGATAGCTGTCACAAGCGTACGCAGGTAGCGGCGCATCTCATGGCTTGGTGTTGCTGCGCCGGCAAGCACTCCTTCACGAACGGATCTCAACGCCTGCACCAAGGTCGGTCGTTGGGCCTTGGCGCTCGCTTGAGTAAACGCACTCCACTCAGCGCTGTTCCAGAACCACAGGGGTATCTGCAGTTGCTCCACCCCCTCGCTGGGCTCGACGGCGTACACACGCACCTTGCTCATGTCACAGAAGGTGTTCGCGTACTCGCCGTTGGGATCGAGCACGATAAAGCGGGCATTCGGGTCTTCTCCGGCGCGTGCTTTGCGGGCCTCGTCCATGGACCAGCGAATCAGCCCTGCGACCGAACAAGATTTACCGCTACCCGTATTACCCAACACCGCCAGATGTCGCCCGAACAGGCGGTCGGGGTCGATCTTTACTTCAGCATTGGCGGCAAGCGGGCTGACTCCAATCCTCACGCGGCGGTTGTCGCCGGATTCGACAATCGCGCGCAACTGGCTTTGCGTAGGCAGCAGCACCGCATCGCCAACGGTGGGATAGCTCTCGACACCACGCCGGAAACGGTAGATCTCTTTGCCGTCTGTCCCACAGCCTTCATACATCAAGCAGCCCAATGGGTTAAGACTCATCTTGCGCAGGGGATAGGGTAAGTCCACCAGGCCAAAGTCCTGCATGCCCTTGCGCTTTGGGTATTGCGAGCGCTCGATGGTAATCCACTCGACTTGAGCAACCAGATGCCCCTCATCGCTAGGAATCAGCACATAACCGTTAATGCGTGGGAAAGGACGCGGCGTACCCGTATTGAGCGCCACGCCGTCGGGGGCCTCGATGTCGATCAACACCTTGATTTCGTCGGGAGAGACGAAGTCGATGGTGCCGATACGCAGGGAGTCGGCATACGCCAGGGGCGACAGACTCATTCCGGCTGCTCCCCAGTGAACTGCGCAGTCTGCTCTTTATACCCATCAGACTGCTGAGCGCCCCAACGCTGCTTGAGCAGTTCGCTCATGCGGAAGGTGGACTTGTCGATGGCGGCTTTGGGCAGGTAGTTCTCGGTCAATGTGGTCAGGTCAGCCAGTACGGGCCCGATCAGCAGGCTGATCTGCGATGGCCGGCCCAGCTCCTCATAGGTCTGCATGATGCGACCAAGTGAATCGTCATATGAGATCACGACCAGATGCGTCGAGGGGATGGTGAGCATGTCTCGGATCACGCGGTTGATATGTTCGTCGCCAAAGCTGTAGCCGTAGGTCACCAGCGTGCTGTTGGGACGACACACAGCAGCCGCCAGATCACGGAACAGCTCCACGTAAGGGTAGTCAGCGGTCTCTCTGTCCTTGGCCGCGTTGGGATAGATCATCAGCTGATGGGCGGTGGCTCCGCCGAGGCCCGGTGCCTGCAAATAAGGCTCTACACTCTCCGCCCCAAACGGCAGACCGATGCGACGGATGTCCTTGCTCGTTTGCACCCAGTCCACCGAGCCGTGCAGCTTGGTGTAACGCGCCACTCCTTCCAGATAGCGCGGCTCGCCACGTATACCAGGAGGGTTGTAGTGCATGTCCAGATCCAGCCGTGAGGAGCGGAAGATCGGCATGAGGTTACCCAGGAACCTATCTAGCAGATGCAGCCCAGCCAGCTCCGCCCCAGCCTCGATCAGCCGGTCATAGTTGGTGGTGAAGATGTTCAGCCGGTCACGTACCCCGGTGCGACTGGCAAAGCTCATCAGGAAAGTGACCAGGGTGTTGAAGGCCTGCTCGCGCTTGCCCTCATCTGCGGTTGCAATACCCGCTTCACTGCTCAGAATTGACTGAGCAAAACCCTGCATGCCGGTTTGAAGCTCGTTACGGAGGGCTTCGGCCTCACTGCTCATCTGCAGAATATCCAAGCCACGTAGCAATTCGTTGGCTACGCGTAGCTGATCTTCCAGGTTGCCTTTCTTGCGCCCTGCCGCTTCCGCGGCTTTCGCTGCGGCTTGACTAATTTCGGCCTGGTGGTTACTCAGCGTCAAAACGCCCATACCGGCAGCACCTTTTCCGGCGGCCAAATAATGCACAGCATGGGTTAGGCCTGAGCCGGCCAGCAACGAAAGGTGCTCCGACTGGAACAATGACGTCAGCCAAGGCTCAATGCGGCTGCGGAGCTCCTTGTGGCCGAAGACTTCGCCGCTCAACCAAGAGGCCTCTGAACCTGTCTGCAGCCTGAATGTTTCGCCGTCTGCTTTGAACTGCAGCGGTACATAGTCATCCCGAGTCTTGAGCGTGTTGATCGTCATAGCTACTCACCTTTCCCTTTGCGCTAGGCTTTTTCCGGTGGCGCGATACGAGTCGCGGGCCATTTCGGGAAGCTGTCATTCCACAGGTCAATGTTGAAAACCTGGCAGTTCTCCACCAACTGCCGTTTCCAGCGAGGCATGACTTTCCCCATTGGGGGTAACTTTCTTGCGATCTCGTCAGAGAAGTTGGGCAGTAGCTCGCTATCTTCGAATGTGACTAAGCTGATGTAATGCACGGGCTTGTGCAAAAGTTCCTCAGCCCATCGATACAGGAAGGTATCGATGAACTTCGCGGCAAAGGTGTCGCCCAGCGTTCCGTCCGCAAGCTCCCCATAAAATTTTTCTAGCCCCTCAGCCTGCGCCTTAGGGTTACCGGGGTCTTTAACCTCAACGAAGAGAACCGCCTCTTCTAGCTCCACAACAAAATCGACGCGATGCATTTCTCCGATGCCGTGATAGCCCGGTTTTTTTCTGTTCATCTGATCGAAGACGATTGCATCAATCGCATCTGTGAAGTCGATCTCCAGATCGCGTTCGCGCAACTTCATTTGCCCAAGCCCCCCATCTTGCGGGCCACTTGCTCTTTCGTCAGTTCGTTGAATGTTTCAGCGATTGCATTCGGTTCAATGGCTCGGTAGTCGTCCATGGTGTCTAGGAGTACCTGCCCCGTTTCCGCCTCACGCGACAGCACATGGAAACGCACCTGATCGCCCTTGCCCTTCTTATCCAGCAGCAGATCGAACCACTTGAGTAGCACATAGTCGTGAGTGGCGAGGATGACTTGCTGGCCGTTGCGAGCGAGCTCCAGCAGGGCGAGTACGAGATCCTTCATCAGCTTGGGGTTGAGGTTGGATTCGGGCTCGTCCCACAACAGCGGGCCGGACGCACCGGGGTTGAGGCAGCCGTTGCTGAGCAAGCGCTGCAGCACGCCGATCTTACGGAAACCTTCGGCAGTCATAGTGCTGGACAGGCACTTCTTGCTAGCAGGAATGAACCTCCATTCGGTACTGTCTTGATACATCAGAGCATTGTTGGCTTCACTGGTGCGCGTAGGTGCCTTGTTTTCTTGATATTGTCCTGGCTGAAAGACAAAGCGCCCCTTGACTAAGAGGTATTGTCCCCCGATCAAATTGGCTAATCGCGGGACAATGCTGGCAAAGCGCGGGTTGAGCCGTACCTTGCTGCCGAGGTCTTCTGTGCCTTCTCTCGTTAGCTGATTTGCCAGGTCTAAATAGCCATCATCGAAGATCCGTTCGATGGTGGCGAAGTCAGGTTGTTCGGCGGTGAGACCGCGCACGAGGGAAAGCACCTCCTTGGTGGGAAGGAATGTAGCCGGTGCGATAGCAGGGCCTAGCACCTTGGGAATTTTTACGGCAGAGGCACTACCGTTGAAACGCACTGTGAGCTGCTGCCCCTGTGCAAACTCTGCACGCAACACTGCTTCTCCACGAGAGCCATTGCGGCGCAACTCCCCAACCCTCCCACTAAGCGGCTGGTAAAGACGGCAGAGTTTGCTGGCTAGCTGCTCCCCCGGCTGTTCTGCACGAACCTCTGGCCCACATAGGGCAAGGATGGCCTTGAGCAGCTGAGTTTTGCCCGTACCGTTTTCACCAATGATGATGTTGATGCCCGGTGAGAACTCAATAGCCAGATCAGTGAAAGCAACGAAATTCTTAAGCTGGAGGCTACTGATCATACTGCCTTGCCCTGTGCGATAGCCTCGGCCAGCATCTCCATCTTTTCAGCCTCTGAGCTACCGCCGACCAGCCGCATGTAGGCCCCGCGGTAATCCGGCCTGTGAGCGTTTTCCAGCACAAATGCGGTGGTCGAAACTACCTCACCGCCGATGCTATCGAAAGCTCGCGCCCCCAGATGCGCCATAGACAGAATGGTGCGCTGATTGAGGATGCGGCTACGCAAAGCTTCGAATGAGGAAAGGAACATCCAGCTTTGCATTGTGATCATGGCAACAGCCCCGCCCTTCACCGCCAGATTTAGATTGCGCTCGATGAACATCGCAAACAGGTCGGATTTGCTACTGGGGAAATTCTCTTTGGCCCAAGTGCTCAAGCGCAGATTCATGCCCTTACCACCCATGTAAGGCGGGTTGGCCACAACCACAGCGTAGCGAGGACTCAAGACTTCAGCCATGCGCAGGACACTCAGTACTTTTTTATGCGTCTCGGCAAGGAACAGGTTACTGCTCATGTCCTTGCTCTCCAGCGTAGCCAGCACATCGACCACGTTGGCTACCTTGGGCACGATCAGCGAGCCAAAGTTATCGGCCTCGCTGAACTGCTGCAGCGTTTCATGAAGCCCGTGGGTAAACAGGTCACGGCCCACTGCGGTCATGTATTCGTCCAGCTCTTCAGGACTAAGACTCACCTTGTCCAGCACGCAGATGTTGGGTTTGACGCGCTTATTAAAGAAACGACGCTGGCGAGAGCGGGCCTTCATGGTGAGCGCAAAAGCAGCAAGCTCTCCTGCGCGCTCATCCAATTCGATGCCAAAAAGATTGTGGGTGAGGATCTTTTCCGGAATCTCAGCCGGGTCATAACCCTCTTCTTCGTACATGGCATAGAGCAGATCGAAGGCGTAGGTAAGCATGTGGCCGGAGCCGCACGCCGGGTCACACACCTTGATCTCCTCGGGGCCGTTAATCTTGAGGAAGTCAGTTTCTGGCTTCTCAGGCGGTATGTAGTACTCCATCTGCTCTGCCAGCTGAGAGCCGGGACGGTTGAGTAGCCAGAGGCGGCCAAGAGAGTTATCTACTAGGTAGCGCACGATCCAGTGCGGGGTAAACAGCTGAGTCGCAGCCGGGATGTTTTCTGGGGTGATCTTCTGATTATTCTTCAACCCCTCAAACACCGCGTCTTTCTTCTCGGAGATGTAGAACTGGTAAAGCCAGCCGATCACCTCGACATCCTTGCAGGCGTCTGGTGTCATGGCCTCACGCGTGTAGGCAAGGATGGAATTCCCCGAGAGCAAATCATCCGGCATCAGTAGCTCGGTGTAATCGTCGATGCGCTCAAACAGAAAGGGCATGGACTCGTGCCAGCCATTACACACTGCAACCAGCAGCAGGCGGTAGGCTTCGCCTTGCGAGTCATTGCTTGGTGCGCGACCTGCTAGTAGATCTAGGACCTTCTGACGAACCTGAGCCGACACCATCTCTTCGTCGATGTGTCCCATCTTGGATTCGGCCAGGATCTCGGGCTGGAACTGGCCCTCAGCCGGTGACACCACGCCGATCCGGGTATAACGGTTCACGTCCATAAGGCGCAATGCGCAGAAACGGTTGAACCAGATGTAGGCAACACGCTCTTCCACATGCTCTCGACCGGAGCTGTTGATCAGCTTTTCCAGTTCAGCCACAACCTGGGGGCGCTCACGTCGTGCGGCACTGTGCAGCGCTAGTACCACATTTAATTTGCCTTTCACCTGCTCCAGCAAAGTTCGACGGGCGTATTGGGCAAATTTCTTGAGCTTGCTGGTATCCATCATTTTTCTCTTTCTATGGGCCCGTTCGATCATTTGCGTAACACCACGCAAATGATCGAGGCGCTTGTCCGTTTTAGATCTGCACGCGGTTGCCGGCCTGAATTTCTTTCAGCCAGGCTTCGCGCTGCTGCTGCAGATAGTCATCCAGCTCGGCCTCACTGGCCAGCCAAGGTTTGCTGTAGCCCACTTTGATAGTACGTGCTGGCACCAGACGCGGTTCAGCAATTTTGGGTGGATGCTCGACTGGAGCTGGTGGGCTGCCGATACTCGATTTACCCGGTGCCTGCACTGGCGGCACGGGAGCCGGCATTGGTTGCGGACGCGCCATTCGCTCCAATCTGAGTAGCAACTGTGCGTATTGATTTTCCTCAAAAGCACGTAATTGATCACGGATCATGGCAATGCGTTTCTGCCCATGTATTGATTGCTGAGCTTCAACAAAAGGTGCTGCAAGCTGAACCTGCTGCTCGGGCTTAAGGCTGCTGTACTCGTCACTACCTTGCAGCCGCAGCTCCAGTTCGGCGAGCCGACTGACTGCAGTGGCTTTTTCGCTAGATAGCTGATTAGCGATCGCTTGTTGCAGGCCCTCCAGCTGCGGCTTGGCCTGTTGTAGGCGGTTGCCCTGCCAGGGCTTACTTTCGGTGAGTAACGTCTTGATGGCTTCGACCTCACCTATGTCTACATAGGCGAAATTGTCTTCCTGTTCCTGCACCAGCTGGCGAATCTGGTCGTAAATAGCTTTTTGCGGGCTACCCATAAAGCGGCGCAGTGGTTCAATGATCTGCTCCTTGCTGTCAAGCATGGCATCGGAGGCTCGGGACAAATCGGTGAGAAACCAGCTAACGTTTTTGCTGGCGACTTCTTTGAGGGTAGCCATCACGCCATCCAGCACACTAAGAAACCCATAAAGGGCTTTTTGTCCGTGCAGGTCAGCCAGATCGATCTCTAGCTCTTTAATTGCGTCGATAGTTTCAAGTGCCAGGGAACGGGCTTCGTTGCTGCTTGCTGGCCGGTCAAAAAAGTCGGCAAAGAACTCTTTGAGATGGCGAACCTGGGAAGCGCTGAACTCGATTTGCGGCTCCAATACCAGACTGCTGTGGGCATTGGTGTTGCGCAGGCTGCGCTCCAGGTTGTCGCCTTCTAGCGGGTTACTGTCTTGCCGCACTTCTACCTTGCTTCGGGCGCAAAGCAAGGCGAGGTTGCAAAGAATAGCGGCGTAATACCAACCGTAGTTTTTACGTTCAAAGCGCTCCAGCAACGTTTTGACCGTGGTGCGCACACCGCTGCGGGCGTTGCTCTGGATATAAGCCAATAGCTCCTGTTCCGGTTCGGTCAGGCTGGTGACATCGTTACCCAGCAAGCCATCCTGGGCCTGGCGCAGGTGTTTCCCGATGTCGTTTTCACTGTACGGGACATCGCGCAGCATGCGCAGGTTCGGGTAGGTCGTTTCGATCAGCAGATAGAAACCCTTGAGAATGCGAGCCTGGCCGTCTGAGCTGGTAGCCTCCACGTCGGCGGCGTTAATTATCAAGTGTGCTTTACCAAGCAGCTCCTTGGAACGATCCTGCAAATCGGCCAGACGCTCGGTGTTCTGGAAGCCCTTGGCATCGATGATACGTTTAACCGCTTCCTGCTGGGTACTACTGTTCTGGCGGATGTATATCTCGGTGCGTTTGTGCAGGGTGAGATCCTGCATAAAGCGGGCATCGGCAGGCAGCACTACACGCAATTCATCACGCCCCATGCTCTGCATTCGCTGCACGGTGAGGTTGTCGAAGTTGTCGCTCAATGGTGTAACGATGTGGATGGCCAATTCAGACTCACGGCTGAGCGAGCGGTCATCCATCTTGCGGGTGTAGGCGTAGTCCTGGCCGTTTTCATAGCGAATCTTGCGCTGCTTGATCACGCCGTCGAACAGCAGGGTCTCCAGCTCCTTGATGACATAGGCAGATTCAATCTCGGTATTCTTGATCTCTTCCTCGATGTCCTTTTCTTCGTCGGTCAGGTACTCGTAGAGTTCGCCATTGCGCTGGATATAGGTTTGCTGCTCAAGCAGATTGAGCGCCGCTTCCAGCTTTTTGCGCTGCGCGGGCATGTCTTCACCAAAACGCTCCAGCATCAGCACATTGAGGTTGCGCAGAGTGGCCTTGAACTCCTTGACGTACTTGACCAGGAACAGGGCCTTGAGTACGCGCACCGCGTATGCATCGCCAAGGTGCCGCTCGGCATTGTTGATGGCGCTTTGGATACCGCTTTTCAGTGCGCCTCGAATTCCTTCAAACATGCGGTCGAAAGTCGCCAGCTGTCCGACTGGCTCGTTGTCGATGGCCATGGCCACCTCGCGAAATACACCGAGCATGGAGCGCTCGCCCACCGAGTTGGCCTTGCCCTCAAACCCGTTGTGCATGGATATGCCCCGAATGGCCGACTGGAACAGCGGGAACTGATACGGCACGAAGGGGTAGCAATAGGTGAAGTGCTCCAGATCACGGAAGTTCTGGTAGTGCTGACCACCCTCCGTAAAGTCGAACAGGGTTTTGAAATTGTTGAACTGCTGGCCGTAGACGGTTTTCAGCAGGTCGACACCGGTATCGTTTTTGGTCAGCAGGCGCTTCTGGATCACCTCGGCCACGTCGGCACTGGTGAGCTTGAGGCGGTTGGCAAAGCGCGCCTGGATCTTGGTGAAGTCGTTGCTTTGCTGCTTGCTCATGTCACCCATCACGGAGTCCATATCCTCCTGTGCGGTGACGATGATCCAGGCCCTGCCCTGGCACTTGGTGGCCAGGCTTTCAGCCACGGTCTGTAGGTTGGTCATGAGTTTGGTGTTGTCGGCAATGTACTGACCCACCTCATCGACAAAGAAGTTAAGGCGGAAGTTGGCCGGTTTTTTATCCAGCCATTCCTTGACCTGGTTGCCGAAGTCTTCAATGGAGACGCTGTGCTGGGCGCGGTATTTGTCGAGGATACCCTTGGCCAGTGCCAGGTCTTCACCCGTGATCTGGGCGTAGGTCTTGGCAATGTTGCCGGACTCCAGCAATGCCTGTTCGCGACCGCGCTCCCAGGGCTTGTTGGCGATGCTCTGGTAGGCTTCCTTGAACGGCTGGAACAGTTCGCGGCTGTCCAGATCGCGCTCAAACTGGGCGATATAGCCCTGTTTTCCGTAGTAACCGCACATCTCGTTAAAGACTTTGACGAACACCGAGAGTAAGGCGTCGATCTGGGTCTTGCTGATGATGTCGGCCTTCTGGTCGATGTTAAACAGGATGCTTTTCGAGGGAATGGCTACGGCTTTCTTGAGCTGGGCACGCAGCAGCTCATCATCTTCCTTGATTTTGGGAAGGAAAATATCCAGCGCCGTACTGCCGTCGACCTGGCGATTTTCCAGCAGCAGGGCGAGCATTTTCAGCAGGTGCGACTTACCCGAGCCGAAGAATCCGGAGACCCAGACGCCATTGGCGTGGTGGTAGTCGGAATAGGCATCGAGGAAGTGCTCCAGACGCTTAGCGATCTCGTCAGTGAGGACGTACTCGCTCAGCTCGTTGTACAGACTGGTCTCGTCGTCGGCTTTGATGACGCCTTCAATCGGGCGGCCGACGGAGTTTTCGAAAATGCCGTTGAGTTCCATTGACTGCTTCCTTACGCCTGAGACTCGAAAATATTGAATGCGCGGTAATACTTGTCGTCGTGTAGCAGGCCGAACAGCTCTAGTGACGCACCCTGCTCCAGCGAATGCCGATACTCACCGGGGAAGAACATAACTGTGGGCTTGTCCTTGGCAGTGCTTTGCAAATTGTTGAGTACGTTGTGCGAGCGGATATAGGGGAACACTTCACCGATACCGGAAAGAAACAGCACGTCGTAATCAGCTTGAGCAATACGCTCGCCAATGGCCGGGATCAGGTGCTCCTTGATGTCGAGTACTCCCTGCAGAAGCTCCAGCAGAGCTTCTTTTTCCACATCAGGCTCAACCGCTCGGATCTGCTCCCACAAGTTGATGCCTTCGTCACTACCTTCACGTGCCTTTAGCAAATCGATTGTCAGGTCATATAGGCTGACCTCTAGCACCTTTACACCACGGCCCTGCAGGCAATCGATACGCAAACCAGCCAGCGTGTTGACCAGTTGCCGCTGCATGCGTTGTATCTCAAAGGCTTCAGCTGCCTTGAATTCGCAGATGTAGAACGGCAGATCATTATTCAGCCCCTTCATTTCTAGGAAGCGCTGACCGCTCATGACGTTCACTAGGTGCTCAAAGCGAGCTGCCAGCGGCTGCTGACTGATTTTTTGGCTCATTGCAACCACCTTTTAATATCATGGTCAGTTGCCGGGAATATCAGCAATTGCTCGTTACCGTGGTGGACCAGTAAATGGGCCAGCGCTGGAGTTATCAACACAGGCTGAATCTGGCGCTGCGCGTTGATCAAGTCGGCATCTCGCAACATGCGGAACAGATTTTGCCGCAACTTGCTTTGCGTGGACGCAGCCAGTTCATCCAGCTCGACATGCCACAAAGCTTTGGCATTGAAGAAGGCATCGTAATCGCTTGTCGTGAGTTGGCGGCGCATGAGCAGGTAATGCTCGCGCAGAACTTCGCGCGCAAAGTCTCGGATGAAAGCATAGCGCCGGCAAGTTGCAGCCCACAGGAGGTAGCCTTGCTCGCGCAGGCTTCCGTCCACCATGAACTCCAGCTCCTCTGGATCCAACAGCTCCAGACGCGCGATCAACTCCTTACTGATACGTGTCGCAGCAGCTGATGTACGAACTTGCAATAGGTTCTCAGCACGCACCTGCGCCCGTGTTTGCTTCCAATCACGCAGCGTTAGATAGCGCTCCACAACCAGCGGTGCTTCCTGCAAAAACAGGCCACCCGTGGTGAAAGAAAGACGATAGGGCTCAGCCATCACTTCGCGCCTGCTGCGTTTCGTCACTGGCTCCGCCAGCCTTGACCCAGGTATCCACCTCAACCTTCTGGAACTTCCACAACCGGCCGACCTTGTGTGCTGGCATATTGCGTTTCGCGATCCATGCATAAACGGTGTCCTTGCTGACGCCGAGGTGTTCGGCAATTTCATCAACACTGTGCCAACGATCAGTCATAGCTAAATCTGCCGATAAAAAAACGTGCTGATATTAGCCGTTTTTATCGGTTTTAATAAGGTTAAAGCGCCTTATCAGGATTTCCTGTCTAATGCTGTGTCGCCAAGCTTTCGGTGGTAAGCCTGCGCAGCGGACAGCTAAGGTCCAAGGCATCACAGATGTCGCTTAGGTTACAATTTTGCTAAAACCCAGCCCCTCAGTCAGGACGAAATCCCGAAGTGGGGGGATAAATGGGGGGACAAAAATAGAATCGGCTACAAACACCAATAAAACATGGGTATAAATCAACAATAACGCCGCCCACAAGCCGGCTTTTTAATGCCTGTCATAAAACTATCCGCTACGAGAGATCTGCATGCTCATGGATAAGATGTTCATTGAAACCTTCTTCGTTAATGTGGCGCCTTACAGCAGTCCCGATTGCCTTCCGCTTTTTGTGGCGCGTGCGCAAGAGAGTTGTGAATGGCTGGAAAACCGTGGCTTAAAAGTCAAAGGCCGCATTCCGTACTATCAGGACGTTATCAAACGTTATGACACTATCCGCGGTTCGTACGGGCCGAAGATGTTTGAGTTCTTGCACGCGGTGTCGGAAATGCATCACGTGGTGAAGTGCAGTGAACAACTTAAAGAACAGCAGGCCTCAGCGGAATTCAATAAGACATTACATGCGGCCATGTATGGCATTAACTTCAGCCATGAAAATGACACGCCGGGCAAGGATCAGGATCGCAACTATATGTTCGAGCTGGGCATTGCTTCCAGCTATGCCGCGCAGACCCACTGTATCGACGTGTCGAAGCGTACCGACATCATCGTTAACGACTTGGCGCTGGCCATTGAGTGCAAGCGCATTCAGTCGCCAGAGTTACTGGTGCGGCGGTTGAAAGACGCCATCAAACAGTTGAAAAAACATGAAGCCGGTGAGGCCGCCAATGGGGTGGTGTATATCGATGTCACTGAATTACTGGACGTTAAGCATACGGTCTATATTCACGATCAGACCGGGGTGCCGCCGTATCTCAAGCCCCCGCCTGATGAAGATGAGGTCGTGGAGCAGCTGTATGCGCGAATAGAGGCTGATATCGCCGATACGATCGAAGACAAGATGACTCAGCTCAAAGGCTACTTAACCGATGAGGTGTCGTGCGTGGTGTTGAACTTCAACTTTTGCGGGTTTGAAACCAATATGTTTCGTGAGTACGCGATTGTGGGTCGGTGCAGTTTTATTCTCGACAATGCCAAGGTTGATCCGGCAGTTGCACGCAGTGTACGTGCCACGCTGGGTCGACAATTAGAGTAGCCGACTCGCACTGCGCGTTGAATGGTTTTGCGGCCGCTACACGGCCGGACGCGGCCTCGTGTTACTCGTCCGCTGCTACGGAGGGGGGTGTTTCACGCCTTTAAATTCAGCCGTTTCGTACGACGTTTCCCTTTCAATCAGGTGAAACATCCGAGAAAATCCCGTTCGCTTGCGCTCTCTCATATCGGGGCATAGTCTCGGCCCATCGCTGCACAATCAGCGATCGGGTTTAGTCGCCCGATGTTAAGCCAGGCGCAAGGCGCCACCTTAAGTGAGGCGCTTTTTTTCGGCCCCGCGTTATGGTGGCCGTGCGTAGGGCGCCTTTGGGCGCGCCGGGTTCCTGGTTTCTCCGGTCGACTAACCTGCGTACGGCTGCCACCCTTCGTTTAGTCGCGACAGGTGCCAGCTCCTTACTTAGAAGCCAGGAGTTGTCATGAAAAGAATCACCCCAGATCCACCCTTCTTCCCCCTGCAAGTTGCTGCTCAGTGCGATTCACAGTCGCTGGACCGTGCCGCCGCCAATCGCGCCCTCGATTACTACTTGCTCGACCACAGACCTCCACGACCTTTGAGCACGGTGATGTATGCCATCCCGGACAGTGTCAATTTAGAAGCGGCTTTGGCCCAAGCGTCAGACTTGTTGCGCTGTGCGGGCGCTTCGGCGTGTGAGGCGGGGAATGGTTTGAGCGGGTTGCCGCGCGATCTGGTGTTGTCGGTTGCGCACCTGGTGGAGCTGGCCAAGGCGTATGTCGACAAGTCGCTGGACGGTTTGGCGATGCACTAAGCAGCACGCGCCTGAGTGCAAGCAGGCGCGTTACATGACTTATCCCTTAGCGGAATACCATCCCGCCATCAATCAAGGGGGCCTGACCGGTCATGTAGTCGGCGTCCGGGCTGGCCAGGTAGGCCACAAATGCCGCAACGTCTTCCGGTGTTTCTGCTCGTCCCAGCAGAATGCCACTGACGAATTTTTCGTAGGTCGCGCCAATCGGGGCGCCCGTCACTTCGGCCATGCGTTTGTCAATTTCAACCCACATGTCGGTACCCACGACGCCCGGACAGTAGGCGTTGACGGTGATGCCGTGCACCGCCAGTTCCTTGGCCGCCGCCTGGGTCAAGGCGCGTACGGCAAATTTGGTGGAGGAGTAAACCCCCAGCAGGGCATAGCCTTCATGGCCAGCAATGGAGCAGGCGTTGATGATTTTGCCTTTGCGTTTGAGCGCCTGAAATTTTTCTGCCGCAGCCTGTATGCCCCACAAGGTGCCTTGGACGTTGATGCGGTAGATATGTTCGAAGTCCTGTTGGGTGACGTCCATCAGGGGTTTGACCTGACAGATGCCCGCGTTGTTGACCATGATGTCCAGCCCGCCGAGCTGATTGTGGGCGTAGTCAACCGCCGCAAAGACTTGATCGCGATCACCTACATCAGCCGCGAATACGCTGGTGTTGCGTCCTAATGCTTTGATCTCACTGGCAACCTGGCCAAGTTTTTCAAGGTTGAGGTCGACCAGCGCTATATCGGCGCCATCTTTGGCAAGGCGCAACGCAATACCACGACCAATGCCCTGTGCCGCGCCTGTGACGAGTGCGATTTTTCCTGAAAGCTTCATGTGTTGGCTCCTTTCAACGATGGGGGTCTGCGTCCAGCGGCCTTAACCATAGACCACTGCGCACAATGCCCATTGATGCAAGGCATTGCCTTTGGTCTATTCAGGCCACGGCCAGCACGTTCGTCGGGCGGCCAAGGCCGCGCGCAGTTGGGCAACAGTGACGGTGCGTTGGGCGGGGTCAAAACTGAGGGCGTTGCGCACTGCGCGCCACACGTGGGCAGGCAGATGCCTGGGCTTTTTGAGGGGCAGCGCGGGACGTTGATCGCGGGCCTGGGTCGATAGGAGGCGGTTGAATGGGTGTTTGCCACTGGCCAGTTCGTAGAGGAGGCAGCCCATTGCGTACACGTCAGCTGCACGGGTCGGGGCCGCGCCTTCGAGGATTTCCGGTGCAGCGTAGCCGGGTGTCCAGGCATTCATGCGCTGTCGACTGATGGCCGCCAAACCGTCCAGCCGCCCCGCTTCAGCCTGCCCAAGGCCGAAGTCGAACAGGCGCACGCCCTCTTCGCTGAGCAGGATATTGCTGGGCTTTATGTCGCCATGCAGGATGCCCGACGCGTGGCTATGCGCCAGTGCGTCAAGCAGGGGCAAGGCGATTTCACGCAGTTCCTGCCACGCTAACCCCAGAGGTCGCTCGCACAGTAAACGGTCCAGGGTGGGGCCCTGTAACAGCTCCATGACGATGAAGACGCGCTGGTGGGCGGTGTCTGCATTGAAGCTGTACATGCGCAGGATATTGGGGTGACGCAAGTGGCGGATCAACGCGAATTCGTTGAACAGCACTGCACTGGCGTCCGGGGAGTGACTGAGGTCGTCACTGAGGATTTTCAGCGCCACGCAGGGTTGTGGGTCAGCAAACTGTTCATGCAGCAGGTCACGGGCACGGTAGACCGTGCTCATGCCCCCCGCGCCCAATAACCGTTCAATCCGATAACGCCCGCTCAATACCTCGGGCAATGGCGCGGTCATTGACGTATCACCACGGCACTCACGTTGTCACGTGCCGCACCGCTCAATGCGCTGTCGAGCAAGCGCGCCAGCGCCGCACGGGGTGAGATGAGGCTGAGCGCGTTGCCCATTTCGCGGTGGCTTAACTCTTGGTAGAGACCATCACTGCACAGCAAGAACACATCGTTCGGCTGCACTTCCAGTTCCAGCACGCCCAAGCGCAGAGACTCGCATGCGCCGATGGCCCGAGTCAGTGCCCGGGAACCCGGCTGGGCCAGCGCCTGTTCCGGGGTCATGTGCTGTTCGTCCATCCATTGCTGCTGCACTGAATGGTCGCGTGACAGGGTGTACAGCTGTTGCCGACGCCACAGGTAGCAGCGGCTGTCACCTGCCCAGACACAGGCGGCGCGGTTGCCTTCAAGCAACAAGGCGACCACGGTGCTGCCCATGATGGTGTCGCTGGACTGATCGCTGACGGTCAGCTCCTGACTGAAGCGGCGGTTCAGCCAGTGCAGGCATTTGCGCACGGCCAGTAGCCGTTGATCAAAGGTCTGCGGCTGGTTCAGTTCGGCCAGGCTGTGGACGATCATCTGGCTGGCAATGTCGCCCGCCCGATGACCACCCATGCCATCCGCCACCGCCCACAACCCCAGATGTGGACAATCGAGGGTGGCATCTTCATTGCGGGTGCGCACCTTGCCCGGGTCGGTGCCTGCCGCGCTGCGCCATAGCGGGAGTTCGCCCATTACAGTTGCTCAGGCAAGCGGAAGCTGCGCAACACGCTCAGGTCAAACGGGTTAGGCGTGCGTTGACTCATCAACAGGTAGTTGGCCCGCATACCGCCCACGTCCGCTTTGAGCACCATGACATCGCGACCGCTGAGGTACTCAACGCTCATCAAGTCCAGCAAGCGAAACAACGACCACGGCCCGGTGCTTTTTTCGATGCCGACCGGGCGACCGGAGATTTTTTCCAGTACCAGGCTGCTGCGACCGTTCTCGGCTTCCGTGGGCCATTGCAAGGTGACGGGGACTATCGGCCCGTGGCGATAGTCCAGCGACTGGCTGCCAAAGCGCAGCTGCGCACGGCTGACGCCGGGGTCAAGGCTGTAAGGCTCTAGGGTAAATTGAACGAGGGGTTCTGCCGGGTTCTGGGCGAAGAAGCCCTGACGTATGACTTGCGCGGCGGCCATTTGCTCAAAGTAGGCTCTGGACATCGGCAACGTCTGCCCGTCCATGCTGCGCAGCCGGTAGTTGCCCGCCTCACCGCTGACGAAGGGGCGCAGGTAAGTCTCAAAAAAACGCTCGCTGAGCCCTTGGCCACGGAAAAACTCGCGGAAGTCATTCAGGGCCACATCGCTGTCGCTGTGAGCACTGAAGGGATAGCGCTGCTTGATTGCACGGTCGTAAAAACTGTACAGCTCGCGTTGATAACGCTGGTTGATGAAGTGGTAGGCGTTGGCCAGTTCCAGGCTCCAGGTGTCTTGCGCGACACCCTCGAACCAGCCATTGAGGGGAATCGGCAAGCGTTGCGCGGTCTGACGCAAATGGCTGAGCGCATCGCGCTGACCGCCCATGCGTAATTTGGCCATGTCGAAGGCCGCCTGGTCGGGTGCGCTGGCGCGGGCCAGACTGGCCAGTTGCTGCTGCACATCGTTGAGGCCTTGCAGCGCTGCCGTGAGGGTGGCTGTCGGTGCGTTGTTATCGTCGAGCAAACGGTGCAGCGGTTCGAACCGTCGTTGCAGGGCTTGCTTGGCGTTATCAGGCAGCTTGGCCGCCAAAGTATCTGCCGCTTTGGCCACGGCCGCGGTTGTCTTGCCGGCCAGTGCGCCGAGTTTTTTGGTTGCGAGGGTTTCGTCGCTCTTTGCGGGTATAGGCAGCTCATCGATAAAGCTTGGGAAGCGAGTATTTTCACGCACTTCGAGCAGTAATTGCACGACGGCCGAATTGGCAGAGGTCAATGCTGCAAGCTGTTCGGCGCCTTCACCGGCGGCCGTAAAGGGCTGCAAGGTCAGTTGCCCGATGGCTTCGCTCCACTGGGTGGCGTAGTCGCGGAAATACAGTTGCTCCAGCTCGACCATCAGCTTGCGCATGTCCATGGCGCTGAGGGTATTGCCCTCGCCCAGCACCCAGTTGTCCCGCAGGATGTCACTGACCAGCGTGGCACCCTGAATCGAGAAATACTGTTGATAACCTTGCTGGGTATAGAAGCCCGGTATCACGTAGTCGGCGCCACTGAATACCTGGCCTTGCGGGCCAAGGTGTTGGGCAAAACTGTAAGGCGCCAGCCCGTGTGCCTGTTCACGCAACATTCGGTAAACGACCGAGGCCAGTGATTCGTTGCGCAGTACCTGACGGGCCCTGGCAATCAGTGGCTGGTTAAGCGGGTAATTGAATGGCAGCGCCAGCAGACGATCAAAGTGCTGGCCCAAACCGTTTTGCACAGACGTGTTACCGGGGTAGCGGGCTGACCAGTCGGTGGCCACCCAGGTCTTGAGCCAGGCGTTGTCGCGACGGTCAGACTCACCCAACATCAAGTAGGCGCGCAAGCTGTTCAGCAACCGTGCTCGATCCCCCAGATTGGCGCGGATCTGGCTTTCCAGTTGTTGCGCGACCCGTGGTAACAGCTGGGTTTGCACGGCATGCTGGTAGGCCTGTTCAAGCAGCGGGTTGCTGGCGCTGCCCTGATACAAGCCGGTGTGTTCGAACACCCCGACATCCCGAGTTGAGGGGAATACCTGTGAGGCCGCGTATTGGGTGTCGAGCGTGCTCAATACCGCGCCACTGTCATCACGCGGGTTCAGCAGGGCATGCTGTTTTTCAAGTTGCTGAGCCAGCTCGCGCAGTTTATTCAGACGTTCATGGTTGGCCGCAAAGCTCTGCGCCCACACCAGCCCCATCACTCCCAGCACTGACAAGGCACCGGCGTACAGTGCATGCTGGCGCCAATGAATACGGCGGCGCTCGCGTTTGTCCAGACTGGCTAATTGGGCTTCCGGGAAAATCACTCGGCTCAGCAGGTGGTGAATAAAATGCGAGCGACCGCTGTGCAGCACCGGCAAGGCTTGTGTCTTGATGTCCAAAGAATCGCCCAACGCCTTGGTTTCGGCTTGCGCCTCGCGTTTTACATGGGGGGCGCTGGTGAGATAAAAGCCGCGCAACGGGCTGGCACGTTGATAACGATTGCCGGTAAAAGCAGTGTCGACAAAGACACACAGGCGCTCGCCAATGGCCCCCAGTTGATGAGGGAAATCGAGAATGCGCGCTCGGCGTTGAGTGTCGCGCTCCTGATGCATCCGTGAGATGACCTGACCCGTAAGACGGCCCAACAGCGCGTCAAACTCGGTGCGCAAGATGGATACATCGGAGCCGGTCTGGTCTTTGCCAAAACTGGCACCGAAGACCTGATCACTCTCTTCACGGGTCATCTGGTCAAAAAATTCGCTGAAGCCGATCAGGCTGTCGGCCTTGCTCAATACCAGATACACCGGCACATCCACATGCAGGATTTGATGAATCTCCTGAAGGCGCTGGCGCACCACATCGCCCAGACCTGACATGATGGTTTCATTGACCGCAAACAAGCACTCGACCGGCACCGTGACCAATACACCGTTCAAGGGTCGCGCACGTCGGCGGCTACGCAGTAACTCCAGCAAGGTGCGCCAGTTGCTGGGGTCAATGTCGGGATCGCTTTGTTCCAGATAGCGCCCGGCAGTGTCTATCAGCACGCCATGCTCGCCAAAGTACCAATCACAATGCGCGGTACCGTTCATGTCGCGGGTGAGTTTGCGGTCGATCTTGTTCAGCGGAAAATCCAGACCCGAAAAGTCCAGCAAGCTGGTTTTACCGCTGCCCGTGGGGCCGATCACCAGGTACCAGGGCAACTCATCTCGCCAGCGCTCACTGCGCCCGCGGTACACGCTGGAGGTTGTGAGCGTGCGCAAAGCCTCTTTGAAGCGCTTGCGCAGTTCTTGCTGCGAAGTCTCCAGCTGCGCGTCTTTAAGCTCGCGGGCTTTACCCACCTCACTGCCTTCATGCTCTTTTTTGCGTACCCCGGCGCGCCAGCTGACAAAGACCATCATCAGGCCCCATAGCAAGCACAGCGCACTGATACTCAGCAGCCGGGCACTGGAGTCGGCCCAGAATTTATAGTCGTTGACCGCCAATAGCGGGCCGACCCACCACACCAGCAGCGCAATGGTCAGCAGCAGCGCCAGCGTCCAGACCCAGGTTTGGCGCATAAAGGCCGCCAGTTTTTTTTTAAAGTGTTTTTCATCACATATCCCTATTACGACTGCGGCTGAACAACCGAAGCGTCGAGCGGCTGATACGGTTGCAATACCGCTTCGCGTTGCTCACCCAGCACCCAGGCAAAGCCTGAGAACATCACCAACAGGCATCCCGCCGTGAGGGTGCCCAGCACCCAGCCGGGCACACTGCGGATAAACCGGTGACGTCGATCGGTGAGCCCTTGCCAATGGGGCGAAAGCTCACGGGGCACATCGCCGCGCAAGTGACGGATTTGCCGGTACAGGGCATCGCGAATGGCGTCGAGCTCGGAGGTGCCGTGATTGACCACCCGGTATTTGCCCTGAAACCCCAAGGACAGGCACAGGTAGATCAGCTCCAGCAGCGAGAGGTTGACCACCGGGTTACGGCACAGTTGATTGAGCACGTGAAAGACCTTTTCACCGCCAAAGGTTTCGTTGTGCAGGCTGCTGAGCAGGGTGTGCTGCGACCATGCGCTTTCGTACCCCCACGGGGTGGTCACGACCGCTTCATCGAGCACCGTGCACATCACGTACCGGGCTTTCATGGCCAGGTCGTAGTCCACCCCGTTGTAGAGGGCTTCTTGTGAAAATGCATTGATGTCATTAATGAGCTGCTTACGCAGCTCCGGGATGCCGGGGGCCACTTGGGTGTGCTTGAGGTCGACCACGCAAGACAACAGGCCGCTGGCTGCTGCCACGAGCGGATTGAGGCTCACATTGAACGTGCCCGCAGCCTGCAAGCGGGCGGAAAAGATCATTCGGTCTTCGAGTTTTTCAACCGCCGGTGGCGGCGATTGATCGGTCAGAACGAGACCGTCGATCATGCCCGGATGCTTGGCCTGCGGGCCCGCACCCGGAAGTTCTTTGGCCGCAAGCGTGGTTTTGTCATCTTCCATGGGGGTGTCTTTGCTCATGGCGATTAATTCCTGATGGACCAGAATTGCAGTTCGAGCTCTGAAAACTCGCCCGACACATGGAACGCAAAGCCACCGGAGCGCTCCATCTGCGTCACGTCATCGGCGCTGAGTTCAAGGCTGAAATAGGTTTTGGCGGGATTGAACGGGATTTGCCGGGGGGCCACCGCCAGGGGTTTTATCTTGAAGCCCGGCAGGTGCAGGTTGACCAACTGACGTATGCCTTCGACCGGCCCGACCTTGAGATGCGCCGGCAAGCGATGGCGCAGCTCTTCGCTGTCGCAATTGGCTTTTGCCACCAGCACATAGGTGGTGAGCGCGAGGGCGTTGTGATCACTCATTTGCGAGACGAGAATGCCGTACTGACGGGCTTCCAGTTTCAGCTCGTTGGCATGTTCCTCCAGCACCATCGACAGCACCTCGCGAATGGCTTCCATCAGCTCGCGAAAGCTTTCACCCTGATTACTGTGCTGATAGGTGCTCTCAAGTTGCGGTCGCTTGCTGTCACTGGCATAGGTGGCCAACTCACCCAGCATCGCCAGCAAGGTGCAATACAACTCTTCGGGGTGCAGCTGTTCCAGAGCCAGATAATGCTGAAGCACCAATTCTGTTCGGTTGATCAGTTGCAGCATCATGAAGTCACCGACTTCTGCCCCGCCAACCTTGCCATTGGAGCGAATCCGCGCCGCCAGCGTGTCGCCCCGCAGGCCCAGCATGCCGATGACTTCTTTCAAACACGACAGGACGTAACTCGACGCATGGCTGAGGATAAAGGTCGGTATGAATTGCGCGTCAAGGCTGATGGCGCCGTCGCTGTTGGTGCCTGAGATTCGGCACAGTTGCAACTTGACGCAGGCCTGATTGCTTGGCTGTTCACCCAGCAGCAAGCGAAAGTCAGGGCGGGCACAACTGACCTGACTGCTGGCGTTTTCGCCGGCGTTGGAGTCACCGACTTCGGTTTCATAGGCGACATAACGCGCCAGTACGTCCACCTGATCCTTGCGTCGTGCCTCGATGTGATTACCGGTGACCAGTGGCAGTGCCAGATACACGTCGGTTTTCCCGATATTGGCCGGTACATCCAGAGCCAGCAATTCGCCGCCGACCAAGTCGAACAAGCTGCCATCGGGCAGCACGCCTGACGCCTGGCTGACGACCAGCTTACCCATAGTGAGGTACTGCACATCGACCTCCAGACTCAAGAACCCCCAGGTGTAACGCCCCAATAATCGGGTCCGGGTTTTCAGTTGTTGGTCGTAATAACGATCGCTGTGCTGAAAGTGCTGCGGGCGCAACAACATGCCTTCCAGCCACAGGACTTTATGGGTGGTCATACTCAGTGACCTCCCTGTTCATGGGCGATATCGGCACTGCGAATTCCGGTCTGATCAAGCACCAGATTCGATTCAGTCAAGGCCATAGCAGTGAGCGGTACGACGTAGCGCCATTGGCTTTGAGGCAGGTCACGGTAGGCAGCCAATACACCGACATAGCGACTGCCGGGTTCGACACTGAGTTTGAGCTGCACCGTTTGCCCCGGGCGTAGCTCCAGCTCTTCACTGGTCACGAGGTCAGGGGCCAATGACTCTTTGCCGCGCTCATAAAGGCTGAAGAAGTCGGCATTTTCGAAGGCGACCGGATGTTTGAGCTCGAACAAGCGAACCACCACCGGGGACGGGCGCCCATGGAGGTCAGGATTGACCTGATCGCTAGCGCTTAAATTGAGGTTGAGTTTGGTCACACTGGAGTACGGCGACAGCGTCGTGCAGCCCGTGAGCAGCAGCACGGCAAAAGCCAGCATGGCCTTGAGATATAGAGGTGGGCATGGCATGCGCATCATCCTTGAGGGTCGTTGTTAAGGGTCGAAACAAGCCGTACCTGTTCTTCGTAGGCTTGGGCAAAATCGCGCGCCAACATGCGTTCACACCAGTCATCGTCCTGTTGCAGTGCCTGGTGATAACGATTGAATGCACGCCAGCGGCTGCCAGCCGTGGCGAACCAGGGCCGATGGCCGTCGCGTTCCTGACGCAAGGTCAGTTGTTGCGGCGAGAAATGTTCAAGGGTGGCGCGCACCGTTGCGCGGCTGGCACTGAGTAGTGCGACCTGATGCGCCTGCAAATCACGAAAGGCGCGCCACACCGCTTGTTCAGCCGAGAGTTGATGAGCCTTGTGCGGCGCCAGCAGCAGGCCCAAGGCTTCGCCAGCGTCATGGGTGGACGTGAGCGGATTGTGTCGGGTGCCGGGAATAACCGTACGGGCCAACCGAAGCTGGTTTTTCAGCTCGCTGCGGGTCCAAAGACTTTGCTGCACACCCGCGACCGTTTGTTTGAGCAGGCTGGCGGCCTTGATGGCCAGCGCCTCACGCCCGGCAGGCTCCAAGGCCAACACATCAACGCCCAATGCGGCTCCGAAATCGCTCCAGAAGCCGTCCATGTCGGGCGCCTGCGTATCACTTTGAGGCTGCGGGACGGGTGCCTGCGCAGCTTCCATCAGTTGCGGCACGCTCAGATGCTCATAATTCAGAGGCGCACGATCAGTGAGCTGAAGGTCCATCGAGGCCGAACCGTTTTCGCCCGTGACATCGAAAACTGAATAATTCGGGGCCTCAGGTTCCAGCGGGTCAAGGGAATCGCGGCCCATAAACGCATCGTCCGGAATCTTTATGCCCCCAGGCAGAGGCTCCTTGGCGAGCAGTAATAGACGTTGCAACTCATGGGGCAGCTCTGCACGGATCTCGAACCGGTGCAGAGAGTAACGGGTGCCGTGCCCAATTCGCTCGGGCTTGTCACGGATCAAATAGGTCCCCGTGCCATTGACCTGGACACCGTTGGTGCTGGTGTCGGTGATATAGAACGCACCGTCCAGGTAGCTGATGTTGACGTGGTATTTGGAAACTTTTTGTTCGCTATCGACCACCTGCCATGTGCAATCGGCATTGCGCCCTATCACCCCGCCCTTCTCGTCAAAGGTTTTACGCATCACCTGCGCTGGGGTCAGTGACGGATGGCTCAGCAGCTCAAAAATCAATTCCATGTTCAGACTCCTTGCGGTCATTTACCGCGATTGACCGCCTGCGGATCACCCAGTGGGCGATAGCTGTTGTCGTTGAATTTGTAATTACCGCCACAGCCGCTCGCACCGCACAGCACGGCGAGGGTCAACAGGACGGCGTACCAGTGACGAGCAGTCATAGGGGAAGTCTCCAGAGGGGTGATCAGGGCCGCGGCTTGATCCGTTGAGGGCCGCGCGGGCAAAGGCATAAAGCAGTCAGAGGGCATCACGAAGCCATCGCCTTGAGGTCATCCGCCACGATGTTCAGGCGCTCCAGTCGATACAGCAGCGTGCGTCGCGCCACGCCCAGTTCGTGAGCGGCGCGCGTCTGGTTACCGGCGTGCTTGCGTAAACAGTCGAGTAACAGCCCGCGCTCCACGTGCTCCATGCGCGCTCGCAGGTTCAAGTGGACGGGGCCAGGGCTGACGTCACTGCGTAATGAAAAATGCTGTGCCTGCAGTTCGCTGCCGTCACTCAACAGAACGGCCCGTTCAACCAGCCCTTTGAGCTCGCGAACGTTGCCGGGGAAGGCGTAGCCCGTCAGCAGAGCCAGCGCCTCATCACTCCAGCGCACGGGCTTGCGTTGCAGAAACTGACAGGCCTTGTCAGCGAAGTGCCGGGCCAGCTCAAGGAGGTCGCCTTCACGCTCACGCAAGGGCGCAAGCTCAATCGGGAACTGCGCCAGACGGTAATAGAGGTCTTCGCGAAACTGCCCTTGGCTGACCCGTTCTGTCAGGTTGCGGTGAGTTGCGGCGATGATGCGCACATCGATTTTGTGGGAGTCGTTGCAGCCCAAGGGCCGAATCTCGCCCTCTTGCAGCACCCGCAGCAGCTTGGCTTGCAGCGACAACGGCATGTCACCGATTTCGTCCAGCAGCAAGGTGCCACCGCAGGCGGCGTCAAACAGCCCGACGCGGTCACGGTCGGCGCCGGTAAACGCGCCCTTGCGATAGCCAAACAGCTCACTTTCGAGCAGGTTTTCAGGGAACGCTGCACAGTTCTGCACAATAAAAGGGCGATTGTGACGTGGGCTGGCGTCGTGAATCATGCGCGCAATCACTTCTTTGCCGGTGCCGGTTTCGCCCAATAGCAACACGGTGTAAGGGCTATGAATAACCTTGTTGATCAGGCCATAGGTGTGGCGCATCACGGCACTTTTGCCCATCAGCCCGGTGGGTGTGATGCTCCGTTCAGGCGGTGAGAGGGCCTTAACACCCTGTTGCAACACACGGTGCTGCATCAGGGTAAACCCCCCCAGCGCGCCCAGCGATGGCGCATACCCCTGAAGGTCGACCGCCTCGTGACTGGCTGCCAACAACAGGCCTTCAACCGCGTTATGCGCGTTCACCAGCGGTACACACAGCAGGGAGCGCCAGGGCTGGCTGTGTTGGGGTAAAAAACCAAGGTCGTAAACGCCCGCACTCAGATCGCTGATACACACCACCCTGTTTTGACACAGGGCAAATTGCAGCAGTTGCTCCCCGGTGTAATCAACCGGTACACCCGTGACGTGTTGCGGTTGAGCGGTGCCTTGGCCCTGACAGCATTCGGCCAGTCGCTCCAGTCGTTTATGAGAGGCATCGAGCAGGTACAGTTGGCCCAGCTCACATCCGGCGAGGGCCACTAAGGCGCGAACGCACGCCGAGCCCGCTGTCGCCGCGTCCCCGGCCCGGGCCACGCAGGAAAACTGCTCCAACAGCAGCTCGGCATAAGCCAGCGGCTGCGAGACGTGCGCGAACATTTGCGCCACCTTATGCAAACTCGCACTGCACAGAAGCGTTGGCGTCCAGCGTGGCGTGCACGCGGGTCAAGGTTTGCGCGTTGGCCATTGCGTCCAGCAAGCGATCGGCAATCAACGGCAGGAGATGCGCGTCGAGCAGGTAATCGATAAGACGCGCACCGCTGTCACTTTGAGTACAGCGTTCGGCCAGATGGTCAACCAGCCTCTGACAATGACTGAACTGCAAGTGCCGCCGCTGCAGGCGCTCGCCCAGACGCTGGAGTTTGATTTCAACCAGCTCACGCAACACCGGCCCGCTGACCGGGTAGTAAGGCACCACCCGCATACGGGCCAGCAACGCCGGTTTGAAATGGTTGTTGAGCACAGGACGGATGCTCTGTTCCAGGGTCTCAGTGCTCGGTCGTGCGCCGTTTTCACACAGCGAGTTGATGCGTTCACTGGCCAGATTGGACGTCATCAGGATCAGCGTGTTGCGAAAATCAATTTCACGGCCCTCGCCATCATTGGCCACGCCTTTGTCGAAGATTTGATAGAACAGGTTGAGTACATCGGGATCAGCTTTTTCGACCTCATCGAGCAACACCACCGAGTAAGGCTTCTGGCGCACGGCCTCGGTCAGCATCCCGCCCTCGCCATACCCAACGTATCCGGGCGGCGCGCCGATCAGCCGTGACACGGTGTGTTTTTCCTGAAACTCGGACATGTTGATGGTGGTGATAAACCGCTCGCCTCCGTACAGCAGGTCGGCCAGCGCCAGTGCGGTTTCGGTCTTGCCGACCCCGCTGGGGCCGACCAGCAGGAAAACCCCGACCGGTGCATCCGGTTTATTGAGGCCCGCAGCCGTGGCGCGCATTGCACGGTCCAGCGCCTGCACAGCCTGCTCCTGCCCACGGATACGGTCGCGCAAATCAGCACCGAAGCGAGCAACCTGAGTACTGTGTTCGCGCGCCAACTGGCTGAGTGGCACACCGGTCCATGCGCTGATGACCTCGGCGACCAGACGCGGGCACACTTCAAAACTGACCAGCCGCTCGACGCTGTGAAGCTCGCTCAGCGCGCGATGAGTGCGATTAAGTTCGGTTTCGAGCCCTTCAAGACTGTCGCAGGGATGCCCTTGAGACGCCTCACGGGCCTGCGCCAACTGCTGACGCAAGGCCAGTAATTGCTCGGCCAGCGTGCGTTGCTCGGCCCAGCGAATTTCAAGCGCCACGCGCTCGTTTTCGGCGTCAACCAAGCGTTCTTCCAGCGCCGTCAATGCTCCCTGATCAACCAGCAGGCCCGCCTCAGCATCGCGGCGCATGGCCTGACGCTGACGCCCGCCTTCGGCCAGCTCACTGCGCAAATGCTCCAGCCGGTCGGGCGCGGCGGCCAGACTGATCCGCACACGGGCGCAGGCTGTATCGAGCACGTCGACCGCCTTGTCAGGTAATTGACGACCCGTCAGGTAGCGCGCCGACAACTCGGCTGCGGCCACCACGGCGTCGTCGCGCAGATAAATGCCGTGGCTCTTTTCGTAGACGTGTGCCAAACCGCGCAGGATGGTGACCGCTTCGCCCACGGTGGGCTCATGCAATTGAACCGGCTGGAAGCGCCGGGCCAGTGCTGGGTCTTTTTCAAAGTATTTTTTGTACTCGCCCCAGGTCGTGGCCGCGATCGTGCGCAACTCGCCGCGCGCCAGCGCCGGTTTGAGCAGATTGGCGGCATCCGAGCCGCCCACGTTACCCCCGGCACCGATCAGGGTGTGGGCTTCGTCGATAAACAGAATGATGGGAGTGGGCGAAGCCTTGACCTCGTCTATTACCCCTTTGAGACGACGTTCAAACTCGCCTTTGATGCTGGCCCCGGCTTGCAGCAAGCCCATGTCCAGCGAGAGCAATTCAACACCTTGCAGCACGGCGGGCACTTCACCCGCGGCAATACGAGAAGCCAGGCCTTCGACAATCGCGGTTTTACCGACGCCCGCCTCACCCACCACAATCGGATTGTTTTTACGCCGACGGGCCAGTATGTCGATCATCTGGCGAATCGCATCGTCACGGCACAGCACCGGGTCCAGCTGGCCCGCCCGAGCTTGTTCGGTGAGGTTGTGGGTAAAACGGGACAACAACGAATCACCCTTAGCAAGCGATGAGCCAACGGCGGGTTGTTCCTGTTGTGACAGGGCGAAGCCTTTCAAACGCTCTGTGTCCAGTTTGGCCAACACGGCTTGATAACGACTGCCGGCATACCGCACAGGGTTGCGTAACAGGGCCAAAATCAGCACGGCCTGATCAACGTGACGTTGGCCCAGTTCAAGACTGGCCACCAGCAACGCGTCCTGTAACCACTGCACCAACTCTGGAGCGAACACCGGATTGCGTGAAGGATTGCTCTCTGCGCCCGACTGCAACGCAGCGCTCAACTGACCGGCATCAATATCGGCATCCAGTAATGCCCTCGCCAGCAGCCCTTGCGGGCGTTCGAGCAACTCCAGCAGCAGGTCTTCCACCAGAATTTTATTGGCACCGCGGGCAACACAACGCTCGGCACAGCCTTCCAGGTCGCGCCGGGTTGGCGTGTCCAGTGCCTGTATCAGTTGTTGCAGGTCTACAGTGATCATGGCCATTGTTCCTTAATGAATTTTGCTGCCAAGGGTGACGACGCCGTCGGCCTTTTCACGGCCCAACCAACTGGTCCAGCCAAGGCGGCAGGGGTTGAGTTCGGCAATGCGCAATTCGCGAATTTCTTCGTGTCGCAGTACCAGCCGGATGTCGTAATCCAGCGGATCACGCAGGGTGAATCGCACCAGCGCGCACAGCGGTTGATAGCCCGTGCCAATCGGCAGCAATTCGTGAAAGCGTTCCCACGACAGCTGGCGAATATGAATGCGGAACTTGCCACTGCAATCGCGCACCCGCTCACCCAACACCAGGCTCTCGCTGAACTGATGGTTGGCAATGCCCAAGCGGTTGCGTTGCTCTTGCAGAATGTCAACGCGCCGCTCAATGCATTGCTCGATGTTCAACTCGGCGTGTTTGAAGTAGTAACGCAGCACCGACTCGATCAGCGCTGCGGAGTGCGCACGTAAACTCAGCAAACCCAGGTACGGCAGCAAGCGCCGCCAGTTCAGTTCCTCGGCATCACGGATGGTCTCGCCCCCCAGGCCAATGAGGGCAAACAGATGACTTGAAAAGGGGTCGATCGCGCCCTTTTGAAAGCGGGCCCGATAGCGGTATTTGCGCCATATCGGCAGCATGAGCCGCTGTAAGCGATGGTTAAACAGGTCCATAAACATGCGCGTGGGGTTGTCGTCATCACTGTCACCCAGCGCCTGTTCGCAATAGAACACCGGCAAGGGCGAGCCTGCGCCCACCAGCCCCATCAAGTTAAAGCGCAGTCGCGCGCGGGTTTGCCCGTGTTCGGTAAAAAACTCGACCCGATCAACGTCACTGCCGGCAAACCCCAGGCTGGGGTTTGCGCTAAATTCCACGCGCTCGTAGAGCTCGTCTTCAGAGATATCGGAGTCGCCAGCGCGCAGCCGGTCAATGACCAGCAGCACGGCTTGAAACAGCGAGTACTCGCGTATGCTCTGGGTCAGCCCGCTTAGAGCAGGGGCTGCAGGCCCATGCGGGGTGTCCATTGGTACGTTTCTCCCTGAGTGCTCTTGACCCGCAGTTCGTGGTACGAATTGAGGCTGGCGTAGAGCGCAAAAAACTCGTTAAGCACCGATGCAAAAACAAACAGATCGCCTTCACCGATGTAGCCTTGCGGGTCGATGATCAGCTCGGTACGCAGGCCGCGCAGGGGCAAGCCACGGTGCAACCGGTCAACGTGTTCGTGACGAATCGACTGGAGGCCGCCGAGCAGGCGTTTACTGACCCGTTCAGCCTGCTCGTCGTAGTAACGCGGCAAGTCGTAGGTTTCGAGAATCACCTTCAAGGCATCCACGTTGGCCAGCGACAAGTAGTTGAGTGACATGTTGCTGATCAGCTTCCAGAGGAAATCACGGGTCAGTGGCGGCGCATAGCTGGCCGTGACCGCTGTAATATTCCTGAACTCCAGGTATTCGGGCGTACCCTCGCCGCGACGGCAGATGTCGCCCGAGCCCAAGCTTCTGGGCAGGTTCTGGTTAGTGCAGGTCAGCTCCACTGAAAGGGTTTCGCTTTCTTCAGGCTGGCGTGCGCCAAAACTCAGGTAGGTGTCGAGCCCCTCATGCAGTAATGCCTTGCGCTGGCGTACGCTGTAATGAGCTTGTTTTTTGCGCACGTCGAAACTCGGGTCGTGCTCAAAGGATTCGAACGGCACATAGTCCTGCAAACCTCGGCCAGCGACTTTCCAGCCGGTCACCTTGTCGACCGAGAACACACCGCAATGCTTCAGCGCCAAGCGTGAGGGCATCAGCAGGTATTCGTCCTGTTTGCCATCCAGACGGGTCGGCATCGCGTCGTGGGTGAACAGGTTGACGATGGGCGTGCAGTACAGCTTTACGTTTTCCAGGGTGGGTTGCAGGCGTTGGGTGCTGCTTTTGCGAATATCGAAACGCAGTTCCAGCCCGCGCACTTTTTGCAGGACGTCTTCAGACAGGGTCGCCAGCCGATCCAGACCGTTCACGTCGACAAACAAAAACTTGTCCTGAAAGGCGAAGTACTCCTGCAGATAGCGATAACCGCGAAAGGTATTCATGGGGTAAGGGATCAGTGCTTCTTCTTCGGCAAACCCCACTGGCTGAACACACTCAGGGCCGAGCGTGAAGATCAGCGGGGCATTGTTCGCGTCAGTCAGCCCCTCCCCTTGGGCATCGAGGGGCACCAACACAATGTCGTGCAGGTGGCGTAATAATCCGAGGTAGAGCATTTGGCTGATGTAACGCTCGCCAGCCAGATGCAGGCGCAAGCGGCTAAGCTTCAGTTCGCCCAAGTGACCGTCACAGGTCATGTCCAGACGCAGGCTCAACATCGAGCCTTCACCTTTGATCGAGTGTTTGAGCTCAACCAGTTGCAAGGGCAATAGTTCGGTCGGGTAACAAGTTCTGAATTGACAGCTCACCCCCTCAACTTCATTACTTTCCACCTGGGTTTCGCGCTCGACGCGCAAGGCGGGACCGGGGCGTTTGAGGGGTTGAAATTGCAACATGCTGAAGGCCGGCAGCGGGCGCATGTAATTGGGCCATAGCAACTGCATCAGCGAATGGCTCAGTTCAGGCAACTCGTCATCCAGCTTTTGACGCAGACGCCCGGTCAAAAATGCAAAACCTTCGAGCAACCGCTCGACATCCGGGTCACGCCCCGCCTGCCCCAAAAACGGCGCCAGCGCCGGGCTGCGCTCGGCAAAAAGGCTTCCCAACTGACGCAGTGCAGTCAGTTCGCTTTGGTAGTAATGGTTAAAGGACACGGCGTTACCTGTTAATAGTCGGCGGCTACAGACATTGAAAAACCTTCACGGCGCGTCACGTGACCTTGACCTCACCACTGCCATTGAGCGCTGCGGTGAACCCGACTTGGCGCTTGAACCCTTCGACTTGCAGCCACCCTTCAATGCTGAAGGACAGCGTGAGTTCGCTGTCGCCTCTAGCTAGAGGTTTGACCTGCACCTGACTGAGGCGCGGTTCGTAGCACGCTATGAATGATTCGATCGCCTGACGCGCCTGAGCCAGCGAGTCATGCAGGTTCAGGCGCATGTCGTTAAGGTCGGGCAACCCGTAGTCGGGCAGCGTTTGCACGCTGCCCGCCCGAGTGCTCAACATCTTGGCCAGATGGGCAGCCACGGACGCCAGGACGCTGTCCTCCCGACGCAGGGTGCTGCGGGTATGCGCGTCGTCGCCCAGGCGCTCAAAAAGGCTGCCGTATCCAGTCATCAGCGGCTCCTCTTACTCTTTGTCCAGCTTGCCAACCAGCGACAAGGTGAAGTCAGCGCCCATGTACTTGAAATGTGGGCGCACGTTGAGGCTCACGCGGTACCAGCCAGGCTCGCCTTCGACGTCGCTGACGGTGATCTGTGCAGCACGCAACGGACGACGACCGCGCACTTCAGCGCCCGGATTCTCTTGGTCGGCGACGTACTGACGGATCCATTTGCTCAGTTCCATCTCAAGATCGGAACGTTCCTTCCACGAACCCAACTGCTCGCGCTGCAAGACTTTCAAGTAATGCGCCAAACGGTTGATGATCATCATGTAGGGCAGTTGCGTGCCGAGTTTGTAGTTCAACTCGGCTTTTTTGCCTTCTTCACTGATGCCGAATTTCTTGGGCTTTTGCACCGAGCTGGCCGAGAAGAACGCTGCGTTGTCACTGCCTTTGCGCATGGTCAGGGAAATAAAACCTTCCTCGGCCAACTCGTATTCACGGCGGTCGGACACCAGCACTTCGGTGGGTATTTTGGTTTCGATTTCGCCCATGCTTTCGAAGTGGTGCAACGGCAGGTCTTCGACCGCTCCTCCGCTTTGCGGGCCGATGATGTTCGGGCACCAGCGGAACTTGGCGAAGCTGTCGGTCAACCTGGACGCGAAGGTGTACGCGGTGTTGCCCCACAAGTAATGCTCATGGCTGTTGGCTACGTTTTCTTTGTAGACGAAGGTCTTGACCGGGTTTTCTTCCGGATCGTAAGGGTTGCGCAACAGAAAGCGCGGAACCGTCAGGGCCATGTAGCGAGCATCTTCGGACTCACGAAAGCTCTGCCATTTGGCAAAATGCGGCCCGGCAAAATGGTCTTTCAAGTCTTTGAGGTTGGGCATGCCGGTGAAGCTTTCAATGCCAAAAAATTTCGGGCCGGCCGCGGCTATGAACGGTGCATGAGACATGCACGCGACGCTGGACACGTACTGCATCAGCTTCACGTCGGGTGAGCTGGGGGTCATGTAGTAATTGGCGATAATCGCGCCCACCGGCTCGCCACCGAACTGGCCATATTCGGCGGTGTAGATATGCTTGTAGAGGCCGGACTGCATGACTTCGGGGGAGTCTTCGAAATCGTCCAGCAGGTCTTCTTTGGAGACGTTGAGAATTTCAATCTTGATGTTTTCACGGAAGTCGGTGCGATCGACCAACAACTGCAAGCCACGCCAGGCCGACTCCAGCGACTGGAACGCCGGGTGGTGGAGAATTTCGTCCATCTGCTGGCTAAGCTTTGCATCGATCTCTGCGATCATGCGGTCAACCATGGCCTTCTTGACCGGCTCGTTCTTGTTATGGGGCTTGAGCAATTCCTCGATAAACGCAGCCACGCCGCGCTTGGCAATGTCATAGGCATCGTCCTGCGGAGTGAGTCGGGTTTGCGCGATGATGCCGTCAAGGACACTGTGGGACGTGCTTTGAGTATCGTTTTGCTGGGTGGCGCGAGTGCTCATAAAGTGACTTCCTTTGCTGATAGAGGGCTCAAACGTCAGAGGCTGGCGTGACGACCAGGTCGAGTTCGCTCAGTACCCGAGCGCGGGATTCGTCATCAGCCAATACGCCTTCAATCGCCTTGCGAAAGCTCGGCGCATTACCCAGCGGGCCTTTCAGGGCCACCAGTGCGTCACGCAGTTCCATCAGCTTTTTAAGCTCCGGCACTTGATTCACCAGGCTGGCCGGGGTGAAGTCCTTCATCGCCCGGATATTCAGCACGATCGCCAGTTCATCCGCGTCGCCCTCTTCCTGAAGTCGATTGGGCACGCTCATGTTTAACTCCAGCCCTTGCTTGGAAAGCACCTCGTCAAAGGTCATTTTGTCGATGGAAATAGGCTTGCGATCTTCAAGCTTTCGATCATCAAAACGGTGGATATAGTCGCCCACCACGAGCAATTTGAGCGGCAGTTCGATTTCTTCCTGAGCCCCTCCAGTCGCGGGTTTGAACGTAATGTTGATGCGTTCCTTGGGGGCTACCGAGCTTTCTTTGGCCATGACGTTTTTTCCTTGCGTGTGAGCGGCCCTGAGGCCTATTCGAGTACCACTTCCAGATCGAGGTGGCACAACCTGCGATACATCTCATCCTTGCGTTCTCGCACTTCGTGGTTCTGCGGCAATAGCTCGCAGCAGCGATGCAGAAGACGCAAAACCTCTAGAACCAAATCGGGTTCCCATACCTGTAAGCCGTTGCGATGGAGTTGCTGGTCAAGCATTTCGAGCTGGGTCTTGGCCAGTTCATATTTCTTGGCCTGAAAGCACAGGCGGGCGAGCGACATCTGCCAAAAAAAACGCACTCGCTCACCCTGAACACCGGTCTGGGCGCGCTTGAGCAACTGCACGGCGGGTTTGAAACCACTGTCGCGAAACACCGTCATGGCCTCCTCAAGGGCGATTTCCCATGCAGGCATTTGGGCGACGACTGCCACCGCCTTGGACTCGCTCGGGGCCTGGAGATGGGGCATCACCTGGTCAGCAATCCAACTGCGGGTTTGCAGGTCTGCAAACGGTGCACCGTCGTGGAAACGCAGCTCCAGAAGCCCCGGCAGGCGCTGGAGCAACAGGGCCAAATGGAGCTCGACTTCACGCATTGCACCCTCGGCTTTCAACGCGCTGAGGCACTCCCAGACCATGCGCTGACCGTCGAGCCAGAACGGTGACTTGGTGAGGCTGGTCTCAAGCTCGACCAACACATCGGCAAATTGCCCCTTAACCAAGCGTTCCCGGTAACTTTTAAGTTTGTCTGCCGGCAGTCCGCGCAACGGGGTGATGTGCTCCAGATTGCGCTCAGGGGTGACGTCAATGGTCAGCCAAGTCAGGGTTCGATTCAGGCGCAACGCGCGCGCATCGCTGGCCTGCTGTTTGAGCCACCACACACACAGTGGGCGGGCAATTTCCTGCAAGCCCCGCAACGCTTTGTGCGCGTCTTTTTCGTTATTGATCGGAGCATTGGGCTCCAGTAACTGTGTGGCGACCTGCTTGACCTGCGCCACCGCCGCCGCCATTGAGCCTGACTCGGGCAGGCTTTCTGCTGCGCGCTGAACCATGCGGCTCAGACGTCGGCAAATCGGTAACAGCAAGGGCACGTCGTCGCCCATGTGCTGAGCCAATAGGCTTTCAAGCTCCAACAACAACTCAACCATGTGCTTGAAAAGCGGGAGTTGCTCTTTGATCGGGATGCTTTCGTTGATCACCAGATCCATACGAGACGACAACCAACTGATGGTTGCGCCACGGGTGCGTACCTTCAGAGGGTGCAGGTGTGACCAATGGTGCTTGCACAGGTAATGCAGCAGACCCAAACCGGCCAATAAGCCCTGATAGGATTCTCGCTGATACAACGCCCAAGTCAGCCAGACGCCGGCACGCAAGTCTTTGGAGTGGTCACGCAACAACGCCTCGCTTTGCTCCATCACGACAAACCAGTCGACCTGGTTGTGTTCATGCATGGACTGCGATTTGTTCAACTCACGCTCCAACGACTCGAACTCATTCGAGTAGCGCACGTCGTCACCCGCGAAGTTATCTTTGAACACGGGCGTTTTTGCCAAATCAATGTGGCGGGCAAATAGCTTGCTGGAGTAAGTCATCGCTTCACGCGGCCCGAACTCGGGCGCATGTTGAAAAGCATGCAAAGGCTAAAAGGGTTGTTCACTGCTCAAGACCGAGTCCATTCGTGTGGCGGGACCTTAGGCGATTGCTCAAAAGAAAAATGTCGGAACTTTCTGCAATTTCGAAGGAATATTCCTCAATCCGAAAAAAAAGCGATCCCCGCGGTTTGTAAGGCCCAATCGCACAAAGTCCTGACTTAGTTCCTACAATTTCCGAGGAAAACACAGACAAAGCGTTTAATAGCGACACGCAACCTTCTCACCGAAGACCAAAAAGGCTGGATTTAAAGAGAGACATCCCACACCCAGCCTTCGTGAGCAGCCTTCCGATTTGCCCCAAACCCCGGTGTCTGCTAGTGTCGGCCGGTTAAAAAGCCTACCGAGACCGCCGCTATGGCCCGCAAAAAAACGCCCCTTGACTTCGAACAATCATTGGCTGACCTGCAAACGCTGGTTGAGCGTCTGGAAAATGGCGAATTGTCACTGGAAGACTCCCTGACCGCCTTCGAACAAGGCATCCGTCTGACGCGAGATTGCCAAGGCGCACTGGCGCAAGCCGAACAGAAAGTGCAGATCCTGCTTGAGCGTGATGGTGAGCTGGCGCAAGAGCCCTTTGATGCGGAACAGCCCGAATGATTGATGCTTACCAGACCAGCAGCCAGGCACGTGTCAATGCGGCGCTTGAGCACTTGTTTGTGGCGCCGGCTCCTGAGCTGGCAAGGCTTTACGAGGCCATGCGCTACAGCGTGATGAATGGTGGCAAACGGGTGAGGCCGCTGTTGGCCTATGCAGCCTGTGAAGCACTGGGTGTCGCCCCCGAACACGCGAATGCCGCGGCCTGTGCGGTAGAGCTCATCCACGCCTACTCGCTGGTGCATGACGATCTGCCCGCGATGGACGATGACGATTTACGCCGTGGTCAACCGACCACCCATAAAGCCTTTGACGAAGCCTGTGCCATCCTCGCGGGTGACGGCTTGCAAAGCCTGGCGTTCAGCACTCTGCTCGACCCGCACCTCAATACACTGGACGCCGAAACGCGCTTGCGCATGGTCTCGGCATTGGCGTTGGCCGCAGGCCCGGCCGGCATGGTGGGCGGTCAGGCGATTGACCTGGGGTCGGTGGGTATCAAGCTCGACCGCACCGCACTGGAGTTTATGCATCGCCACAAAACCGGCGCCCTGATCGAAGCCAGCGTACAACTGGGTGCATTGGCCAGTGGTCGCTCTACAGCTACCGATCTGGTTGCGCTCAACCTCTATGCGAGGGCGATTGGTCTGGCGTTTCAGGTGCAGGACGACATTCTCGACGTTGAAAGCGATACCGCTACCCTGGGCAAACGCCAAGGCGCCGATATTGCCAGAGACAAGCCCACCTACCCCGCGCTGATGGGGATGGAAGGCGCAAAAGCCTATGCACTGGAGTTACGCGATCAAGCCTTGAACGCGCTGCAAACTTTTGACACAGCTGCAGACCCATTACGCGCATTGGCCCGCTATATCGTGGATCGCCGCCACTGACAGGCTGTAAATCCAGTTATTTCCGACAGCTTCTACTGCCAAGGTCTGACTAACGAATGCCAGACTGCGTGGGCAGGTTACGTTCCATGAGGTAAACTGCGGCCTCTTTTATATCTATAACGATTCGCCTGATGCCAACGACGTTTCAAGAGATTCCCCGCACGCGCCCAACCACTCCTCTGCTCGACCGGGCGGGCACGCCTGCGGGCCTGCGCCGACTGGCCGAAGCCGAGCTGGAAACGCTGGCCGATGAGCTGCGCCTGGAACTGCTCTACACCGTCGGTCAGACGGGTGGGCATTTTGGTGCCGGCCTGGGCGTTATTGAACTGACGATTGCCCTGCACTACGTGTTCGACACCCCGGATGACCGGCTGGTGTGGGATGTGGGCCATCAGGCGTATCCGCACAAAATCCTCACCGGCCGTCGCGAGCTGATGCACAGCCTGCGTCAGAAGGACGGCATTGCCGCCTTCCCGCGTCGTACCGAGAGTGAGTACGACACCTTTGGCGTGGGCCATTCCAGTACGTCTATCAGCGCAGCGCTGGGCATGGCCATTGCCGCCCGCCTGCAAAACAGCGAGCGCAAGGCGATTGCGGTGATTGGTGACGGTGCGCTGACGGCCGGCATGGCGTTTGAAGCGCTGAACCATGCGCCTGAAGTCGACGCCAACATGCTGGTTATTCTCAATGACAACGACATGTCGATCTCGCGCAATGTCGGTGGCTTGTCCAATTACCTGGCCAAGATTCTGTCGAGCCGCACCTACGCCAGCATGCGCGAAGGCAGCAAGAAAGTGCTGTCACGCCTGCCGGGCGCCTGGGAGATTGCCCGCCGTACCGAAGAGTACGCCAAGGGCATGCTCGTCCCCGGCACGCTCTTTGAAGAGTTGGGCTGGAACTACATCGGCCCGATTGATGGTCACGACCTGCCGACCCTGATCGCGACGCTGCGCAATATGCGCGACCTTAAAGGTCCGCAGTTTCTGCACATCGTGACCAAAAAGGGCAAGGGCTTCGCCCCGGCCGAAGCCGACCCGATCGGTTATCACGCCATCACCAAACTTGAACCTCTGGACGCGCCAAAAGCGGCCCCCAAAGCCGCCAGCGGACCCAAGTATTCGGCGGTGTTCGGCGAGTGGCTGTGCGACATGGCCGCAGCCGACCCGCGTCTTGTCGGCATTACTCCGGCGATGAAAGAAGGTTCGGACCTGATCGCGTTCAGCGAGCGCTTCCCGCTGCGTTATTTCGACGTGGCGATTGCCGAGCAGCATGCAGTCACCTTTGCCGCCGGTATGGCATGCGAAGGCGCCAAGCCGGTGGTGGCGATTTATTCGACCTTCCTGCAGCGCGGCTATGACCAGTTGGTGCATGACGTAGCCGTGCAAAATCTGGACGTCCTGTTTGCCATCGACCGTGCCGGGTTGGTGGGTGAAGACGGCCCGACTCACGCAGGCAGCTTCGACCTCTCCTACCTGCGCTGCATCCCGGGCATGGTCATCATGACCCCGAGCGACGAAAACGAATTGCGCAAAATGCTCACCACCGGGCATCTGTACAACGGCCCGGCGGCCGTTCGCTACCCACGCGGCACCGGCCCAAATGCGCCCATCGAAAAAACCCTTGAGCCTTTGGAAATCGGCAAAGGCGTCATTCGTCGCCAGGGCAATAAGGTGGCGCTGCTGGTATTCGGCGTGCAACTGGCTGAAGCCCTGCAAGTCGCGGAAAAAATCGACGCGACCGTGGTCGACATGCGTTTCGTAAAACCTATGGATGAAGCGCTGGTTCGCGAAATGGCTAACAGCCATGAGCTGCTGGTCACCGTTGAAGAGAACGCCATCATGGGCGGTGCGGGCTCGGCTGCCAGTGAGTTCCTGGCCCGTGAAAACCTGCTCAAGCCTGTGCTGCACCTTGGCTTGCCGGATGTGTACGTCGAACATGCCAAACCGAGCCAGATGCTGGCGCAGTGCGGTCTGGATGCGGCGGGCATTGAAGCCTCGGTGCGCGAGCGGATGCAGTTGCTGGGGTTGTAACAACCTCTCTCGTAGCAGCTGCCGCAGGCTGCTACAGGTTCAGTGTCAGCTGCAAACTCTATTGAGACACCATGAAACGCCTCGCACTGTTACTCGGACTGATCCCCGCCAGTCCTTTACTCGCCGAGACCCTTGAGCGCGAAAATGCGCTCAAGCTCCCGCAAACACTGATTACGGGCAACCGACAGGTTGAAGCGCGCTCGGACAGTGCCAGCGCTAACAGCGTGTTCACCCGTGACGACATTGACCGCCTGCAACCCACCAGCCTGACGGACCTGTTAAGCCGGGTTCCGGGTGTGCAAGTCGCACGCAGTGGCGGGCGCGGGGGTTTACCGGGGATCTATATTCGCGGCACCAAATCGGCGCAAAGCCTGGTGCTGGTAGACGGCCAACGCATGGCCAATGCCACGTCTGCGGACAGCAACCTGCAATACCTGAACATCGACCAGATCGAGCGCGTGGAAGTCCTGCGCGGCTCGCGCTCGGTGATCTATGGCAGCGATGCCATTGGCGGTGTGATTCAGATTTTCACCCGGCGAGGCGCTGATCAGGCCCCGCAACTGCGTCTGCACAGTGCCGTGGGCAGTTATGGCAGTACGCTGAACAGCCTCGGCATCTCCGGCGGCGATACGCAAAGCCGCTATAACCTGAGCGGCAGCCTCGAAAACACAGCGGGTATTAATCGCACCACCGTGTCGTACCCGGTGGATAACGACCACGACGCATATCGCAATAAATCAGTGAGTTTGAACCTCAGCCATACCTTCACCGACACCCTTGAAGTGGGCGTCAGTGCCCTTAAAAACACCGGCAAAACCGAGCTGGACGCCATGTTCGGACAAAAGGGTTACAGCGACTTTGATATCAGCAGTGTTGGCGGCTTTGTCGACGCACAAATCAACGACCGCTGGAACTCACGTGTCGAGTGGGGTCACAGCGAAAATCGCGAGAAAACCCGGGACAAACTGAGCCCGGATCATTACGCCTTCAATACCTATCGCGATTCGCTGAACTGGCAAAACAACCTGACACTCAATGACCAGCACAGTCTGATTGTGGGCGCCGACAGCTACGAAGACCGCGTGCGCAGCAGCACCGTTTTCGACGAAGACAGCCGCTGGAACCGCGCGGCATTTGTGCAACATCGCTTTCACGGTGATTACTTTTCCACCGAGCTGGGCGTGCGCCACGATCAGAACCAGCAGTTCGGCCGTCACAACACCTGGAGCGCCAGCCTGAGCGTGCCGCTCAATGTGGACAACGAGCTACTGCTGTCTTACAGCGAAGGGTTCAGGGCGCCGACCTTTAACGATTTGTACTACCCGCAATTCGGTAATCCGGCGCTCAAACCTGAATATTCGAAAAGTTACGAGCTGCAATGGCGCAGCCAGTTGACTGACAGCAGTCGACTGGAGACCTCGATCTATCGCACCGACATTCGTGATGCGATCGTGGCGGACGCCAATTTCATTCAGCAGAATATCGGAGCCGCACGGATCACCGGGTTTGAAAGTGCTTTGCATCAGGAGTGGTTTGGCTGGCAGAGCAGTCTGGGGGTGGCCATGATCGACCCACGTGATCGCGATACCGGCCACACCCTAAGCCGCCGCGCCCGGCGTACGTTGAGTCTGGATGTCGACCGCCAGTTTGACCGAATCGGCGTCGGAGCCAGCTGGCAGGCGGTGAGCAGCAGCTTCAATGACGATGACAATAAACAGCCGATTGGCGGCTATGGCTTACTGGGGTTACGCGGCAACTGGATCGCCAGCCCGGAGGTTCGGCTGGATCTGAAAGTCGACAACCTGTTGGACAAATCCTTTACTCGCGCACTCTACAGCTATGACGGCAACTACTACGGTTATCGCGAAGAGCGGCGCAACGTGCAATTGGCCGTGACCTGGACCCCGGCGTTGTGACCTCTAACCGTAGCAGCTGTCGAGGCACGAGGCGGCGTCCGGCGGCGTAGCCGTCGTAAAGCGTAAGACGAGGTGTGTCAGTGAGTTCCGGATCTCTGGCTTTACGATCGCTGCGCAATCGGACGTCGCCTTCGGCAACTGCTACGGGTTAAGTTGTTCACAAAGTTTGGCGGTCGCTTCAATCATTTGCGCACTTGGCCGCTCAAGGCCTTTGTCCTTCAACAACAGCAGACGTCCGTTCTTCACCGCATCCAGTTGCGGCCAGACCTTCCAGGCGTCCAGTTGCGCCTGACTGCCCGCAATGATCACCTCGGGATTACGCTGCAACACCGATTCGATACTGACTTGCGGCGCCGGGAGCTTGAGGTCGGCAAAGACATTGCTCGCGCCGCACACCGCTAAGGCGTCGCTGATAATCTGGCCTGCTCCTACGGTGTAGAGCGGCTGATCCCAGACTTGGTAAAACACCCGCAACGGTTTGTCGCGCCGGTACTCGGCTCGCAGTTGAGCGAGACGCTCGCGCAGCTGTGCTGCCACCGCTTGCCCGCGTTCTGGCCGGTTCAAGACGAGTGCCAACGCTTCAATCTGGTCGGCCAATTGATCAAGGTTGCTGGGCTGGGCGACGTAAGTGGGCAAGTTCAGCCGGTGCAGTTGCTCACGCTGAGCAGCCCCTACGCTGCCGGGCCAAAGCAGGATGAGATCGGGTTGCAGGCTGAGCAAACGCTCCATGTTCAACTGACCATAGCGACCCACCGAAGGCACATCCGCCAGCGCCGGTGATGACTCACCGGCATCCAGACGCCCCACCAGCAAGTCGGCAGCCCCCAGTTCGAGCATCATTTCCGTCAAGGACGGCGCCAAGCTCACCACGCGCGAGGCCGCCATGGCCGGGATGCCTAGCGCCAGCAGCATCACCGCCAGCCAGACTCGCATCAGCCGACCTGACGCGGGATGCGGTAGAGGTAAAACAGCAGCAGCGTGGACAGCACCAGCAGCAGCAATGGCACGCCTTCAAGGCCGACAAACACGGCCAGCGTGGCGATCCAGGTCGGCAGACCCGCCACCAGCAACGCCGGATAGCGCACGCGGGCGAGCGTCGCCCAGGCTGCAGGTTCTTGCGGGGTATCGAGGGATTTTTGCAGGGCGATCAACGCGTGTTTGTACGGGTTGAAGAAGCGCAGCGTGACAAACATGGAGGCAACGCCGGCGATGAAAAGCGGCATTTTCAGAAAGGGCAGCAAGGGAGCCGATTCGCCAAAAAGAAAGTTCGCCAACAATAGGGGCAGCAACGTAAGTACAAGCTGCTGCCACCAACTGAAGCTCAAACGTCGGCGAATCTGACCCCGGGTCACGCGGGATCGGCTTCGCTTTGATGCTGATTGCCCATCATGTGTCCGAGTTTGCTGGCTTTGGTCGCCAAGTACAGTTTGTTGTGCGGGTTGTGGCCCGTGTGCAGCGGAACACGCTCGGCCACGGTGATGCCCATGTCGGTCAAGGCTTTGACCTTGCGCGGGTTGTTGGTCATCAAACGCAGCGACTTCACACCCAGATGTTCCAGCATCGGCAGGCAGATGCCGTAGTCGCGCTGATCGGCAGCGAAGCCCAGACGTTCGTTGGCTTCTACGGTATCTGCACCACCATCCTGCAGCTCGTAGGCGCGGATTTTATTCAGCAAACCAATACCGCGGCCTTCCTGACGCAGGTACAGCAACACCCCACGACCTTCGCGCGCGATGGCTTGCAGTGCGGCTTCGAGCTGTGAGCCGCAGTCGCAGCGCTGGCTGAACAAGGCATCACCCGTCAGGCATTCGGAGTGGATGCGGCCCAAAACGGGCGCGCCATCTGCCACGTCGCCCAAACTGAGCACAACGTGTTCACGACCTGTGGCCTTCTCTAGGAAGCCATTCATGGTGAATTCGGCAAAAGGGGTAGGAAGTTTGCAAGCGGCAACAAAAGCGACGGGCACCGTGTGCTCCTGATCAATTTGAGGACTGGATATTCGCAGAGGCGGCATTGTAACAGGACGTTCCTACAGACGCTTAGGCTGAATTGTGGAGGATAAATATCAAAAAGTTTGATGGCTTGTTGCACTCGATTCCGTAGCAGCTGCCGCAGGCTGCGTCCCATTGCGAAGCGATCGTAGACCAGAGTACTCGGTTTAATAAATAGCCCGCGTCAGCTGACTTTACGACGGCTACGCCGCCGGACGCAGCCTGCGGCAGCTGCTACGTGGGCTGGTCAAACGCCGAAGTGCTGGTATCCGCGTACTGGCGCAGTGATGTCCTGACCTATGTCATCCACCAGCTGTACGCCCTGCCCTTCAACCACGCGGCCGATCACATGAATCGGCCAGCCATCCGCCAACAGGGTCGGCAGTTCCAGCGCGGGCAAGGTAAACGCCAACACGTAATCGTCACCGCCGCTCAACGCCGCCTGTTGCGCGGCGCTGTCGCCCAAAAACTCTTCCAGCGCCAGCGAGATCGGCACACGGTCCAGCTCAACCACTAACCCCACCTGCGACGCTGCCGCGATATGGCCGCAGTCTGCAAGCAGGCCATCGGAAATATCCAGCGCCGAGGTGGCTTTGCCACGCAGCGCCTGCCCGAGTGCCAGCTGCGGTTGAGGCGACCAGTAATGCGCCAGCAATGGCTCGCTGATCAACGGTCCGGCAGTTCGCTGGCTCAAAACCAGCGGCAAAGCGCCTGCTGCATTGCCCAACTCGCCACCCACGCACAGTAAGTCGCCCGGTCGAGCGCCGCTGCGCTTCAAGGCCTGACCTGTGGGCACGCGGCCAAAAACTGTCAGCGTCAGGCACAGCGGGCCACGGGTCGTGTCGCCCCCGATCAGCTGTAAGCCGCAGTGTTGAGCCATTACGTTTAAACCACGGGCGAACGCTTGCAACCAGTCGGCCTGAACCGTTGGGAGTGTCAGAGCAAGGGTAAACGCCAGAGGTGTTGCGCCCATGGCCGCCAAATCACTGGCCGCCACTGCCAGCGAACGCTGACCGAGCAAGAAAGGGTCGCATGGATCTGCGAAGTGCACCCCGGCTACCAGGGTGTCGGTGGAAATAGCCAGTTGTTCCCCGTGGGGAACATCCAGCAGGGCGCAGTCGTCGCCGATGCCCAGAGCAACCCCTTCGCCGCCTTGCGCACAGGGCGCGGCAGCGAAAAAATTGCGGATCAGCTCAAACTCGCCCATGGCAGACAGCGCTGATTAGCGCTTGAACGCCTTGACTTCAGCTTCACGCAGACGTGGCGCCAGTTTGTCGAGCACACCGTTGACGAACTTGTGGCCGTCAGTGGAGCCGAACACTTTAGCCAGCTCGATGCCTTCGTTGATCACAACGCGGTAAGGCACGTCGACACGCTTGATCAGTTCCCACGTGGACAGGCGCAGTACCGACAACTCAACCGGGTCGAGTTCTTCGATGGTGATGTCCAGGCAAGGAGCCAGTGCCGCATCGATCTCGCCTTTGTGCGCAGGCACGCCGTGCAGGATTTCACGGAAGTAAGCAGCGTCAACGTCGGAGAAGTCGTTATCGACGCGGAACTGCGCTTCGATTTCGTTCAGCGACTGCTTGGCCATGTGCCACTGGTACAGGGCTTGAGTCGCGAGCTGGCGGGCTTCACGGCGCTTGGCGCTCTTGGAAGGTTTGCCAGCGTCCGCAGGTTTCGGGTCGCGGGGGTTGAAACGATCGCTTTCGTCGGAAATCACTTGGCCTCCAACTGTGCCAACAGGCTAACCATTTCAAGGGCGGACAAGGCAGCTTCTGCGCCTTTGTTGCCGGCTTTGGTGCCGGAGCGCTCGATGGCTTGTTCAATCGAGTCAACGGTCAGCACGCCGAAAGCAACCGGTACGCCGAACTGCATGGACACTTGGGACAAGCCCTTGGTGCACTCGCCAGCCACGTATTCGAAGTGCGGAGTACCGCCACGAATCACAGCGCCCAGGGCGATGATGGCGGCGAATTCGTTGCGCTGGGCAACTTTTTGCGCAACCAGCGGGATTTCAAACGCGCCAGGTGCGCGGATGATGGTGATGTCGTTTTCGTTCACACCGTGGCGAACCAGGGCATCAACGGCACCACTCACCAGGCTTTCGACGACGAAGCTGTTGAAACGGCCGACTACTAACGCGTAGCGACCTTTGGGGGCGATGAAGGTACCTTCGATGGTCTTCAGGGTCATTCGGTATGTCTCGTATTAAAGAGCCAGAGCGCACTTGCGTGCGCTCTTTAAGGATATTGGGCCACGAATTCGGACTGGACACGACCGGTCTTTATTCGGAGGGCACGTATTCTACAACTTCCAGATCGAAACCGGATATGGCATTGAACTTCATTGGTGAACTCATCAGGCGCATTTTTCGCACACCCAGGTCACGCAGAATCTGTGAACCAGCACCGACGATGCTGTAGGTGGTCGGTTTTTTGGCCGGCACTGCATCTGCGGTTTCACGAATATGAGCCAGCAACACGTCGCCATCCAGCGGGTGCCCAAGCAGCAGCACCACACCGCTGCCCGCCTCTGCCACCGCGCTCATGGCGGCGCGCAGGCTCCAGCGGCCCGGCTGCTTGACCATCAACAGGTCACGCAAAGGGTCCATGTTGTGCACACGCACCAAGGTCGGTTCATCGGCGCTGATCTTGCCCAGGGTCAGTGCCATGTGCACATCGCCTTCGACTGAATCACGATAGGTCACCAGGTTGAATTGGCCCAGTTCGCTGTCCAGTGGCTGCTCGGCAATCCGCTGAACGGTACGTTCGTGAATCATGCGGTAGTGGATCAGGTCGGCAATGGTGCCGATCTTGATGCCGTGTTCGGCGGCAAACAGCTCCAGCTCAGGACGACGGGCCATGGTGCCGTCGTCGTTCATCACTTCACAGATGACGCCGCTTGGCTCAAAACCGGCCATGCGTGCCAGGTCGCAAGCCGCCTCGGTGTGGCCAGCACGGGCAAGGGTGCCACCGGCTTGAGCCATCAACGGGAAGATATGACCCGGGCTGACGATGTCTTCTGCTTTGGCGTCTTTGGCCGCTGCCGCCTGTACGGTGCGCGCACGGTCTGCCGCCGAAATGCCGGTGGTCACCCCCGTTGCCGCTTCGATGGAAACCGTGAACTTGGTGCCAAAGCCAGAGCCATTGCGCGGGGCCATCAGCGGCAGCTTCAGCAGCTCGCAGCGCTCACGGCTCATCGGCATGCAGATCAAACCACGGGCAAAACGCGCCATGAAGTTGATGTGCTCGGCCTGACAGCACTCGGCCGCCATGATCAGGTCGCCTTCGTTCTCACGGTCTTCGTCATCCATCAGGATGACCATCTTGCCTTGGCGGATGTCTTCAACCAGTTCTTCGATGCTGTTGAGCGCCACGCGGCACCCCCTTAATCAGGATTTGAGGTAGCCGTTGGCGGCCAGAAAACTTTCGCTGATGCCACCCGAGGTCGGCTCGGCGGCTTTGTCGCCCAGCAGCAGGCGTTCGAGGTAACGCGCCAGCAAATCAACTTCAAGGTTTACCCGGCGGCCCGGACGGTAATCGTCCATGATGGTTTCGCTCAGGGTGTGCGGAATGATGGTCAGCGAGAACTCGGCGCCATTGACCGAGTTCACCGTCAGGCTGGTGCCGTCGACAGTGATCGAGCCTTTGTGGGCAATGTATTTGGCCAGTTCTTTCGGCGCACGAATCACGAACTCAATGGCACGGGCGTTCTCTTCACGGGAGATCACTTCGCCGACACCATCCACATGACCGCTCACCAGATGACCGCCCAGACGCGTGGTCGGGGTCAGGGCTTTTTCCAGGTTGACCCGGCTGCCGCTTTTGAGGTCGTTGAACGCGGTGCAATCGAGGGTTTCGCGACTGACATCTGCGGCAAAACCGTTACCCGGCAGTTCAACGGCCGTCAGGCACACGCCGTTGATCGCGATGCTGTCACCGAGTTTGACGTCGCTCAGGTCGAGCTTGCCTGTGTCTACAGAAACACGCACATCACCGCCTTTAGGGGTCAATGCGCGGATGGTGCCGATGGATTCGATGATGCCGGTAAACATGGCGTTCCCCCTTGAGAACCAAGCCTGCGTTAAACGGAGGCTGAGAATTATACGCTCGCTGATGGCACAGGTATGGCAGTGACTCGCCAGTCATCGCCTACTGCGCGCATATCGGTAATTTTAAGCAACGGTGCTTCACTCATATGGTTCAGCGGCAGCTCAAGCAATGGTCGGGCGGTAGAGCCCAGGAACTTGGCCGCGACAAAAATCTGGTATTCATCCACCAGACCTTGCTCGGCAAACGCTCCCGCCAGGCTTGGCCCAGCCTCGACCAGCACTTCGTTGACACCCCGGGCGGCCAGCGCTTCCAACAGCTTGCGCAGGTCGACCTGGCCGTTGGCGCCGTGAATCACCAGGCATTCCGGCCCCGTACGGTACTGCTCGGCGGGCGGCACGCAGGTGGCGACCAGCGCCGGCCCGGCCTTGAAGAACGGAGCATCCAGCGGCACCCGCAATCGCCCGTCAATCAACACCCGCAACGGCGGACGGCTGAGGGCCAGGGCGGTCAGTTCCGGGCTCAAGCCCAGCTCGGGGCCGCGCACCGTCAAGCGGGCGCCATCGGCCAACACGGTGTCTGCACCGGTCAGCACCACGCTGGCTTGCGCGCGCAAACGCTGAACCGCCGAGCGCGCAGCCGGGCCGGTGATCCATTGGCTTTCACCATTGGCCATCGCTGTACGGCCATCAAGGCTCATCGCCATCTTGACCCGTACAAACGGCAGTCCGTGTTCCATGCGCTTGAGGAAGCCAGGGTTCAATGCCCGAGCTTCGTTCTCCAATACGCCGCAGCGCACGTCGATGCCCGCGTCTGACAGACGTTTCAGGCCACGCCCGGCGACTTCCGGGTTGGGGTCTTGCATCGCCGCAACGACCCGCGCCACGCCCGCATTGACCAATCCATCGGCACACGGCGGTGTATGACCGTGATGGCTGCACGGTTCAAGCGTGACATAAGCCGTGGCCCCACGGGCCAGCGCGCCCGCCGCCCGCAAGGCGTGCACCTCGGCATGGGGCTCGCCGGTGCGCACGTGCCAGCCTTCGCCGACAATCTGCCCGTCGCGCACAATCACGCACCCGACACGCGGGTTAGGGTGAGTGGTGTACAGGCCATTGCGCGCCAATTCGATTGCGCGGGCCATGTAATGGCCGTCCAGGACGGCTTGTTCAGTGGATACAGTCATTTGGCGGAAGGCTCTCGGGCAAGGCGGTCGATCTCTTCGCGGAACTCGTTAAGGTCCTGGAAGCGTCGATACACAGAGGCGAAACGGATATAGGCCACTTCGTCGAGCTTTTGCAGCTCAGCCATGACCAACTCACCGACGACAAGGGATTTGACCTCACGCTCACCGGTGGCGCGCAGCTTGCTTTTGATATGAGCCAGCGCGGCTTCAAGACGCTCGACACTGACCGGGCGCTTTTCCAGCGCACGCTGCATGCCAGCGCGCAGTTTTTCTTCATCGAACGGCTGACGGCTGCCGTCTTGCTTGATCAGGCGGGGTAATACCAACTCAGCTGTTTCAAAGGTGGTGAAGCGCTCACCACAGGCCAGGCATTCACGCCGGCGACGCACCTGATCGCCCTCGGCAACCAGACGCGAGTCGATGACTTTAGTGTCGTTGGCACCGCAGAAGGGACAGTGCATGGTGGCAGCCAACAAAAATGGGGAGCGCCATGTTAGCGCATCCCACTGGCAAGACAAGTCATAGGCTTTACGGTATACAGTCCGCCGACTATGTTTCACCCCATCAGTTACGCCGACTGACTTGCCGCTGGAGCCTTCTATGCCGCTACGAACGCTTGTTTTGCTGTGCCTCGCCAGTTTGCTGGTCGCGTGTAGCAGTGAACCGCCAAAACCCGTGCAGCCTCAAGTGCTGGCGGAACCCGAAACCGATGCGCCGAAAGACCTGGGCCCGCTTCCGGCTTATCAGCGTGAGATCAGCGGCGTACTGACCGGCGTACCGGCCGGTGCAGAGGTCGAACTGGCCATGCTGATCGTTGATGATCGCGGGCGCCCACAAGGCTTGATGGCCAGCAGCAAGATCACCGGCAATAATCAGGCGCTGCCGTTCAAACTGCGTTTCAACCCTCAAGCCTTCCCGGCGGGAGCACGGGTTGAACTGCGCGGGCGCGCCAGCCAGTCAGGGCAATTGATCCTGCACCTGCCTTCGCGGATTATCAGCCAGCCCTCGACCCAGGCCATGGGCACGTTGGCCTTCGTCAAAGCCCCCTGAACACACCAACCCGGCCTTGGGTTTATAGTTGCCTTAATTTTTACCTGCTTCGAGACACAACATGAATCAGCCAACACCTGCTTACAGCTTCGACGTGACTTCTGCAGACTTTGACAAACAGGTTGTCCAGGCGTCATTCGACCAACCGGTTCTGGTGGATTTCTGGGCTGAATGGTGCGCACCGTGCAAGGTGATGCTGCCGATTCTGGAACAGATTGCCGAGGACTATCAGGGCGAGTTGCTGCTGGCCAAGGTTAATTGCGACGTCGAGCAAGACATTGTCGGCCGTATCGGGATTCAAACCCTGCCGACCGTGGTGCTGTTTAAAGACGGCAAGGTGGTCGACGGGTTTCAGGAAGCACAGCCGGAATCCGCGATTCGCGCCATGCTCGCCCCCCATGTCGTGATGCCCGAACCCGCCGCAGAAGACCCGATGGTGCAGGCTGAAGCGTTATTTGCCGAAAGCCGGTTTGCTGACGCCGAGGCGGTGCTTAAAAACATCCTGACTGAAGACAACACCAACGCCAAAGCGCTGATTTTTTATGGTCGCTGCCTGGCCGAGCGTGGCGAACTGGCTGAAGCACAAGCCGTGCTGGACGCGGTTAAAAGTGACGAGCACAAAGCTGAGCTGGCGGGTGCCAAGGCGCAAGTCACCTTCCTGCGCCAGGCAGCCGACTTGCCGGATGTGGCTGACTTGAAAGCCCGCATTGCGCAAAACCCACAGGATGACGAAGCCGCGTATCAACTGGCGATTCAGCAACTGGCGCGCCAGCAATATGAGGCCGCTCTGGACGGTTTGCTGAAACTGTTTACCCGCAACCGTAGCTACAACGAAGGCATCCCCCACAAGACCTTGCTGCAAGTGTTTGACCTGCTGGGCAACGATCACCCGCTGGTCACCACTTACCGCCGCAAGTTGTTCGCAGCGCTGTACTAAACCCACCGCCACGTAGCAGCTGAGGAGCGAAGCGAGGCTGCGTCCGGCGGCGCAGCCGTCGCAAAACCAGACACCTGCTGCGTGTCTGGTAAATCAAGCAATCCGGGTTTACGACCGCTTCGCGCTCGAACGCAGCCTCGCTACGCTCCTCAGCGGCTACAAAGATTAGGGTTGCCGGTCAATCCAGCTATAAATCGGTGAATCGGCACCACTGACCACCTTCACCTCGGCGCAGTGGCGCAAGCGCACCAACAAGCGCTTGCCGGCGCCGGTGCTGCCGGTCAGGGCTTCAAGCTGCCCAAGCAATTCTGGCCCGCTCAGTTGCCCGGCTTTACGCAGCAAGTCCTTGGTAGTTTCCCAGACCGCATCGTCCTGACTCACCGGCTTGGCGGGCGCCGGGCTGGTCGGCGCTTCGCTGACCTGCAACTGCGAGCCCAACTTCGCCCAATCGCTGTCATCCAGCTCCACCGTCAAATCCACCGGCCAATCGCCGATCATGCCGCGAATGCGCACCATCACTGCCACTCCAAAAGTTTCATGAAGCCATGCTCCCACGCGTCTTGCGTAACGCCAAGCACGCAGGCAAACTCCCCGCCAATGCTGTTATAAGATCACATAACAATTTATTCATCCTTTCGCTGGAGTCTTGCTATGCGCCGTTTGCTTCTTGCCTTGCCTTTTGCCTTGTTACCACTGGCCATGGCGCATGCCGCCGACGCGCATGATCACGACCACGAACACGGCAGCTTGCCACCTCATGAACATGGCGTCGGTAGTCTGAACGTCGCTCTGGACGGTCAAACCCTGGAACTGGACCTCGACGGCCCTTCGATGAATCTGGTGGGATTCGAGCACGTCGCGACCACTGATGCGGATAAAGCCAAAGTTGCTTCAGCGCGCCAGCAACTGGAAAATCCACTTGTGCTGTTCAGCCTTCCAAAAGCCGCTGGCTGCACAGCCGATGCTCAAGAATTGAAGAGCCCGCTTTTTGATCCTGCACCTGAAGAAGGCGCGGCCAAAGGCGAACACCACCACAGCGATATCGAAGCGCATTACGCCTTCACCTGCAGCCAGCCGGACGCTTTAAAGACGCTGGATCTGACTCAATTCTTCAAGACGTTCCCCGGCACTCACACAATCAAGGTACAACTGATCGGCAGCACCGGGCAGCAATCGGTAGAAGCAACACCGAAAGCGCCGACATTGAAGTTTTAAGCAAAAGCGCAGGTGTCGTCGTGGCCACAGGCTGCGACGGCCTAATGTTTACCCCATTGCAGGCGACAGTCTTTACCCATGACCCAAGCGCTTATCGAACTCGCCAACTTGAGTTTCAGCTGGCCGGGACACCCCGTGTTGCTGGATATTCCGTCCTTTCGCCTGGAACCGGGTGAAACCCTGTTTCTCAAAGGCCCTAGCGGCAGCGGCAAGACCACCTTGCTGGGTTTGCTGGGCGGCGTGCAAAAAGCCAACAGCGGAACCATTCGTTTACTGGGTCAGGAGTTGAGTGAACTCGGCTCTGGTGCTCGTGATCGTTTCCGGGTCGACCACACGGGCTATATCTTTCAGCAATTCAATTTGCTGCCGTTTTTATCGGTGCGCGAAAACGTCGAACTGCCTTGCCACTTTTCCAAACTGCGCGCCAGCCGCGCCCAGCAACGGCATGGCAGTGTGGATAAGGCTGCGCAAACCCTGTTGGCGCATTTGGGCCTTAAAGATCCAAACCTGCTGGAGCGTCGCGCCGATTCCCTGTCTATCGGCCAGCAACAACGAGTGGCCGCCGCCCGCGCGTTGATTGGCCAACCTGAACTGGTTATTGCTGACGAACCCACCTCAGCCCTCGACGCCGACGCCCGTGAAGCGTTTATCCAGCTGCTGTTTGCCGAGTGCCGCGACGCAGGCGCCAGCTTGCTGTTTGTCAGCCACGATCAAAGTCTGGCGCCGCTGTTCGACCGCAACCTGTCGTTGTCTGAACTCAATCGCGCCGCCACACCGGCAGAGGTCTGAGATGTATTTGTTTCGTCTTGCGATGGCCAGTCTGGCCAATCGACGTTTTACCGCGCTGCTGACCGCGTTCGCCATTGCCCTGTCGGTCTGCCTGCTGCTGGCCGTGGAGCGGGTGCGAACCGAAGCCCGCGCCAGCTTTGCCAGCACCATCAGCGGCACCGACCTGATCGTGGGTGCGCGTTCCGGCTCAGTGAATTTGCTGCTGTATTCGGTGTTCCGCATCGGCAATGCCACCAACAACATTCGCTGGGATAGCTTTGAACACTTCGCCAATAACCCGAAAGTGAAATGGGCAATCCCCATGTCACTGGGCGATTCGCACCGTGGCTATCGGGTGATGGGCACCAGCGAGGCTTATTTCGAGCACTATCAGTACGGCCATCGGCAAAACCTCGAACTGGCCACGGGACGGCCCTTTGCCACTGACCCCTTTGAGGTGGTGTTGGGGGCCGAAGTAGCTGAGGCCCTGCATTACAAACTGGGCGACAAGCTGGTACTGGCCCACGGCGTGGCGGCCATCAGCCTGGTCAAACATGATGACAAGCCGTTCACCGTGGTCGGGATTCTCAAACGTACCGGCACGCCGGTCGACCGCACGCTGCATATCAGTCTGGGCGGTATGGAAGCGATTCATATCGACTGGCACAACGGCGTGCCAGCCCGCGGCGCGGGACGTGTCACGGCGGATCAGGCACGCAACATGGACCTGACGCCACAAGCCATCACCGCGTTTATGCTGGGTTTGAACAGCAAGATTTCGACCTTTGCCTTGCAGCGTGAAATCAACGACTTCCGCGGCGAGCCGATGATGGCCATTTTGCCCGGTGTAGCCCTGCAAGAGCTGTGGAGCCTGATGAGCACCGCTGAAAAGGCGTTGTTCGTGGTGTCACTGTTTGTGGTGTTGACCGGCTTGATTGGCATGCTCACCGCGATTTTGACCAGCCTCAACGAGCGTCGCCGGGAGATGGCCATTTTGCGCTCCGTCGGCGCCCGGCCTTGGCATATCGCCACTTTATTAGTGTTCGAAGCCTTGGCCTTGGCGTTGGCTGGAGTCGTGGCAGGTGTTGGCTTGCTCTACCTGTGCATCGCGGTGGCACAAGGCTATGTGCAATCGAACTACGGGATATATTTGCCGCTGTCCTGGCCAACTGAATATGAATGGACCCTGCTCGGCGGTATTCTGGCGGCCGCCCTGTTGATGGGCTGCGTGCCCGCATGGCGCGCCTACCGACAATCGCTGGCCGATGGTCTGTCCATTCGTTTATGAGCCTGGATTTATGAAGATGCCCGCCCTGTCCCGCGCGCTGCTTGCCCTGCTGCTGTTGATCGCCACGCCTGTGTGGGCGGCTGAGCCGAAGGAGCTGACCTGGTCGGAAATGATCCCGCCGGACGCAGCGCCCGAAGTGCCAGACATGGCGCCGATGCATGACCTGTCACAGATGGGCGATATGGAGTCCGCTCCGGCGGCCAAACAGGACTTGCCCAATGCGCCGGTGGTCACGTCGCTGGACGGCCAACTGATTCGGTTGCCGGGCTATATCGTGCCGTTGGAAGTCAATGAGGCGGGCCGTACGACCGAGTTTTTGCTGGTGCCATACTTTGGCGCCTGCATTCACGTGCCACCGCCGCCCTCCAATCAGATCGTACATGTGACCAGCAAGGCCGGGGTTCAGGTGGATGAGCTGTATCAACCGTACTGGATTGTCGGGGCTTTGCAGGTCAAGGCCAGCAGCAGCGAGCTGGCAGACGCGGGGTATCAGATGGATGCACAGAAAATCGTTGTGTATGAGTTGCCTGAATAACCCTCACCCCAACCCTCTCCCAGAGGGAGAGGGGGCTAGATCGAAGGTGTGGCGCTAATCTGCTTTTGACTTTAGTCCCCTCTCCCTGGCATTTAACTTTTAACGAATTTTTCACAACTTTACCTTTTCATGAGCCAAGTCAACTTAAGTGCACCTTTCGCTCATTACCATTGGTTATATAAATTTTAAATATCCCAATGGAGCTCCAATGCACAAGTCCTTGCTCAGCGTCGCTGCCCTAGCGCTCGCTGTTGTCGCGCCTCTGGCTCAAGCACACACGGAAGGCGACATCATCTTGCGTGCCGGTGCTATCACGGTTAACCCGAAAGCCGACAGCTCCAGCGTCAAGGTTGATCAAGGCCCGTTGGCGGGTGCCGATTTGGGCGGTAAGGCGACCATGAGCAGCGACACCCAATTGGGTCTCAACTTTGCTTACATGATCACTGACCATGTGGGTATTGAATTGCTGGCAGCTACCCCGTTTGAACACGACGTCAAACTCAAAGGTACAGGCCTCGCGGCGGCCAACGGCAAGCTGGGCAGCCTCAAGCACTTGCCTCCAACACTGAGCGTTGTGTATTACCCGCTGGACCCTAAATCCGTCTTCCAGCCTTACGTCGGCGCCGGCATCAACTACACCTGGATCTACGACGAACACGTCGGCAGCAGCGCCAGCGCAGCAGGCTTTGACAACTTCAAGGCGAAAAACTCGTGGGGCCTGGCCTGGCAGATCGGTGCGGACTATATGCTGACCGATAACATCATGATCAACGCCCAGGCGCGTTATATCGATATCGATACCCGCGCGACGGTAGAAAACAACGCCGTTGCCCCAGGCACCCGTGCCAAGGTCAACGTAGACGTGGACCCGTTCGTGTACATGGTAGGCATCGGTTACAAGTTCTAAATTAGCCGTAAAAAAAAGCGCCGGTGACAGGCGCTTTTTTAATGGGCGGGTGGTTTATCGACCAAGCAATCGGGCCAGCCCTTCACTCATGGGCGTCGTTTCACCCAGTGTAAAACGCTGCAACAGACGGCTGTTGTCAGCCCGGGAATGCCGGATGTCACCCGAACGGGCCGGGCCATAGCTGATCGGTGGCAACGCTCCCACCACCTCGCCCAACGCTTTAAGCATTTGGTTGAGCGTAGTGGCTTTGTTCAAACCCACGTTCACCGCACCTTCCTCAACGTCTGTGGCCTCGATGGCTTGCATCAGAATGTTGACCAGGTCACCCACGTACAAGAAGTCACGCGTTTGCTCGCCGTCGCCAAAAATGGTGATGGGCAAGCCCTTCACCGCGCGCTCACTGAAAATACTGATCACGCCCGAGTAAGGCGATGACGGATCCTGACGCGGGCCGAAGATGTTGAACAGGCGAAAAATCACCGGTTCCAGACCGTGCTGACGACGGTAGAAATTCAAGTAGTACTCACTGGCCAGTTTGTCCGATGCGTAAGGTGTCAGCGGGGCTTTGGGCGTGTCTTCAGCGATCGACTCACCCTCACCGTTATTGCCATAAACCGCCGCACTGGAGGCAAAAACAACCCGTTTGACCCCGGTCTGGCGCATGGCTTCGCAGACATTCAAGGTGCCAATGAAATTACTTTGATGGGTACGCACAGGGTCGTCTACCGAGGCTTGTACCGAAGCGACTGCCGCCAGATGAACCACTGCGCTGCAACCGTTCATGGCCTTGTGGACCAATGCTGCGTCCGCCACGTCACCTTCGATCAGCTCGACCTTGGGATTATCCAGCGGCAGGTTGCTTCGTTTGCCTGTGGATAAATCATCGAGAATTCGAACGGCGTAGCCTTTGGCCAACAATGCATCAACCAGATTGGAACCAATAAATCCGGCGCCGCCAGTGACTAAAACGGGTGCATTAACCATGACGATAAAACCTGTCAAGTAAAGTCGGAAGCGCCGCACGCCAGGCGCGGGGCTTGATTCCGAAGGTGTGTAGAATTTTTTTGCAGGCCAGCACGGCATGTTGCGGCTCTTGAGCCGCGTCCGGGCACGCTGCGTGAGCCTGCGGCGTTGGGCTTTCGATGGCCAGTGGATGCAAATTGCGTGCTTCGGTCAAGATCGCTTGCCCCAACGCCAGCGGGGTTGTCGCCTCATGCCCGGCGTAGTGATAGGTGCCCCAAAGCGGCGCCGCACAATCGAGCTGTTTGAGCACAGAGATAATCACCCTGGCAGCGTCATCTACTGGCGTAGGATTACCGCGCCGATCATCGGCCAGAAACACTTCGCCCGGCTTTTCAGCCTGGGCAAGAAAGCGCCCCAGCGTGCCATCGGGACTGTCATCCAGCAGCCAGCCAAAACGCAGCAAAACGTGTTGCGGGCAAATGGCCCTTACGCTTTGCTCAATACGCCACAAGGCCTGACCGCGCAACCCGAGCGGAACAGGTTCGTCCTTTTCGCTATAGGCCGTTGCCCGCGAACCATCGAACACGCGATAGCTGGAGGGTTGCAACAAAATGATGTTGTGATGCTGGCACAACTCAGCCAACCGCTCGACAGAGCGCTCTTGAGCCGCGAGACGAGTCTCGTCCACGGTCTGCGCCTGGAACCAGTCGAAGTAGTAAGCGAGGTTAATTACCGCATCTGGACGGGTGTCATCAAGCAGTTGGGTGAGGCTTGCAGCGTCCCAGCCGTCTTGCGGCGGACGCGGGGCGAGGAAATTAATGTCTTCCTCGGCACCCTGACGGATCAGCGCCTGCCCGAGAGCATTTCCGCCGCCCAGTAACATAAGGCGCATTCGCATAGAGTGTGCAGGCTCAGTCTATTCAAACGGTGATATATACCAGAAACCAACCTTGAAAACCGTTGGCCGTGATCAACAATTGCGCATTTTGCGGGTTTATCCGCCTGTCGTCACTGACAAACTGCGCATTGGCTCATTGACCCTCGCTCCGGCTGCCGGGCATGTCTGTCAGTAGCACTGTAGACCGCGCTTGTTGAGCCACGGGTGCCGTGCCCTCCCCCGCCTCGCGAACAGGAAGCAAAAAGCCCTGTGGATAATGTTGCGCAAAATGCACTTCACTCGATTTATCCACAAGCTTTTTGACTCGGTCATTGAATGCACGGCTCACGCTGTTTTGCGCGCCGGACACGGTTCGAAATTGCGCCGTAATGGTCACGCCGTCGAGGGTCATGCTGTCGACCCCGAAGATGGTCAGCGTGCCTTGCAAACTGAGGCTTAATAAAGGGTCATTGCTGATCTGCTGTCCTGCTTCGCGGATCAGCTCTGTGGCCTTATCCATGTCGGTGTCATAGGTAAACTGTACGGAAAAATAAGCGTATGCAAATTGCCGGGAATGGTTAATGACGGCCTTGATCTGTCCAAAGGGTACTGAATGAACAAACCCCCGAGAGTCGCGCAGACGCAGGGTCCGAATGGTCAGCCCTTCCACCGTGCCAGCATGGCTGGAATCGACCACCACCCAGTCACCGACCGAGATGGTGTCTTCAATAATAATGAAAAGACCCGTAATCACGTCCTGCACCAGTTGCTGTGAACCGAAGCCTATGGCTAAGCCGATGACGCCGGCACCGGCCAGAAAAGGCGCCACATTGACACCCAGATTGGCCATGGTGGTGATGGTGCAGACCACCACCAGAATCACTTTGATCGCGTTACGCATCAACGGCAGGATGGTTTTGATCCGCGTGCTGGGCGCATGAGAGCCGCGTCGCGGGTTCGCAGGCTCCAGTGCTTGCTGGATGGCCGTATCAAGCACCACCCAGGCCAACCAGGTCACCAACAGAATCAGCAGGATATGCCCGAGTGAATCGCTGATGACTTTCCCGGTACTGCTGTCTGAAGCAAAAGCCAGCAAGGAAAAACCCCATATTTGCGCCAGCAACTCGATAAAGGTCACCGCCAGCGCCACCCGCAACAAGGCGTAGATCACACTCACAAAACGCTCTTTATAGGCGCCCGAACGCTGCGCCCGGGTACGAAACCAGTGGTGCAGAATCGTACTCATAAACACCGTACCGATCAGCAGACCCGAGGTCAGCAAGGCATTGCGCAGCGCACGCTCACTGCCTTCGCCGACCCCCAGCAAATTGAGCGCACTGACCAACAGCATCAGCAAAATCGGCCAATACCACAAAACCGAAAAAATCCGTAAGGACTCCTGCAAAGCGGGTTGCCCGAGACGCTGCGCCAGCGCACGGTTGCGAATCAGGTGGGCCACGGGCCGCCTCAGTTTGATTGCAAGGTAGGCAAAAAAACCACAGGCCAGCAACCCGGTAAGCACCGAGAGACAGCTCGCCAGGTCGCGACCGATCTGCTGCGCCATCAGCGGACTGCTCATTGCGTCACTCAGCGCTGCAAAAAAACCGATCAGAAACAGCGAGCGTGCCGAATATTGGCGAATAATCTGGACGGCACGCCGCTTGTGCCCAACGTCAAACAAGGTGCTGAGTGACAGCACCAGCGCCGCACAAAACACCCCACCACTGCCGGCATACGCCAGGATCAGGCCAAGCGAACGACCCAGGGTGTCTTGCACAAAACGACTGGCATACAGCGTCAGCATCAAGGTCAGTAGCGCTGGAAACAGGTACGGCACGGCATAACTCACAAGCGCCTGTATACGCGGCCGGGTTTCGATCAGTCGATGGTTATCGATGTAGCGGGCCAGTAATCGACCTGCCAGCATCAACCCGAAAAAAACACCCAGCCCGATCGCCGACAACAGTACGAAGTCACCCATGCTGCTCCAGGACGGCTGCCTAAATGCCTGCTCGACCAACGCCCCGGCCTCATCAGCCGCTTTCTGGCTGCGTACACTCCAGGTATCCAGCAGGTCCACGCTCAAGCCCAGTTTGCCCTGTACCTCATCCATGCCGGCACCCAAAGCACCCAGCAGCCCACCATCGACCAACACCGGAGGCTTGCCGTCGGTCTCTTCAGCTTTGATAACAGAGGCCAGGGTGGGTGCCGCTTCAAGCATGCCGTTGCCCGAGAGCAACAGTAGGAAGAACACAATGACTGCTTTGAAATTGGACAAACCCGGGGGGCCTCCTGAACATCTTTGATAAACCAACCGTAACGAAATGAAGAGCTTCGATACGGAGCGCGCCTGCACTTTCGATCCAGTGCAGCGTAGTCAATGACACGTCAGGCGCCAGAAATAATCGGCCTAGACCTGCCTGATGTCGTCACGCTCAATACACATCTAGACAAAATGTATAACCCGAAGATCAGGCATCAGAAACGTTACAAGCATGGCGGTTGCAGGAGCTGAGTGCAACACGGTTATTGAATTGACGCAGGAGCATCATATTGCATAGCCAAGGCTTT